>CBIGPO010000056.1:0-22419 GCA_966191635.1 uncultured Luteibacter sp.
TACAAGAACTTCGATCCGCGCGCGAAGATCATCCGCGAGATGTGCCACAAGGTGCTCGAGGAGCTCGGCGTCAACGACCCGTTGCTCGATGTCGCCATGAAGCTGGAAGAGGCTGCCCTGAAGGACGACTACTTCGTCGAGCGCAAGCTCTACCCGAACGTCGACTTCTACTCGGGCATCATCTACAAAGCCTTGGGCATTCCTGCCGAGATGTTCACCGTGATGTTCGCCATTGCGCGCACCTCCGGTTGGATCTCGCACTGGATCGAACAGCACGAGACCCCGGGAGCACGTATCGGTCGTCCCCGCCAGATCTACACTGGCGCTGACGTTCGCGACTACGCTCCGAGCGACAAGCGCTAAGAAAAAAACCCCGCGAAAGCGGGGTTTTTTTTACCTGCGAGGATGCTTCGAGGGTCCTTGTGGGAGCCGCTTCAGCGGCGAAAACCAGGTAGCGGGAAACTGGCTATCGCCGATGAATCGACTCCCACAGAGGCGTCGAAGGCAGCGATGTCTTCTTCGGTCAGCAACGCCTGCACCATCGACGCAGTTGCCCGACGCATCGGCCGTTCGTCCACGCGATCCAGGGGTGCCTGGCGCAGCGCATCCAGTGGCAGCACGGTCAGGTCGAAAGGGATGCCGTCGGCACCGAACAGCAGTACGGGATGTTCGGTCTGCTCGTTGCCCGACCAGCGCAGGCGCCGCGTCTGCGTCTCGAGCGGAATACCCTGCTCCTGGAGAAACAGTACAGGTGCTTCCGGGTCGTCGCTGAAGACATGTATGCAGACAGCCGAGTGCTCGTCGGCCGTGCCTTCCAGCACGGCGCCCACCAGTCGTGCGTCGAATCCGCGAAGGAAGCGCAACGCTTCGACGGCCGCTTCGCGTCGGGCACGCAGTGCCTGGGGCTGGGAATCCGCCTTGAAGATGCGCTGGTGTTCGCGCAGGGCATCCTCGATCTCGTTGTTACGGGGTAGGGCCTGCGCGTCGGCGATGCCGAGTCGCTCGGCCGCCTTTATCTTTGCGTGATGGAAGTCGCGAATGCCGTGTTCACTCATCAGGCGCGCCGCTTCCTGGGCGACAAGGGCGCGGTGACGCTGCGTCCGGTCCTGTGCGTGGATCTTGTGGTGCTCGCCTCGTGCCATGACTCACCCCCGTGTGGTGTGTATGTGTACGTCAGAAGATGTCGTAGGCGTGGTCCTGCTGGTCCTCCTGTTGTTTCTGCGCTGCCTGTTCGCGAAGACGGTCGACGTCCTCGACCTTCATGATTTCGCTCATGCCGCCCGGCGAAGGCAAGCCTGAGCCTGGGTCGATCTGTACCGTGGCGACACCGGGTGGCATGGCCAGGGTGTGCGACGGCTTGTCCTTCAGGATCGCGCCCATGTAGTCCATCCAGATCGGCAGCGCCGCCTTGGCGCCGAACTCGCCGCGTCCGAGTGAGCTGAAGTCGTCGAAGCCTACCCATACGGCCGTCGATACATCACCGTTGAAGCCGACGAACCAGGCATCGCGATGATCGTTGGTCGAGCCAGTCTTGCCAGCGAGATCGTCACGGCCCAGGGCACGTGCCGCCGAACCGGTGCCGCGCTTGATCACGTCCTGCATCAGCGAGGTCACGAGGTAGTCATTGCGTACGTCGATGACATGGGGTGCGAGCTTCGGCAGCTTCGTCTGGTCGGCGTGGGCGTCCGCGGGAAGGACGGCGTCACCCGTACCGTTGCCGCCGTTGCTGCTGGCGGCGGCCGGCTTGGCAGGAATGAGCGCGGTGGAAGGCTGAGTCGGTGGACCGGCCGGTGTCGGGTTGAGCAGGCGTTCCTGGCAATCCGCACAGGCGCGCTCCGGGTTGGCGACATAGACGGGGTTGCCGTCGCGGTCGTCGATGCGTGCAATGAAGTAAGGCGTGACCAGGTAGCCGCCGTTGGCGAACACAGCGTAGCCGCGCGCCATGCTCATGGGCGAGACCGAGGCTGTGCCCAGTGCGAGCGACAGATTCTGCGGCAGGGCATCCGGTGTGAAGCCGAACCGCGTGATGTATTCGCGGGCGTAGCGCACCCCGATCGCGTCGAGCAGGCGGACCGACACGAGGTTCTTCGACTTCACGAGTGCTTCGCGCAGACGCATCGGGCCGTCGAACTTGTTGTCGTCGTTGGCCGGGGTCCACATGCCGTCGGGACGTGACGGATCGGGGAAGGCCACCGGCGCATCGTTGACGATCGATGCCGGTGTGAAGCCACGCTCGAAGGCGGCCGAATAGAGGTAGGGCTTGAAGCTCGAGCCGGGCTGGCGTGCGGCCATCACGGCGCGGTTGAATTTCGAACGAAGGAAGCTGAAGCCGCCAACCAGGGCACGAACCGCGCCATCTTCGGGGTCGACCGAGACGAGCGCTGCCTGCACGGCAGGGATCTGGGTGAGGTGCCAGGCTCCCTTGCCGGGGTCGGGCTTGGCCTCCGTGGTGGCCTTGGCCGTGTCCGATGCCTTGGCGTCCTCGTCGATGTCGTCCTTCTCGCTGCGAATCAGACGAATCACGTCACCGCGCTTGAGGACCGCGTCGACGCTCGTCGGTGCCGCGCCCGCGCGACCCTCGTTCACGTAGGGGCGAGCCCAGGTGATCGATGCCAGGCTCAACGTCGCCGTCTCCTTCGCGGAAAGGTACACCTTGGCCTCCTTCGCCCCTGTCTCGGTGACGATGGCCGGCATCATGCCCGCCACGCTCGTGTAGCCGGCGAGAACGCGGTCGTAGTCATCGGGGCCGGCCTGGGCCGGGAGTTCCTCGTGGCCTTCAGGGCCGCGGTAGCCGTGGCGACGGTCGTAGGCCGACAAGCGCCCGCGAAGAGCGTCGTTGGCCGCCGCCTGGCTGTCGCTGGGTACGGTCGTGTGGACCACGTAGCCCTCGGTGAGCGCATCGTTGCCTAGCTTCTCGAGTACCTGCTGACGCACCATTTCGGCAAGATACGGAGCATCCACCTCGATTTGCTGCTCATGCGGGAAGGCGTCGTTGGGCTCCTTGATGGCCTCGTCATACTCCGCCTTGGTAATAAACCGGTTGGAGAGCATCTGGCCGAGCACCCAGTCGCGACGGCCGATCATCCGCTTGGGGTTGTTCAGGGGGTTGACTACCGACGGAAGCTGGAAGGTCGACGCCAACGTGGCACACTCGGCCACGGTCAGCTGGTCGAGGGTCTTGCCGTAGTAGTAGGAGGCTGCCGCGGCGAGGCCATAGGAGCGGTGGCCCAGGAACATCTTATTGATATAGAGCTCGAGGATCTGGTCCTTGGTGAGCTCGTTTTCCATGCGCAGGGCGATGAATACTTCCGTCAGTTTGCGCGAATACAGCTTTTCCGGGCTAAGGAAGAAGTTGCGCGCCACCTGCTGGGTGATCGTCGATCCGCCGGGGCCTTTGTCGCCGCCGGAAACGATGACATGGATGCCGGCGCGGGCGATGCCGTGCCAATCGATGCCCGGATGGCTATAGAAATCGGCATCTTCGGCCGATAAGACGGCATTCTTGAGGCGTGCGGGTACGTCGGCGATGTGGACGGGAATGCGTCGGGTTTCACCAAAGGAGGCGATCAGCCGCCCGTCCGAGCTCAGTACGCGGAGCGGAACTTGCATGTGATAGTCGCGCAGGACCGCGACCGAGGGCAGGCGCGGGGCCAGCAGCCAGTAGGCGACGCCAATGGCGCCAGCCACGAAGAGGATGCCGGCCAGGGCGAGGTACAGCGCAATGCGCAGCAGACGCTTGAGGATTCGCATGGAGGGGGAAGGGGTCACCGCCGTGTGGGTCGTGGCGGAGTATAGAGCCAAGCCGGGGAGGCAAAGGGCTGGGGGACGCTCGACCAGTCATGAAGGGTTTTCGCTAACCCAGTGACAGGATTTGTGAATTAGTGCCGGTAAGGGCCCTTTTCGGCCGTTGCCAATCCGTTAAGTTTTAAGATCTAATGCCTTCGCGCCGAAGACCAATTCCGACAAAGGCGCGGGGAAGGGGGACAACGTGGGGCTCTTTACACCCAAGGCGGCGCCTTTAATAGGCGTCGACATCAGTTCGACCGCAGTAAAGCTGCTTCAGCTCAGTCAGGCAGGTGGACGCTATCGCGTCGAGCACTATGCCGTTGAGCCGCTGCCGCCCAATGCCGTCGTCGAAAAGAACATCGTTGAAGTCGAAGCGGTGGGTGAGGCTATTCGGCGGGCATTGGCCCGATCCGGATCCAAGCTCAAACACGGCGCTGCTGCCGTGGCCGGCTCCGCCGTGATCACCCGCATCATTCCCATGTCGGCCGATCTCTCTGAGGATGACCTCGAAGGTCAGATCCAGGTCGAGGCTAATCAGTACATTCCCTACCCGATCGAGGAAGTCAGCCTCGATTTCGAGGTTGTTGGGCCCGTCCGGGACAACCCGGAGATGAACAACGTCCTCCTCGCCGCCTCGCGGACCGAGAACGTGGATATGCGCATTGCGGCGCTCGACCTTGGCGGGCTCACTGCCCGTGTGGTCGACGTCGAGGCCTTCGCCATGGAGAACGCGTTCGCCATGGTGGCCGACCAACTGGCGGTGTCGCGTGACGCCCTGGTGGCCGTCATCGATATCGGCGCCACCATGACCACCCTGGCCGTGCTGAAGAACCAGCGGACGATCTACTCCCGCGAGCAGGTCTTCGGCGGCAAGCAGCTCACCGACGAGATCATGCGTCGTTATGGCCTCTCCTACGAGGAAGCCGGTCGGGCCAAACGCAAGGGTGGCTTGCCCGAATCCTACGAAATGGAGGCGCTGGAGCCGTTCAAGGAGTCGCTGGTCCAGCAGGTAAGCCGCCTGCTCCAGTTCTTCTTCGCCGGTAGCGAGTACAGCCGGGTCGATCAGGTTGTCCTGGCCGGTGGCTGTGCCTCGATCGAAGGCATCACGGAACTGCTCGAGCAGCAGCTCAGCGTGCCTTGCGTCGTTGCCAACCCGCTGGCCCGCATGGCGCTTTCCAGCCGTGTCCAGGCCCAGACCCTGGCCCAGGACGCGCCCGCGCTGATGATTGCCGTCGGCCTCGCCATGAGGAGCTTCGACTGATGGCACATATCAACCTGCTTCCCTGGCGCGCCGAGCGGCGCAAGCTGCGCGAACGCGAGTTCTACATCCAGCTCGGCATGGCTTTCGGTGCCGCTCTTGTGGTGCTGATCGCGTGGTCCTTCTGGATGGATGCGCGCATCGACAACCAGGCCGAACGCAATACCTACCTGCAGGGCGAGATCAAGCAGCTCGACGACCGCATCGCCAAGATCAAGGACCTCGAAAAGGTTCGTGCAGGCCTGCTCCAGCGCAAGCAGATCATTGAGCAGCTGCAGGCCAACCGATCGCAGATGGTCCACCTGTTCGACGAACTGGTGAAGACCATTCCGTCGAGCGCGCGCCTGGCGGGCATGAAGCAGTCGGGCGATTCCATGTCCCTCGACGGCGTCGCGCAGTCCAACTCCAGCGTGGCCGAGTACATGCGCAACATCGAAGCCTCGCCCTGGATGGGCCATGCCGACCTGCGCAAGACCGAAAACACGCATGACGCGTCGCGTATGCCTTACGTGTTTGGTCTCGACGTCCGCCTGAACCATCCGGGCGATACACCGGACGGCGAGCCCGCGGGTTCGTCCAGCACCGCAGCTCCGGCAACGGCTCCGGCCGCCGCCGCTGTTCCGGCAGCACTGGCTAATGCGGCGAACACCGCGGTCGGCAAGCCCGCCGGTACTGCCGTCTCGACGACCGCCGCCCCGGCACCGGTTGCGACTCCGGTCGCGGCGCCGCGTCCGGCTTCCGCCACCACGGCAGGAGCCAAGCCATGAGCTTCTTTGACGATCTGCGCAACCTCGATCGCCATAACGTCGGCGGCTGGCCGAAGGCGATCAAGCTGTTCTTTACTGTCCTGTTGTTTGCGGTCGTGGTGCTGGCTGGCTGGTACTTCGAAATCAGCTCGCAGCAGGACGACCTTGCTTCCGCGGAAACCAAGGAAGAGGCGCTCAAGGTCGAGTTCTCCCAGAAACAGGCCAAGTCCGCCAATCTGGAAGCCCTCGAGCAGCAGCTGACCGAAATGCAGGACATGCTGCGCACCCTGCTGCGCCAGCTGCCCAGCCGCACGGAAATGCCTGAGCTGCTGATCGACATCTCGCAGACAGCGCTCGCTGCCGGTATCGAGACGGAGTTGTTCCAGCCGGGCCCGGAAACGCCGAAGGACTTCTACGCGGAGAAACCGATCACGCTGCGCATGGTCGGTACCTACCACCAGTTCGGTACGTTCATCAGCGGCGTAGCCTCGCTGCCGCGCGTCGTCATCCTGACGCTGCACGACGTGTCGCTTAAGCCCAAGCTGGCCGACAAGAACGGCACCGGCTCCGGCCAGCTCGTACTCCAGGGTACGGTGAAAACCTACCGCTACCTGGAAGACGACGAGACCGCGGCCCCGGCCAAGGGGGGCAAGTGATGAACGCTACGTACATCAAGTTGCGGCCCGTCGCCTCCATCCTGCTCGCCGCGCTCGCGCTGGCCGGCTGCACCAAGGGAACGTCGGACCTGCGTGAGTGGGTCGACGCCGAAAAGCACAAGAAGGGAGAGCCGATTCCGGTGCTCCCGGTGATCCGCACGTTCGAGACATTCGCTTACCAGGATCAGAGCGCTCGCGACCCGTTCAGCCCGAGCACGGCTGAAATGGACACAAATGTGAGCTCGGGTCCGCGACCGGACGAAAACCGTCCCAAGGAACCGCTCGAGATGTTCTCGCTCGACACGCTCAAGATGGTTGGCACGGTTGGTGCTGGTTCCAGTCTCGAGGCACTCGTAAAAGATCCGGGTGGGGTGATCCATCGCATCCACCGCAATGAATACATGGGGCAGGCCTACGGTCGTGTTACGGCCGTCGGGGAGGATCGGATCGATCTGGTCGAACTGGTGCCTAACGGCCAGGGCGGTTGGATGGAGCGTCCGGCAAGCATCGCGGTCGGCGAAAAATAAGAACTCGGGGATGACGCACATGACGACCAACTTCCATCATCTGCCGGGTAGCGCGCGCCATCGCGCGCGCCGCTGGGTGCTCGGCGCTACGCTGGCTTTTACCGGCGTATTCGCAGGCACCGCATCGGCGACGAACGCCCTGCAGAATGTCAGCTACGACGCACAGCCCGGGGGGCGCATCGAACTGACCCTCGCGTTCTCCGATACCGCGCCGGATCCGAAGGTCTTCACGACCAACAATCCGCCACGCATCGCCATCGACCTGCCTGACACGACCAATGCGTTCAGCAGCCGGCACATCGACATCGGCAAAGGCTCCACGGCCGGTGTCTCGGTGGTCGCTGCCGGTGGGCGCACTCGCGTCACTGTCGAACTGTTCCGCGAATCGGCCTACCGCACGCGTGCCGAGGGCAAGAACCTCATCGTCACCGTGAACAACGGCCCGACTGGTGCGACGACGACCACGGCCATCGTTTCCGACCCGACCAAGGCGCTCCCCTCGAGTGCCGGCACCCCGGTGTCGAACATCGATTTCCGCCGCGGTCCGAACGGCGAAGGCCGCGTGCTGGTAACGCTCGGTAGCACGGCAACGACACCGGAAATGCACCGCGAGGGCGATCACGTCATCGTCAGCCTGGCCGGCTCCAGCCTGCCTGCCAAGCTCGCACAGCGTCTGGACGTACTCGACTTCGCCACCCCGGTTCAGTCGATCGAATCGAAAGCCTCGCCGGGTGGCGCGCGCCTCGACATCCGCACCAAGGGTGAGATCGAGACGTCGGCCTACCAGAGCGGCACCGAGTACGTGATCGAAGTGGCCGCCAAGAAAGTGACCGCACCGACCGGCAAGGCCGCCAAGGGTCAGGAACCGACGTACTCGGGTTCGCGCCTGACCTTCAATTTCCAGGACATCCCGGTGCGTTCGGCCCTGCAGCTGATCGCCGATGAAGCCAAGCTCAACCTGGTCGCCTCCGACAGCGTGGGTGGCAGCGTCACCCTGCGTCTGGTCAACACACCATGGGACCAGGCACTCGACGTGATCCTGCGTGCCAAGGGCCTCGACAAGCGTCGCAGCGGCAACGTGATCTGGATCGCACCGCAGACCGAGTTGGCGAACTACGAGCAAAGTCTCGCCGATGCGCGCCAGAAGGCTGAGGACTCTGCCGAGCTGGTCTCCGACTACATCCCGATCAGCTACGGCAAGGCGGAAGATATCGCCAAGCTGCTGACCCAGGGCAGCATGCAAAGCTCGGGCGGCGGTTCGTCGGGTAACACCTCGAAGGGCTTCCTGTCGGGTCGCGGCAGCGTCTCGTTCGACGACCGCACGAACACGCTGCTCATCAACGACACGCCGGACAAGATTCGTGACCTTCGTGAACTGATCGGCACGCTCGACCGTCCGGTACAGCAGGTGTTGATCGAGTCGCGTATCGTGGTTGCCACGGACCAGTTCACCCGCGCGCTCGGTGTTCGTTGGGGTGCGCAGGCGTTCAACACGAATCCGAGCGGCCAGGTCATCGGTACGACGCCGGATCTGAGCAGTGGTACCGGTACCCAGCTGGGCACTTCCGGGCTGGTGACCAACGTAGCCAACCTCAACAACGGTACGCAGACGAACAACACGCTCACCTATCCGGGCGGCTACAACGTCAACCTGCCTGTCTCCAACCCCGCGGGCAGCATCGGCCTGGCCATCCTCGGCGCCAACTACATGGTTGACCTCGAGCTCTCGGCCGCGCAGACCGAAGGTCGCAGCGAAGTGATCTCCAGCCCCCGTGTCATTACCGCCAACCAGCAGGAAGCGGTGATCAAGCAGGGTACTCAGATCGGCTACGTGACCTACCAGGCGTCGAGCTCGGGCGGTGGTGCGCAGAACGCGACGGTGCAGTTCAAGGACGCCGTGCTCGAACTCCGCGTCACCCCGACGATCACGGCCGACAGCCGCGTGTACCTGAAAATCAACGTCAAGAAGGACGCGCTCGCCAGCCAGACCCCGTCACCGGGCGGCGGCTTCGTTCCCTCGATCGACACCCGCGAGATCAACACCTCGGTGCTGGTCGACAACGGTCAGACGGTGGTCCTGGGCGGTATCTACGAGATCACCAAAAACAATACAACGAGCAAGGTTCCTGGTTTGGGTGACATCCCAGGCCTTGGTGTGCTCTTTCGCCGTACCTCACGCGACAACAACAAGGCCGAACTGCTGATTTTCGTGACGCCGCGAATCCTTTCCGATTCCTTGCGTTAACTGCGATCGTAGTGAGTGAAATGGGGCGGCCTCCGGGTCGCCCTTTTTTTGTTCTTTTTCAGACAGATGCTGGCCGGCGCCAGCCGGTCTGATTACGGACCATCGCGTTGATGGCCGTGATCAGTCATCGCATGCGGGCCACTATCGCTACCTTCGCAGCTTTTCCCCGCACCTGTAGGGCGAGGTAGAGCTCGCCAGGGGCTAAGCCCGCGTCCGTTGTCGTGATGAAGGTCACCTTTACAAGGTAACCCCAACCCTATGCTGATCCAGCCATCCAATGATGGGGGTGGATATCGGACATCAACTACAAAGGGGACTTGTTATGACGCTGAATCGTATATGGGCTTTCGCCGCCCTATGCCTCGTCTGTTCCATGGCTTTCTTTTCTGTACCGTCCGCAAGGGCCGCCACGCTTGGTGTGGAGGCCACTGCACTCACGATATGCAGCAATCAAGGACTGCCGGCTGGATACGTGGTCACGGCCTCGGATGTGAACGCGGCGTGCCCGGGCGTGGCGGTTTACCGCTGGACGATCACGCCCGCGGGTGGGAGTAACACCGTGCAGGCTTGTTTCGGATCGGGTTATCCCGCGCCTTATGTCATTACGGGCATCAATACCGTGAGCTCGATTTGCGCCGGTTTTCAGGGCGCCATGACGCTGACGCTTCCCACGAACGGCATTGCGATCTGCTCACCGAGTGTAATTTGGAATCCTTGGGTTATCACCGGAAATGCGATTACTTCAGGACAGTGTGGAGGCTACGGCATCTCGACGATCGCGCAGGCATCGGAAGGCCTTGCGGTTTGCAGCAATTCACCCATCCCGGCGGGTTGGAATGCAACCGGTGGTTCGTCCTCGATCCAGTGCCAGCCCTATTTGGTTCAGACCTTGCATCGGACAGCCGCGCGAGCGCTGGGGACCAGTGAATCACCGCGTTACATCAGGCAGGGCGACGTAGCTATCCTGAGTAAAGAAAGGGAGCAATAACGAATTGACAGGCAGGGAGGCCGCGCAAGCACGGCCTCCCTGATCTTGCTTCTTGGCCATGGGGAGCTGCCGTTCTGGGGGGGCGAGGACGATGATGTCGCTCGATCTGATCAGCGGCCCTAAACTTCTCGGCGACGCTGTGGTCTTATCGGACCTCCGCCACAACCGGGATTCCTGTCGATGTCCGATATACCGACTGCCGCCACACCGCTCCAGGCGGCCTTCGTCCGCCTGCGTGGGGAGCTGTCCCGCGGCATCATCGGTCAGCCGCACCTGGTCGAATGCCTGCTGATCGCCCTGCTTGCCGACGGTCACCTCCTTGTCGAAGGTGCGCCCGGCCTGGCCAAGACCACCGCGATCAAGGCCCTGGCGACCCGTGTGGAGGCGGATTTCCACCGCATCCAGTTCACCCCGGACCTGCTCCCGGCCGATCTCACCGGCACGGATATCTTCCGCCCGCAGACGGGCACTTTCGAATTCGAGCGCGGGCCGCTGTTCCACAACATCGTCCTGGCAGACGAGATCAATCGCGCGCCCGCCAAGGTGCAGTCGGCCCTGCTCGAGGCCATGGCCGAGCGTCAGATCACCATCGGGCGCCGCACCTGGCCGCTGCCCGACCTGTTCATGGTCATGGCCACGCAGAACCCCATCGAGCAGGAAGGTACCTTCGCCTTGCCTGAGGCCCAGCTCGATCGCTTCCTCATGCACGTCACCATTGGTTATCCCGACGCCGACGCGGAACTGGCGATCCTGCGCCTCGCACGCGAACAGGCCCGCGAAGCCATGCACCCGGTGCCGCCGCCGGCACACGTGCTGCGGCCGGCCGATGTCTTCGCCGCACGTGACGCAGTGCTTGACGTGCACATGGCGGCACCGTTGGAGCTCTACATCACGCAACTGGTCGTCGCGACACGTAACGCAGCCAAATACGGGCCGGAGCTTGCTCGCTGGATCGCCTGGGGCGCCAGCCCCCGCGCCACCATCGCGCTGGATCGCTGTGCCCGTGCACATGCCTGGCTCGCCGGTCGCGACTACGTCATACCGGAAGACATCCACGTTATCGCGCACGAGGTGCTTCGTCACCGCGTGTTGCCCAGCTACGAGGCCGAGGCGGAGGGTGTGCGCATCGATTCAGTGATCGATCGCCTGCTGGATCTCGTCCCACTGCCGTGAATGCCGTCGTCCCCATCCCGGATGGGCGCGTCCATGTGTCGTTGCCCGAACTGATCGCGCTACGCGCCCGCGTGGCGCGTGCGCCGGCGCCACTCGTGGTATCGCGCGTACAGCGCAGTGGCCAGCGGCCGGGGCGTCTGCACGGTCGCGGCATGGACTACGCCGAATCCCGTGTCTACCAGGCTGGCGACGATGTGCGCCGCATGGACTGGCGACTGACCGCACGCAGTGGCGTTGCGCATACGAAGCTCTTCGAGGAAGAGCGTGAAGGCCGTCTCCTGATCCTCCTGGACAGCAATGCGAGCATGCGCTTTGGCACGCGCACGCGTTTCAAGTCGGTGCAGGCCGCGCGTGCCGTGGCGATGGCCGCGTGGTACGCAGTGCGTGGCGGCGATCGCGTTGGCGTGCTCGCGTTCGGCGGCCAGCGTCAGCTGCTTCGTCCCCTGGGCGGTACACGCGGAGCGCTCGCCGTGGCTGGCGCGATTGCCGCCTGGGATGCCTTGCCACCGGGCGCGGACGAGACACTTTCGTCGGCGCTGCAACGCGCAGGCCGCCTGATGCATGGCGCTTCCCGCGTACTCCTCGTCAGCGACGGCTTTGCCGTCGACGAAGCCGCGCGCGGACGCATGCTCGGTCTTGTCGGCAAGGCGGAGGTGTCCATCCTCAACGTCGCGGATCCGCTCGAACTTGCTCAGCCGCCGGCAGGCCGCTACCCCTTCGCTCATGGCGGCGTGCATTACGACGTCGTCCTCCAGGGCGAGCGCCAGCGCGCGGACTTCGCCCGCTCCCTCGGTGAGGGCGTGCGTAGACTGTCCGCACTTGCCACCGGGCTCAACCTGCGACAGCGCACGGTCGACACCAGCGACGACCCGCTCGATGCCGTGGTCGCCTTGCTTGGCACGGGGAGGGCGCGCTGATGCCGACGGCCGGTCCCGAACTCCGTGACATCCACGTACCGCAGGTATCGATGTGGTGGCCGCTGGCACCCGGATGGTGGGTTCTGCTCGCCTTGCTGGCGGCGGCGATTGTCGCAGGCGTATTTTTTCTTCGCCGCCGGAGGGCGTGGAATCGTCGTGTCGATGCCGCGCTGGGCGACCTGCGCGACGCAACCGCGCGTTACGCGGAAGACGGTAATGTCGCGGCGTTCGCCACCGCGGCCAATCAGCTGCTGCGTCGCGTCGCCCGCACGCGCGATCCGCATAGCGTGGTGCTGAAAGGCGCAGCCTGGCACGACGCCCTGGCGGCCATGTCGCCGCGACAGGACGTGCAACGCCTGGCTGCGATCGAAGACGCCATCTACCGTCCCGAGGCGG
This sequence comes from uncultured Luteibacter sp., assembly GCA_966191635.1. GTDB lineage: Bacteria > Pseudomonadota > Gammaproteobacteria > Xanthomonadales > Rhodanobacteraceae > Luteibacter. The sequence continues at coordinate 12,693 of CBIGPO010000056.1, forward strand.
CGCTCGACGTGCTGCCGACAGCGCGCGATGTCGAAGCATGGGTGCGCGTGGCGATGCGAAGGAGGCTGTCACATGTCGCTGCCTGAATTCGCATGGCCGTGGCTGTTCGCTGCCCTCCCGCTGCCTTGGCTGCTGCGCTATGTATTGCGCCCCTTGAAGCCCGCGCAGGCGATGAACCTGCCGCAGCCGGGCTTGTCACTGGTCGCGGCGTCCGTGACGCGTGCACCGTTCGCGGCAACCCTGCTGCTGGCGCTTGCGTGGCTTTGCCTGGTGACCGCCGCGGCGAGGCCACAGTGGCTCGGCGCCCCGGAACCCCAGCAGCGCAGCGGACGCGCGACCATGCTTGCCGTCGACCTCTCCGGCAGTATGTCGCTGGACGACATGGAGCTGGCCGGTCGCAACGTTACGCGCTTCGCCGCCGTCGAAGCGATCGCCGGTGACTTCATCGATCGCCGTGCAGGTGACGAACTGGGGCTCATCCTGTTCGGCTCGCAGGCTTATCTGGTTACACCTCTTACTTACGACCTGGATGCGGTACGCGCGCAATTGCATGGGGCTGTGGTCGGCCTGCCCGGCCGCGAAACCGCCATCGGCGACGCGCTGGCCGTGTCCGTCAAGCGTCTTGCCGATATGCCCGAGCAGGCGCGCGTCGTCGTGCTGCTCACGGACGGTGTGAACAATGCCGGATCCATCGCGCCGCGTGAGGCAGCGCGCGCCGCCAAGGCCGCTGGCGTTCGTGTCTACACGATCGGCATCGGGGCGACGGCCATGCGCGTGCCGGATTTCTTTGGCAGTCGCGTGGTGAATCCCTCCGCCGATCTGGACGTGTCCATGCTCACTGACATCGCCAACCAGACCGGTGGCCGATTCTTCCGCGCCACGGATAGCAATGAACTCGCCCAGGCTTATCGCGCGATCGACGCACTCGAGCCGGTGCCCCAGCAGGGCGCCGCACTCAGGCCGCGTTACGAGTTGTTCCGTTGGCCGTTGCTGGCCTCGCTTGCCCTGTTCGCCATCGCCGCTCTGCCGCGCTACCTGGGTCGGAGGTCGTTCGCATGACGGCGTGGCTCGGCCAGCTGCATTTCATCGAGCCGCGCTGGCTCTGGCTGCTTCTGCTCGTGCCTTTGCTTGCATGGCTGATCGGCAGGCGTTCGGCCGAAGCCCGTGTGCTGGCGCGCCTGGCGGATCCCCTGCTGCTGCCGTACCTGCTCGATGGCAAACCCGGTGCATCGCGCGCTCCCGTGTTTGCCTTCATCGCTGCCGCCGCGCTCGCTGTGCTCGCTCTGGCCGGACCCACGTGGGATCGTCAGTCGAAGCAGCTGTTCGCCGAGCGCGCTGCCCAGGTTGTCGTGGTGTCGATGTCGCCGCACATGCTTGCCCACGATGTCGTACCGGATCGACTCAGTCGCGCGCGCTACAAGGTGCGCGAGCTGTACGCAGCGAACCGCGACGGAATGAACGCGCTGATTGCCTATACCGGTGAAGCGTTCACCGTGGCTCCGCTGACCACAGACGCGCACAGTGTGGACGACCTGCTCACCGCGCTGGCACCGGACACCATGCCCGTGGCCGGCGACGACCCGGCCAAGGCGATCGACATGGCCGTCGATCTGATTCGTCACGCCGACGTGCGAGGTGGTTCGATCGTTCTGGTGACCGACCACGCCGACGCCGCTGCGGCCGCCGCGGCAGGACGCGCACGCGCGGCGGGCGACAGCGTATCCGTCCTCGGCCTGGGCACTACAAGGGGCGGCCCCGTTCCCGGTGACGATGGCGGCTTCCTCAAGGATGCGCAGGGTGCGATTGTCATGGCTCCTCGCAACGACGTGTCGCTGGCCGCCGTGGCCTCCGCCGGCGGCGGTCGCTATGTCACCACCACGGACGATCAGTCCGACGTGACCTCGCTCGCTTCGGCGCTGCATGGCGACGGCGAGGGCAAGGCCGTTGCCGGTGCGACGTCTGGCCAGTGGCAGGATCGGGGGCCGTGGCTGCTCCTTCCCCTCCTGCCGATCGTGGCGCTCGCGTTCAGGCGCGGATGGTTGCTCGTGCTCGCCTTGATGTTTCTGCCTATGGCGCCTGCGCACGCCGATGGCGTCACGGATGTCTTCCGCACGCGCGATCAGCAAGCCGCGAAGGCGCTCGCCGATGGCGATGCGAAGCGCGCGCAATCACTGGCCGCAAGCAACGGCCTGCGTGGCGCGGCGGCGTACCGGGCAGGGGACTACGCGGCTTCGGAGGCCGCACTCGCTCACGGCGCGGACAGCGATTCCCAATACAACCTCGGTAATGCTCTCGCCAAGCAGCAGCGCTACGAAGACGCACTTGCTGCCTACGATCGTGCGCTGAAAGCCAACCCGGCCAACACCGATGCCGCCGCTAACCGGAAGGCAGTGGCCGATTTCCTGCAGAAGCAGAAACAGCAGGACCAGGACAAGAAGAACGACAAGAAAGACGGCAAGGGTCAGCAGGACAAGAAGCAGGGCCAGTCGGGGGATCAGGGCAAGGACCAACAGGGCCAGCAAGGCCAGCAAGGTGATGACGGCAAGAAGGGTGAGAGCGGTCAACAGCCCGGTGCCGATGGCAAGGACGGCCAGCAAGGCCAGCAGGGCTCGCAGGACAAAACCGGCGAAGGCGACGGTGGCGACAAGGGCAAGGAACCGGGCAAGTCGCAAGCACCTCAGGGCGATGCTGAGGCCAAGTCGGCCGCCGAACGGCAGCAGGCCGCGCAGGCGCAAGCTGCGTTGAAACAGCAGATGGACGCAGCACTCGCCGGTAAGCAAGGCAAGCCGGCGGACGACAAAGGCCACGACCTTGGTCAGCTGTCCGCGGAAGATGCTTCGTCCAAGCTGCCGGCCGATGTGCGCCGTGCACTGATGCGTGTTCCCGACGACCCGGGCGGCTTGTTACGGAGAAAGTTCATGCTCGAATACCAGCGTCGTCACGGCGCCGAGCCGGAGGAGTGACGATGCGTTACCTGATGCTGGCCCTCGCGCTGGCGATGCCGTTCACGGCCATGGCGCAATCCGCGTCGCCGGTGGCATCGCTCGACCGCACCACCGTCGGCGTGGGCGAAACGGTGACGCTCAATATTGAGATTGGCGATGAGTCGTCGGATGCGCCGGACCTGGCGCCACTGATGACGGACTTCGTGGTCCTGGGTACGTCGACCAATCACTCCCTGAGCATCGTCAACGGACGGCGCGAGGCTCATACGATTCTCGGCGTGGCCTTGCGCCCGCGCCACGAGGGACGACTTACCGTGCCGGCGCTTGCCGTTGGCGGTCAGAGGACGCAGCCGGTAACGCTCGACGTCGCCGCTGCGTCATCGGACGGCAGTGCTTCTGCGGCCGACCGCCCGGTGGTGCTCGAAGGCAAGGCTGAGCCGACCCAGGCTTACGTGGGCCAACAGATCGACTACACGCTACGCCTGTATTTCGCGGTCAATCTCGCCGACGGTCAGCTCGGCGATCCCTCGGCTGAAGGCGCCGAGGTGCGCCGCGTCGGTCAGGACGCTAATTACCAGAGCACACGTGGTGGCCGGCGCTTCAATGTCATCGAGCGTCACTACGCCATCTTTCCGCAGCGTGCGGGCAGCCTGGAGATCCAGCCGCCGACCTTCCAGGGCACGGCTGTCGATCCCACTGACGCAGGCTCGTTCTTCGGTGCCGGTGCGCCGGTCAGTGCGGTGGCCGATCGGCTCCACGTGAATGTTCGCGAACGCCCGTCGTCGGCACCGGACGCCGCCTGGATTCCCGCGCGCGAACTGAAGCTTGCCCTGGAAGGGATGCCAGCCGACGGCAAGGGGCGCGTGGGTCAGCCGATCACATTGACCATGCGCCTCGACGCCGTGGGCATGCCCTTCGAGGCCCTGCCGGCGTTGTCGCTACCGAAGATCGACGGTGCGGACGTCTATCCGGACAAAGCGGTCACCGGTGGTGGCACGAGCGGGGCCTGGGTGACCGGACGCCGCCAGCAGGGTTTCGCGGTGGTGCCGACGCGTAGCGGGACCCTGCACATTCCCGAGACGACGCTGCACTGGTGGAACGTCGTCACCGACAAGGCGGAAGTCGCTACCTTGCCGGCGCGTGATATCGAGGTGGCTGGCGGCGTGGGTGCAACACCGATGCCGGCCGCCGGCGGATCCGTAGCGCGGCCATCCGCGACCTCGCCAGCCTCCGGCCCGATTTCGCCGACGCCATCCACGCCCTGGCGTTGGCTCTTCCTTGTGGCTGTTGTCCTGTGGCTGGTCACCGTCGCAGCGTGGCTGCTTCTCGCTCGTCGCCGCCCGGCCATCGCGGTGGTGCCGACGCCGCGCGAGCCCACCCGCGAACGGCCCGCACGCGACGCATTCCTTTCCTCGACGTCCGCCGATCCCGCGACGGTGGACCGTTTGCTGCTTGCCTGGGCGCAAACGGTGCGGCCGTCTCTTCGCAGCACGGGTGCGCTGTCAGCGGCCCTGGGCAGCGAGGAGCAGCGCACGGCGATCGCCATGCTGCAGCGCGCACGCTTCGCCGGCGGGGCGGTGGATGGTGCGGCGCTGAAGGCGGCGTTCACGCGGGGATTGGAATGGTCGATCGAACCGGGTGGCGACGGTCCGTCCGGCCTGCCACCGCTTTACCCCCGGTAGTTACAGTCAGATCAGCCGGTCGTAGATCGTCGTCATTGATGGACCGAAGGTACAGAACACCACGCGTTCGGGCCGCCAGGGCGCCGCGCGCACGGTATTCACCGCGATCTGCGCCGCGGCATCGGCCGGGTACCCGTAAACCCCGGCGCTTATCGCGGGAAACGCGATGGATACGACGCCATGTGTCTCGGCCAGTTTGAGAACATTCCGATAGCAGGCAGCCAGTCGTTCGGGTTCGCCATGGCTGCCGCCATGCCAGACCGGACCCACGGTGTGGATGACGAAGTGAGCGGGGAGGGCGAATCCCTCGGTAATGCGTGCTTCCCCGGTTGGGCAGCGCACTCCCGGGGCGACCTCCGGTAGGGCCCGGCAGGCGGCCAGCAGGCCCGATCCGGCGCGCCGGTGAATGGCTCCGTCCACCCCGCCGCCGCCCAGCAGGGACTCGTTAGCCGCGTTGACGATGGCATCGACCGTCAGCAGGGTGATGTCGGTCTCGATCAGCTCGAAAGCCATGCTGCATCCTTCTGTGACGGTTGCGCCGCAATTGGCTACGATGTCCTTACTCCCTACGCACCTCGCCGAAGGTTATGGCCGACCAGCTCAAAGTTGAAGACATCTCGTTCGGCTATCTGCTCAACGACGTCACCTTGCTTTTCCGCAAGCACTTCGACCGGAGGGCCGTGCGCTTTGGCCTGACCCGTGCGCAATGGCGTGCCCTCAAGGCCCTGCATCGGCGCCCCGGGATGCGACAGAACGAGCTGGCCGAACAGCTTGATATGGAACCGATTGCGGTGGGTCGCGTCATCGACCGCCTGCAGGCTGCCGGTTTCGTGGAGCGACGTGCCGATCCGAAAGACCGGCGCGCCTGGCGTCTTCATGACACCGAGCAAGCACGGGGTGTCATCGATGGCATGGAAGATATCGCCCGCGGCCTTCGCCGTGACGCCACAGCCGGTATCTCCCCCGATGACCTGAAAATCATGCTCGCGGTGCTGGACCGCATGAAAGAGAACCTCCAGAGCCTCGACGGCCCGTCCGAAGAAAGCTGATCGGTCGGTCAACCGAATACCCAGACATGCGTTTCCCAGGCGGATGTCCGAACCAACGACCAAGCCCGCGTGCTCCAGCGCGGCGACCGGAGCTTCAGGATTCGGCCGGAGCCTACATGCAACGTTCCCCAGGGAAGAAATTTCTCCTCATAGCGGCCCTGGTCGCCGCCGGCGCCCTTGCGGCGACGATCTGGCGCCACGACGCGGGCGGCAAGGACGGCCCGAAACCCGGCGATAAGGCCGCGGCGGGCGTCCCGGTCACCACGGCGATCGCAACCCGCGGTGAAATCGACCTGTCACTGAAGGTGATCGGTCGGGCCGAAGCGTATTCCACGGTGAATGTGCGGTCTCGCGTCAACGGGCAGCTGGACGTGCTGGCGTTCACGCCTGGCGCCCATGTAAAGAAAGGCGAATTGCTGGCCCGGGTCGACCCGCGTCCGCTGAAGGCCGCTTTCGACCAGGCCCAGGGCAACGTGTCCCGCGACCAGGCGCAACTGGTGAAAGCCGAGGCCGACCTGGCCCGCTACGAAAATATGCTCGGCAAGGGTTTCGTCAGCCGGGCGGACTACGACCTGTACAAGGCCAACCTCGGTGTCGCCCGCGCCGCGCTGGAGAGCGATCGCGCCGCCGCCCGCGCCGCGCAGACCCAGCTCGATTTCACCACCATCAGCGCGCCGTTCGACGGCGTGACCGGCGCACCCCTGGCTTATCCCGGTGCCACGCTCACCGCGGACACCACCGATATCGTGGTGCTCAACGAAGTCGATCCCATCCGTGTCGCGTTTTCCATCCCCGAAGATAGCCTTGCTGCCGTACGCACCAGCCTGCGCGACGGCGCGCTGCCCGTGCAGGCGACGATTTCCGGTGACAAAGGCGCGCCGCTGCAGGGCGAGCTGGAGTTCATCGACAACGCGGTGGATGCGACCACCGGCACGATCGTCCTCAAGGGCCGTTTCCACAACGCGGACGGCCGGCTTACCCCAGGTCAGTTCGTCGACGTCATGCTGCCGACCACGCGCCTGACCGATGCGGTCAGCGTGCCGGTGATCGCGCTGCAGAGTTCCACGTCGGGTTCGTTCGTTTTCGTCGTCAAGCCCGACAAGACGGTGGAGCAGCGCAGCGTCACCACCGGCGCCACCACCGCGGACCGCGCGGTCATCGACAAGGGCCTCGACGGCGGTGAGCGGGTCGTTACCGAAGGCCAGATGCTGCTGGTCGACGGCGCGCGCGTTCGCATCGACAAGGGCTGAGGAACACGCATGAACCTGCCGGAGCTCTGCATCCGTCGCCCGGTGATGACGACGCTGCTGATGGCCGCGCTGGTCATCTTCGGCATCGCCGCGTACCCCAGGTTGCCGGTGAACGAGCTACCGAACGTCGATTTCCCTACGATCAACATCAGCGCCTCATTGCCCGGTGCGTCACCGGAAACCATGGCGTCGTCGGTGGCCACGCCGCTCGAAGCACAGCTCTCGACGGTCGCCGGCATCGATTCGATGACGTCGTCCAGTTCGCTCGGCTCGACCACGATCACCGTGACATTCTCGCTCGACCGTAGCATCGACGGGGCGGCACAGGACGTCCAGGCGGCCATTTCCGCTGCGCAGCGTCAGCTGCCGCAGGACATGCCTACGCCACCCACGTATCGCAAGGTCAACCCGGCCGATGCGCCGATCCTGTTCCTCACCATGCAATCGTCGACGCTGCCGCTGTCCACGGTGGACGACTACGCCGAGACCGAGCTGGCGCAACGTCTATCGATGGTCGAAGGCGTAGCTCAGGTGAACGTGTACGGTTCGCAGAAGTACGCCGTGCGTATCGCGGTCGATCCGGATCGACTCGCCGCCACGGGCATCGGTGTGGATCAGATGCGCGACGCGATCGCCGCGGCCAACGTCAACAAGGCCACGGGTTCGCTCAACGGCCGGCGCCAGTTGCTGTCGATCCGTTCGGACGGCCAGTTGATGCGCGCCGCCGATTACGGCCAGATCGTGGTCGCCTATCGCAACGGCGCACCCGTACGCCTGTCCGATATCGCGGTGCCTCGCGACAGCGTGCAGGATGACCAGAAGGCGAGCTGGTACAACGGCAACCGCGCCATCACCCTGGCCATCCAGCGACAGCCGGGGGCGAACACGGTGGAGACGGTCAACAAGATCCTCGCCCTGTTGCCGGCCTTCAGCGAGACCTTGCCGCCCTCGGTGAAGCTGGGCGTCATGTACGACCGTTCCGACTCCATTCGCGATTCGGTGCACGACGTGCAGTTCACGCTGATCCTTGCCGGCATTCTCGTTGTCATCGTGATCTACCTGTTCCTCGGTAATGCCTCGGCCACGCTGATTCCCGCCGTCGCCTTGCCCATTTCCGTACTCGGTACCTTCGGTGCGATGTTCGCGCTGGGCTACAGCCTGGACAATCTCTCCCTGCTGGCGCTGACGCTCGCGGTAGGTTTTGTCGTCGACGATGCCATCGTGATGCTCGAGAACATCATGCGTCACATCGAACTCGGTGAGGCGCCGTTCGACGCCTCCGTCAAAGGCGCCAACGAAATCGGCTTTACGATCTTCTCGATGACCCTGTCGCTGGTCGCCGTCTTCATCCCGGTGATGTTCATGGGCGGCATCGTCGGACGGCTCTTCCACGAGTTCGCCGTCGTCATCAGCGTGTCGATCCTCATCTCGGGCTTTGTGTCGATCACGCTCACGCCGATGCTGTGCAGCCGCTTCATCAAGGCGCATGCGCACGACAAGCGCAGCTTCATCGTGGTCTGGTTCGATCGTGGTTTCGCCGCGATGACCAGCGGCTATACCAGCACGCTGGCCTGGTGCATGCGCCACCCGCGTACGGTGGTCGGTGTGTTTGCCCTGAGCCTCGCCGCGACGGGTGTGTTGTTCGTCATCACGCCGAAGGACTTTATTCCCGCAGGCGACAGCGGTCAGTTGCGCGTCACCACGGAAGGTCCCACCGACATCTCCTTCGCCGCGATGTCCGCGCGCCAGCAGTCCCTGGCCGACATGGCGCGAAAAGATCCGAACATTGAAGGCGTGATGTCCAGCGTGGGTGCCGGCGGGCCGCGCGCCACGGTGAACTCTGGCTCCTTGCTGCTACGGTTGAAGGATCCCGGCGAGCGCGGGCACACCACCCCCGATCAGATCATCCAGGAGCTGCGCCATAAGTTCGCCGAGGTGCCGGGCATTCGCACCTATATCCAGAATCCACCGTCAATCCAGGTCGGCGGGCGGCAGTCGAAGGCGCAGTACCAGTACACGGTACAGTCGACCGACCTGCACGCGCTGTACGACTGGTCCGGCAAGCTCGTTGCCGCGTTCCAGAAACTGCCCGGTTTCCAGGATGTCACTACCGACCTCGACCTCAACAGCCCGTCGATGGTGGTTACCGTCAATCGCAACAAGCTGGCACCGCTTGGCCTCACCATGGATCAGGTGCAGACGGCGCTCGGCACGGCGTTCGGCGAAAACCAGATTTCCACCATCTACGCGACGGCCACGCAGTACTGGGTGATCCTCCAGGTCGAACGTCGCATGCAGGACGATCCGGCCGTGCTGTCGAAGCTCTACGTCACCGCCGATAGCGGCAAGCTCGTGCCGTTGAATACCGTGGCGAGCTTCGAACGCAAGCCGCAGGTGCTGACGGTCAACCATCAGGGCCAGCTTCCCGCTGTGACGGTATCGTTCAACCTCGCACCTGGCGTGTCGCTTAGCGACGCTGTGGCGCGTATCGATCGCGCGACGACCGAGTTGAAGCTACCGCCCACACTGAGTGGCAGCGTGCAGGGCACGGCGCAGGCATTTCAGGACTCCATCAAGGGGATGGGGCTTCTCCTGCTGCTCGCGGTGTTCGTGATCTACCTCGTGCTGGGTATTCTCTACGAGAGCTTCATCCATCCGCTGACGATCCTCTCGGGCCTGCCCGCTGCCGCGGTAGGCGCGTTGTTGACGCTGGTGATCTTCAACGCCTCGCTGGATCTCTTCGCCTTCGTCGGCATCATCATGCTGGTCGGCATCGTGAAGAAGAACGCGATCATGATGAT
>CBIGPO010000057.1:0-22404 GCA_966191635.1 uncultured Luteibacter sp.
GGCCGGAGCCGGAGCGGCGGCCTTGGATGCATCGGCCTTCGGAGCCTCGGCCTTGGCAGGCTCAGCCTTGGGTGCTTCCGCCTTCGGTGCGGCGGCAGCCGGGGCGTCGCCGTCGGCTTCGACCAGGGCGATCACGTGGCCTTCATCGACTTCGTCGCCGACCTTGACCTTCAGTTCCTTGATGACGCCAGCGAACGGCGCCGGCACTTCCATCGTGGCTTTGTCGGACTCGAGCGTCACCAGACTCTGGTCTTTCTCGACGCGATCGCCGACCTTGACCATGATTTCAATGACGGGGACCGCGCTGCCACCGATATCGGGCACGCGGGCTTCTTTGACGTCGGCCATAGGAACTCCTGGAGCAGGCGTCGGCGGGCGGCAAACCCACCGGCGGGGGAAGGACGGGCGCCGCGGTACGGCGCAACCGGTCGATTGTAATCCCTCGGGCGCCGTTTCCCACGATTCAAACAGTTGTTTGCCTGTATTTCAGCTAGAACCATTGTGGGACCCGGCCATGCCGGCGATTGTGGGAGCCGATTCAGCGGCAATTGTGGGAGCCGATTCATCGGCGATCCCGCGGCAGCGGGCCGGGTTGTCGCAAGCACCCCATCGCCGCTGAAGCGGCTCCCACACAAAGCGCCCCACCTCCACCCAGGGTCAACCCGCTTTCGGCTCTGCCGCCGGGGCGCTGACCAGGCGAATCTCGCTCTGCGGGTACGGAATCGTAATGCCGGCCTCGTCGAAGCGCTCCTTGATGCTGCGGATCAACGTGGTCTGGGTTTCCCACAGGTCGCCGATGGCGGTCCAGCCGCGGATCACAAGGTTCACGCTGGAATCGCCGAGCGCTTCGGTCCACACGCCGGGCACCGGGTCCTTCAGGATCCGCTCATCGGTAGCGAACAGATCGCGCACCACCTGCATGGCCTTGCCGATGTCGTCGTTGTAGCCGATGCCGACCTTGATCTCGAAACGGCGCGTGCCACGGACGTTGAAGTTGATGATCGCCTCGCCACCGACCTTGGCGTTCGGCAGCACGGCCTGGCGGTTGTCAGGCGTGATGAGATAGGTGTGCATGAGGTTGATGCTCTGCACATCGCCTTCGACCCCACCGATGGTGACGTGATCACCCACGCGGAACGGACGGAACAGGATCAGCAGGACGCCCCAGGCGAGATTGGACAGCGAGCTGTTGAGGGCCAGGCCAATGGCCAGGCCGGCAGCACCGATCGCAGCGATGAACGACGCCGTGGGAATGCCGGCCATGCCGAGCACCTGGATCACCAGCAGCGCAATGAGGATGCCGTAGATGATGTTGCGCAGGAACATCGCCAGCGTGACGTCGACGCGCGCGCGTTCGAGGGCGCGACGACCGAGATTGGCGAGTCGTGCGGATATCCAGAAGCCGATGAGAAGCAGCAGCACGGCGAGGCCGATGCGGATGGCATAGGTGATGATCAACGCGCGCATGGCGGCGTCGATGCCGAGGTGATTGAGGAAATCTGTCATGGGGTGCTGCCTCCTGCCTTTTTTTATCGGGGGTCAGGCTAGCAGGGCAGGTCTTTTTATGGGAGCCGCTTCAGCGGCGATTCCTGCGCAGCGGCAATCCCATCGCCGATGAATCGGCTCCTACAGAAAGCAAAAAAAAGCCCGCCGGTGGCGGGCTTCTCTTTTACGGAGTGGTCGAGGCCGGAGGATTCGCCGGCACCTGCGCCGTTTGCGGGGTGTCGAGCTTGCGGCCGCCGTAGGGCAGCACTTGCACAGCCAGCTTCGGGTCCGCCTTGATCAGCGCCACTTCGTCGCCGACGATGTGGGCGGCTTCGTCGAGCGGCGTGTCCTTGGCCTTCTTCGCATCGGCTTCCTGCTTGATTTCCGACTTGAGGCTGCGCTCGTTGGCGTTGAGGCCGTCGTCGCCGTTGTTGGCGTCATCGGCTGCATCCGCCGCGCTGCCGTCGCCACCGAAGATCGCCTTGCGGCGGTTACGGAAGTCGGTTTGCAGCGCGTCGTACTGTTTGCGCTCGGCCTGGCGTGCGGCGAAGTTCAGCGAGATATCGGTCTTGTCGCGTAGCTTCTTGTACTCGGCCATTTCGTCGAGCATGAGCTTCCATGCCGGCGAATTCGCCACGCGCGCGTCGTGCTTGGCGTTGAGCGGACCGACGATCGGCTTCAGGTCGGCGACCGGCTTGTAGTCGGCCGGATCGATGTGACGCCACGGCAGTGCGTTGTCGTAGGTGGACTCGCCGAATTCTTTCGCGTCACCGTTCTGCGGGAACATGACGTCCGGCGTGACACCGCGCAGCTGCGTGCTGTCACCGTTGATGCGAATGAACTCGGCGATGGTCATCTTCAACTCGCCGTACTTGGCATCCTCTCCGGTGGCGGCCTTGCCGAACTTGTCGAGGTCGACCAGGTTCTGCACGGTGCCCTTGCCGAAGGTGGGCTCACCGATGATGAGGCCGCGGCCGTAATCCTGGATCGCGGCGGCGAAGATTTCCGAGGCCGAGGCCGAACCACGGTTGACCAGCACGGCCATGGGACCGTCCCATGCCATGCCCGGCGCGTCATCGCCCTGCGCGTCGATCTGGCCGCGCGCGTCACGCACCTGCACGACCGGGCCGGTGTCGATGAAGAGGCCGGTGAGCTCGGTGGCCTCGGACAACGAACCACCGCCGTTGTTGCGCAGATCGATGACCACACCCTCGACCTTCTGTGCCTTCAGCTCGGTGAGCAGCTTGGAGACGTCGCGGGTGGCGCTCTTGAAGTTGGTGTCGCCGTTCTTGCGCGCGCCGAAATCCTGGTAGAACGTGGGCAGGTCGATCACGCCGATCTTGCGCGTGACGTCGCCGTCCTTCACGTCGATGACCTTGGACTTGGCGGCCTGCTCTTCCATCGTGACCTTCTTGCGGACCAGCGTCACGACGTCGTGCTTGCCATCCACGCCGGCATCGGCCGGAAGGATCTCGATGCGAACCGTCGTGTCCTTCTTGCCGCGGATGAGCTTGACCACATCGTCCTGGCGCCAGCCGACCACATCGACCATGGGGCCGGTTTCGCCCTGGCCGATGGCGACGATGCGGTCACCCGCCTTCATCTTGCCGGACTTGATCGCCGGACCGCCCGGAACGAGTTCGCGGATGGTGGTGTAGTCGTCGCGTGCCTGCAGCACCGCGCCGATACCTTCCAGCGACAGGCGCATGGCGATGTCGAAAGCGTCCGCGGCGCGGGGGCCGAGGTAGTCGGTGTGCGGGTCGGTGGAGTTGGCGTACGCGGTCATGAAGGCCTGCGTCGCGTCTTCGTCGTCGAGCTGGCGCACGCGGCTGATGTAGGTGGCGTAGCGCTTGTCGAGCGTCTTGCGGATGTCGTCGTCGCTCTTGCCGGCCAGCTTCAGGCGCAGCCAGTCGTTCATGGTGCGCTTGCGCCACACGTCGTCGAGCTCGGCCTGGTTCTTCGGGATCGCGGCCTTCTTGCGGTCGAAGTTGAAGCTGTCGTTACCGCTGAAGTCGAAGCCTTTCTTGAGCAGGCCGCGCGCATAGTTCATGCGGTCCACGGCGCGCGCCACGTACAGGTTGAACACCGAGAACGGACCGGTGAGGTCCTGGTTCCAGATCGCGTCGTCGAACTGGGTCTTCAGCGGCGCGAACTTGTCCATGTCTTCCTGGGTGAAGAAGACTTTCTCGCTATCGAGCGCGTCGAAGTAGGCCTTGTAGATCTTGGCCGACATGGCGTCGTCGAGCGGCTGGGCCTGGTAGTGGAAACGCGTGAGGAAACGCGCCGAGAGCTGCGACGCCTGCGCCTCGGCGGCCGTCGGCTTCAGCGGCAGGCTCGACTCCTTGCGCTGCGGTTCCGGCGAGGTCGCCGCTTCGGAGGCGTCCTTCGGCTGGGGCGCGGCAGGCTTGCTCGCCGGCGCGGCCGCACCCGGATGCTGCGGGGCGGCTGTCTGTGCCTGGGCACCCGCGGCGGAAAGGGCCAGCAGGAGGGCGAACGCGGGGCGAAGGGTCATGTAGTCGAAGCCTCGGATTGCTTTGGGCGTTTATTCGACGACGCCGGCGGCGTGAGCCATCAGGTCGGCATGGTAGGAGGATCGCACCAACGGGCCGGAAGCGACATGGCCGAAGCCCATCTCTTCACCGGCGACGCGCAGCGCCTCGAATTCGTCCGGCGTCCAGTAACGGACCACCGGGTGGTGATGCGCCGTCGGCTGCAGGTACTGGCCGATGGTGATCATGTCGACGTCATGGGCGCGTAGATCCCGCATCGTCTCGAGCACCTGCTCCAGGGTCTCGCCCAGGCCCAGCATGATGCCGGACTTGGTCGGAACGTCCGGATGCTGCGCCTTGAAGCGCTTGAGCAGGTCCAGCGACCACTGGTAGTCGGCGCCCGGACGGACTTCGCGATACAGGTGCGGCACCGTCTCCAGATTGTGGTTGAAGACGTCCGGCGGGAAGTCCTTCATGACTTCCAGCGCGCGTTCCATACGACCCTTGCCGCGGAAATCCGGGGTGAGGATCTCGATGCGGATGTTCGGGCTGGCATGACGCACCGCGCGGATGCACGAGGCGAAATGCTCGGCACCACCGTCGCGCAGGTCGTCGCGATCGACCGAGGTGATCACCACGTACTTCAGGCGCATGTCGCGGATGGTCTCGGCCAGGCGGGCCGGCTCAAGCGGATCCGGCGGCTGCGGGCGGCCATGGGCCACGTCGCAGAACGAGCAACGGCGGGTGCAGACCTCGCCGAGGATCATGAAGGTAGCGGTGCCCTTGGAGAAGCACTCGTGGATGTTCGGGCAGGACGCTTCTTCGCACACCGTGACCAGCGAGTTCTCGCGCAGGCGTGCCTTCAGCTGCTGCACGGCGTTGCCCTGGGGCAGACGCACGCGGATCCAGCTCGGCTTGCGCAGCGTGGGCACATCGGTATCGAAGTTCGCGCGGTTGAGCGCGATCTTGTCGTTACCGAGCATCTTCTCGCCGGGCTTGTCGACGACGGCGATGGGGATGCTGCGGGAGGGGGAAGTGGAGGTTTGGCTCATAACGGCTACGACCTCAGACCGCAATGCGGGCGGGGAGTTCGGGGAGGGAGGGTTCGGCTGGCACGGCGTGGAAGCCAAACTGGCGACAGAATTCCTGTACCAGGACGTCTTCCACGTCCGCCAACCGTGACGGACCGCCCAAGTCTAACACCTGGGTGACCTCCAAACCCTTGTAGCCGCAGGGATTGATGCGGTGATAGGGCTCGAGGTCCATGTCCACGTTGAAGGCCAGCCCGTGGAAGCTGCAGCCCCGGCGGATGCGCAGGCCAAGGGCGGCGACCTTGGCGCCGGCCACATAGACGCCAGGGGCGCCCTCAAGGCGTTCGGCGCCGATATTCCATTCACCCATGGTGTCGATGATGGCCTGCTCGATGCGGTTGACCAGCTCGCGCACACCAACGCCGACGCGGCGCAGGTCGATCATCGGGTAGGCCACGATCTGGCCGGGACCGTGATAGGTCACCTGGCCGCCGCGATCCACGCGCACTACGGGGATATCCCCCGCCGCCAGCACGTGCTCTTCCTTGCCCGCCTGCCCCAGGGTGAACACCGGGTCATGCTCCAGCAGCCACAGCTCGTCGACGGTGTCGTCGGTGCGGTTGTCGGTGAAGGCGCTCATGGCCTTCCAGGTGGATTCGTAGGGGACGCGCCCCAGCCGGCGGACGTTGAGGGGGAGGCTCATGGAGATCGAATCGGAGGGGATGTCGAGGAGTTGTGGGCGCTGGCCGAGCGATACAAGGCTGGTGGGAGGGCTCTTTAGTGGGAGCCGATTCATCGGCGATCCCGCGGCAGCGGGCTAGCCTGCCGCAAACCAATCGCCGCTGAAGCGGCTCCCACACAGAGCATTCCCACAGAAGCCTGCCCAGGTATCGATTACATCGTGAAACGGATGTTCTCGTCAGCCCGCAGCGTGCTATGTGCCTCCAGGTACTTCTCACGGCTCGGTGCAACGAAGCTCACGGTGACCGACTGGTAATTACCCGCCGGAGTGAGCTTGGTCGACAGCGTCTCATGGAGCACTTCCAGGCCAATGGCATGGAGCAGTGCCGGGACGTGCTTGTCGAGGCCGGCCGCGGCGCTGCCGATGGCCGTGATCTCGAACTCGCCCGGGAACTGGAAGCCCTTGCCGTCTTTCTGCGCATCGCTGAAGTCGATTTCACGCATGGTGCCGCCCTCTTACTTTTTGTCACCGTCGCTGTGGAACCACAGCATGATCGTGTCCCAGAGGCGCGAGAAGAAACCGCCCTCCGGTGCATCGTTCAGGGCCACCAACGGGGTGGTGAGCACCGGCTGGCCGTCCAGCGTCACGCGCAGCGTGCCCACCTGCTGACCCTTCTTGAAGGGAGCGATCAGCGTGGCGGGGATATCGAGGTTGGCCTTGAGCTTGTCGTAATCGCCGCGCTTGACCGAGACCATCGCGTCCTCGGCGACACCGAGCGGGATGGTGTTCTCGGCGCCCTTCCATAGCTTGGGCGTGGCAAGCGGCTTGTTGGCTTCGTAGAGCTTGTGCGATTCGTAGAAACGGAAGCCGTAGTTGAGCAGCGCCAGCGCGGCATCAGCGCGGCCCTTCTCGCTGCTGGCACCCATGATGATGGCGATCATGCGGGCATCGCCCTGCTTGGCCGAAGCGGCCAGGCAGTAGCCGGCGGCCGCGGTGTGGCCGGTCTTGATGCCATCGACGGTGTTGTCGCGCCACAGCAGCAGGTTACGGTTGTGCTGCTTGATGCCGTTCCACTCGAACTCCTTCACGGCCGAGATCGCGTAGTCCTCGGGGAAGTCGTGGATGAGCGCGCGCGACAGGATCGCGATGTCGCGGGCCGTCGTGTAGTGGTTGGCCACCGGGTAACCGGAAGCGTTCTGGAACTGCGAATGCGTCATGCCCAGCTGCTTGGCGTACGCGTTCATCAGGTTGGCGAACGCCGGCTCGGAGCCCGCAGTGTGCTCGGCCAACGCGATGGCGGCATCGTTACCGGACTGGATGATCATGCCGTAGAGCAGATCTTTCAGCGGCACCTGGCTGTTGAGCTTGAGGAAGCTGGTGGAGCCGTCGGTGCTCGCACCGCCGCCGCGCCATGCGTTCTCGCTGATCGTCACCGGATCGGTGTTGTGGATCTTGCCGTTGCCCAGCTCGGCCGAGACGACATAGTCGGTCATGATCTTGGTGATCGAGGCCGGCTCCAGCTGCACGTCCGGATCCTTCGAGGCGATGATCTGCCCAGTGTTGTAATCCATCAGCACCCAGCTCTTGCCCTCCACGTCCGGCGGCGGCGGCACCGGCGCTTCGGGGACGACCGGGCGCGGAACGGGTGCGGGATGCGGCGGGGTCTGCTGCGCCACGGTGACGCCGGCGACAAGCGCGGCGGCGGCGAAAGCGAACAGGGAGCGTGGGAAGAGCTTCATCGTTTCAGCGATCCAGTCAAAGCAACAAAAAGGAGGTCAGTCTACCGCGACCGACGGGCGAGGCAGGCCCATGCCGGCGATCTGGTCGGTCACGCGGTCGGCGGTGTCCACATCGGCCAGGGGCCCCACGCGCACGCGGCGTACGCTGCGGCCCGCGACGGCGGTCTCAATGACACTGACGGGGCCGAGACCCGCTTTATTCAGCTGGTCGGCCACGCGGTTGGCGTTCGCCACGTCGGAAAACGCGCCGACTTGGAGATAAATCGTAGGTTTACCGGCCACAGGGGCGATGGTAGGCCCCTGTGCTGGCGTTGTCGGGCGTGATACGGGGCCAGCCGAGGGCGAGCTTGCGGACACCGCCGGCGGGCTCGGGACCGGCTTGGCCCCAGGCAGGGGCGGTAACGCCTCGGCCGCGGAAACACTCGTCATGCCGGGCACGGGGCCGTCGTCTCCATCGCCAACTGGCGCGGAAATAGCAGCGCTCGGCGCGCGCGTGGCGGCGGCGACCACCGGGGCCGAACCGACCGCAGCCGCGCCAACCGAGGTCACGCCAACGACACGCGACGGTGACGAAGTGGTCGCCATCTCCGGTGTCGGCGCCGTGCGTGCGGCCGGCGGTGCAGCGACATAGGCCGGTCGCGGCGGCGGTGCCGGCGCGGTCACGGGGGCCGGTTTAGGTGCGCTATTCACGTACGGCGCGCCGCGGTCGCTGTTCGCTTCGCTCGGGTCGATAGCGCGCACTTCGACCAGCCCGGTGCCCTTCGGCCACACACCCAGCTTCACCGCCGCCGCGAACGACAGGTCGATGATGCGGTTCTCGTGGAAGGGACCGCGGTCGTTGATGCGGACGATGACGCTCTTGCCGTTCTCAAGATTGGTGACACGCGCATAGCTCGGCAGCGGCAGCGTCTTGTGCGCCGCCGAGAACTGGTACATGTCGTACTCCTCGAGGCTCGAGGTCTTGTAGCCGTGGAACTTGTTGCCGTAGAACGAGGCGATACCGCGTTCCACGTAACCGCGCGGCGTCGGAAGCACGTTGTAGGTCTGGCCGAGCACGGAGTACGGCGACTTGTTGCCGTAGAGCGCGCGCGGCTCCACTTTCGGCACCGGCTCGGGGAGCTTGCTCACGTCCGGGATTTCGGTCGGCACACTGTCCGAACTGGAGCGATAACGGGAGGACTGCGACCGGCTGATGTCGTCGTGGCCGCCGCTGCTGCGAGGGGACGATGAAGAACCGCCGCTGCTGCGCGACGAAGGGCGGGAGTTCTTTGAGCCGCCGCAGGCGGCCAGGAGTATGGCCAGGAGGCAGATGAAGGTGAGGCGTGTCGCTAGCACCCATCGCCGCTGAAGCGGCTCCCACAGGGGGCGGGGCGAACCGGATGTATGTGGGAGCCGGCTATGCCGGCGATCCCTGCGCAGCGCGAGGCTCACCCCTGCAGCAAGCCCCCCGGCCCGCGCGGTCATCGCGCCGCCGATCCATGCGTGCGCTCGCGAATCGCCTGCGCCAGCTGGTTAACCGCCATGGCGTACATCGGGCTGCGGTTGTAGGTGGTGACGACGTAGAAATTCTGGAAGACGAACCAGTACTCGGGGCCCGACGGCCCATCGAGGCGGACCAGCTGCGCGTCACGCCCCGGATTCAGGTGCTGCAACGGCGCAAAACCCTCGGCCACGAAGGTTTCCACAGGCGCCACGGGGCGCCAGTCTTTCGGGACGGCAGGGTCGCGGGCGCGTCCGTCCGGCTGGGCGCGCACGGCGAGCGGACCGCCGGTTTCCCAGCCGTGCTCGGAGAAATAGTTGGCCACGCTGGCGAAGATGTCGCCCATCGAGCCCTTCATGTCGATCTTGCCGTCACCGTCGTAATCCACACCCCAGTCGCGGATGGACGAGGGCATGAACTGGCCCCAGCCCTGCGCGCCGGCGTACGAGCCGGTGAGCGTGTCCAGCGGACCGGCGAGATGGTTCGACGGCAGTTCCAGCAGGGTTTTCAGCTGCTCGCGGAAAAACGGCGCGCGCTTGGGGTAATAGAACGCCAGCGTGGTCAGCGCATCGAGCACCTTGTACTTGCCCGTGTTGCGGCCGTAAAAAGTTTCGACGCCGACAATGGCCACGATGTACTCCGGTGGCACGCCGTATTTCTTGCCGATGGCGTCGAGCAACGCGCGGTGCGTCTGGTAGAAGTCGGCGCCGGCCTGGATGCGCTGCTCGGTCAGGAAGATGGGCCGGTAATCCTTCCACGGCTTGCCTTCCGCCGGACGGTTCATCGCGTCGATGATGGACTGCTGCATCTTCGCGCCGTCGAGAATCGCATTCAGCGACGCCTTGCTCTTGCCGGTGTCCTTCGCCACTTCGCGCACGAGCTCTGCCTGGCCCGGATGGGTCTCGGCGAACACCGCGGGGGCGAACATCAGGGGGAAGGCGATCATCGCGCCGGCGAGGCGCGGGAATAAACGTGCGATACGTGCGCGGCGCGCGGCGAGAACTTCATCCATACGCCGAAGCGTAGCACGCAGGAAAGGCCCGTCAGGGGCGCGCTTGGGGAAGCGTTCAGGCATCAATCGTGGAGCTTTCGGTTGGCATGGATCGACATCAGCACACCGAAGCCGGTGAGCAGCGACACCGCGGAGGTACCGCCATAACTGATCAGTGGCATCGGCACGCCTACCACCGGCAGGATGCCCGCGACCATGCCGCCGTTCACGGCCACGTAGACGAAGAAGCTCATGCCGATGGCACCGGCGAGCAGGCGCGAATACGTGTCGCGCGCGTTCATCGCGATCCACAGGCAACGGCCGATGATGAAGGCGTAGAGCAACATGATCGCGATGACGCCGACGAGGCCAAATTCTTCCGAGAACACGGCGAAGATGAAGTCGGTGGTGTGCTCGGGCAGGAATTCCAGGCGCGACTGCGTGCCGTGCTGCCAGCCCTTGCCGAACACGCCGCCCGAACCCACGGCGATCTTCGACTGGATGATGTGCCAGCCGTTACCCAGGGGGTCCGACTCGGGGTCGAGCAGCGTGCGTACACGGTTGCGCTGGTACTCGTGGAGGAACTGCCAGGCCACCGGGATCGCCGCGCCGGCGCCACCGACGAGCAGGCCGATACGCCACCAGGCCATGCCGGAGAGGAACAGTGCGAAGGCACCCGCCGCCGCGACCAGCAAGGCGGTACCCAGGTCGGGCTGCTCGGCGATGAGTCCTGCCGGTACAGCGATCATCAGGCCGACCACGATGATGTCCTTCCAGCCCGGCGGCAGCTGCCGCGGATGCAGGTACCAGGCCACCATCATCGGCATGGTGAGCTTGAGCAGCTCGGAAGGCTGGAAGCGCATGAAACCCAGATCGAGCCAGCGATACGCGCCGCGCCCTTCACCCAGGGCCGCCACCACCACAAGCAAGGCCGTGCTGCCCATGTAGAGCCACGGCGTCCACGAGCGCAACACGGGCGGCGGAATGCGCGAGATCACCACCAGCAGCACCGCGCCGAGCACGAAGCGCGCTGCCTGGCCGCCGACCAGCGACAGGTTGGCGTTGCCGGCGCTGTAAAGCGTGGCCAGCCCCGCGCAGGCGAGCAGGAACAGGGCCAGCAGCAGCGGCAGATCCAGGCGCGGCCGCGTGAGCAGGCGCAGGCCGAAGCGTTTGAGGCGTACGGAGAAGTTGGCGAACATGGTTACTGGTCCTCGCCGTTGTCGTCCGGCGGCAGCTCGCTGCTGGACGGTGCGGCAGGCTGCACGCCCTGCACCGAGCTCGCGCTGGCTGGTGCGGCCTCAGCGGGTGCGTCGGACAACGTGATCGGGCCCGGTGGCAACGCGGTGGGGCGAGCCCCTCCCTCGTCAACCACCCACTGGTCGAGGATCTTGCGGGCGATCGGACCGGAATCCGCCGCGCCCCACGCGCCCGCCTCGAGCACCACGGTCACCGCGACCCTCGGCGCTTCCGCCGGCGTGTACGCGATGAACAGCGCACGGTGGCGAGTGGCCAGGTAGGCGGTGTTCTTGTTGGTGTCGTACGCGTCGGATTTACGCGAGAAGCGTTCGGCCGTGCCGCTTTTGCCGGCGATGACATAAGGGAAGCCCATACCCAGCTTCGCCTTGTTGCCCGTGCCGCCGGTCGAGTTGATCACGGCGACCATGCCCTCGTTCACGGTGTCCCAATCGGCGGCCTTGCGGATCACCGACGGCCCGGTTGGCGGGAACACCTGCGGCACGCGCGCGCTGTCCACGCCGTCCTGGGTATCCATCAGCAGGTGTGGCTCGTAAGGCACGCCTTTGCCGGCGAACGTGGCGAGGGCGTGGGCCAGCTGGATCGGCGTCACGGCCCAGTAGCCCTGGCCGATGCCGGAGATGATCGTCTCGCCCGGATACCAGCCCGCCTTACTACGTTTGGCTTTCCATTCGCGCGAGGGCAGCACGCCTTCCACTTCGCCGGTGAGGTCGATGCCGGTCTTCTTGCCGAAGCCCAGCCCGCCCATCCATGACGCGAGGCGGTCGATACCCATGTCGAGTGCGAGGCGGTAAAAATAGGTGTTGGTGGACATCTGGATCGCGCGGACCATGTTCACCGTGCCGTCGCCGCCGCGCTTGTCGTCGCGGTAGCAACGGCTCTGTCCCGGAATGCAGAACTCACCGGTGGACAGCACCGTATCCGACGGCCGGCGAATGCCCATGGTCAGGCCACCCAGCGCAAGGAACGGCTTTACGGTGGAACCTGGCGGATACACGCCGCGCAGCGCGCGGTTGTAGAGCGGCTTGTCCGGCGCCGTCATCAACGATTTGTAGTCGAACGAACTGATGCCGTTGACGAACAGGTTGGGGTCGAAGTCGGGCACGCTGGCGAAGGCCAGCACCTGTCCGTTGCGCGGGTCGATGGCGATAGCCGCACCAGCGCGACCGGCCATCGCATCCAACGCCGCCTTCTGCAGGCGTACGTCGATGCTGAGGTAAATGTTCTTGCCCGGCGTCGGCGGCGTGGTATCGAGCACGGCCTGGGTACGCCCATCCGCGTTCACCTCGACCAACTCGTAGCCCGGCTCGCCGTGCAGCAGCTTTTCGTAGGAACGCTCGATACCGATGCGACCGATATGCGTGGTGCCCTTGTAGCTGGCCTCCTCGTCATCGTCCATCTTGTCCAGGTCGTCCACATCGATCCGACTGACATAGCCGATCACATGCGCGAGCGACGGCCCCAGCGGATAGCGCCGCGTGAGGTAAGGCACGACATCCACACCGGGGAATCGCCAGCGATTCACGGCAAAGCGGCCGATCTCGTCCTCGGTGAGCTTGAGCTTGAGCGGAATGCCTTCGAAACGGCGGCCCAGCTTCACCTGTTTCTTGAACGTGATGATGTCGTCGTCGCTGATCGGCACCACGGCGCCGAGGTTCTTCAGCATGTCGTCCATGTTGGCGACCTGCTCGGGCGTGACCTCGAGACGGAACGCGGGCACGTTGTCGGCAAGCAGCACACCGTTGCGATCGTAGATCAGTCCACGCGCCGGCGGGATCGAACGCGGCTTCACGCGGTTCTGCTCCGAGCGCGTCACGAACTCGTCGTGGTGGAACACCTGCAGGTAAACGTAGCGGCTGCACACGGCGATGAGGCCGAGCAGGAGCAGGAAGAAACCGACCAGGGCGCGCCGACGAAACAGCGCCACCTCGCCGCGGACCTCCTTGATCGAGGCGCGCCGCCGGCTCATGTGTCGTGGATGCGCAGGCGAGCGCGCAGGTCGTCGAGGATCAGGAAGACGAACGGCCACAACACCGCGCCGACCAGCGGCGATATCCAGTACTCCGGCGGCGGCAGCGGATCGCCGCCGAACACCCGGATAAGCAACAGGAGCACGCGGTCGTTCAGAAGCAGGCCGAGCACGGCCAGCGACTGTTGCCACATGGGGAAGAAGCGCAGCCGCGAGCGGAAACGCAGCGCGATGAAGACCATCGCCGTGAGGCGCAGTGCCTGTTCACCCAGCAGCACGCCATCGAACAGATCGGCACCCACGCCAAGGCAGAACGCCAGACCGAGGGTGACGCGGTCGCCCGACTGCAGGCACCAGTACAACAGGATCAGCGCCGGCCAGTACGGCTTGAACGGCGTGAGCGGCCCCGGCAATGGAATCAGCATCAGGAACAGCGACAGCAACAGCGTCGCGGCGAACCACAGCTGACGGACACGAAGCTTGTTCACGGCGTCGTCCCCGCGGCTGGTGTCGACGAGGTAGCGCGTGCGGGCACCTGCGTCGCGGTCGGCGAGGTCACCTTCGGCAGCGTCGGGGTGACGGGCACCACGGGCGCGTTCGGATCCGGTGCCAGACCGGCCGGGGGTCCCGCATTCGGGGCGAGAGGCGGCGGACCGTCCTGCTCGGCAAGATCGTGCAGGAGAAGCACGTCCTCGCTGCGATCCAGATCGGCTGCGGGCTTGGCCTGTGCGGACAGGAAGGTCCCCGACGGGGTCTGCGCCACATCGCGAACCTCACCCACGGGGA
This sequence comes from uncultured Luteibacter sp., assembly GCA_966191635.1. GTDB lineage: Bacteria > Pseudomonadota > Gammaproteobacteria > Xanthomonadales > Rhodanobacteraceae > Luteibacter. Next base: position 13,907 of record CBIGPO010000057.1, read on the forward strand.
ACCCGGGCGGGAAACGCCCACCCAGACCGGAGGTCACCAGCTTGTCGCCCGCTTGCACGTCGGCGGAGACGGGAATGTTGGGCAGCACCAGCATGTCGCCGCCACGCGAGCCATAGGCCACCGTGCGCAGGCCGGTGCGCTCCACCGTCACGGGGATGGCGTGGTTCGGGTCGGTGATCAACATGGCCACCGAGGTGGTCGGCATCACTTCGATGATCTGGCCCATTACGCCGCGCGCATCGATCACCACCTGGCCTGCCTGCACCTTGTCGCGCGCGCCGACGTTGAGCACGATGCGGTGACGGAAGGTGCCCAGGTCCACGCCGATGAGGCGCGCGAGCTGCACGTTGAGCGAGAGGCTGTGCTGGGTATCGAGCAGTTCCTTGAGGCGCTGGTTCTGCTCGGCCACCGAGGCCATGCGGTTGAGCTTGGCATTGGCCAGCAGCAGGTCTTCACGCAGGCGCTGGTTGGACTCGGTGAGGCGCTGGCGATCGGCGAACGCCACCGTCGCCGCCTGGAAACCCTGCGACGGCAGACCGGCGATCCGGTAGACCGGTTCGACCACGATGGACAGCCCGTAACGGACGTTACTGAGCCAGCCGCCGCGGTGATCCAGCACCATGAGCACGCAGGCGAGCGCGAGATAGACGATCAGGCGCAAGGTCCCCGCCACACCGGGCGCGAACAGTGGCGACTGCTCGTCGCGATTGAGGGCCATGGCTCAGCGCGTTCCGGCCAGCGCGCCGTAGCGCGCGGCCATCATTCGAACGCGAAGAAGTCGCTGCCGTGCTGGTCGATCATCTCCAGCGCCTTGCCGCCACCACGGGCGACGCAGGTAAGCGGGTCGTCGGCCACCTGAACGTGCAGGCCGGTTTCCTCGGAGATAAGACGATCCAGATCGCGCAGCAACGCGCCGCCACCGGTTAGTACGATGCCGCGCTCGGCCACGTCGGAGCAGAGCTCCGGCGGGGTCTGCTCCAGCGCGGCCTTGACCGCCGCCACGATGCCCGAAAGCGGCTCGTGAAGAGCTTCCAGCACTTCGTTGGAGTTGATCGTGAACATGCGCGGCACGCCCTCGGCGAGGTTACGCCCGGAGATTTCCATCTCGCGGACTTCGCTCTGCGGGAAGGCGCAGCCGACTTCGATCTTGATGCGCTCGGCGGTGGATTCGCCGATCAGCGTGCCGTGGTTGCGGCGCACGTAGTTGATGATGGCTTCGTCGAAGCGATCGCCACCAACGCGGACCGACTGCGAATAAACGATGCCGTTCAACGAGATGACCGCGACCTCGGAGGTACCACCGCCGATATCCAGGACCATCGAACCACGGGCCTCGTGCACCGGAATACCGGCGCCGATGGCTGCTGCCATGGGTTCCTCGATCAGGAAGACGTCACGCGCACCTGCGCCCTCGGCCGATTCCTTGATCGCACGGCGTTCCACCTGGGTGGAGCCGCAGGGCACGCAGACCAGCACGCGCGGGCTCGGACGAAGCATGCGCGAGCGGTGCACCTGCTTGATGAAGTGCTGCAGCATCGCTTCGGTCATGGTGAAGTCGGCGATGACGCCGTCCTTCATCGGGCGCACCGTGGCGATATTGCCAGGGGTGCGACCCAGCATGCGCTTGGCGTCGGTACCGACGGCGGCAACAGCTCGCGGGCCGCCCGGACCGCGATCCTGGCGGATCGCGACGACCGACGGTTCATTGAGGACGATTCCCTGGCCGCGCACATAAATGAGCGTATTGGCCGTGCCGAGATCGATGGAAATGTCGTTCGAAAAGAGACCGCGGAACTTCTTAAACATGATGCGGCGGACGCCATTAGCAAGAAAAAGTTAGCGTGCGAGTCTAGATTGGCCTCATCGCCCACGCAAGGGCGGAGAAGTTAAGAAAGCCTTGTAAGTCCGGATGATGCGAAGGGATTCTGTTCCGTTCCCGTAATTCTGTACGACTCCGATAGTCGCCTCCGGGACCGATTTTGGGTACGATCCGTCGGTTTGCCGGACCCGTCGTGTTCGGCGCCCGCTGCGGCCGGGTCACGGTCGCACCATTTATTCTTTCAGGGTCACCTAACGCATGACTGCCGTTATCTGCGGATCGCTCGCCTACGACACCATCATGGTGTTCCAGGACCAGTTCAAGAATCACATCATTCCGGACCAGGTCCATATCCTGAATGTGTCGTTCCTGGTGCCGGCCATGCGCCGCGAGTTCGGCGGCTGCGCCGGCAACATCGCGTACAACCTCAAGCTGCTCGGCGGCGCACCGATGCCGGTGGCCACGGTCGGCCAGGACTTCGCGCCGTATCGCGCGCACCTGGAGAAGTTCGGCATCCGCCTCGACGGCGTTCGCCAGTTCGACGACCAGTTCACGCCGCAGTGCTTCATCACCACCGACCTGGACAACAACCAGATCACCGCCTTCCATCCGGGTGCGATGTCGAGCGCGCACGAGAACCACGTGCGTGACATCCCCGACTACTCGTTTGGCATCGTCGCGCCGGACGGACGCGAAGCGATGCTGCAGCACGTCGATGAATTCGCCGCGCGTGGCGTGCCCTTCATCTTCGATCCGGGCCAGGCGATGCCGCTGTTCAACGGCGACGAGTTCCGCTCGATGATCGAGAAGTCGACGTACGTCATCGTCAACGACTACGAGTCGCAGCTGCTGCAGCAGCGTACGGGCTGGAGCGCGGACGACATCGCATCCAAGGTCACCGCATACATCATCACGCAGGGCCCGCGCGGGTCGCTGATCCATGTCGGCGGCGAGATCGTTACGGTGCCGCCGGCACGCGAGCGCAAGGTCGTCGACCCGACCGGTTGTGGCGACGCTTATCGCGCCGGCCTGATCTTCGGCATCATGAAGAACTACGACTGGAAGACCATCGGCAACATGGCCTCGCTCATGGGTGCGCTGAAGGTCGAACATCCGGGCACGCAGAACCAGTACTTCACGTACGAGCAGTTCGCCGCGGAGTTCAAGGACCAGTTCGGTTACGAGCTGACCTGATCCAGCAAACTGCTTAAAAAAAGGGGCGGCGCATCACTGCGCCGCCCCTTTTTTTGTTCAGGCTGTTGTAGGAGCCGATTCATCGGCGATAACCAGATAGCGATAACCTGGCCCGCTGCCGCGGGATCGCCGATGAATCGGCTCCTACAAGGCAATGCGTTCCAGCACCTTTACTTTCGTGGCTTGAATCCCATCGTCGCGTTGACGGCCTGCTTCCAGCCGTCGTACAGATCGTCGCGTGTTTCCTTCGTCATCGACGGCTTGAACTCGTGATCCACCGCCCAGCGCTTGGTGATATCCGTCTGGTCCTTCCAGAATCCGACTGCGAGACCGGCAAGATACGCTGCGCCCTGTGCCGTGGTTTCCTGCACTTTGGGACGTAACAGAGGCACACCAAGAATGTCCGCCTGGAACTGCGCCATGAAGTCGTTTGAGATCGCACCGCCATCGGCGCGCAACTCCTTCAGTTCGATGCCGGAATCGATCTGCATCGCTTCAAGCACGTCACGCGTCTGATAAGCCATCGACTCGAGCGCGGCGCGGATGAACTGTTCCTTCGTCGTGCCGCGCGAGAGGCCGAAGACGGCACCACGCACATCGCTTCGCCAATAAGGTGCGCCGAGACCGACGAACGCCGGCACGAAGTACACACCGTCGTTGTCCTTCGCGCGCTCCGCGTACGACTGCGAATCCGACGCCTTGCCGAGCATGCGCAGGCCATCGCGCAGCCACTGGATCACCGAACCGGCGACGAAGATGCTGCCCTCAAGCGCATATTCCACTTTGCCGTTGAGGCCCCACGCGATCGTGGTGAGCAAACCGTTCTTCGAACGTACGGCCTTCTCGCCCGTATTCATCAGCATGAAGCAGCCGGTGCCGTAGGTGTTCTTGGCCAGGCCCGGCTCGAAGCAGGCCTGTCCGAACAGCGCCGCCTGCTGGTCGCCCGCGATGCCGGCGATCGGCACTTCGCGGCCGAAGAAATGCTTGGCCAGCGTGTTGCCATAGACCTCGCTGGACGACTTCACTTCCGGCAGCATGGCGCGCGGCACGTTTAGCATCTTGAGCAGATCGTCGTCCCATTCGCGCTTGAAGATGTCGTACATCAGCGTGCGCGAGGCGTTGGTGTAGTCGGTGACGTGCACCTTGCCGCCGGTGAGGTTCCAGATAACCCAGGTGTCGATCGTACCGAACAGCAGCTCACCCTTCTCTGCGCGCTCCTGGGCACCTTCGACATGGTCGAGGATCCAACGCACCTTGGTGCCGGCGAAATAGGCGTCGATCAGCAGGCCGGTCTTCTCGCGCACCATCGGATCGAAACCGTCTTCCTTGAGCTTGTCGCAGATGTCCATCGTCTGCCGCGACTGCCACACGATAGCGTTGTAGATGGGCTGGCCGGTGCTCTTCTCCCACACCACCGCGGTCTCGCGCTGGTTGGTGATGCCGATGCCATCGATGGCGCTGGCGTCGATGCCCGAGCTGCTGATGACCTCGGTCATCGTCGACAGCACGCTGGTCATGATCTCGCGCGGGTTGTGTTCGACCCAGCCCGGCTGCGGGAAGATCTGCGGGAACTCGCGCTGGGCAGTGCCGGCAATGTTGCCGTCGTGGTCGAAGAGCATCGTGCGCGAGCTGGTGGTTCCCTGGTCGATCGCCAGGATGTAGCGCTTGTCCTTGGACTTGTCCATTGCTGGCCTCACCGAGTCGTCTGGGTAGAAGAATTGCCTCTGGCGGCAGCCTGACGCGCTTCTTCAAGCGCACGCTGGCGTGCCGGCAGGAAGGGATGCACGAGCAGCTGGTACGCGCCGCCACCGACGACACCACCGATCAGCGGCCCGACGATCGGCACCCACCAGTAGTTGTCCGGCGAAGGCAGGGCCGAGGAGCCCCAACCGGCGAAGAACGCGAACAGACGCGGACCGAAGTCGCGCGCAGGGTTGATCGCCCACGCTTCGAGGTAACCCATCGACGCACCGATGGTCGCGACCAGCAGGCCGATGATCAGCGCGCCGCTGTTGGCGCCCGGTGCCGTCTCGTTGTACTGCTCGGTGATCGCGAAAATGCCGAACAGCAGGAACGCGGTCAGGATGACCTGATCCAGCAACGCGTGCATCGGCGTGATGGCCAGGCCCGGATGCGTGAAGAACACGCCGGCCGCACCACCTGCCTCACGGGTGAGATTGTGGGTGGCATTGAAGTGGTCGATAACCGGACCGAACAGGACATACACAATGGCCGCACCCAGGAAGGCGCCGATGACCTGGGCGATCCAGTACGGGATTACCTTCTTCCACGAGAAGTCGCGGAAGATCGCGAGGGCCAGCGTCACAGCCGGATTCGCATGCGTGCCCGATACCGACGCGGTAGCGTAGATTGCGATGGTGACCGCCAGGCCCCACGCGATACAGACACCCCAATATGCGTTGAGGTAGGGACTAGGGTCGTAGAGCACGTACATGCATGCTACGGAATCGCCGAACGCGATGATGATGAACATCGCGAGGGCTTCGGAAATCAGCTCGCCTATCTGTTGTCGCATGATCCGTCTCTCCATCGGGTTTCATGGCTGGGAAAGCGCCGGGGCGCTACGGGTTGGTGGCAGCCCCCTGGGGGACACGCCGGTTCAGGTACTCGGTAAGGCGACGCACGTCGTCAGCGCCGACGCGCAGGCCGATCTTGCTTCGGCGCCACAGGATGTCCTCGGCTTCGGTCGCCCATTCGTGGCGGATCAGGTAATCCACCTCCGCCTGGTACAGGTCCGAGCCGAAGTGCTCGCCCAGCGCGGCGAGGCCATTGGCTTCGCCCAGCAGGTCGCGGGCTCGCGTGCCGTACATGTGAGTGAGGCGCCACGCAAACGTCTCGGGCAGCCAGGGGCGCGACGAGCGGATGTCGTCGGTCAGCGCGTCGATGTCGCGCTCGCCGCCACCAGGCAGCGGACGCGCATCGGCCGTCCAGGCGGGCTTGTCGTTACCCAGTAGCGGGGCAAGCTTGTCGACGGCTTCTTCGGACAACTTGCGGAAGGTGGTGAGCTTGCCGCCGAACACGTTCAGCAGCGGCGCGCCGTCCTGGTCGATGTCGAGCAGGTAGTCGCGTGTGACTTCCGAAGCGCTGCCGGATTCGTCCTGCAGGAGCGGGCGCACGCCGCTATAGCTCCAGACCACGTCGGAGGGCGTGAGCTGCTTCTTGAAGTAGCGATTCACCGCCTCGCACAGGTACTGGGTTTCCTCCGCCTCGATAACCGGATGCGACGGATCTGCCTTGTATTCGATATCGGTGGTGCCGATCAGCGTGAAGTCTCGCTCGTACGGAATAGCGAAGACGATGCGGCGATCCGGCTGCTGGAAGATGTACGCGTAGCGGTGATCGAAGATCTTCGGTACGACGATGTGGCTACCCTTGATCAGGCGCAGCGTATGCGAATGCTTCAGGTGAACCACATCGTCGAGGAAGCTCGCCGCCCAGGGGCCGGCGGCGTTGACCAGCGCGCGTGCCTTCACGAAGTGGCGGCTACCGTCACGCGCTTCCAGTTCGGCCGTCCAGCCATCCGCATCGCGACGCGCACTCACGCACTTCGTGTGCGTTTCGATCTTCGCACCGCGGTGCACAGCGTCCATCGCGTTGAGCACGACCAGGCGCGCGTCCTGCACCCAGGCATCGGAGTAGACGAAGCCCTGGTGGAACTCACTGCGCAGCGGTTCGCCGGTGACGTGCTTGGCGAAGCGCACGCGGCGCGAACCCGGCAGCGTGCGGCGGCCACGACCCAGGTGGTCATAGAGGAACAGTCCGATACGAATCATCCATGCCGGGCGCAGGTGCGGCTGGTGCGGAAGGATGAAGCGCAGTGGCCAGATGATGTGGGGCGCCGCCCTGAGCAACACCTCGCGCTCAGCGAGTGCCTTGCCGACAAGTGCGAACTCGAACTGTTCGAGATAGCGCAGGCCGCCGTGGATCAGCTTGGTCGCGGCGCTGGAGGTGTGCGAAGCCAGATCATCACGCTCGCACAGCCAGACCGACAGCCCACGTCCTACTGCGTCACGCGCGATTCCGACGCCATTGACGCCGCCACCAACCACAAGAACATCGACCTGCTCGACCATCGCGCACTCCGCTTGGCTGGAGGCACCGCATACGCTGAAAGGGAAATACCCTACGCTCGGGTACGTTCGTTTTTCCTTACGGAAGCACCTCGGAGGCACCAAAACGAACATTTCACACGATCAGCAAGCGGTGCCTGCGTTAAAAGTGAGCATATTCGAACATAAACGAACATGGCACGCTGCAGTGCAGCGCACACTTTGTTTGAAACAGGCCGGGACGAAGACAGTAAGTCTTTGAAACTGGGAACGTCTTGTACGTGCAGGAGCCGCTTGTTGTACGTGCAGGAGCCGCCTGTTGCACATGTAGGAGCCGCTTCAGCGGCGAAAACCAGCTGCCTCAGTCCTCAGCGACATGCAGCTGCGTTCCCGCCGCCTCGAGCACCGGCAACAACGCATCCGGCGGCGTCTTATCGGTAAACCAGGCGTCGACCCGCGAGAAGTCTCCCAGCCTGACCATCGCATTGCGCCCGATCTTCGTATGGTCAGCGCCCAGGTACACCTGACGCGAATGCTCGATGATCGCCTGCGCGACGCGTACTTCGTGGAAGTCGAAATCCAGCAGCGTCCCGTCCAGCTCGATACCCGAGATGCCGATGATCCCGTAGTCAACCTTGAACTGCCGGATGAGCTCGATCGTGGCTTCGCCGGTCACCCCACGGTCACGGCCCCGCACGACGCCGCCGGCGACGATCACCTCGAAGGTGGGGTTGTCGCTGAGCAGGAGTGCAATGTTGAGGTTGTTAGTGATGACGCGCAGATCGCGGTGATCGAGCAAGGCACGACCGACACCCTCGTTGGTGGTGCCGAGATTGATGAAGAGCGACGAGCCGTCCGGAATCTGCTTCGCGATCGACGCCGCGATGCGGTTCTTCTCCGCAGCCTGGAGCGTCTGACGCGCCGCGTAGGCGACGTTCTCTACGCTGGAGGAAGGACTCACCCCGCCGTGGTAGCGACGAATGAGGCCGCTGTCCGAGAGCAGGTTGAGGTCACGGCGAATGGTCTGCGGCGCTACGTCGAAATGACTGGCCAGCTCGTCGACACCCACGAACCCTTCGCGATGCACAATCGCGATGAGCTCTTCCTGGCGTCGGTTCAATCGTGGATCCATCGTTTTCCCGTTACTCCGTCACACGCCAACATGATGCCGGGTCGCAGCGAGAGTGTCATGCGGCGGTTGCGATACAGGCTTTCTGTTGCCTGTGGGAGCCGCTTCAGCGGCGCTAGGCGGGATGCGGTGGGTTGTCCCGCTGCCGCGGGATCGCCGCTGAAGCGGCTCCCACAGGTAAATCGCAGGCAAAGAAAAACCCGCCCTCAAGTGAGGACGGGTTGTTCGGGTTAAGGCCCCTGGCGGTGACCTGTTGCGGGTCTTGCGCTGCGCGCAGGCAAAGAAA
>CBIGPO010000058.1:0-22103 GCA_966191635.1 uncultured Luteibacter sp.
CGCTCGCTCTCCGGGGGGCGACCGTGTTTTCGTCTGCGATGTGGGCGGCGCATGCAACACGCACGACGTCTCGCCGCGGCAAATACCGTGCGACGCGTGACTCCCGCCCACACGCACGCGACTGTCGCTGTGCCTCGCGGGTGCGACAAACGCCTGCAACGGCAACAACCCGACGGTAAACGGCCAAGGAAAGGCGACGACAGGCAACAACGAAAAGCGAAGTGCAAAATGCGATCGGCAAGCCGCGGCAAGCGCATCAAGCGCATGGCGACATCGCGCGATGCGTTGCGCGTTGCAGATCCGTGTAGCGACACCACACGACGCCTTGCCCATCCCGATCGCCAGCGGTGCACTTTCCACAGGACACCTCACCGTGGGGAAGAGCCGGCGGGTGCCACCCTCGGGGCCGGTAGCGCAGGCGAGGGCTTCGACTGGATCAGGCCCGCAGGGGGCCGGCCAAGGATGGCCGGCCGTTTTCGCGCGACAGGAGTCGCGTCGAAAACCCCCAGGCGGAGCCCGACCCGGCCCGCAGGGCAATCAAGTAAACGGCCGCTTTTGGGCGGCCCTTCCTTAGCGGGTCGCCGCAGTCGTGGCCCCGAGGGTGGCACCCGCCGGCTCTTGCTCCGCAACGCGAGCGCAAAACACGATGCCGAAGGCGAGCCCACCCCCCGGTAATGCGCGAAGATTCATTCTTTCGAAAGCGAGTGTCGATTCGCGACACTGCTGCTCGTCGTACAGAATGAGGGCTCCACCTCGCTACGGGAAACTCCCATGTCTGGCACCGTTCGCCTGCTTCGCGTTTTTACCTCGCCCCCGGAACGCGTCTATCGCGCCTTCCTCGACGCTGCCGCCAATACCAAATGGCTCCCGCCGGATGGTTTCACCTGCACCGTGCACGAACTGGACGCGCGGGTCGGTGGGCGGTATCGGATGACCTTTACTAACTTCTCCACCGGCAATGGTCACAGTTTTGGCGGCACCTACGTGGAACTGGTTCCGAATGAACGTATCGTCCATGACGACCGCTTCGACGATCCCAACCTGCCGGGCACCATGGTCACCACGATCAACCTGCGTGCGGTCTCCTGCGGTACCGAATTGCAGATCGTCCAGGAAGGCATTCCTGATGTGATCCCCGTCGAGCAGTGCTACCTGGGCTGGCAGGAGTCCCTGACTCTGCTGGAGCGGCTGGTCGAGCCCTCGATTCCCGGCTGACAATCGACGACGCGGAGGGCCGGTCCTGCGACGTCGTGGGAAGGTTTCTCCTGTAACGGACATCTAGACGTCCAAATGCTTGACATGGACATATTGGATCGTGGTACGGTGGCGCATCGCAACAAAGAACGAAGGGGTTGTTATGCGCCACCCTTACATCGTTATCTCATCATCCGTATGCGCCGGCCTCGCTGCCGCGCGATGTTGTTGTTGCCGCTGATCCAGCGGCCAGAGCTCGCGGTTTTCATGCCGTTCTGAGCGCCTTCGACTAATCCGGCACTGACTACCAACGCCTTGCAGGTGTGACGGACGCGCGCGTCCCTATTCCGGCCAGCCGCTGCAATCAACCCATCGCCCTCGCAAGGGGAAGGCGAGGCGGTCGAGGCTTGCTTTCATTCTGTCGATCAAGGGTTTTCATGCGTAACTCGTCGTTGCAGCGGTCGCTGTTGGCTACCGCTTTGTTCGCCGCGCTTTCAGGGGGCGCGCTGGCTCAGTCCACTACCGGTTCGATTTACGGCCAGGTGCAAGCCTCGGAGGGCGACGTCGTACGTGTCGTTGGCGATACGGGTCTTTCCCGCGACGTGCCTGTCGACGCCAGGGGCCGTTATTCCGCGGCACAGCTGCCGCTGGGCACGTATACGGTTTCTGTCATTCATGCCGGCGCGACGGTACAGAGTCGCGAGAACGTGGTCCTGCGCGTCGGTTCCGGCGTCGAGGTTTCGTTTGCGTCGCCGTCCGCGCAGGACCTCGGCGGTGTGACGGTGTCGGCGAACGCGCTGGCGGCGATCGATGTCTCTACCGTCGACTCGCGAACTGTCGTCACCTCGCAGCAGCTGGCGAAACTCCCGTTGGCACGCAATTCCGAGGCGATCGCGTTGCTGGCACCGGGGGCCGTGAACAACAGCGGTAGCTACCTCAGCGCCACCGGCAATTCACTGGTTTCGTTTGGTGGCTCCGCGGCGAGCGAGAACGCCTATTACGTCAACGGCTTCAACACGACGGATCCGCTGCGTGGCTTCGGCGGCATCTCGCTGCCCTATGGCGCGATCGACCAGCAGGAGGTCTATACCGGAGGCTACAGCGCCCAGTACGGACGCTCCGACGGTGGTGTGATCAACGTCGTGGGTAAGCGCGGTACCAACGAGTGGCATGCAGGTGCCCAGTTGATCTGGGAGCCGAACGGTCTCCGTGAGGAGGGGAAGAACAGTTACTACACGAACGGACTTCCGCCGCAGCCGAAGGCAGGCGCGCTATATCAGCCAAACCGTGCAAACACTGAAACCTCCACGACGGCGAGCATCTATGCCGGCGGCCCACTCATCAAGGACAAGCTCTTCATCTTCGCGGCTGCCGAAGTGGAGCGGCAGACGGGTGACGCGGTGAGCAACGTGACGCTGCCGCAATCGCCGGACCGGGCCTATCGCTACCAGCTGCCTCGCTGGTACGCCAAGCTGGACTGGAATATCGACGAAAGCAACATCGTCGAGGTGACCGGCGCCTCGGACAAGACACATCGTTCGGGCACGATCTACGACTACGACTACGCGAACCAGGCACGCGGCGAGCGCATCACCGGCGCGAATGACGAGAAGTACGGTGGCGACGTCTACACCGCGAAGTACACAGGCTATGTCACCGACAGCCTGACCATCAGTGCCCAGTACGGCAAGATGCGTACGGTGAGCTACGTTTCGCCTTCCGGTTACAACCCGGACGCTGTGTATATCGCCGGCCTCGACTTCCAGAATCCCGCGTATACGGGTGGCACTGCACGCCAGAACGGGCAGACTATTTCGTCACTGACCGACCCGAACCGCGGGAACGAGACAACCAATACTCGATTCGATATTCACTACACGATCGGCGACCATACGATCACGGCGGGTATCGACAACCAGCAGGCGCGGGCACGCGACCAGGGGTCGGAGAGCTCCGGGCCGGGCTACACCTGGACCTACAACCAGGGCGATCCGACTCTTCCCATTTCGACGGGCCTCGGTGTCGATGCCCCGGGTAACTACCCCGGTGGTGAACAGGGCTACTACGTAGCGCGCGGGGTGTCGTCCAGCCTCGCGACGGTGCGCTCGAGCCAGCGTGCCCAGTACATCGAGGATGCCTGGCAGGTTACGGATCGATGGCTGGTCACACTGGGTTTGCGCAACGACCAATTCACCAATTACAACGCCGATAGCGATGTCTATATCAAGCAGACCTCGCCGCAGTGGGCGCCGCGCCTTGGCTTTAGTTGGGACGTGTTTGGTGACGCCACTTTCAAGGTCTATGGCAATGCAGGTCGCTACTACCTCGGCTTGCCGTTGAACCCGGCCCTGAACGCCGCGGGGGGCGCGCTGAGTACCACGCAGTACTTCACCTATACGGGCATTGCGGCAGATGGTCAGCCGACCGGACTGACGGCGATCGCGCCGGGCGTGCCGGTGTCGGCGAACAACAACTTTGGTGAACTGCCGGATCCCAAGACCGTCGCCGCCAAGGGCATGAAGGCGGAGAACCAGGATGAATACATCCTCGGTTTCACCAAGACGTTCGGGACAGACTGGCTCTACGGCGCGAAGGTGACGTATCGCAACCTGCGCAACGCCATCGATGATTATTGCGACATAGACCGCATCGTCGCCAAGGGCCAGTCGCTCGGCCTGGATATCGACACGAACCAGACCAACAGCTGCTACCTGTTCAATCCGGGACAGGCGAACACGTTCACGCTGTTGGATACCGCGGGCAATCACGTCGAGGTGCCGGTAACTAACAAGGAGCTCGGCTTCGACGGGCTCAAGCGCAAGTATTACAGTCTCGAGCTGCTGCTGGAGCATCCCTTCGACGGCAAATGGTTCGCGCGGGCGAACTACGTCTTCTCACGCAGCTACGGCAACACGGAAGGGCAGCTCCGCTCGGACCTCAACCAGACCGCCGCCTCCACAAGTGAGGACTGGGACAACGGCCCGATCATGGAGCACACCAACGGGCCGCAGAGCAACGACCACAAGCACCAGTTCAAGGTATTCGGCTACTGGCAGATCGCACCGGAGTGGCTTGCTTCAGCCAATGTAAGTGTCGTTTCGGGCACGCCACGGCATTGCCTTGCTTACTACGGTGCCGATCATTCGGATCCGGCCGGGTACGGTGGCGATTACCACTTCTGCGACGGCTTGCCCTCGCCTCCGGGCGAGCAGGGCCGGCTGCCGTGGATTCGCCAGATCGATCTTGGTGTGACCTGGCGCCCGTCCTTCAGCGAAGGGAAGCTGGCCTTCAGTGCGAACGTGTTCAATCTGCTCAACGAGCAGCGAGCGTTGCAGAAGTACCCCTATTCGGAAGCGGGTCCGGGAGTACCGGAGCCGGCATATGGGGTGATTACGCAGCGGCAGGCGCCGAGGTATGGGCGGTTGAGCGTTTCGTACGATTTCTGACGGTTTGTGTGGGAACTGCTTCGCCATACCCCGGCCCGCTGCCGCGGGATCGCCGCTGAAGCGGCTCCCACATCTACAAGTGCAGGGTGACCTGTTACCTGCGGAGTCTTGCGGGGCTTAGTAACTCAGCGGTGATGCCTGCTTCAGCGAGGTGTTCCGGCATCGGTTTGCCGAGGATTATCGATGCGCAGGCTTCCGCCATGGCTGCGCTGGTCTGGATGCCGTAGCCGCCCTGTGCCGCGAGCCAGAAGAATCCTGGCGCGTCCGAGGCAAAGCCACCGACGAGGTCACCGTCCGCGACGAAGCTGCGCAGGCCAGCCCATGTGCGGGAGGGGCGGCGGATCGTCATCGTCGTCGCTTCCTCGATGCGGTGGATGCCCAGGGCGATGTCGTATTCCTCAGGCTGCACGTCATGGGGATGCGTGGGGTCGGCGTTCGCTGCCGAGCCGAGCATCAGGCCTGCGTCCGGCTTGAAGTAGAAGGTTTCGTCGATATCGACTACGAAGGGCCAGGCCGATGCATCGACACCGTCAGGTACCGCGAACGTGAAGGCGGACCGGCGGCGCGGTTCGAGGCCGATGGTTTGTACGCCTGCGAGCTCGGCCACGGTGTCGGCCCATGCACCGGCCGCGTTCACGACGACGGGTGCACGCCATTGCTCATTGACGATCCAGGCGTGGCCTTCGCGACGGATAGCGTGGACCCGGGTATCGACGTGCAGGGCGACGCCTTGCGCTTTCGCGCCACGCAGGAAGCCCTGGTGCAGTTCATTGACGTCGATATCAGCCGAGTCCGGCTCGAGGAACGCGACACTCGCGGCTTCGCGTCGAAGCACCGGTACGAGAGCCGCGATCCGCTCGCCGTCGAGCAAGCTCAGCGAACGCGTGAAGCGGCGCACGGCGTCGAATTCCTCGCGTACGCGTTCCGCCTGGTCAGCGTTGCCGATCACCAGCGCACCACGGCGCTGCAAGATCGGGTGCACGGCGAATCCGGCGGGTGGATGTTCGAGGAAGGGGCGTGTGGCGCGGCTCAACGCCCGTACCTGCGGCGAGCCGTAGCTCTCGCTGAAATGCGCGGCAGAGCGACCGGTGGTGTGATAGCCCGCGAACGATTCGCGCTCGAGCACGAGGACACGTGCATTCGGTGCAAGGAACCAGGCGACGGAAGCGCCAGCGATGCCTGCGCCTATCACGATCACATCGAAGGATGTCTCACTCATGCCTGGTCCGTTGGGTGGTGGTCATGGGGCCGGCAGATTCCAGGCTTCGCGCAGACGGGCGTACTCGGATTTCGGCAGCAGCACGAAGACCGGCTTCTTCGTCGGATCGAGCCAGCCGAGAAGCCGCTCCATCGCGTCGTCGGTCATGGCTGTGCAGCCGGCAGTCGGCGAGGTGGGTGACTTCCACAGGTGGGCGAAGATGCAGCTGCCCGCACCCTTGCGACCGTCGGGGTTGTGCTCGATGACAAAGCCAATCCGATAGGCATGGTCGCCATTGAAGTAGAGGTCGCGGCGCATCGGTTCGGTGGCGCCGGCGACGGCTTTCTGACCGACCTTCTTCGCGTCGACGACCTGGTTGTAATAGGGCGAACCGTCCACGTCCACGCAGTAGTCGGAGGCGGTGAGGGCCCGATAAGGCAGGGCGGTGGCATGCTTCTCCGCGTAACCGAAGGCTTCGCCGATACGGAACACGCCAGCCGGACTGCGATCGTCGCCTTCCTTCTTCACCGGGCCATCGTGCTCGGATGGATTCAGGCCAACGCCCCAGGCACTACCGTGCTTGCCGATGGTCACGTCGGTGGCAGGGCCTTCCTGTTTCCACTGCGTGCCTTCGCGGACATAGGCGCGCAGGTTGCCATGGTCGACATCCCAGCCATCGGTGGTCACTACGATCATTTGCCGGGATACCGACCAGGCAGCAGGCGTTTCGAAGGCGCCGGTGGAGGTCGTGAGGAACACGGCCGCGAGGCCGAGCAGAGGGGCGAACATTCGGGGCGACGGCATAGTGGCGTTCCGGTCAGGGTTCGAGCATCTGCTGGATGCGGTCGAGGTTCTGCACGAGGCGCGCATGACGTGCCTCGTCACCCTCGCACAGGTGGACGAAGATGGTGTCGAGCAACTGCTGCACGGTGGACTGGTAAATCAGCGATTGCACGTACGAGGCATCGTCGTGCGCGGCGACGGCCAGGGCGATGTCGGCCAGGGCGCGTACGGGATTGGAAGTGTGCCGCGTCACTGTCACCACGCGTCCGCGCTGCTCGCGAAAGTAGCGGGCAATCTTTGCGAGCGCGGGATGCTTGCCGTGCTCGGAGAACACGATCAGCAGGTCGCCCGGCGCGGACATCGCGACCTGCGCCGCCATGCGGCTTACGTCGAAGTGGCGGATGGCCACGATACCCAGCAAGGACAGGCGCACGGCGAACCCGCGCGCGTGCAGGTCGTCCTCGCCGAGGCCGATGAGGAAGACCTTCCCCGCCGACTCGATGGCGTCAACCACGCCGTGCAAGCTTTCGGCGCTGTTGATGAGGCGCGTAGCCTCTTCGGCGCGCGCCTTGCGCTGCCAAAGTGCCGCACCGAGGGGATCGCCGCCGGGGCGCGCGGTGACTGGCATGGCTTCGCTGCCGCCTTCTTCCGTGCGGCCGATGGCTTCGCCGACAGAGTATTTGAGGTCCGGATAACCGCGAAAACCCAGCTTCTGGGTGAATTTCACCACGCTGGACTGGCTGATGCCCAGCGCATTGGCAAGTTGCTGCGAGGAGTAGTCGCGCAGTAGCTGGGCGTTCTCCAGGATGAAGTCGGCGATACGCCGCTCCACCGCCGACATGCGGTCGCGTTCGGAGCGGATCTTCACCAGTGGTGACATGGTGGCGATCCTCAGAGCGGCTCGAGGCCGCGTATCTCGCGAATGCCAAGACCTGGTGCGTCGCTCACGGAGATCTCCGATTCGTTGAAGTTCACCCCGCCATCGACAGGGTTGTAGGCACAAAGCGAAGGCCCATCGAGATCGACCTTGGTGATGACATCGGATTTCGCCACCGCGACATGCACGGCGGCAGCCACGCTGATGCTGCTCTCCAGCATGCATCCGATCATGCATTCGATGCCATAGAGGCCAGCGATGTCCGCGATGCGGATGGCGTTGGAGATGCCGCCGGTCTTCATCAGCTTGACGTTGATGATGTCGGCGGCACGCATGCGGATAAGGTCCATCACTTCCGCCGGGCCGAAGACACTCTCGTCGGCCATGATCGGCGTGTGCACGCGTTCGGTAACATAGCGCATGCCTTCCAGGTCCCGGGCCTTCACCGGTTGTTCGACCAGTTCGAGGCGTACGCCCGCATCTTCCAGCGCATGCAGCGCATAGACGGCTTCTTTCGCCGTCCAGCCCTGGTTTGCATCGAGGCGGAGCAAGGCTCGACCTTCGACGGCGGCATAGATCGCGCGGACGCGCTCGATGTCCACCCCGATATCCTTGCCGACCTTGATCTTCAGCGACTCGAATCCGCGTTCCACCGCGGCGACGGAGTCTGCGACCATCTTGTCGATGTAGTCGACGCTGATGGTGATGTCGGTGGTGATCACCGGATCGCCGCCACCCAGAAGCTTGTATAGCGGCGCGCCGTAGAGCTGGCCCCAGAGGTCGTACACCGCGATCTCCACCGCGGCTTTGGCACTGGTGTTCTTCTCCATCGTGCCCTGGATCAGCTTGGTGATCCGGTTGAGGTCGGCGATGTCTTCGCCGATCAGGCGTGGCGCGATGTAATGGCGGATGGCATCGACGATCGAGCCGTGGGTGTCGCCGGTGATGACCGCGGTGGCTGGCGCTTCGCCGTAGCCCACGTTGCCCTCGTCGGTATGCACCATCACGACGATGTCTTCGACCTTGTCGACTGTGCGCAATGCCGTCTTGAAGGGGGTCTTCAGCGGCACACGCAGCATGCCGAAGCGGATATCGGTGATCTTCATGGAGTCTCGCTTGGCGAAATTAGCGGATGCGCACGATGCTGGTCATGCGATCGACGAAGGTCTTGTCGTCGCTGAACATCAGGGGCAGGAGCGGTGTCACCGAAACCTCGTTGAGCTTGATGTGGCGCAGGCTGCCGTCGGCTTGCTTGTAGCTCATGCCGCCCACGTCGTGGATGACATAGGGCTGGCCGTCGATCTTGCCGATCACCACCATCACGTGGCCGGGGATGTAGACGAGATCGCCGACGTCGAGTGCCATCGCGGCTTTCACGCGCGCATCGTGGCTGTCCTTGTCGGTGTAGACGGTGTGGGTGAGGCCGGGGCTGATGCTCTGGTCGCGCGTGTTGCGCGGCATCTGCACGCCCATGCTGCGGTAGACATCGGAGACGAAGCCGCTGCAGTCACGGCCGTTGTACGCATGACCCCAGCCGTAGCGCTCCCCGAGGAACTTGAAGGCCTGGCGCACGATGTTCGCGCGGGTCAGTGGCAGGTAGTCGGCCGAGGAATCCTGGTTGCGCTGGAGCAGTGCGGGATGGAACGACAGCGCGCCCTGCGCATCGCGCACGGGAAGGCTCAGCACCCAAGAGGTATACGGACTCTGGCCGTTTACCGGTTGGTCCGGCGGTAACGAGGTATCGAGCGGTACGCGCGTGCCCATGTCCAGTTGCAGCTCGGAAACCGCCGGTGCCTCGGGCGTGTACACGGTCAGCGGCCTGGCGCCGGTGACGATGCGATACGGGGTAGCGTCGGCATGGCCGAAGACCGCGGTGGCGTCGCCGTAGGCTACGTCGTCGGCGTGCATCCAGGCCGCATAACGCGGGCTGACGACGAACACCCACTTGCCATCCTGGCTTGTATGCACCACGACGAGCGGATCGCCGGGGAACAGGCTGCTTTCCTGGAAGCGATCGATGTCGGTGTCGCCGGCGTGGCTGAAAACACGAAGGTCGGAGGGATAACCACGCAGCGCGCTACGACGCACGGCCATGCCGTAGCGCGGGGTCACCTGCTCGGGAATGGCGGTGAAGGCGGCGTTGCTCATGACGGCGTCGATAGCCGCGGTGGTCACCGGCTTACCTTCGATGTCGAAAAGCGGCTTGCCGGGGCGGCTGGTCAGCTTCTCGATCCAGCCCTTCACCTGGTCGCGCGGCAACACGGCAGGCAGGTGGCGGATGTCATGCATTGACGGATCGAGCCTGCCGATGCGTTCGTTGATCGCTGCGATGGCAGCCGTATCGAGCACGACCTTGTCGGCGTCCGGCAGGCGCGCGACCCAGAACGCCGGCGTGAGCTGCGCGTCGGATATGCCGAGGATCCCCGAAGGGGGCACGGGCATATCGCTCGCGGCGACCGGGCCGCCCAGGGTTAGCGCGAGCATCGCGGCGAGCAAGGTGTGGCGAAGCGTAGTCATAGCGAGATCCTTGGTCAGGAAGCCAACGCCGAAAGCACCGTGGCGACCACGAGACCGAAACCAGTCCCGAGGATATATCCGAGCAGCGCGAGCAGGATGCCTACCGGCACCAGCGAGCGTGAATACGTGGCGGCGAGCACCGGCGTGGCCGCCACGCCGCCGATATGGGCGAGCGAGGAAATGCCGCACAGATACAGGTCGAAGTGGAAGATGCGTGCAGCCAGGCAGAGCAGCACGGCGTGCAGGGCGATCACGGTAACGCCCGCGAGCAGGTACAGAGGCGCCGCGGCGATGCCGGCGAAGCTGCTCTGCGAGGCAAGCACCGCCACGACAGAAATCAGCATCGCACTCGAGACCGGCTGCGCACCGGGCAGTCGTGCCAGCGGGGTATGCGCCACGACCAGGCCGGCACCGGTCGCCAGCAGGATGGTCCAGGTGGTAGCGGACACCATGCTGCCCACGGGCAGCTTCGCACCGAAGACGGTGGACAACGCAGCCACCAGCAGGGCGAGACCCAGCCAGAGCAGCACACTGTCCGGCGTTGCCGGCGCACGCGGCGCGGTCTCGGCGACTATCAGGTCCGCGCTCGATACCGCACGCGTCCAGCGATTGAACGCGGGTGCGAGCCGTGCCACCGCGAACAGCACTACCACCCACATCGAGTAGCACAGTGCATCGGTAAGCAGGGTCGTGGCTAGCGCGGTATCGGACATCCCGATCGCCTGCTTCACCGCGATCATGTTCGCCGTGCCGCCCACCCAGCTTCCTGACAGGGAGGCCAGTGGCATCCAGCCGTTGCCTGGCATCCAGTGGCGGAAGATCAGGAAGGCGAGCACGAAGGCGATGAACAGGCTGATCGAGGTGCAGACGAAGACGCCGAGCACGCGCGGGCCCAGTGCAAGGATCGCGCGCAGATCGCAGTTGATCATCAGCAGGAAGAGCAGGGCGGGCACGAGCCGCGCCACCAGCATGTTCTGCGCCGCGTGGATCTCCTCCGAGGCCGTCCAGAGGCCGGCGACCGATAGCGCGGTAACGGTGAGGTAGGTGAGGACGATGGGCGGGAGTATCTCGAATACCTTCCAGCCGAAACACCGTTCGATCGCGGGCCAGAAGCCGGCGGCAAGCAGCATCACGGCCAGGTAAGGCCAAACCGACTGGATCACGCGTCCCCTCCCCGGGTGGTGTCACGACGGTCGTCAGGAATATCTATTCCTAACGAAGTAGCCTGAAGCATAAATTATTGACCACGCTTTGCAAGCATGTTACACAGCCCTGACGCACGTCCACCCACCACGGTTGCATCGGGGATACCGAACGGTGAAAGCGGCCATACGAAACGCGATGTTCGCAGCGCTCCTGCTTTGCGCGGGAGGCACTTTCGCTAGCTCGATGCCAAGTCCTGACCAGGCTGCCCCTGTGGGAGCCGGTTCTGCCGGTGTGGCAGCCGACTCTGCCGATGTGGGAGCCGACTTTGTCGGCGATGCCCCGTCGAAACAGATAGACGCCGGCCACTTCAAGGCAGCCGAAGCCACCATCGCAAAGGCCCTTGCCCAACCCCGCCTTACACCCGAACAGCGCAGCACCCTCGAATTCCAACGCGAGCGCATGCACCGCATCCTCATCGACTTCACTCTCGATGCCGCCGCGGTAAAGGCGCGCCTGCGCCATCAGATCCCCGACCTCACCGAGGCGGAATTCGCAAAGTGGGATGCCGCCGGCCTGCTCGAGAAGCAGGTGATCGACGGCCGCACGCTCTACTTCAAGCGCGCACCGGGAAACCTGTTTCGCATCAGTGCCGAGGCACGCGCCCGTCGCAAGGAGCAGGTGCCGTTCGATGACGGCCCCAACGAAATCCTCAACGACCATCACCGTGCCGTGCGCGAAGCCGCGCTCGCCAACCATTCGACCAGCGTGCTGCCACGCCGCGAGAGCGTGACCCAGGTCCTCACGGTGAACGCCGACGCGGTACCCGCGGGCGAGACGATCCGCGCATGGATTCCCTATCCCCGCACGATCGCGGGCCAGCAGGAAGACATTCGCCTGACGGGCAGCGATCCGGCCAGGGCGGATATCGCGCCCGAATCGACCCTGCAGCGCACCGCTTACCTTGAAAAGAAAGCCCAAGCCGGCAAGCCCACCGAGTTCTCGATTACTTACGAAGTGACGCTGTATGCGCGCTACGTCGATATCGATCCTGCGAAGGTCACGCGGGCACCGATCACCCCGGCGCTGGCACCCTTCGTCGCCGAACGCGCACCGCACATCGTCTTTACCGATGCCATGCGCGCGTACTCGAAGAAAGTCGTAGGCAACGAAACCAACCCCTACCGTATCGCCCAGAAGCTGTTCGCCGCCGTGGATACGATTCCCTGGGCGGGCGCACGCGAGTACTCGACCCTATCCAATATCAGCGACTACACACTCCACGCCGGGCACGGCGATTGCGGTGAGCAGACCTTGCTGCTGATGACCTTATTGCGCCTCAACGGCATTCCAGCCCGTTGGCAGTCGGGCTGGATCTTTTCCGACGACAAGTACAACAACATCCATGACTGGGGCCAGGTCTACCTCGCTCCCTATGGGTGGCTACCGATGGACGTGACCTTCGGCCGTCTGATGGCCGGCGCGAACGCAAAGCCGGGCGACGACAAGCTCGAGTGGTTCTACCTCGGCGGCCTGGATGCCTACCGCATTGCCTTCAACGACGACTACTCGCAGCCGTTCACGCCGCCGAAGACCTTCTTCCGTTCGGAGACGGTCGACTCGCAGCGCGGCGAAGTCGAGTGGAAGGGCGGCAACCTGTACTTCGATCAGTGGGATTACGACTTCCGGTGGCACCGTGTCGATACACCGCGGGGGCGGTGACACAGCGCGCCGACCAGTTAACTAACGACAACCCGAAACATCATCTTAGGGGAGTGGGGAGATGAGGGAGATCAAGACGAACCGGCGCGTCCTGCGTCATGGCGCCTTGTGTATGGCGATTGGCTTGGGCCTTGCCGTATCCGGCAGCGCCTTCGGTGCGAACACCGACGGTTCGATCGTCGGTCGCACCAAGGCGGGCGCCACGGTTACCGTGCGCGATCCGGGTACGGGGTTGACCCGCACGGTCACCGCGGACAGCGACGGCAATTACCGTTTTCCGTTCCTGCCGATCGGCCACTACCGGCTCGAGAGCAGCAAGGACGGCAAGCCAGTAGGCGCGACCGAGGTAGACGTGAGCCTGGGTAATTCCACCACGGTGAATCTGGTCGATCGGGGTGCCGCCACCACGGAACTGGAGGGCGTGCACGTCAGTGCGCCGGTGGTCATCTCGGCGGTCGATGTCAGCTCTACCGAAATCTCGACCAATGTAAGCCGCGAGGAAATCCGTCGGCTGCCGGTCGACCAGAACGTGCAGTCCGTGGCGCTGCTGGCGCCTGGCGTGAACAAGGGCAATGCCGGGTTCGGTGGTATCTCCTTCGGCGGTTCGTCCGTCGCCGAAAACTCGTTCTATGTCAATGGCCTCAACGTTACCGACTTCTACAACCGCAACGGCTTCTCCGAAGCGCCGTTCGCGTTCTATCAGGAATTCCAGGTCAAGACCGGCGGCTACTCCGTCGAGTTCGGCCGCACCACCGGCGGTGTGGTGAACGCGGTTACCCGTTCGGGTACCAACGAGTTCAAGACGGGCGCGGAGATGACCTTCGAAGCCAGCGACTGGCAAGCCACCACGAAAAACCGCTACTGGGACGGCGAACGGTACATCACCTCGTCCGAGGACCATTACTCGCGTACCAAGATGAACGTGTACGCGTCCGGTCCGATCGTGAAGGACAAGCTGTTCTTCTTCGCCATGTATGAAGCGCGCGGTTATACCCCGCAGAACACGGATAACCTCGGGACCGTGCTCACCCGGAACGACACCGATTCCGGCTTCTGGGGCGCTAAGGTCGACTGGCACATCAACGACAAGAACCTGCTCGAGTTGATGGCGTTCTCGGATAAAGACAAGAACCTCGGCTCGGTCTACAACTACGACTACGACACAGGCACCACGAGCAAGAAGAATGACGAGATCTACAGCAACACCGGCGGCCTGAACTGGAACGGCACGTTTACCAGTTACATCGTCGACGACCTTTCGATGAAGCTGATGTATGGCCGAAATCAGCGCGAAGACTTCACCCGTGCCCAGTCGGACATCGACTGCAATCCTGTCGCGAAGGTGTCTGCAGTACCCGGTCCAGGCGTGCCACTGGGCTGCAGCACGAGCACGGCGGTGGAGAAGCGCAACGATACGCGCAAGCAGGGCCGTGCCGACTTCGAGTGGACCCTGGGTGATCACGTGCTGCGCTTTGGTTACGACCATGAAGTCGACACCTCCGACTATTCGCGGCGCTACCCGGGCCCGGGTTCGTACTACTACAACATTTACTCGACGACGCCCGGCGCAACCATCGAGAACGGCGGCGTCGTTCCCGCGGGCTATGATGCCTACGTGCGTGCTCGCCGCTACGAGATCGACGGTACGTTCGAAACGACGAACAATGCCTATTACATCGAGGACAACTGGAACATTACGCAGGACTTCCTGCTGAATGTTGGCCTGCGCCGCGACGCCTTCGACAACAAGACGGGCGAGGGTGCCAGTTACATCAAGATGGACAACATGATCGCTCCACGCCTGGGCTTCTCCTGGGACCTGAAGGGTGACGGCACGACGAAGATCTTCGGCAACCTGGGGCGCTACTACCTGCCCGTGGCGAATGTCATCAACATCAAACAGGCCGGTGGTCTGCTCGACCAGCGTACCTATTACGCCTTCGACGGTTATCAGATCCTCGATCGCAATGGGTCGCCCTATGCCATGCCGATTCTCGGGCCACAGATTGGGCCGGTGGACGATTCGCAGGGCAACGGCACTGTGGGCGACCTGCGTGCCGAAGTCGACAAGAACATGGATTCGGTCTACCAGGACGAGGCCATCCTCGGCTTCCAGCAGGCGATCGACGACAAATGGTCGTGGGGTGTGAGCGGTACCTACCGCAAGCTGCACAATGCCATCGATGACATGGAGATCAGCGCCACGCCCCAGTGCGGAGGCGACGGTTACATCGGCTATGTCATGGGTAATCCCGGCCGCAAGCTCACGGTCTATGGCGACACCAACTGCGACGGCACGCCCGACGGCTACATCAATATCGATACGTCAAAGCAGGGCTGGGCGATGTATGACGCCAGCGGCAATTACCTGGGTCAGCGTGGCTGGAAGAAGCCAAAGCGCAGCTTCAGTTCCCTGGAATTCCAGATCGATCGTGCCTGGGACGAAAAGTGGATGTTGAATGCCTCGTACGTTCTGTCCTGGAGCCGCGGCAACGCGGAAGGCCCGGTCAACTCCGACACGAACTTCGACGATACCGGCCGTACCGAGAACTTCGACGACCCATGGGTGAATCTCAACGGCGGCTATCTTCCCAACGACCATCGTCATCAGTTCAAGGTCCGCGGTACGTATGCGATCAGCAAACAGTGGCAGGTGGGTGCGGATCTGACCGCGCTCTCCGGCAGCCCGATCACCGGGTATGGCGTGGGTAATCCCTATGACGCCACGGTTTACCACAGCTACTTCATCTGCGTGGAGAACTGTGCCGATCCCGTGTCCGAGAATCGCGTGTACCAACGTTCGCCACGTGGGGCGGATCGCACGCCGTGGACATTCAACCTCAATGCCAGCATCACCTACCTGCTACCGTTGGATGAGAAGAACAACCTGCGTGTGAAGCTCGCCGTGTACAACGTGCTCAACCAGCAACGCACGCTGGGTGTCGATCAGGACCTGCAGACGTCGGTCGGTGGCCTGAATCCCACTTACCTGCAGCCACAGCGCTTCCAGTCGCCTCGTTTCGGTCAGCTGACGGTCTCCCTGGACTTCTAAGGTCTACTTGCCGGGCGCCCGAAGGACTCGGGCGCTCTTTTTTCCGGGAGGCAACGATGAAGCGATTTTTTTCACTGGCCTTGTTGTTCTGCGCGACCGCGCAGGCGCAGGACCATCCGCTCACCCTCGACACCCATGTCGATATTCCCCTGTCGTACATGCACGATCCCAGGTTC
Source organism: uncultured Luteibacter sp. (assembly GCA_966191635.1). GTDB lineage: Bacteria > Pseudomonadota > Gammaproteobacteria > Xanthomonadales > Rhodanobacteraceae > Luteibacter. The sequence continues at coordinate 16,109 of CBIGPO010000058.1, forward strand.
GACGCCGGGAAAGATGGGCCGCTGAAGGTGGACCTGCCCAAGATGCGCCGGGGCGGTCTCGACGCTGCGTTCTTCGTGATCTACGTGGAGCAGGGGCGGCTGACTCCCGCCGGGTACGCCAAAGCCGTTTCGCAGGCGGCACGCAAGTACGACGCCATCGATCTCATGGTGAAACGCTATCCGGAGCAGATCCGGTTGGCGCGCACGCCAGCCGATGTGCGGACTAACAAGGCCGAAGGACGACTTTCGGCCATGATCGGCATCGAGAACAGCTACTCGCTCGGCCACGATCTGAAGCGGCTGGATGCGGCCTATGCACGTGGCGCGCGCTATGTTGGTTTGGCGCATGTCGGTAACAACGATCTCTGCGGCAGTTCGTTGCCAAAGAAGGAGCTCGGCGACAGGCCCGATAGCAACCTCGGCCTGAGCAACTTCGGCAGACAGGTCGTCCAGCGGGCCAATGCACTGGGCATGATGGTCGACGTATCGCATGCCTCCGACGCCTGTGTTCGCGATGTGCTCGCACTGTCGAAGGCGCCCATCATCGCCTCGCATTCATCTGCGCGCGCGATCACGGATCATCCGCGTAATCTTCCCGATGACCTGCTGGTGGCCATTGCGGCGAACGGGGGTGTCATCCAGGCCGTGGCGTACAAGGAGTTCCTGAAGAAGGACCCCGCGCGCGAGGCTGCGGAGAAGGCACTGCAGGACAAGGTGGTCCATGAGGCTGGCGACAAGAGCTACGACAGCGAGAAGCACGATTACCTGCCCGCGTATGTCGAAGGCATGAAAGCGATTCAGCGTGAGCATCCCCTGGCGACACTAGACGACTTCCTCGACCACATCCAGCACATGGTGAAGGTGGCCGGCATCGATCACGTCGGCATCGCTTCGGATTTCGATGGCGGCGGCGAAGTGACAGGGTGGATGGACGCCTCCGAGACGCGCAACGTCACCGAAGGTCTGAAGCGCCGGGGCTTTTCCGACGACGACATCGCGAAGCTGTGGAGCGGCAACCTGCTGCGTGTCTGGGCCGCCGACGAGGCAGCCTCGTCCGGTTCGCTGGACAAGCTGGTAGACGAAGCCATCGCGCGCTACCGGATTCCCGGCATTGCTGTCGGTGTGATCGAAGACGGCAAGGTGATCTATACCCGTACCGCAGGCGAGTTGGCCGCTGGCTCGGGACACAAGGTTGACGACAAGACCCTGTTCAAGATCGCATCCAACAGCAAGGCAATGACCACGGCGCTGCTGGCCCGGCTTGTCGCAGCCGGCAAGCTGCGCTGGGATGATCCGGTGACCAAGTACCTGCCGGACTTCCGCATGAACGATCCCTGGGTCACCCATGAAATCCAGGTACGCGACCTGCTGATCCACAACAGCGGCCTGCGCGAAGGTGCGGGTGACCTCATGCTGTGGCCCGAGCCGAACGACTTCACCCGCAAGGATATCCTCGCCGGCCTGGCCTACCTGAAGCCTGAGCACAGCTTCCGTTCGCGTTATGCCTACGACAACCTGTTGTATGTCGTGGCGGGTGAAGTGGCTGCCGCAGCTGGTGGCGCGTCGTACGAAACGCTGCTGCGCCGTGAGGTGTTCGAGCCGCTCGGCCTGAGTCGTTGCCAGATCGGCAGCTGGTCACGCGACGGTGTGGGCAACGTCGCCCAACCACACCGTCTGGCTGAGCGTGGCAACGAAGTGGTGAACGCGGACCCCACCACGGTACCGGCAATCACCTCGGCGGCGGCAGGCGGGGTGCGCTGCGACCTGGACGACATGTTGCGCTGGGCGGGCAACTGGCTCACACCTGACACGGCACAGCTCGCCTGGCTGGACGCGAAACAGCGCGAACCGCTGTGGTCGATCCAGAATCCCATGCCGGTGGGACAGCGCCGCAAGCGCTGGAACGACACGCACCTCTACGGTTATGGCTATGGCTGGCGTCTCGCCGATGTGGACGGGCAGTGGAGCGTGTCGCATACGGGCACGCTGTCGGGCATGTACTCCACGCTGAGCCTGCTGCCGGAGAAGCGCAGCGGCTTCGTCATCCTGATGAATGGTGGTGGTGAAGACGCGCGCGACGCACTCGCCGAAGCCTTGCTCAAGCGCTTTACCGCCCCGGCCGAGGTCCATACGGTGGGGGAGTATGCCGATCGAATCGTGGCCGAGGCTTCGGCGCCCGGTGCATCGAGGGCTCCGGATACCTCGTCGCGCGTCGCCGCTACGGTGAAGGAGGCGAACGCGATGCTCGGTGTGTGGCGCGATCCCTGGTTCGGCGAGGTAAGCATCTGCTCCGCGAAGGAGGGAGTGCGTTTTGCCGCTGCGCGTTCGCCGGTGATGACCGGTGTGCTCAAGCGCGTGGGCACGCGATTCCTCGTACAGTGGAATGGACAGCGGATGGATGCCGAGCCCTGGCTCGACCTCCCTGCGCCGGACCAGTTGCGCCTGACCAAGGTCGATCCCGATGCCGATTTCAGCAATGACTATGAAGACCTGGCTTTTACTCGCCTGCGCGCTTGCCCTTAGCGCGCAGGCCGCCGAGACGCCGCCCCAGGTGTCGCCGGCACGTACGCCACAGGAGGCTGGGCTGACCGACATCCGCTCGCTGGTGCCGGACATCGGCGAGGACATCCACTACGCGAAAAGCGACAACTTCACGGGTGCGCCGGTCGACGGCTATGGCGCGCCGAAGTGCTTCCTGCGTACGGCCGCCGCCCAGGCGCTGGCGCGCGTGGAGACAAGACTGCGTAAGGATGGGTATCGTCTGCGACTCTGGGACTGCTATCGCCCCGCGCGTGCCGTGGCGGCGTTCGTGCGCTGGGCGGGCGATCTTTCGGACACGCGGACCAAAGCTGCGCACTATCCGAACCTTGGAAAGGACAAGTTGCTGGGCGAGTACATCGCGCCGATCTCCGGACATAGCCGCGGTGCGACTCTGGATCTCACGCTGATGCGCTGCGATGGCACGCGTTGCACGCCGCTGGACATGGGCACGGATTTCGACTTCTTCGACCCGCGCGCGCATACCGATGATCCTGGTATCACGGCCACCCAGCGCGCGAACCGCCAACGCCTGCTGCATGCGATGACGACTGAGGGATTCATCAACTACCCGTTGGAATGGTGGCATTACTCGCTACCTTCGGCCGCCGCCGACACCATCTACGACGTTCCCGTGGAGTGAGCATGCGCCTCGCGTTCTTGCTGGTCTTCTGTAGCGTTCTCGCGGGATGTGCATCCGCACCGTCGCGCGAAGCGTCCGTGGACAGCTTGATGAAGCGCTATGAAGGTGACGGACCCGGCGCGTCGCTCCTGGTGATTCGCGACGGCGTGCCGCTGGTGCGGCGCGGTTACGGGTTTGCCGACCTGGAACACCGTGTGCCTGCGTCGCCGCAGACCGACTATCGACTCGCTTCGGTGAGCAAGCAGTTCACCGCGACGGCGATCCTCCTGCTTGCCCAGGACGGCAAACTCTCGCTCGACGATCGCGCCCGGCGATGGCTTCCGTCGCTACCGGCCGCTGCCGGAGCGATTACTCTTCGCCAGCTGCTGAGTCATCAGGGCGGGCTGATCGACTACGAAGACATCATGGCTGCCGACACGCGCGTGCCACTGCGCGACAAGGATGTACTTGCGTTGCTGGCGAAGACCGATCATCTCTACTTTGCACCGGGCACCTCGTATCGCTACAGCAATGGTGGCTACGCGATGCTCGCGCTGATCGTGGAGCAGGCCTCCGGCATGCCGTTCCAGGAATTCCTGCGCCAACGCATTTTCCTGCCCCTGGGTATGACGAGCACGCTGGCTTATGTGGCCGAAGGCCCGCCCGTGCCGCATCGCGCCTTCGGTTACAGCGCAGAGGGCGGGCAGTGGATGCGTACCGACCAGAGCATGACCAGTTCGGTGCTGGGCGACGGTGGCATCTATTCGTCGATCGACGACCTGGCGCGCTGGGACGCCGCGCTGTACGACAACCGGTTACTGAGCGACGCGTCGCGCAAAGCGGCCTTCACGCCGTGGACGGCAACGGACGATCCGACCGTGGAATACGGCTACGGCTGGCGGATCACGGGTGAGACGTTGTGGCACTCAGGGGAGACGATCGGCTTTCGCAATGTGATCGTTCGCTATCCGAAGCGGCACCTGACAGTCGTGCTGCTGACCAACCGCAATGACCCCGAGCCGTACAGGACAGCGTTGGCGGTCGGTGACCTGTTTCGCTGAGGCGCCCCTTATGTCTTGTGCTTTATCATAGGGAGTCCCCCGCGACCGCACGGATTCCCCATGTCCACGTTCCGCTTCGCCCTGGCCCAGTTCGACTTCCCGGTGGGTGCCACCGCCGACAACGCGCGACGGGTCAAGGCGCTGGCCGACGAGGCACGCGACCGCCTGGGTGCCTCCCTGGTTGCCTTCCCCGAACTGACGCTTTCCGGCTACCCGCCGGAAGACCTGCTCCAGCGGCCGAGCTTCCTGGATGCCTGCCATCGCGAGCTCCATGCGCTGGCGCCGACCATCCAGGGAATCTCCGCCATCGTGGGCTACCCGGATTCGCAGGGCGAGGTGTTCAATGCCGCATCCCTTATCCGCGAAGGCCGGATCGAGTGGACGTACCACAAGCAGGAACTGCCCAATTACACGGTCTTCGACGAGAAACGCTACTTCCAGCACGGTGAAGCCACGCGTGTATTCAACATCGAAGGCGTCAACGTCGGCATGCTTATATGCGAGGACATCTGGGAGGCCGAGCCGGCCGCCCACGTCGCGCAGGCCGGCGCCGAGCTGATCCTTGTCATCAATGCATCGCCCTGGGACCGCCGTCAGGCCGCCACCCGTGAGGCCCTGCTCAAGCAGCGCGCCCGCGAAACCGGCCTGCCGATCGCCTACGTGAATCTCGTCGGCGGTCAGGACGACCTGCTTTTCGACGGTCATTCGCTGCTGGTGCAGGCCGATGGCGAGGTACTCGCCCGTGCCCCGTCGTTCGAGGAGATGTTGCTCACGGTCGAGTTCGACACGAAAACAAAGCGTCTCGTCGCGATCGACTGGCCTGCCGCCGACACGCGCTCACCCGAGGCGATCATGTACGCGGGCATCGTCCGCGGCATTCGCGATTACATCGGCAAGAACCATTTCTCCGGCGTGCTGCTCGGTCTGTCAGGCGGCATCGACTCGGCGCTGACCCTCGCGCTCGCCGTCGACGCGTTGGGCAAGGACAAGGTCACCGCGGTGATGATGCCCACGGAGTACACCTCGGATCTTTCGCTGCGTGAAGCCAAGGCCCAGGCCGAACACCTCGGTGTCGAATACCACGTGCTGCCGATCGAAGGCATCTACGAGGCCTTTACCGGCGCGCTGGCACCCGTGTTTGCCGGGCGCGAGCCGGATATAACCGAGGAGAACCTGCAGTCGCGCGCTCGCGGCGTGCTGCTCATGGCCATGTCCAACAAGACCGGCAAGCTGCTGCTTTCCACCGGTAACAAGAGTGAGATGGCGGTCGGGTACGCCACGCTCTACGGTGATATGTGCGGTGCGTACGCCCCGCTGAAGGATGTCTACAAGACCACGGTTTACGCTTTGTCGCATTGGCGCGCGGCGATCGACGGCGCCATTCCGATGGCTGTGATCGACCGCCCGCCGTCGGCCGAACTGCGCCACGAACAGACCGACCAGGACTCCTTGCCGCCTTATGACGAGCTGGATGCGATCCTCGAGCAGTTCATCGAAGGCGAAGCCTCGGCCGAGGACATCATCGCCGCCGGTCACGACGACGCCACCGTCCGCCGGGTGATCCGCATGGTCTTCATCAACGAGTTCAAGCGCCGCCAGGCCGCTCCGGGGCCGCGTGTGACTACCAAGGCCTTCGGCCGCGAGCGTAGGTACCCGATCACCTCCGGTTGGCGATAAAAACGCTGCGGGGGTGGGCGGGCTCGCCTTCGGCATCGCGTCTTGCGCTCGCGTTGCGTCGCAAGAGCCGGCGGGTGCCACCCTCGGGGCCACGACT
>CBIGPO010000059.1:0-22032 GCA_966191635.1 uncultured Luteibacter sp.
TAAGGCAGGATGCCGATTCGGAAACCCCCAGCCGAAGCCCGACCCGGCCCGTAGGGCAATTAAGTAAACGGCCGCTTTTGGGCGGCCCTTCCAAAGCGGGTCGCCGCAGTCGTGGCCCCGAGGGTGAGACCCGCCGGCTCTTGCAACGCAAAGCGAGCCGCGCAACCGCGATGCCGAAGGCGAGCCTTCCCCCCATTTCGCGAAGACCAAAAAAAGCCGGCTTTCGCCGGCTTTTTCGTTACACACCGAAGTGCGTAAGTCTTACTTCATCAGACCGGCGAGGGTCTTGCCGAGGTCGGCCGGCGACTTGACCGTGGTCACGCCTGCCTTCTCGAGCGCGGCGAACTTGGCTTCCGCCGTGCCCTTGCCACCGGAGATGATCGCACCGGCGTGGCCCATGCGCTTGCCCGGAGGAGCCGAAGCGCCAGCGATGAACGACACGACCGGCTTCTTGACGTACTGGCTGATGAACTCGGCTGCGTCTTCTTCAGCGCTGCCACCGATTTCGCCGACCATGATGATGCCTTCGGTCTGCGGATCGTCCTGGAACAGCTTCAGGCAGTCGATGAAGTTCAGACCGTTGATCGGGTCGCCACCGATGCCGATGCAGGTGGACTGGCCGAGGCCCTCGTTCGTGGTCTGGAACACTGCCTCGTACGTGAGGGTGCCCGAACGCGAGACGATACCGACCTTGCCCGGCTTGTGGATGTGACCCGGCATGATGCCGATCTTGCACTCACCCGGGGTGATGACGCCCGGGCAGTTCGGACCGACGAGGACGACGTCCGGGTGCGACTTGAGCACGTTCTTCACGCGCATCATGTCGAGCACCGGGATGCCTTCGGTGATCGTGACGATGATCTTGATACCACCAGCGATGGCTTCGAGGATCGAGTCAGCAGCGAACGGAGGCGGCACGAAGATCACCGACGCATCGGCGCCGGTCTGGTCTACCGCGTCACGCACCGTGTTGAAGACCGGCAGGTTGATGTGCTCGGAACCACCCTTGCCCGGCGTGACACCGCCGACGACCTTGGTGCCGTATGCAATCGCCTGCTCGGCGTGGAAGGTACCCTGCTGTCCGGTGAAACCCTGGACGAGGACCTTGGTGTTCTTGTTGATCAGGACGCTCATTTAAATATGCTCCTCAGGCCGCTGCGGCCACGGCCTTCTGGGCCGCATCGTTAAGATCGTCGGCCGGCGTGATCGCCAGACCCGAGTTGGCCAGGAGCTTGCGACCTTCATCGACGTTCGTGCCCTGCAGGCGCACGATCACCGGGATCTGCAGGCCCACTTCCTTCACCGCGGCGATGATGCCTTCGGCGATCAGGTCGCAGCGCACGATACCGCCGAAGATGTTGACCAGGATGGCCTTCACCTTGTCCGACGAGAGGATCAGCTTGAACGCCTCGGAGACGCGCTCCTTGGTGGCACCGCCGCCGACGTCGAGGAAGTTGGCCGGCTCACCGCCTGCCAGCTTGATCACGTCCATCGTGGCCATGGCCAGACCGGCGCCGTTGACCATGCAGCCGATCGTGCCGTCCATCGTGACGTAGTTGAGGTTGTGCTGGACGGCGGCCGCTTCAGCGGCGTCTTCCTGCGTGAGGTCGCGCATGGCGGCGAGGTCGGCGTGGCGGAACTCGGCGTTGTCGTCGGAGTTGACCTTGCCGTCGAGGGCGGCGAGGTTGCCGTCTTCGAGGATGGCGAGCGGGTTCAGCTCGACCAGGGCGAGATCCTTCTCGTTGAACAGCTTGTACAGGCCAAGCATGATCTTGACGAGCTGACCGACCTGCTTCGGATTCAGGTCCATCTTGAACCCGAGTTCGCGGCACTGGTACGGCTGCAGGCCTTCAACGAAATCCACCTGGAAGGTGTGGATGTCTTCCGGCGTTTCAGCGGCCACCTGTTCGATGTCGACGCCGCCATGCTTGGAGGCGATGAACGAGATCGACTTGGTGTCACGATCGGTGAGGATCGAGAGGTACAGTTCCTTCGCGATGTCGGTCGCGTCGGTCACCAGGACCAGGTTCACCGGCAGCGCACGGCCGGCCGACTGGTAGGTTTCCATGTTCGTACCGAGCATGCCCTTGGCGGCAGCGCGGACATCATCGAGGCTGCGGCAGAACTTGACGCCACCGGCCTTGCCGCGACCGCCGGCATGGATCTGGGCCTTGACCATCCACTGCGAACCACCAAGGTGCTTGGCGGCGTCGACAGCGGCATCGGGAGAGTTGGCAACCTTGCCCGGCGGTACGGCGATGCCGTACTTGGCGAACAGTTCTTTAGCCTGGTACTCGTGGAAATTCATTCGATACCTCGAGCGAACGGGAGAAACATGTGGACGCGTGCAGGCCGTGAACGGCTCGCACGGGGATGGGGGGATGGATCGATTGCGCCAGTTTCACGCAATACGGCCGCGTATTTTCCCGGAAGGCGCCCCGGATGGAAAGGGGCGCCGCCGCATTGGCGCTGCGACGCGCTCCGCGGGCCGGTTTTCGCTGCCGGTGGCGCGTGTTGCCGCTGGCGCGCCGCCACCTATACTGGGCGTCATCCAGGCCCTGGGGGCCCCGTCGGAGAAGTACCCACGTGTCCACTCCCGCGTCGACGCTAGCCGCCAGACCCCCGGCGAGTCAGGCCACCGCCCGCCACGAACTGTTCTTTTTCAACTACTTCCGTCTCGGGCAGGCGGCGGTTTACACGGCGCTGGCGTTCCATCCGGAGCACCTGAACTGGCCGAACCTGCCTGAGCCCCTGTTCGCCCGCCTGTTCGCCCTGGCCTATCTGCTGGCCGCTCTGGTCATGGTGGCGCGCACCCGGCAGTCGTTACATCGTCCGATTCTGATCGTCTCGATCGGGCTGTCGCTGGACATCGCCGCGGCCCTGCTCGCCCTGTTGCTCATGCATGACGTGCGCATGGGCGTCGCCATGATGCTGGCGGTGAACCTGGCCACGGGTGCCCTGCTGCTGCCCTTCCGGCTATCGATGTTCTTCGCCGCCATGGCCACGCTGGGCATGCTCGGCCACTCGTTCTTTGATCTGGCCGACGCCGCGGCGCCGGACCGAGAACTGGCCGAGTACGGACTGTTCGGCGCGGCCTACTTCGCCTGTACCTCGCTGTGTTACGTGCTCGGCCGCAACATCCGCGCTTCCGAGGCGCTGGCTGAGCAACGCGGTATCGACCTGGCCAACTTGTCCCAGGTCAACGAGCTGATCATCCGCCGCATGAAGACCGGCGTGCTGCTCGTCGACGAGGGCAACCGTATCCACCAGCTCAACGAGTCGGCCTGGATGCTGATGGGCAATCCCTCGGCGGACCAGCGCGACCTGGGCACCCTGGCGCCGGAACTGTCGCGGCGCCTTTACCACTGGCGCACGTCGGGCAAGCTGGACGAGAGTGCCACCATGCTGGCCGACGGCACGCCGGAAGTGATTCCGCGCTTCTCCCGGCTGGCACCGAACGACGACTCGCACGTACTGATCTTTCTGGACGATACCTCGCTGGTCTCCCGGCGTGCCGAAGAACTCACGCTCAGTTCGCTGGGCCGACTGTCGGCATCGATTGCCCACGAGATCCGCAATCCGCTGGCGGCGATCCACTATTCGGCGCAACTGCTCGCCGAATCCACCGACATGAACGACACCGACCTGCGCATGGTCGAGATCATCAACAACCACTGCTCTCGCCTCAACGAGATCATCGAGAACATCCTTCAGCTGTCGCGCCGCGAGCGTTCGCGGCCGGAAACCCTCGATCTGAGCCAGTGGGTGCACCACTTCGTCACCGAGTACCGCCAGGGCAACGATCTGGGCTCGGACATCTTGCGTGCCGTGTCCGGCGGCGAGCCCGTAGCCGCAGTCGCCGATCCCCAGCACCTCCAGCAGGTCATCTGGAACCTCGTGCAGAATGCCTTGCGCTACGGCCGCCTGCCTGGTGAACCGGCCCGCGTGATGCTGGTGGCGCGCCATTCCGAGGTGGGCATTCCTATCCTGGAGGTGATCGATCGCGGCCCCGGGATCCCTCCCAAAGTCGCGGCGCAGATCTTCGAACCCTTCTTCACGACGCACGAATATGGCACCGGACTAGGCCTTTACCTGGCCCGCCAGATGACCGAAGCCAACCAGGCGGCGCTCGAATACGTACGTGTGGCGGGCGGCGGCAGCTGCTTCCGGATCAGTCTCACCCCGCCGGCTCGCAGCACCTCGGCAGCGCCCGTGGCGGCCCGGGCGTGAACAGCGCCCTTTGCTCTCGCCGCCCAGACGGTTACATTGGGAACATTCACCGAAGCCTTCGGACCCAATGAGCAAGCAGACCGTTCTGGTCATCGACGACGAGCGGGACATTCGCGAGTTGCTGACCATCACCCTCGGTCGAATGGAACTCGACGTCGACGCTGTGGGGAGCGTCAACGAAGCGCGGAGCGCACTCGCCAATCGCCGTTACGACCTGTGTTTCACCGACATGCGGCTGCCCGACGGCAGCGGCCAGGAAATCATCGAGCTGATCGCGGCTAACCACCCCGACATGCCGGTGGCAATGATCACGGCCTACGGCAACGTGGACGCGGCCGTGAACGCCCTCAAGGCCGGCGCCTTCGACTTCGTTTCCAAACCGGTGGACATCCACCTGCTGCGTCGGCTGGTGCGCACGGCGCTCAAACTTTCCGAAGAACGTAAAGCCGAGGCCGGCAACAAGGGCGCTCCCGGTGCCGACCGATTGATCGGTGATTCGCCGGTCATGGCCGAAGTGCGCTCGAAGATCGCCAAGCTCGCCCGCAACCAGGCCCCGGTGTACATCGGTGGCGAATCGGGCGTGGGCAAGGAGCTGGTCGCCCGCCTCATCCACGAGCTGGGACCACGCGCACCGGGGGCTTTCGTGCCCGTGAACTGCGGCGCGATTCCGTCCGAACTGATGGAGAGCGAATTCTTCGGCCACCGCAAGGGCAGCTTCACCGGTGCTCATGTCGACAAGGAAGGCCTCTTCCAGGCCGCCCAGGGCGGCACGCTATTCCTCGACGAGGTGGCTGAGCTGCCGCTGCACATGCAGGTGAAACTGCTTCGCGCGATCCAGGAGAAGGCTGTACGCCCGATCGGCGGACGCGACGAGATTCCCGTCGACGTACGCATCCTGTCCGCCACACACAAGAATCTCGCCGCGCTGGTCGAGGAAGGCCTGTTCCGACAGGATCTGTTCTACCGCATCAACGTGATCGAACTGCGCGTGCCGCCGCTGCGTGAGCGCCGCGGTGATGTACCTGCCCTGGCCGAATTCATACTGCGCCAGCTCGCTACGGAATCCGGCGGTTCGCCGGGCCGTTTGCGGGCCGACGCACTCGCCGCGCTGGAGGCCTACCAGTTCCCTGGCAACGTACGCGAGCTGGAGAATATCCTCGAACGCGCGATGGCCATGTGCGAAGGCGACACCATCGAGGCCGACGACCTGATGTTGCCGCAGCGTGCCGCCTCTTCGGCACCGGTGCCGGCACCGCCGGGTATGCCGGATGCGGTCGCCGCGGCCGCTGGCGCTCCCGCGCCCCGCGTCGCCGCCACGGACGGCTCGCTGGAGGACTACATCTCCAACATCGAGCGCGACACGATCATCAAGGCGCTCGAAGAGTCGCGTTACAACAAGACGGCGACGGCAAAGAAGCTCGGCATCACCTTCCGTGCTCTGCGCTACAAGCTGAAGAAGCTCGGGATCGATTGAGTCCCGTGACGGCTTCCCATTCTCGCCGCACACGCTAAGCCACGTTCGGCCGGCTGTGCTTGCGCGTCTGCCACCAGGCATATCCGCGACGCGCCGCGATCATCATGCACAGGTAGAGAGCGACGGCCATCATCGCATTGGCGATCAACAGACCGAACAGCGTCCATCCCCGCACGAAATCGGCATCCGGCGATGGAAGGTCGAGCCACGGCGTAATGAACAAGGGCACGCGCATGATGGCCCTGATGATGTCGAAGCCGATTCCATCGATACACCGCGGATAGAGGCATGAGGTCTGCCACATCAACAGCGATAACGACGCCAACAGATGCACCATGACAGCGGCGATGAAGCAGGCGATACGTGTACGACACGCCATACGGCGCTGGATGGCTTCGACTTCCCTACCTACATCCCAATACATCATGCACCCCGTCGCCTCGATGACTGTTTCGCGGCGGCGCCGGAAACAACTATCGGTTGACGTTACGTGGGGCACGCGTACATAGGAATGGAAGGATTCTGAAAAATCCGACTATCTATGGAAAAGCGACTACCGTGTCGTTGAGCGGTAATTGATCAAGTCCGTGCCGGACGCTCGCCGGCTTCCACCGCTCGCCCATGCCGAACAGCTGCCCTTCGCTTTCCGGACCGTAGTTGTCCACGTTATCGAATACGTAGGGAACGCCTTCGGAGCCCTCGAAGGTAGCAGCATTGGCTACCTGGAAATGAAGATGCGGCGCGGCAGAGTTGCCGGACTGCCCAAGCGCGCCGATAACCTGCCCACGCGTGACGGCCTCGCCAACCTTCACCGCAACACTTCCCCGCTTGAGGTGTGCGTAGCCGGCAAAGTTTCCACCGCCCAGGTCGATCACGACGTAGTTGCCGAACAGGCCGTCGAGTGAGAGCGAGGCCGGCTCGGCCTGGCCTTCCAGTGGCTTGTGCTCGTCCTGCCCATCGCGCATGGCGACAACGGTGCCTTTGCCTACCGCGAGCACTTCGGCGCCATAGCCAAACCAGTCGGAATATGCCGTGGCATGAATATCCTTGACCGGCTTGAACGCACGGCCGTGTTTGTCGATGCCGACGAAGTCGATCGCGAAGCGCTGCGGGATCGTCAGCATGCCGTTCACTGCGACCAGGCTGCCCCAGTGATGGGAATGCGCGTTGCCCGGCCCCTCGTGCGCCAGCCAGCGACCACCCTTCAACGGCGCACCCAGGTGCAATGGCGCGCGCTCGGACACGGTGACCGGTACGCCATCGACGCGACTGGCCTGGTCCTTTTCATCGGTGAAGGCGATACGGTGACGCAGTGTATGCGGCGCCGCGCCCGTGGGCAGCGTAATCCAGACGAACAGTGTGCTGCGCTTGCCTGCGGCGATACCTGCCGGCTTGCCCTCGTCGGGCACGGGCCGGATCGCCGCGTCCACGCCGGCTTCGTCCAGATGCAGGAGCACACGGTCCTGCTCATCGATAACCTCGAGCGACCGCGGCCGCAACGTCCCGGTGTCACCGTAGACATTGGTGACCTGCAGCTCATAGGCGAGATGCACGGCGCCGTCACTACCGGCAAAGGGTGACGGAGCGAACGGAACGCGCGCCTCAACGGGAGCGGGCGGCGCGTCAGCCGCCAGAGCGGACGCGCTGAACCATGCGAGGCAGGTGAGAAGTATCGTCTTCAAACGATCTTCCCCTCACTCGCCTCGAGCGCCTCACGCACCTTCCGCAACAACGCCCGCGACTGGATCGGTTTGTCGAGGATGTAAAGATGATCGAGCTGCGGAAGTTCGTCGAGATTAGGTGGTTTATCCGGGCGAGCGAGAAGCAACACCGCGCCGGTATAGCCGTGGTCCAGCAAAGCGGCGAGCGTGCGCACGCCGGTAAACAGGTTCATGTCGGCATCCATGACCACGAGGTCGGGGACGCCATGCGCTTCGATCCACTGCAGGGCGGCCGTGCCGCTCTGGCTGGCGCCGGCCTGGTAGCCATACGCGTCAAGCGTGTCTGCCAGTAGCGAGAGCTGCACGGCTTCCTCAACGACGACGAGCACGCGCTCGGCCTCACCCTGCAGGCCCGACTCCATGACCAACGGCTCGGCGTCGACGCCGTCTTCCGAATTGAGCGGCAGATATAGGTGAAACTGGGTGCCTTCGCCGACCTTGCTGCGCACACGCATCAGGCCGCCGTGACTGGCGACGATACGCTTGCACGAAAGCAGTCCGAGGCCCGTGCCCAACTCCTTCGTCGTGAAGAAGGGTTCGAAAAGGCGTTGCAACACTTCGGGCGTCATACCGGCACCGGTGTCTATCACCGACAGCCGGAGATAGCGTCCCGGTGCTGGCTGCTCACCTTCGACGAAGAAATCCTCCGGCAGGTTCGCCTGCGCCGTCTCGACTTTCAGGTGCCCGCCATCCGGCATGGCCTGGATGGCATTGAGGCAAAGGTTGAGCAGGCACTGCTGCAATTCGGTGTGATTGCCTTCGAAAGCGATGTCGGCATCGAAGATGTCCACGTTCATCTCGATCGAACGCGGCACGCTTCCCTGCATCAGTAGCTTGAGTGCTTCCAGCAGCGCGCCCAGGCGGACCTGCTCGGCACGCCGTGCGCCGCGTGCGAACGACAGCATCGACGACACCATTTCCAGGCCGCGCCGGCCGCAATCACGCACCAGCGCACCAAGGCGGGCCAGCCGCGGATCATCGGCATAGTCTTCAAGCGTGTCGCCGGCGAGCAGCAGCGGCTGCAGCAGGTTACGCAGATCGTGACTGAGTCCACCGGCCAACAAGGCCAGGCTCTCGAAACGCTGCGCGCGAATCAGCTCGAGTTCCGCCCGGGCACGCGCACGCTGCTCTTCGGCTTCACGCAACGCGCGGCGCACGGCGGACGCCAGGCGTGCCGTGTTCTGCTTGAGGATGTAGTCGGTGGCGCCATTGCGCAGCGCGACGATGGCCGCTTCTTCACCCAGCGTCGCCGAGATGAAAATGAAGGGAATCTCGGCGCTGCGCTCGCGAAGAATCTGCAGTGCACGCTCACCACTGAAGGAGGGCATGCTCAGATCGGACAACACAATGTTCGGCTCGAAGCTGTCGAGCGCCGCGGTGAAGGCCGGCTCGTCGTCGACCAGCATGACCTCGTATTCGAGCCCGTCCTGGTCGAGCTCGGTCAACACGAGTTCTGCATCGAGGGGGTTGTCCTCGACCTGAAGGATTCTGACTTTGTTTTCGTGCCCGCCCATGTTTTGCCTGTGCGCCCTTTAGTTGACCGGTTACTCGCCGTCCGGGCGCTGGTTGAGCACGGCCCAGAAATGGCCGAGCGTCTGTACCGCAGTGAAGAACTGCTGCGCGTCCACCGGCTTGAGCACGTAGGCATTAACACCGAGATCCCAGCTGCGCGCCAGGTCGCTTTCCTCTCGCGAGGAAGAAAGAATGACCACCGGCAGCCGCTTCCACTTTTCTTCCGCGCGTAGCTGATTGAGGACTTCCAGGCCATCCATGCGCGGCATCTTGATGTCGAGCAGGATCACCGAGGGATCGCCTTCGGGGCGAGCGGCATACTGACCACGACGATGCAGCCAGTCCAGGCAGTCCACGCCGTCCTCGACATGGACCACCGGGTTGGCGAGCTTGGCTTCGCGAAGCGCGTCCATGGCCATTTCGGCGTCGGCCATCGAGTCTTCGACAAGGAGGATGGTACGCAGGTCGCGTTTGTTCATGTGTCACCCATTCTGGAGCCCGGAACATCCGAGGCCGGCAAGGAAAAATGGAAGGTGGCGCCGTTATCGGGCTCGCCTTCGGCCCAGGTGCGACCACCGTGGCGCGCGATGATGCGTCGGACATTGGCGAGGCCGATGCCGTTGCCGGGAAATTCGGAAGCGCGGTGCAACCGCTGAAACACGCCGAATAGCTTGCCCGCGTACTGCATGTCGAACCCGGCGCCGTTGTCGCGGACGGCAAATTCGTAGTCACCAGCCGGTGTGCGGTCGAGGGTGACGTCGATCTGTGCCCGCTCGCGGTTGCCCGTGTACTTCACGGCATTGCCCAGCAGGTTCTGCCACACGGTACGCAGCATGTTCTCGTCGCCGATCACGATCGGCAAAGGTGCGACCTTCCAGTCGATACGGCGGTCGCGCACGTCGGTTTCGACCAGCGCACGGGCTTCTTCGACCAGGGACTGCATGTCCACCGGCTGGAGCCTCAAGGCGCCGCGACCCAGGCGCGAGAACACGAGCAGATCGTCGATCAACTGGGCCATGCGCCGCGACGAGCTGCTGATCACGTCGATATAGTGTCTTGCGCGCTCGTCGGCCTTGTCGCCGAGCTCGGTTTCCAGCTTGCCGGCGAAGCCGGAGATATGGCGGAGCGGCGCGCGCAGGTCGTGCGACACGGAGTAGCTGAAGGCCTCGAGCTCGCGGTTGACGTCCGAAATCTGCTCCACCTTACCCTCGAGCTGGCGGTTCAGCTCACTGACCTTCTGCTCGACCAGGGCACGCGCGGTGATGTCGCTGACCGTGAGCAGCAGGGCCGGCGCGGTGCTCTCGGGCTGTTCGATACGGCGGGCATTGATCACGACGAAGCGGTCGATGCCATCGACGGTGCGCTGTGTGAGCTCGTAATCCCAGAGCTCGCGATCGCGGGCAAGCACATCCGAGAGGCGCTGCAACAGCGCACTGTCCTTCCAGGCCCCCTGACCGATGTCTTCCAGGGGCGAGCTTTGATCTTTCTCAGCGTCGTAGCCGTAGACCTCGGCGAACGCGGCGTTGACCAGCAGGGTCCGCAGGTGGCCGTCGAGCATGGCGATGGGCTCGCGCACGGCCTGCAGAATCAGCTGCGAGCGCTGCACGGCCTGGGCTACACGCGACTCCGCGGCAAGGCGGATGGCGATCTGTCGTTCGGACACGAACACCACGATGCCGAGCAGCGTGATCTGCGCCAGAGCGGCCACCAGGAGCACGATGCGATTGTTCGACGCGAGATCCTGGGCCGTCTGGCGGCGCGTCTCCAGCAGCTTCGACTCTTCGTCCAGTATCTCCCTGACCTGGTCGCGGAACGGGAAGATCCGGCGGGAATCTTCCATGGTGGCGAACGCGCCGGCGCGGTCACCAGCCTGAAGCTGCTGCATGGCCTTTTCGAACATGCCGATGCGCCCATTGGCGATCGACTCCAACCCGCCAAGACGCGTGAGCTGCTGCGCGTTGTCGCGCATCATCTCGCGCAGGTTGGCGACCAGACCGGGAAGCTGCTTGCGCGGGGCCTCGATGCGTGCGGTGAGGTCTGGCGTATCGGGCGCACCCGCCACACGGGTGTATACCGCCGCCTCACCGCCGCGCAGGATGGCGTCGAGCTGGTAGACGGTGGCCTTGATGTCCGCCGTGTGGGTGACCCAGTCGCGTGAGTTGAGGGCGTCCTCGGAACTCGAGCGAGTGACAATGTAAGGCAAGGCAACGATGACGAGCACAGCCGCGAACAGGCCTGCAAGGCGCCAACGCCATCCGGTACGGAACATCATGCTGTCGTCATCCCCGCGACGATTCCTGCCCTTGAAGGACCTTCATTGTAGACGCCGGGCGCCTCGCTTCGGTGATTCGGCACGACAGGACCTCGGACACGATGACGGGTGCGCCGTCCTGCCCCGTGCGCCGCCTCGTGGGACGGCGGATACGGATAGGGAAAGACGCACCCGTCCAGATGGAGTCGTGCTTAATGCCGAAGGACCCGTGAAGGCCCTGTGATGGGTCCTTACGGTGCGGAAGGCGTCATGGAGTACGGCAGTGAGGCCGGTGTCTGGCCCCAGGTCTTCGCCGGCTCGGCCTGCATGGTGAAGTGCAGTTCTCCGCCGGCGACGATTTCCTCGTGGCGGACGAAGGTGCGGTCCAGCGGTTGCCCGTTGAGGGTCACCTTGCCGATGTAAGGATGCTTCGCATCCAGGTGATCGGCCGAAACGACGAAGTGCTTGCCACCCGGCAGGTTGAGCGTGGCCTTCTCGATGAAGGGACGTCCGATCACGTACTGGTTGCTACCCGGTGCCACGGGATAGAAGCCCAGCGCGGTGAAGATGTACCAGGCCGACATCTGGCCCAGATCGTCGTTACCCACCAGACCGGTCGGTGTCGGCGCGTACTGCGTCTGCATGATCTGCACCAGACGCTCCTGGGTCTTCCACGGCTGGCCGGCGTAGTCGTACAGGTAGGCCACCTGATGGCTCGGCTCGTTGCCGTGCGCGTACCAGCCGATCAGCCCGGTGATGTCCTCGACATGAGCGAAGGATTTCGGATCGACCTTGGCGTCGAACACTGAATCCAGCTTCTTGACGAAGGCTTCCTTACCGCCGAGCGCTTCGATCAGGCCGGCCACGTCCTGCGGCACGTACCAGGAATACTGCCAGGCGTTGCCTTCGGTGTAGTCGCTGCCGTAGCCGGCCGACGAGGGGTCGAACGGTTCGCGGTAATTACCGTCGCTCTTGCGAGCGCGCAGGAAGCCGGTCCTGGTGTCGAAGCTGTTCTTCCAGTTACCCGCACGCCTGGTAAAGGTGGCGGCGACATCATCCTTGCCCATGGCCTTGGCCATCTGCGCGAGCGACCAGTCGTCGAAGGCGTATTCGACTGTCTTTGATGCCGCCTCAGGCTGGCGATCGATCGGTACGTAACCGAGCTTCATGTAGTCGTCGAGGCCGCCGTACGGACCGTAGGTAGCACTGGCTACCATGGCCTCGAGTGCGGCATTGGCGTCGTAGCCGCGGATGCCCTTCATATAGGCATCGGCGATGACCGGCACAGCGTGGTAGCCGACCATGCACCATGTCTCCATGCCCTGGTAGGCCCAGACCGGCAGGATGCCGAAGGGACTGGACTGACGCGCGGCGATCAGCGAGCTCACGAAGTCGTTGCTCTTGGCAGGCTGCAACAGGGTCATCAGCGGCTGCTGCGCGCGATAGACATCCCATAACGACCAGGTGGAATAGAAATCGAAGCCCTTGGCGGTATGCACCTGGTTGTCCGGCCCACGGTATTGGCCGTTGACGTCCATGGACAGGCTGGGCGAAATCATCGAGTGATAGAGCGCGGTGTAGAAGGTTTTGCGGGTTTCCGCGGGCGCCTTGAGATCGACCGTCGACAAAGCCTTCTCCCAGCTTTGCCGGGCCTCGGCACGACGGGCGTCGAAGTCGAAGCCCTCGCCGTCTTTGTCGAGGTTGGCGATGGCGTTGTCCTCGCTCACCGAAGACACGGCCACCTTGACGATCAGCGGCCTGGCCAGCTCGCCAAAGTCGAACACGCCCTCCAGCGCGCGCCCCGACATGGCATCGACGTCCTCAGCGCGATTGCCCGGGCCGCTGAAGCCCTTGTAGGGCACGCCAGTCTCGCGGTTCTTCAGGCTGCGCGAGGCCATGGGCTGGTTGAAGCGCATGGCGAAATACAGCTGACGGCCCGGCGCCCAGCCACGCGTAGTGCGGCCACCGGTGACGGTGCCGTCGCTACGCACACGCAGGCTCGACCAGAGCACCTTGCCCTCGTAGTCGTAGATGCTCGGGCGCAGGTCGAGCAGCAGGTGGGCCGGCTTGCCCTTGGGGAAGGTATAGCGGTGCCAGCCCACTCGGGCACCGGCGGTCAGCTCGGCGCGGACGTCGTAGTCGGCCAGCGTGACGGCGTAGTACCCTGCTTCCGCTTTCTCACTCTTGTGATCAAACCGCGAGCGATAGCCGCTACCAGGCTGGTCGGGGGAGCCAGGATCCAGCTTCACGTCGCCGGCGATGGGCATGACGAGTACGTCGCCCAGGTCGGAATGGCCGCTGCCGGAGAAGTGCGTATGGGAGAAACCGAGAATGCTCGAGTCGCCGTACTGATACCCGGCGGCCCACTTGTATGCGTGCTTGACGTCCGGCATCGCTGTGTCCGGCGAGAGCTGGATCATGCCGAACGGTACGGTGGCACCCGGGAAGGTATGGCCATCCCCGCCTGTGCCGATCATCGGATCGACGGCGGCGTAGGCGGGCGACCCAGCCTTGTCGGCAGAAGCCGCGGCGGCGAGCGCCGGCAGGGCGAGACACAGGGCCGTGGCCAGCAGGCCACGGCGCAAACGGATGGTGCTCGACATCGGTGGTTCCCCTCGGGTGGACGCGTTTCGAGTGGTCACGAACATTTGGATCGTGACAAACAGACCGAAAGTAGCAAAGATGCCGCAGTCCCGCATGTTGCAGTGCGTGATGCATCCCTTTCGCCACCGCGCGATGATCGCCCGGTTTAGATCGTTTGAAGGAGCCATGATGCCGAGGATCACCCCGCAGCGCCGCAAGGTCACGCTCGCCGATATCGCCCTGGGTTGCGATGTATCGCGGGCGACTGTGTCGCTCGTGTTGCGTGGCAGCCCCCTGGTCAATTCAGCCACCCGCGCGCGGGTCGAGGCCGAGCTCAAACGCCAGGGCTACGTCTACAACCGTGCCGCAGCCAACCTGCGCCGACGCACGTCCTCCAGCATCGGTCTGGTCGTAAACGACCTGGGCAACCCCTTCTTCGCCGAATTCGCCGCTGGCGCCGACGAAGCGCTGGCCAGTGCCGGTTACGTCACCCTGCTCGGCAACACCGGCGAATCGCCGGAGCGCCAGCAAGCCGTTCTCAATTCCCTGGTCGAGCACGGGCCGGCCGGCATCATTCTTTCTCCGGCCGAAGGGAGCGAGGGCGAGCGTGTCCTGGCCGCCGTCGGCATGCATACGCCCCTGCTGGTGTTCAACCGCGAGTTGCCCGACGACGATGGCACCCATCGCTGGGACACCCTGGAGATGGACAACGAGCACGGCGCCCACCTGGCCACCGAACACCTTATCGGCCTGGGCCACCAGCGCATCGCCTTCTTTGGCGGCCACCGCGACTCGAGCTCGGTGGAGCAGCGCCGCCGCGGCTACGCCAGCGCCATGAATGCCGCCGGCCTGAAGGTGGATCCCGCATGGATGATCGAAAGCGCACCCACCCGCCTCGAAGCCGCACGCCAGACAGGCGCCTTGTTCGCACGCGATCCCGCACCCACGGCGGCGGTTTGCTACAACGACGCCGTCGCGCTGGGCCTTATGCTTGGCCTGACCAAGCGGGGTCGTCGCCCGGGCGAGGATTTCGCCCTGACCGGCTTCGATGATGTCGCCGAGGCCTCGGTGTGCGTGCCACCCCTGACCACCGTCGCGGTCGATCCGCGCGGTCTGGGCCGGCGCAGTGCCGAACTCATCCTGGAAAGACTTCGCAATCCCGAGACGGACACGGCTTCTACAATCGCGCCCGTCCGGCTGGTCGTTCGCGAAAGCAGCTGCCCGCCGTCCTCCCCCTAAAACCACCAATGGAGCGCCCCATGGCTACCGCTTCCACGCCATTGCCCAACTCGTCGAATTCGACGGGCGCCGGCGACACCCGTTACACCTATTTCCCGCTCGCGCTTGGCGTGATGACCACGATCTTCTTCATGTGGGGCTTCCTGACCTGCCTGAACGACATCCTGATCCCTCACCTGAAGGCCGTGTTCGAACTGAACTACTTCAAGGCGATGCTGATCCAGTTCACCTTCTTCGGCGCTTACTTCATCATGGGTGTCCCGGCCGGTCGGCTGGTCGCCCGCCTCGGCTACAAGAAGGGTATCGTCGCCGGCCTGATCATCGCCGGTATCGGCGCAGCGCTGTTCTGGCCCGCCGCCGGCATGCGCGTCTACATCCTCTTCCTCGGCGCGCTGTTCATCCTGGCCACCGGCATCACGGTGCTGCAGGTCGCGGCGAACCCGTACGTCGCTCTGCTCGGTCCCGAGAGGACCAGCTCCAGCCGCCTCACCCTGGCCCAGGCGCTGAATTCGTTCGGTACCTTCCTCGCCCCGTTCTTCGGTGCGGTCCTGATCCTGTCCAACCAGGTCAAGAGCGCCGATGACATCGGCAAGCTCAGCGCCGCCGAGCAGATCAGCTACCGCGCCACTGAAGCCAGTGCCGTGCAGGTGCCGTACATCGGCCTGGCCGTGGTGCTGGTCGCCATCGCCATCGCCGTGTACCTGTTCAACCTGCCCAAGCTCGAGGAAACCACCGAGCAGGCCGACGAAGGCCATCACACGCTGATGGACGCGCTGAAGACCCCTCACGTGTTCTTCGGCGTGCTCGGCATCTTCTTCTACGTCGGCGGCGAAGTGTCGATCGGCAGCTTCATGATCAACTACCTGCAGTTGCCGGAGATCGGCAACATGTCGGGTGAAGTCGCTGCATCCCACGTGGCCTTCTACTGGGGTGGTGCAATGGTCGGCCGGTTCATCGGCTCGGCCCTGCTGGCCAAGTTCTCTCCGCGCATGCTGCTCGCCATTTTTGCGGTGATCAACGGCCTGCTGGTCATCACCACCATGATGACCACCGGCACCGTCGCGGTGTACAGCATCGTGGTGATCGGCCTGTTCAACTCGATCATGTTCCCTACGATCTTCTCGCTGGGTATCGAGGGCATGGGTCCGCTGACGGGCAAGGCATCGAGCCTGCTCATCATGGCCATCGTCGGCGGCGCGCTGATCCCGATCATCCAGGGCGCCATCGCCGATCACATCGGCCTTCAGCACGCCTTCTTCGTCCCGCTCATCTGCTACGCCTACATCGTGTTCTACGGCCTGAGTGGTTCGAAGGTCCGTTCGGTGCCTGTCGCGCGTTAAGCCCCATGGCGACGGCCGGCCTCGTGCCGGTCGTCGCGTAGTACTTTCTTGCCCCAAGGACAGGCCGCAGCATGTCTTCCATCCTCTGCTTCGGCGAGGCGCTGATCGATTTCCACGCACAGCCCCAGGGCGGCGCCGGTCAGCCTCCCGCTTTCGTTCCCTTTGCCGGCGGCGCGCCGGCCAATGTCGCGGTCGCCGCGGCACGCCTCGGCGCCCGCGCCCGTTTTGCCGGCATGCTCGCGCGCGACATGTTTGGCGACTTCCTCCTCAAGAGCCTGACCGAGCTTGGTGTCGGCACCGACGACATTGCGCGTACCGACGAGGCACGCACCGCCCTCGCCTTCGTCGCGCACGACGACAAGGGTGATCGCAGCTTCAGTTTCTATCGTCCGCCCGCCGCGGACCTGCTGTTCCGTCCCGAGCACTTCCGCAAGGAAACGTTCGAGGAGCTGTCGATCTTCCACGTCTGCTCCAACTCGCTCACCGAAGCGGCGATTGCCGCGACGACGGTCGAGGGCATGCGCCGTGCGCGTGCCGCCGGCGCACTGGTCAGCTTCGACATGAATCTGCGCCCAGCCCTGTGGCCGGCCAGCGAAGCACCGCTGCCACGCCTGTGGGAAGCGCTGTCCGAAGCCGACGTGATCAAGCTCAGCGCGGAAGAGTTCGCCTTCATCCACGCCGGTGCCGGTTCCGACGACGCCGTGCTTGAGCGCCTCTGGCGCGGCAAGGCTCGCCTGCTACTGGTGACGGACGGCGCGGAACCGATGCGCTGGTTCTCCCGCACCGCACGCGGCACCGTACAGGGTTACACCGTGGAAGCGGTGGACACTACCGCCGCCGGTGACGCCTTCGTAGGCGGCCTGCTCGCCCGGCTGGCTGGCGAAAATGTCACGCCCGCCACCTTCGACGCGCTGGTCGCCGACACGGCCCGCCTCGACGATCTGATTCGATTCGCTGCCGCCTGTGGTGCGATCACCGCTACCCGCAAGGGCTCGTTTACTGCCATTCCCGATCAGGCCGAAGTCAGGGCCTTCATGGAGAAGCACGCATGACGAACTACCCCCTCCCCGATTTCCATAACGTGGATGTACTGCGCGACCACGTCGCCAGGACGATGGCTTTCTACAAGCCGAACGAGGTCGACCCCGCTGGTGGATTCTTCCAGTACTTCAAGGACGATGGCTCAGTCTACGACCGCAGCCACCGCCATCTGGTATCGAGCACGCGCTTTGTGTTCAACCACGCCATGGCCTACCTTGAATTCAAGAAGCCTGAAGACAAGGACCTCGCGCTGCACGGTCTGAAATACCTGCGCGACGTGCACCTGAATCCCGAGACCGGCGGTTACGCCTGGACAATCGCCGACGGCAAGCGCGACGACCAGATGAACCACTGCTACGGCCTGGCCTTCATGCTGCTGGCCTACTCCTGTGGCGTAAAGGTCGGCATTGCCGAAGCGCGCGGCTGGATGGAAGAGATCTGGAACCTGCTCGAGAAGCGCTACTGGGAACCGGGTCCGGGCCTGTACCGTGACGAGGCCGACAAGGACTGGAACTTCACCGGTTACCGCGGCCAGAACGCGAACATGCACATGACCGAGGCGATGATCGCCGCGTGGGAAGCTACGAAGGAAGACCGCTTCCTCGATCGCGCCCTGCTGCTCGCCGAGCACATGACCCAGCGTCAGGCCGGCCTGACGCCGCAGAAGCTGGTGTGGGAGCACTACCACCAGAACTGGACGATCGACTGGGAATACAACCTCGACAATCCCAAGCATCTGTTCCGCCCCTGGGGCTTCCAGCCGGGACACCAGACCGAGTGGGCGAAACTGCTGACCATGCTCGAGCGCTATACCAAGGGCACGGCGAAGCATAAAGACTGGTTGGTACCGACGGCGAAGCACCTGTTCGACGAAGCGCTCGACAAGGCCTGGGACAAGGAATACGGCGGTATCGCCTATGGCTTCTCGCCGGAAGGCGACGTCTGCGACGACGACAAGTATTTCTGGGTACAGGCCGAATCGCTGGCTGCCGCGCAACTGCTGTTCGAGACCACTGGCGAAAAGAAGTACGACCAGGTGTACGAGAAAATCTGGGCGTACAGCTGGGAGCACTTCGTCGACCACAAGTACGGCGCCTGGTACCGCATCCTCAAGCGCAACAACGAGAAGTACGACGACGAGAAGAGCCCCGCCGGCAAGACCGACTATCACACGATGGGCGCTTGCTATGAAGTGATGGCTTCGCTGCGTCGGATGCAGTCAAAGTAACGGATGTTGTAGGAGCGACCTTGGTCGCGAACCCTCAGGACTGCCATGGCGAAAGATGCCATGCAATCCATCGGTGGGGAGGTTATATGCCCCCCACCGTCATTACGAACCCAACACCAGAGTCTGCTTGAGCGATTCGATCCCATCCCAGGGATCCGCTTTCAGTGACTTCGCCCGCTTCAGGGCCTTCGCCAGGTCGAACGCCCCGCCCGTTTTGAGGCGGGCAATCTCATCCCAGGCCAGCGGCATCGCGACGGGCGCTCCGGGCCGCGCACGCAACGACCACCCGGTGACACTCGTTGCCCCACGTGTATTGCGCAGCCAGTCGATGAAGATCAGGCCTTGGCGTTTCGCCTTGCTCGCTTCCGCGATATAGCTCTTCGGGCTATCGGCAACCATCGCATCGGCGATGCCTTCGCAGAAGACCTTCACCTTCTCCCAGGATGGGCCTCGCCGGAAGGGCGCGACGACATGCAGGCCCTTGCCGCCTGACGTTCGAACGAAGCTATCCAGACCATGCTCCTGGAGTCGCTCGCGAATCTCGCGCGCGCACGCCACAATGGTCTTCCATGCGACGCTCTGCGAGGGGTCGATGTCGAAGATAAGCCGATCGGGCTGGTCCGGATTGTCGGCACGCGCGCCCCAGGGATGGAACTCCAGCGTATTCATCTGGACGAGTTCGAGGACGCCTTGGGCATCGTCGACATACAGGTACTCCGCTTTGCCGCCGTCCTTCTCCTTCAGCGTTATGGCGTTCACGTGTTTGCCCAGCGTGTCGGCGTGATGCTTCTGAAAGAAGCACGCCCCCTTGGTGCCTTGCGGGCAACGCACCACCGACAAGGGCCGCCCTCGAAGTTCCGGCAGCATGAACGGAATCACCGCCTCGTAATACCTGGCAACGTCACCCTTGGTAGGGCCACCCTCACCGAAAACCTCGCGTTCCGGATGGGTAACAGCGACACCATCGATGATCAGCGGCCAGATGGGACGGGCCATGGGGCGATCCTCGAACCACGGGGAAGTCGAGGATCGCCCTACGGGCGTGCACGGAACGCCAAAGGCGTCAGTGCTTCGGCTCGTCCACTACCGGCAGCTCGATGGCACTGGCCGTCCCTGGCGCATGCCAGACCTGCTGCGTCGCCTTCTGGTAGTCCGATGGCCTGGCGAAGAAGATGTTCGGCACATAGGTCTGCGGGTTGCGGTCATAGAGCGGGAACCACGAGGACTGCACCTGCACCATCACGCGGTGACCCGGCAGGAAGGTGTGGTCCACAGTCGGCAGGCCAAACGTGTATTCCAGCGGGGTGTTCGGCGTGATGGCCTTCGGATCCGAGAAACTCTCGCGGTAGCGGCCGCGGAAGATATCCATCGAGATGGCGAGTTCATAGCCGCCCATGGCCGGCGACGAGGTATTCGTCTCCGGAGCCACGTCGATCAGCTTGACCACCCAGTCGCTGTCCGTGCCGCTGGTGGAGGCGTAGAGGTTCACCTGGGGAGCACCAGCCACGCGTAGCGGCGCCGTGAGCGGCTCGGTGACGTAGGTGAGGACATCCGGGCGGCCGTCCACGAAACGCTGGTCCTGGACCAGCCAGGTGGTCCAGGAGGTGCGGTCGGAGAAGCGGACAGGGCGCGGCACGTACGGCACCGGCTTGGCCGGGTCGGAGACATACTCGTCGTACTTCGCCGCCGAGGCATCGGGAGCGGTGAACGACAGGCCACCGTTGGCGACGAGATAGAGCGGCTTCGTGCCCTTGGCCTGCGGCCAGGATTTGAAACGGTCCCAGTGGTTCTCGCCGGTGTTGTAGATGAGCACCGGCGGGGTGTTCGCCTTCGGCGCGCCATCCATCAGGTACTGGTTGAAGAACGGCAGGAGCACGTCGCGACGGAACTGCAGGGCGGTGTCGCCATCCCAGTTCAGGGCACCGAGCGAGGACGCGCTGTAGTTGACCTGACTGTGCCGCCACGGCCCCATCACCAGGTAGTTCTTGTCGTTGCCCTTGTCCTTCGGCTCCACGGCTTCGTAGCTGTGGATCGCGCCCCACATGTCTTCCTGGTCCCACAGGCCCTGCAGCCACATGGTGGGTACCTTCAGGGGTTGCTTCGCCATTTCCTTGTCGAGCGCCTGCCCCTGCCAGTAAGCGTCATACGAAGGATGCTCACTGAGCTTGCGCCAGTACGGCAGCTGGTCGAGGCCGGCGGCCTTTGCATAATCGCCCGCCGAACCGGCCTTCAGAAAATTCGTGTAGTCGTCGTAACCAGCGCGCGTGATCTCCTCGCCCTTGCCACGCTTTGCGTTCTGGCCGGTGATGTAGTCGAAGTTGGTCTGGCGGAAAGCGCCGTAGTGGAACCAGTCGTCGCCCATCCAGCCATCCACCATCGGGCTTTCCGGTGCAGCTACCTTGAGCGCCGGGTGCGGGTTGACCAGGGCCATCACCACGGTGAAGCCCTCATATGACGAGCCGATCATGCCGACCTTGCCGTTGGACTCGGGCAGGTTCCTGGTCAGCCAGTCGATCGTGTCGTAGGCATCGGTGGAATGATCCACCTCGGACGAATTGAGCGGACCGCGCAGCGGGCGGGTCATCACGTAGTCGCCCTCCGAGCCGTACTTCCCCCGGATGTCCTGGAAAACGCGGATGTACCCGGCGTCGACGAATACTTCGTCACCCTGGGGCAACAGGTTGCGCATGGTCGTGGCCCCGGCGCGCTCGGCGCGTCCGTCGGCGTTATACGGCGTGCGGGTCAGCAGGATGGGCGCGTGTTTCGCGTTCTTCGGAATCACGATGACCGTGTGCAGCTTCACCCCGTCGCGCATCGGGATCTCGACCACGCGCTTGATGTAATCGTTGGCGGCGATGGGCGAATCGAACCTGGCCGGGATGTCCGGCGTCATCGGCGCGGTCTGCGCCGCCGCGAGGCTGGAGGCAACAGCCAGTGACAGGGCGAGCATGGGAAGCAACGAGCGATGCGACATGGGCATTCCTGTGGCGTTGGGACGAAACCCTCCTAGCCTGCCGTATCGCGGGCCCGGAAGCCATGGCAAAAAGGTTCATCGCGGAATTCCGCGAACGCCGAAGGCGTCGCCTCACTCGCTCTGCGAGTGCCTGCGCTACAAGCTCACGCCGCGGTGGGCTCGGACGTAGCGGCGCAGAGCCCTCGGTGCCCTCCCACGTATTGGCGCAGAGCCTTCGGTGCCCACCCTCGCTGCTCAGACAGTCCTCCGCGCTCGGTCCGGAAGGCCGCTTCGCGGCCCGTGTCTTATGTGGCCTGCGGCCGCTCACTTGTGCGGAACTCGCCTCGAGGGTGGGCACCGAAGACTCTCCCGGACCCTGAGGCTCGCGTGGGTCGAGCCAAAGCGCGGCAGCATCGTCGGCAGGCACGCCGGCACGGGCGCGAGGAAGGTGATCGGCAAC
>CBIGPO010000060.1:0-21418 GCA_966191635.1 uncultured Luteibacter sp.
CGGAACTCGCCTCGAGGGTGGGCACCGAAGGCTCTTCCCATCGCTGAGGTTCGTGTGGGTCGAGCCGAAGCAACGCCGCTTCGGCTGCTGGCGCGTCGCCATCGCCAAACGGTCAACCCTGGCGGGCGGTCGCGATCGTCCTCTCAGGCGGCGCAGTGGCGAGGGAGGCGCTCACCGAGCCGAAATGGTCGTACCAGCACGGCTGCCGCGACGGCCCACTTCGGCGGCCGCATCCACCCCAACGGCTCTCCGTCCAGCTGACCGTATCGTCGTGAGAGACCTTGGTGCCCACCCTCGAGGCGAGTTCCGCACAAGTGGAGCGGCCGTAGGCCAAATAGATACATGGGCCGCGCAGCGGCCTTTCCGGTACGAAACGCGGAGGACTGTCTGAGCAGCGAGGGTAGGCGCCAAGGTCTCCCCCGCGAGACGCCCAAGTGTAACGAAGCCGAGCCGCCCCAGCCGCCCCCTGCCGGGCCGAATGGCGAGCCCACCCCAGCCTCCGGCGTGAACGACGGCCAGCCGTCGCCGAAGTCGCGAGCCGCGGCGCCAGAATTCCGGCGCCTCGGCAGAAAACCTTCGCACGATTCGCCCCAAACGGCGCCACAACGGCCTCTCGTAAGCCCCGACCAGGCGTGGCACGGCTCTTGCTCAACCCCTCGGGCCAAGCTAACGAGGGGGCCAAACCCATGATCGACAAACCGGATCCGCTATTAGGCGTACACGCGCAGGCCCTTGGCCTGTGGCAGCGCCGTGCGGAGGTCATTTCGTCGAACCTGGCCAATGCCGATACGCCGGGCTTCCTCGCGCGCGACCTCGATTTTCGCAAGGCGATGACTGCCGCCAGCGGCACCGACGATGGCCCGGGACTGCAGATGACGGCGACCGAAGCGGGCCATATCGGCGGCAACCCGGCGTTCGCCGCCGCGGACGCCGACAAGCTCGCCTATCGCGTGCAGACCCAGCCCACGATGGACGGCAACACGGTCGATACCCAGGTCGAACAGGCCCAGTTCGCCGCCAACGCCATTCACTACCAGGCCTCGCTCAGCTTCATCACCTCGTCAATCCATGCCATGCGCATGGCCATTACAGGATCCAGCTCATGAGCCTGCTCAAGATCTTCGACGTCGCCGGCTCCGGCATGGCGGCCCAGTCGGCCCGACTCAACACCACGGCCAGCAACATGGCCAACGCCGACAGCATCGCCAGCAGCGAGGCCGGCGCGTATCACGCGAAGCAGCCGTTGTTCTCGGCGGTGCAGCAGCAGGTCAACGGGCAGATGGAAAGCGGTGGCGTACGCACACTCGGCGTCACCGAGAGCCAGGCCCCGATCCAGGCGCGCTACGAGCCCTCCAACCCGCTCGCCGACGCGAACGGCAACGTCTATTCAAGCAACGTCAACACGGTCGACGAGCTGGTCAACATGATCTCCGCGTCGCGCTCCTATCAGAACAACGTCGAAGTCATGAACAGCGCCAAGCAGCTCATGCAGAAGACGCTTGACCTCGGCAAGTAAGGAATTTCCATGGTAGACGCCGTCAGCGGTAACAATTCTTCATCTTCATCGTCGTCATCGACCGGCCAGCTGCAGCAGCAGACGCTGAACCAGTCGGATTTCCTCAAGCTCATGGTCACCCAGATGACCAACCAGGATCCGACCAAACCCATGGACTCCACCCAGATGGTGGCCCAGATGGCGCAGTTCTCGCAGGTGGCGGCCACGCAGGAGCTGCAGAGCTCGTTCGATACGCTGGCCTCCAACCTTACCGGCGACCAGTTCGTGCGTGCTGCCGCGCTCGTAGGCCAGGAAGTGCTCGTGCCCTCGACCGCCGGCAAGCTCGAGGACTCCACGCTCAACGGAGCGGTGAACGTGGGTACCTCCGGCACCTACGTCAACGTGCAGATCAAGGACACCGCGGGCAACGTCGTCCGCACGATCGACCTCGGCCAGCCGGACGCGGGCCTCACCAAGTTCAGCTGGGACGGCAAGTCCGACGACGGCACGCAGCTGGCCGACGGCGTTTACCAGATGTCCGCAACTTCCGGCGGCACGGCGATCGATACCTTCGTTCGCGGAAAGGTGGAAGGCGTCGGTGCCTCGGGTACCGATGGAACCTACGTGCAGGTGGCCGGTTTCGGCGGTGCCCTGCTCAGCCAGATCGCGCAAATCCTGTAACTCCAGCGAGGAACCTCCACCATGCCTTTCGACATCGCCCTAAGCGGCATCAATGCGGCGTCTTCCGACCTGGAAGTCACCGCTAACAACATCGCCAACGTCAACACCGTGGGCTTCAAGGGCTCGCGCGCCGAGTTCTCGCAGGTCTACTCGGCGGCCGGCAACAACCTTTCCGCCACCGTCGCCGGCAGCGGCGTGCGCCTGACCAATATCGCCCAGCAGTTCGGCGATGGCGACATGACGCAGACCGGCAACTCCTATGACTTCGCCATCAGCGGCTCGGGCTTCTTCACCCTGCGTGACGGCTCCGGTTATTCCTATTCGCGCGCGGGTAACTTCCATCCCGACGCCAACGGCTTCGTCGTCAATGCGACGGGCCAGAACGTGCAGGTCTACCCGCCGACCGCGAACGGCGGCTTCGACATCAGCAGCCTGGCCGACTTGAAACTGACCAATGGCTCCAGTGCCGCCAAGGCGTCGGCCAACATTGGTCTCACCGCGAACCTGGCCGCCAGTGCCACGGCGCCGACCGGTGGCGCATTCGACCCGACCAACGATAAGACCTACAACACGCTCTCCACCTTCCAGGCCTACGATTCCCTCGGTGCCTCGCATACGGTCAACGTGTACTACACGAAGGACGCGACCAATCCGAACACGTGGAGCGCCAACATGACCGTTGACGGTACCCAGGTCGGTACCGCGCAGGCGATGACCTTCAGTGCGGGCGGCGCGATTCTCACCCCTGCCGGTGGCAAGCTCAACTTCGGCGCTGTCTCGCCCAACCCGGGTGCCGCACCGCTGAATCTCTCCGTGGACATGAGCAAGGTCACCCAGTTCGGCGACAGCTCGTCGACTACCGCGGTTTCGAACGATGGTTATGCCGCGGGCACGTTTTCCAATATCGACGTGGCCAAGGACGGTACGGTCTCGGCGAAGTATTCCAATGGCGTGAGCACGCCGATCGGCCAGCTCGCCATTGCCACGTTCGCCAACGAACAGGGCCTGCGCCAGCTCAACGACACCAACTGGGCGCCGTCGTCGGAATCGGGCCAGCCCATCCAGGGCACGGCCAACTCCGGTGGTCTCGGTACCGTGCAGTCGGGTTCGCTCGAGGCGTCGAACACGGCAGACCTGACCGCGCAGCTGGTCAACATGATCAAGGCGCAGCGCAACTACCAGGCCAATGCCCAGGTCATCTCGACCGACAACACGCTGACCCAGACCATCATCAACATCCGCAACTAAGCGTGACCGTGGTCGCGGCCTCAGGGCCGCGCCCGCAGGTTTCCGCCGTCGAACAGGGATTCCGCCATGGACCGCTCCGTATATGTCGCGATGACCGGCGCCACGCAGATCATGCGCGCGCAGGACGAGGTGGCACACAACCTGGCCAACGCCAACACCACCGGCTTCAAGGCGGAGTTGTCGGCGTTCCAGAGCCTGCCCGTGCAGGGCGACGGCATGCAGACGCGCATCAACGGCGTGGCCCAGGGCACCGGTTGGGATACGACGGCGGGCGCGCAGATGCAGACCGGCAATGATCTCGATATTTCCGTACAGGGTGATGGCTGGATCGCGGTGCAGGGTGCCGACGGTAACGAGGGTTACACCCGTGCCGGCAACCTGCGCATCGACGCCGACGGTTTGTTGACGGACGCACGCGGCAATACCGTCATGGGCGGTGGCGGTCCGATCACCATCCCGCAGGCCTCCAGCGTGAAGATCGGCTCGGATGGCACGATTTCCGTCGTTCCGCTCGGTGAAGCACCGTCCACGATCGCCACCACCGACCGCATCAAGCTGGTCAACCCGGGCAACGACCAGCTGTCCTATGGCAGTGACGGCCTCATGCACATGAAGGACGGCAGCCAGCCCCAGGCAGACGCCGATGTGCGGGTGGTCTCCGGCACGATCGAAACGAGCAACGTCAACCCTTCCGATGTGCTGGTGAAGATGATTTCGCTGTCCCGTGAGTTCGAAATGCAGGTGCGTTCCATCAAGACCGCCGATGACAACGCCCAGTCGGCATCGAAATTGCTACAGGTGGGGTAACCACCGCCACGCGACGCATTTCCGTCGCCGGCATGTAAAGCGCCCAAGCGCAGGAGTCAACGATGTTCTCGTCCCTCTGGATCGCCAAGACCGGCCTCGATGCGCAGCAGACGCGCATGGACGTTGTCTCGAACAACCTCGCCAATACGAACACCACGGGGTTCAAGCGTGCCCGCGCCGAGTTCGAGGATCTGAACTACCAGAACCGCGGCCAGGCTGGCGCACAGACGACGGAACAAACCCAGTCGCCCACCGGTTTCATGATGGGTACCGGTGTGCGCGTGGTCGGCACCCAGAAGATGTTCGACCAGGGCGGTTCGCAGCAAACCGACAACCCGCTCGACGTACGCATCGACGGTCGCGGCTTCCTGCAGGTGACCCTGCCGGACGGCACCGTGGGCTATACGCGTGATGGCTCGCTCAAGCGCGACCAGGACGGTCAGATCACTACCAACGATGGCTACCCGCTCGAGCCTTCCATCACCATTCCGGCCAACGCCAGCGCGGTAACCATCGGCAAGGACGGCACGGTGAGCGTCACCACCGCCGCCAACGCCACTTCGCAGCAGATCGGTACGATCCAGCTGGCCGACTTCGTCAATCCCGCCGGCCTGCAGCCGCGCGGCGACAACCTTTACCTGGAGACCGCCTCCAGCGGTGCTCCGCAGACGGGCACCGCCGGCCTCAACGGCCTGGGCACCCTAGACCAGAACGCCCTCGAAGCATCCAACGTGAATGTCGTCGAGGAAATGGTGAACATGATCGAGACCCAGCGCGCTTACGAGATGAACTCCAAGGCGATCTCGACGGCCGATCAGATGCTTCAGTTCATCTCCAACAAGACCTGAGACACGTCATGAATCGTCACATCGTTCGCATCCTGCTCGCTGCGCTGCCGTTCGCCGCCCTCACGGGCTGCGCGATCGTGCCGCCGACACCGAAGCCGATGTACACCGCCACGCTGCCGCCCGAACAGACAACCGCACCGCAGGCGACTGGCTCGATCTACGCCGACCAGACTTCGCTGGAGCTCTTCGCCGATCCGCGTGCGCACCGTGTCGGCGACATCCTCACCATCTCGCTGGTCGAAAGCACACAGGCCAGCAAGAAGGCCACGACTGCCACCAGCAAGAAGAACGGCAACAACATCAGCTCGCCCACGGTGCTCGGACAGAGCCTGAAATTCGGCGGGAAGGCGGCGGACAGCACACTGTCTAGCGACAACTCGTTCGCGGGCGACGGCTCCTCGAGCCAGAGCAACGCATTGACCGGCCAGATCACCGTGACCGTGGCGCAGCGCCTGTCCAACGGCGCGCTGATCGTGCGCGGCGAGAAGTGGCTCACCATCAACCAGGGCGAGGAGCTCGTACGCATCTCCGGTATCGTTCGCGCGCAGGACATTGGCAACGACAACATCGTGCCGTCGAGCCGTGTGGCGGATGCGCGTATCGAGTACGTCGGTAAGGGCACACTGGCCGATTCGAATACGCGCGGCTGGCTGTCGCGCTTCTTCGACTCGAAGTGGATGCCGTTCTGATGATCACCTTCGCACTCCGCTTTCGCGGCATTGTCCGCACGGCAGCGGCCGTGCTGGCCCTCGGTGCCATCGTTCCGGCTCAAGCCGATCGCATCCGTGACCTCGTTCAGGTCGGCGGTGTGCGCAGCAACCAGTTGATTGGCTACGGCCTGGTCGTCGGCCTCGACGGCAGCGGCGACCAGACCAGCCAGGCACCGTTCACCACGCAGAGCCTGGAGAACATGCTCCAGCAGTTCGGCGTGACGGTCCCGTCCAATGTGCGTCCGCAGCTGAAGAACGCCGCAGCCGTGACGATTACCGCCGAGCTGCCGCCGTTCGCCAAGCCCGGCCAGCGCATCGACGTCACCGTCGCCTCGATCGGTAACGCGAAGAGCATTCGCGGTGGCGAACTGCTCATGTCACCGCTCAAGGGAGCCGACGGCAACGTCTACGCCATTGCGCAGGGCAGCGTGGTAGTGGGTGGCGTGAGTGCGCAGGGCAAGAGTGGCTCCAGCGTGCAGGTCAATATTTCCGCCAGCGGTCGCATTCCCGGTGGCGCAAGCATCGAGCGCAGCGTGGCATCGTCGTTCGACAAGGGCGGCGATCTCATGCTCAACCTCAACACCGCCGACTTCACCACGGCCGCGCGCATCGCCGAGGCGGTCAATCGCAATTTCGGCTCGGGCACGGCCAACGCCATGGATTCCGGTTCGGTCGCCGTGCGTGCGCCGATGGATCCGTCGCAGCGTGTCTCCTGGCTGTCGACTATCCAGGCCCTGGAAGTCACCCCGGGCGATGCGCCGGCACGAATCATCGTCAACTCGCGTACTGGCACGGTAGTGATCGGTTCCGACGTGAAAGTCGGCGCTGCTGCCGTGGCTCACGGCTCGATCCAGGTCACGATCAGCGAGCAGCCTCAGGTCAGTCAGCCGAATGCGTTCTCGCGCGGCGGCCAGACGGCGGTGGTGCCGAGCAGCCAGGTGGCGGTCAGCGAGGACGGTGGCCATATGTTCAAGTTCGGACCGGGTACCAGCCTCGACGCCATCGTACGCGCGGTGAACCAGGTGGGTGCGTCGCCGAGCGACCTGATTTCGATCCTGCAGGCGCTGAAGGAATCCGGCGCGCTGCACGCCGAACTGGTGGTGATCTGACATGGCTAATACGGTCGACGCCCAGAGGCTTGGCACTTACTCGGATATGTCCGGGTTTGCCGGCCTGCGCGCGGCCGCTAAGCAGGACTCCAAGGCGGCCCTGCCAACGGTGGCCAAGCAGTTCGAATCGATCTTTACCCAGATGATGCTGAAATCCATGCGTGACGCCAGTTCCGCCATGGGCGACGACATGATGGGCTCGCAGGCGGCCAATTCTTACCGCGACATGTTCGATCACCAGCTGTCGGTGACGCTGTCACAGGGCAAGGGCATTGGTATTGCTGACATGCTCATGCGGCAGCTCGGTGGTTCGCCGTCCATCAAGTCCGACTCCGCCGACAACGGCCTCTTTGCCGGTGTCACCGGTGACGCCAGCACGGCTGACGCCGTCTCATCCAAGTCGGATCAGGACAGTGGCCTGATGGACTCGCTCGAGCGCATGCTCGGCAAGGCAGGGCAGGCGGTCGGCGACGGCGCGAATGCCGTGGCCAGCGCCGTCGGCAAGCTGTCGATCTCCAGCCCCGAAGACTTCGTGCAGAAGCTTGCGCCGCATGCGATCGAGGCAGCGAAGAAACTTGGTGTTTCCGTACGCGCGCTGCTCGCCCAGGCTGCCCTCGAAACGGGTTGGGGCAAGCACATGCCGGCGCAGGGGAATACGGCGAGCAACAACATGTTCGGCATCAAGGCCGGCAGCAGCTGGGACGGAAAGCGCGTCAACGTTCCCACCCTCGAGTACGAGAACGGTGTCGCCGTGCGCAAGAAAGACAGCTTCCGCGCGTACGACTCCCCCTCGGACTCGTTCAAGGATTACGCAAACATGGTCGCCAGCAGTCCGCGTTTCGCGAAGGCTGTCGGCCGTGGCGACGATATCGCCGGCTTCGCGCATGCGCTCACCAGCGGCGGCTATGCCACCGATCCCAGTTACGCGCAGAAGCTCACCGATATCGCCAACGGGCCAGTGATGAAGCAGGCGCTGGCAGCGCTCAAGCAAGTCGCCGGCGATCTGTAAGCACGGGCCCATGAAGAGTTAAACGAAGGAATAGACGATGGCCGATCTGCTCTCCACCGGTGTATCCGGACTGCTTGCCTCGCAAGTGGGCCTGTCTACCGTTGGTCACAACATCAGCAACGTCAACACCGCGGGTTACACGCGGCAGACGACGACATTCAATGCGCGTGCGCCTGAGTTCAACGGCGGCTACTACGTCGGCCAGGGTGCCGACGCGATCAGTGTGCAGCGGGCCTACAGCCAGTTCCTGACCCAGTCAGTGTGGTCGGCCAGCTCCGGTCAGAGTCGCGCGTCGCAGTACGCGACGCTTACCGCCTCGGTGAACAACGCCGTGAGCGGGTCGGCGAACCTGCAGACGGCGCTGGACGGTTTCTTCGGTTCGGTGAGCGATGTGGCCAATGCGCCGATCGATACCGCGAGCCGGCAGGCCATGATCGGCAAGGCGAATACGCTCGTCTCGACGTTCCGCTCGCTGTCGTCGCAGTTCCAGCAGCTTGACCAGCAGACCAACCAGCAGATCAGTGCTGCCGTGGACAGCATCAATTCGCTGGCCAAGAGTATCGCTGACCTGAACGGCCAGATATCGAAGGCCTATTCCGGCGGCGCGGCACCGAACGATCTTCTCGACGCGCGCGACCAGGCCGTATCCCAGCTGTCACAGATCGTCGGCGTGAACGTCACCCAGAACAGCGACCATATGTATACGGTCTCGGTGGGTAACGGGCAGCCGCTGGTCAGTGGCACTAACGCGACCCAATTGAGCACGGCGAACAACCAGTACGACGCGTCGCGTCTGGAAGTGGTCGGGCCCGGCGGCACCGTGATCAGCAACCAGCTGGGTTCCGGTTCGCTCGGCGCCACCTTCGATTTCCGCACCAACGTGCTGGACCCGGCGCGCAATCAGCTCGGCCGCGCGGCCATCGCGATGACCGACGCCTTCAACAAGCAGAGCGCGCAGGGTATCGATCTGAACGGAGCCGCCGGTGGCGATTTCTTCAGCATTTCCGATCCGGCCGTGTTCAACAGCACGACGAATACGGGTACGGGTAGCATCACGGCGACGGTAGGGGATGTCTCGAAGCTCGATGCTTCTGACTACATCATGCGCTTCGACGGCACTAACTGGTCCGCGACGACCACGGCGGGTGTCAGCGTCCCCATGACCGGTACCGGTACAGCGGCGGACCCTTTCGTGGTCGGTGGCCTGAAGGTCACCGTGGGTGCAGGCGCCGCCGCTGGCGACAGCTTCCAGATCCAGCCCACGCGTAACGCGGCGTCCACGATGTCGGTTGCCGTCACCGATACCAGCAAGATCGCCGCGTCGGGTCCGCTCGCCGCGACGAAGGGTGCGAGCAATACCGGCAAGGGCGTGCTCGGCAACCTCACCGTCACAGACGTTACCGACCCGGCTTTCAACACGCCTGCCAGCATCGTCTTTACCTCGCCGACCACGTATACGATCAATGGTGGTGCCCCTCAGACCTATGCGGATGGCGACACCATTTCCGGTCCGGGCTGGACGCTAAAGCTTACGGGCTTGCCTGCCGCTAACGATACTTTCAGCGTGAAACCGGCGGGGTCTGCCAGCGGTGACAACGGCAATGCGTTGGCCATGGCGAACGTCGCTACCAAGGGTGTGCTCGACAACGGTGTCACGACGGTAGGTAAGTCTTATAGCCAGCTGATTGCCCAGGTGGGCACAGCAGGTTCCCAGGCGAACACCGCCCTGAGCGCGCAGCAAAGCATTCTCGATCAGGCGAATGCATCACAGCAGAGTCTGTCCGGCGTGAACATGGACGAAGAAGCGGCCAACCTCCTGCGTTTCCAGCAGGCTTATGCGGCTTCGGCACAGGTTATCAACACCGCCAACACGATCTTCAATTCCCTTCTTACCGCAGTGCAGGGCTGATCATGCGTATTTCGACATCATGGAGCGCGCAACAGGCCGTCAACACGATGCTGGATCGCCAGTACGATCTGTCGCAGACGCAGCTCGCACTCGGCAACGGCAAGGCGATCCAGACCCCGGCCGACAATCCCGCCGCCGCCGCCCGCGCGGTCGATGTCAGTTCGGCCAGCGCGCAGAACGACCAGTACACACGCAACATCCAGTCGGCGAACACCAAGCTGTCTACTGAAGAGAGCACGTTGTCGTCTGCGGGCGATATCCTCGACCGCATCCGTACGCTCACCCTGGAAGGCATGAACGGCACGCAGACCGACCAGTCGCGACAGTCCATCGCCACCGAACTGCGGCAGACACTCAACCAATTGGCGGCCCTGGGAAATACGAAGGACGGGCAGGGTGAGTACATCTTCGCTGGCAGTCGCACTTCCACCCAGCCTTTCACCGTTTCCGGCCTCAATGTGAGCTACGGCGGCGACCAGAACCAGCGTATGGTCGCGGCCGCGGCTGGCCTGCAGGTAGCGACGGGCGACAGCGGCTCGGATGTCTTCATGTCGATCCGCGGAGGCAACGGTACCTTTGTCACGTCGGCGGGCGCGACCAATACGGGGACGGCCGTGGTCGGCGCGACGTCGGTGACGGATGCGTCCCAGTGGGATGGCGGTAGCTACACGGTGAACTTCACCTCCGCCACGACATACGAAGTGCACGACGCCACGAATCCCGCAGGTCCGCCGCTGTCGACCGGCACGTACACGGGCGACACCGGCACGATCAATTTCAAGGGTGCCCAGCTCAACATCACCGGAACGCCCGCTACGGGCGACTCGTTCGCCGTGGCGCCTTCCTCTTCGCAGGATGTCTTCTCGACAGTGGCGGGCATCATCACCGCGTTCGAAACACCGGGTGGTGGCGCAGCGATGAACAACCAGCTCAATGCGCAGCTGCAGAACCTCGACCAGGCGCAGACGAGCTTCACCGATACGCGCACGAAGATCGGTGCACGCATGAACATCCTCGATCAGCAGACGCAGATCAGTTCCGATACCCAGCTGCAGTACGCCAGTACGTTGTCGGATCTGACCGAACTCGATGTCGCCAGCGCGGCGAGCAAGTTCTCGCAGCAGCAGGCCGCGCTCGATGCGGCTCAGCAGTCCTACGTAAAGATGCAGAACCTCACACTGTTCAACTACCTGAAATAACAAAGGCACATCAAATAACACAGGTACATGTAGGAGTCGCTTCAGCGGCGATTCGATCGGACACGAAAGGCGGCCCCATGGCCGCCTTTTTTTGCTTGGGTACGGGGAGGGCTGCTCTTTGTACGGGGGCTGCTCTTTGTAGGAGCCGATTCATCGGCGAGCTCCTGCTTCGATGGGGACCGAGGCCAGCAACCTTAAGGAGGTGCGGCTGCGCCGCGGGGGTATTCATTATTCGCCGATGAATCGGCTCCTACATGTGCTTGTTGGCTTCTGGCGGGTTGGCTTTGTAGGGTGATCGAGGTGGCTTGAAATTAGGCCTAAACCCAGAGCGCCATGTGCCGATAAGGAATCCGACA
This sequence comes from uncultured Luteibacter sp., assembly GCA_966191635.1. GTDB lineage: Bacteria > Pseudomonadota > Gammaproteobacteria > Xanthomonadales > Rhodanobacteraceae > Luteibacter. The sequence goes on from CBIGPO010000060.1 coordinate 11,372, forward strand.
GAGCCCGGCGGACAGTTCTTCCGGACCCTGATCAAGAAAGTTGTTGACAGGTAGAAAAAGTTCTCAAGTTTCTTCCCGGCGTGCCGTAAACCTCTTTGAGGCGGAAGGCTTCCATCACGGAACCCCGCCGGACTACGCCGCACAACCTCCGGCATTTCGGTTCCGCTTACAAAGGATTATTCCCATGGCTCTGACCATCAACACCAATATCATGTCGCTGAACGCTCAGCGTAACCTGGGCGCTTCGCAGACGAAGCTGGCCTCGGCTATCGAGCGCCTGTCGTCGGGTAACCGCATCAACAGCGCGAAGGACGACGCCGCAGGCCTCGCCATTTCGACCCGCATGACCACGCAGATCAACGGCCTCAACCGCGCCGTGCAGAACGCCAACGACGGTATCTCGCTGTCGCAGACGACCGAATCGGCTCTGGACGAAGTCACGAACAACCTGCAGCGCATCCGCGAGCTGGCCGTTCAGTCGACCAACGCTTCCAACTCGGACAGCGACCGCGCCGCTCTCGACGCCGAAGTCCAGCAGCGTCTGTCGGAAGTCACCCGTATCGCTACGCAGACCAACTTCAACGGCATGAAGGTCCTGGACGGCTCCGCCCAGAACCTCAGCTTCCAGGTCGGCGCGAACGTGGGTGAAGTCATCAATGTCGGCCTCAACCAGGGCATGAAGGCCAACCAGGTCGGCCAGCTGGCCACCGGTTCGATCGCCGCCGCCACCTTCCCGAAGGGCCTGACCCTCGCCGCCGGCGACCTGACGGTCAAGGTCGGTGCGGGCGCCGCGGTGAACGTCGCCGCCGGCAACTACGGCAGCGTTTCCGACCTGGCCGCGGCCATCAACAAGGCCGCCGGTTCCAACGTCGCCGCCGTGGATGGCACGACGGGCGAGCTGGCCGTCACGGCCGACGCGACCAACGCCATTGCCTTCGGTGGCACGGCCCAGACGGCGCTTGGTCTGCCGGCTACCGTGGCAGTCAGCACCACCGGTGCATCGACCGCGGCGGTTGCCGCCACCAAGACCAGCATCGACCTCGTCGCTGGCGATGCCTCCTTCACCGTCGGCGGCCAGTCCTTCGACCTCACCGGTTCGTTCAAGTCCATGCAGGACGTGGCCGACGCGGTCAACTCGAAGTCGGGCAAGGGCATCAATGCCTACGTTTCGACGGACGGCTCGCTGAAGTTCTCCTCGGCTTCCGACATCTCCGTGACGGTCAAGGCCGGTAGCGGCGCCGCCACCCTGGGCCTCACCACCCAGACCGACGCGGTCAGCACGACGCAGACCCTGGCCGACTCCAGCGTCAAGACGGTCGACGGCGCGAACGACACGATCAACCACATCGATGCCGCCCTGCAGTCGGTCTCCAACCTGCGCTCCACCCTCGGCGCGGTGCAGAACCGCTTCGAGTCGACCATCTCGAACCTGCAGAACATCTCGCAGAACCTGACCTCGTCGAAGTCGGCCATCACCGACGCCGACTTCGCCCAGGAAACGGCGAACATGTCCTCGGCTCAGATCCTGCAGCAGGCCGGCGTGTCGGTCCTTGCCCAGGCCAACCAGAGCCAGCAGATCGTCACCAAGCTGCTCCAGTAACAGGCTTGGCAGGGTAATTGCTTAGTTGTCTTCGGCTGGTCCTCGAAAGGGGACCAGCCGTCGACAAATTGGCGCCCAGGGCAGTGAGGCGTCCCCCAGGAGAGCTTCATGGCCACCAATCCCGTCACACTCGGTTCCAGCTCCATCGACGTCGCGTCCATCGTCAGCAACCTGGTTGCTAACAAGCGCGCCGCTACGGACAAGGCGCTGGCCGCCCAGGCCACTGACAACACCACCCAGGTTTCCGCGATCGGCAACTTCACCTCGTCGCTGACGAGTCTGCAGACCGCGATCAAGGCGCTCACCGACGGTTCCGCGTTCAGCACGCAGAAGACCTCGGTCGGCGACTCCACGATCATCGGCGCGACCGCCGATGCCACTGCCCAGCCCAATACCTACAACATCGTTGTCGGTCAGCTGGCCTCCGTGCAGAAGACGACTTCCGCGGGCTTCACCGACGCGACGTCCGCTGCCGGCACCGGCACCCTGACGATCTCGATCGGCGGCAAGTCGATGAGCCTGAACGTCGCTTCGGGCGCGAATTCGCTGCAGAACATTCGCGATTCGATCAACAAGTCCTCCGACAATCCCGGCGTGACGGCCAGTATCGTCACCGGTACGGATGGCGCCCACCTCGTGTTGACCTCCACCTCCACCGGCGCCGCCAATGCCTTTACGGTTACGACCAGCGGCGGCGACGGCAACCTGTCGAAGCTGAATTTCGATCCGACCACGGACACGGCAACGACCAAGGCACAGGACGCTACGTTCACGATCGACGGCACGCCAGCCTCCAGCACGACCAATTCGGTCGCGGGCGCCATCGACGGCGTGACCCTCAGCCTGACCAAGATCGGTTCCAGCTCGCTCACCATTGCCAACGACCCGACGGCCGTGACGACTGCGCTGCAGAGTCTGGTCACCTCGTACAACGCGTTCGTTTCCACCTACCAGTCGCTGACCAAGTACGACTCGACCACCAACGAAGTCGGCGCGCTCATCGGCGATGCCACGGTCACGTCGCTGAAGAGCCAGGTATCCAGCCTGATCGGATCCCAGCTTACGAGTAACGCGCCGGGTCCGACCTCGCTGAGCAATCTTGGCGTGTCCTTCCAGGTCGACGGCACGCTTGCTTTCGACGCCACCAAGCTGACGGCCGCCCTCGCGAGCAATCCGAAGGAAACGCAGAATCTGCTCAGCGGCGCCAACGGCATCGCGCCGAAGCTGGACGCCATGATCACCAGCTGGACCTCCTCCAGCGGCATCCTGACGCAGCGCACGAACAACCTGAACCAGAAAGCCAAGGACATCGCGCAGCAGCAGAGTGACTACAACGTCACCATGCAGGACTACACGACGCGACTGACCACGCAGTACACCGCGCTCGACACAATGATGACCAAGCTGAGCAGTACGAGCAGCTTCCTCCAGCAGCAGTTCGATTCGCTGACCGCCTCGAAGAGCTGATCGGAAACCCCAGGACACACTCATGGCACTCGGATATTCCCAGGGCGCTGGCGCCTACCAGCAGGTCCGTACCCACGGCGGCGTCGAAACCGCCGATCCACACGGCCTGGTCACCATGCTGATGGACGGAGCGCTGGAGCGCATCCGCTTCGCGCGCGGCTGCACGGTCAACGGCAATGTCGCTGGCAAGGGCGAGGCGATCTCCAAGGCCATCGAAATCGTCGGTGCGCTGCAGAACGGTCTGAACCACAAGGTGGAAACGCCACTGGTGGGCCAGCTGGACAGCCTTTACGACTACTTGAGCCGCCGGCTGCTCCACGCCAATGTGCATAGCGATATCACCGCCCTGGACGAAGTCAGCGGCCTGCTGGGCCAGATTCGCGACAGCTGGGTGGCTATTCCGGTCGAGGCCCGTCAGGTGGCCGGGACCGGCACGTGAACGACGCCGTCTGGTGCGATCTCGACCGCGTACTTACTCTTACCGAGGCGATGCACGCGGCGGCGAGCGAAGGGCAATGGGATGAACTGACAGCCCTGGAAGCCGAGCGTGAGCCGGTGATCCGCAGCGGTAGCATGCGCGATACCCCGGAATCGATCGAATCCCTCAAGGCGATCATGCTCACTGACGGGCTGATCAAGGACCTGGTGTCCGCCGCCCGCGACGAGGCAGCCGCGGCATGGGATGCCTCCCGGCGCGTCCGTCGGGCCGTCGCCGCGTATAGTTCGTTCTGATCGACGTATCCTTTGGCAGGGGCGCCACGCATGAGTGACGAAGGCTGGCTGGAATTTTCCGAACGCGTCGCCTGGGACGCCCGTTTCCACGCCACGTGTGAGGCGGGTCCACGCCCGGATGCCGCGGCACTCGCCCTGATCAACGACCGGAACGCCAGCGTCCTGGTCGCGGTCTCCGCCCTGATGGACCGGCGTAGCGACACCAGCGAAGACGACAGTCCCCTCACCCAGGAAGTGGCCCGGCTCGACGCCAAGCTCAACGTTCTTATGGAAATCGTCAACCGGCTGCTCTTGCCGCAGTCCGGCCTGCCGCCGCGCATTGCGCTTCGCTTCAATGCCTCCGGGGCCGTTCTGCCCTGGGATGGCCTGCCGCCGGTCGGCCAGACGGCCCTGCTGAAGATCCACTTCGACGCTTGCCGGGCGCTGCCCCTCGAATTGCCGTGCATCCGCCTCGCGGGTCCCACGGACGGCAAGGGTTTCCTCGGTTTCGAGGGGCTCACCGAACCGGTCCGTGACGGCATCGAGCGACTGGTTTTTCGCCAGCACCGGCGCCAGGTGGCCGAGGCGAGGGCGCATTCCCGCCCACAAGAACCCTCGGAAGGGTGAAGTGACATTTTACGTCACGTGACGTCTGAACGTCGCGTGGCGCCCCGCGTCACATTCTGGACGCGTGTCGTCAGCCTTGACGTCGCGGGGCTTCGTCACATCCTTACGACCGGCTGAAAAGGTTTTCTTCACGCGGAGCGAGCCCGCTTCAGAGCGTGAGTTCTTGCCGCGTCGCGCCGGAATTCCGACGTTGGCACGCTCCTTGATTGATACCTTGCAACGAAGCCGACGGGATTCCCTCGCGAGTCCCACTCCGGCTCTTCGATCACACGCAACGTGAGGTATTTCAGGTGAAGTCTTCCAACTTTCTCGTCATCGAATCCGACGCCGCCCGCGCAGAGAACATCGTCTCGGCGCTCGGCTTCCTCGGCTACCGTCCGGTGCTGGCGAACCGCATGTCGACGCTGGATGCAAGCGAGAGCTGGCGCGGCGCCTTCGTCGGTACGGTGGAAGACGAGAGCGAGCTGGAAGGCTACCTGGCCAACCTCGGTCGCCATGCACGCAACCTGCCGCTGCTGGTGGCCGCCGATTCCCCGCTGGCCACATCGCTGATCGCCGGCGACGATGCCCGCAGCCAGAACGTCGAGCTGATTGACGTACCGTTGCGCTACGAGCGCCTCTCCGAAGCCCTGCGTACCCTGCATTCGCGCGTCGAGCCGACCCCGGCCAGCCGCCGTTTCGTCGGTCAGTCTGGTCCGATGCAGCGTGTCAACGCGCTGATCCGCCAGGTCGCGCCGTTCGATTCCAGTGTGCTTGTGCTCGGCGAGTCCGGCAGTGGCAAGGAACTGGTCGCCCGCACCATTCACGACTGCTCGCCCCGCCGCGACAAGCCGTTCGTCGCGATCAATTGCGGCGCCATTCCTGCCGAGCTGCTCGAGAGTGAGTTGTTCGGCCACGAGAAGGGTGCCTTCACCGGTGCAATCAGCACTCGCAAGGGTCGCTTCGAGATGGCCGAGGGCGGCACGCTGTTCCTCGACGAAATCGGCGACATGAGCCTGCCGATGCAGGTGAAGTTGCTCCGAGTGCTGCAGGAGCGCGTCTTCGAGCGCGTCGGCGGCAACCGTGCGCAGCGCTGCGACGTACGCATCATCGCGGCCACCCATCGTGACCTCGAAACCGCGATCGAGCGTGGCGGGTTCCGCGAGGACCTCTTCTACCGCCTGAGCGTGTTCCCGCTCGAGATGCCGTCGCTGAGCCAGCGCCTGGAAGACCTGCCTGCGCTGATCTCCGAGTTCAACCAGCGCCTGGTCCAGCGTGGCCTGTCGTCGGTGCGTTTCTCGCCGAGCGCGATGAATGCGCTGTGCCAGCACCCCTGGCCGGGCAACGTGCGCGAACTATCTAACCTGGTCGAGCGCATGGCCATCCTTATGCCGCACGGCGACGTCCGCGCCGCGGACCTGCCGGAAAAATACCGCGGCGCACAGCCGATGGAAGAGGTCTCGGGGGCTGCGCTGATCGCCATGATGGAAGCTGAGCCCGTGCCGATGGCTGAAACCTTTGGGCTCAGCGAAGGCGACCCCGCGGTGCTTCCGCTGGGTGGCCTGGACCTCAAGGATCACCTCGCCGGTATCGAGATCGGTTTGATCCGCCAGGCGTTGAATTCGGCCAACGGCGTGGTCGCCCATGCGGCCAAGCTGCTTCGCGTTCAGCGCACCACGCTGGTCGAGAAGCTGCGCAAGTACGGCTTGTCCGAGACCGCGCAGGTGGGCTGAAAGCCCTCTGCGTGTATCGCGCTCGGTTGGCATAGCTCGTGCATCGAGTGCCAGTAAGCCGATAACGCGTTGGAAAACCGTCATGACCACCATCGATGTCAACAGCCTCCTGCTCCAGATGCGCCGCATTAGCGCGCAGACCGAGATGCCCGCCATACGCGGCGTGGGCGAGGCGGCAGGCGCCGAGAAAAGCTCGTTCGGTGATCTGCTCAAGCAGTCCATCGACGGCGTGGCCAAGACCCAGGAGAAAGCCGGCCAGATGGCGGCGGGGTTTGAACGCGGCGATCCCGGCATCGATCTGGCGCAGGTCATGATCCAGGGTCAAAAAGCCGACCTCTCGTTCCGCGCGATGACCGAAGTGCGCAACAAGATGGTCGATGCCTACAAAGAAATCATGAACATGTCGCTCTAAGCGGCATGCGTCTCCCGAAAGGACTGAAGTCGAACCATGGCAGATAACGGCGTAGCCACCACGGACAAAAACGACGGCAAGCGCATGGACTCGCTGAAGTCGCTGGCGCAAACGCCGGCGGCGCGGCAGCTCTTCATGCTCGCAGGTATCGCTGGCGCGGTCGCCATCGGCATCGCCGCTGTGATGTGGTCGCGTGCGCCGAACTACGGCCTGCTCTACGGCGGGCTTGAACAGAAAGACGCCGCCGCCGTGACCCAGGCGCTGCAGGTGGGCAACACACCGTATACGCTCAGCAACGACGGCAGCTCCATTTTCGTACCTGCCGCCGATGTGGCCGGTGTGCGTCTCAAGCTTGCCGGTCAGGGCCTGCCGCAGGGCAGTGCCGCCAGCGCCGTGCCGCAGGCGGACTCGCCGTTCGGCATGAGTGACATGGCCGAGCGCTCGCGCTACCAGGCCATGCTCGAAAACGATCTTTCCAGCACCATTGCCGGCCTGCAGTCCGTTCGCGCGGCACGCGTGCATCTTGCGCTGCCCAAGCCTTCGGCCTTCGTCCGTGACAACAAACCGGCCAGCGCTTCGGTCGTCGTCTCGCTCTATCCGGGCCGCCAGCTCGACCAGGGACAGGTGGCCGCCATCGTGCATCTGGTGGCCGCCAGCGTGCCGGATCTCGATACCCGCCAGGTCTCGGTGATCGACCAGGGCGGCAACCTGCTCACCGTAAGCGACCCGGACAGCGCCTCGGCCATCGGTGACAGCCGGCTGCGCCTGTCCAACCGTATCGAGGCAACGTATACCCAGCGCGTCGAAGACCTGCTGACGCCGCTGGTCGGCGCCGGCAAGGTGCGCGCCCAGGTCTTTGCCGATCTGGACTTCTCGCAGACCGAAAAGGCCAGCGAAACCTTCAATCACGACAACCCCGCGTTGCGCAGCGAGCAGACCAACAGCGAAACGCGCACCGATGCCGCCAACAATGGCGGCGTGCCGGGCGCGCTGAGCAACCAGCCGCCGAACACCGGCGCGAACGCTACCGCCGCCAATCCGGCCGCGGCCGCCGGAGCCAAGCCAGGTCAGGGCCAGAACGCTGCCACTCAGACGGCACAGACCCCGACGCAGCAGACGCAGAGCGCCACGCGCAACTTCGAACTCGATCGCACGGTCAGCCACGTCACCGATCCCGCCGGCAAGGTCGCGCGGCTTTCGGTCGCCGTCGTGGTCGACAACAAGCAGGTGCCGGACAAGGACGGCAAGAACAAGAGCGTGCCGTTCACGTCGGAAGAAATCGCCCGCCTGACCGAACTCACCAAGAACGCTGTCGGCTTCAGTGCCGCTCGTGGCGACAGTGTCAGCGTGATCAACGAAGCCTTCCATGGCGCCATCGCCGACGAGGAACCGCAGTCGACGCCGTTCTGGGAACGCCCGGGCATGCTTGATCTGATCAAGCAGGGTCTTGGCGTGATGATCGCGCTGGTGGTCGGCTTCTTCGTCCTTCGGCCCATCCTCAAGGGCTTGCTCAAGCCGTCGCCCATGGCCATGAACGTGGCGCTCGCCGGCCCGATGCCGACGGTATCGGTGATGGTCGATGATGACGATATGACGCCGGACCGTGTGAGCACATCGCCGCAGCTCGGTTCCCCCGCGCTGCTGGCGTACGAACAGAAGGTCGGCCTGGCCAAGCGCATGGCCGCCGAGAATCCTAAACAGGTCGCGCAAGTCGTGAAGAGCTGGGTATCCGACGATGGCGCTTGAACAGAAAGAAGTCCTGACGGGCGCACAGCGCGCGGCAATCCTGCTCCTTACCTTGGGTGAGGAAGACGCCGCGTCCATTCTCAAACACCTCGGCGCACGCGATGTGCAGGCCGTTGGCACGGCCATGGCCGCGCTGAAGAACGTTTCCAAGGAACAGGTCGAAGCCGTCCTGACTAAGTTGCAGGAAGACGTCGGCCAGCACACCTCGATCGGTGTCGGTACCGAGGAATACATCCGTCGTATCCTGGTCAACGCGCTTGGCGAGAACAAGGCGGGTGGCCTCATCGACCGTATTCTCCTCGGCCGCAGCAGCAAGGGCCTGGAATCGCTGAAGTGGATGGAGAGCCGTGCCATCGCCGAGATGATCGGCCAGGAGCATCCGCAGATCATCGCATTGGTGATGGCTCACCTGGAGGCCGATCAGGCCGCCGAAGTCATCGGCTATCTGCCGGCACGTACACGCAGCGACGTCGTCATGCGCATCGCCACGCTGGACGGCGTGCAGCCGCACGCGCTGAGCGAACTCGACGAAATCATGGAGCGCCAGTTCTCCGGTAACTCCAACAAGTTGAAGTCGGCCAGCGTCGGTGGTCTGAAGGCTGCGGCGGACATCCTCAACGCGATGGAAACCGCGCGCGAGGCCGAGCTGATGGCGTCCATCCGCGGCATCGACACGGGCCTTGGCGAGCGTATCGAAGAGCTCATGTTCGTCTTCGACGACCTTGCCGATCTCGACGATCGCAGCATGCAGACGTTGCTCCGCGAAGTACCTTCGGCACGCCTGATCACCGCCCTCAAAGGCGCTGAGACGGCCATCCGCGAGAAGATCTTCGCCAACATGTCCAAACGCGCTGCCGACATGTTGCGCGACGACCTTGAGGTCAAGGGTCCGGTTCGCCTCTCCGAGGTGGATGCGGCACAGAAGGAAGTACTGGCCACGGCGCGTCGTCTCGCTGACGCGGGCCAGATCAATCTCGCCGGTGGCGGGGAAGAATTCGTCTGATGAGTCTTACCTCGATCCTCGCCCGCGAACGCGTCGACCAGTTCGAGCGCTGGGAGCTGCCGATCGTGGGTGGCCCGGATCCGCATGTCGCCCGCGCGGAAGTCGAGGACGACGGTCCGCGTCGACCCACCGTGGCCGAGATCGAAGCGATCGAGCGCCAGGCGCGCGAGGAAGGCTTTAACGCAGGGCTCAATGAAGGCCGCGCCATGGCCAAACGCGAGCTTGCCGAGCAAGTGGCGCGGCTGGGGGCTCTTTTCGCCGCCGTCGAACGCCCCTTCGCCGAACTGGATCACGAGGTCGCTGGCGATCTCGCTGTTCTCGCGACCGTGATTGCCGAGCGTGTCCTCGGCTATGAAATCGCTACGCAGCCGGAAAAGATTCTCGACGTGGTCCGCCAGGCTGTCGATGCGCTGCCTGCTGCTACGCGTCACCTCAAGATTCACCTCAATCCCGCCGACGCGGCGCTTGTTCGCGAGCATCGCGTCGGTGTCGACCATGAAGGCACGGTAGTTGACGACGCCACGCTGGAGCGTGGCGATGTGCGTCTGGAGAGCGAACAGTCACGGCTGGATGCGCGCGTACGAACGCGCCTGGCCGCCGTGATCGACAGCGTGCTCGAAGGCCAGGTCGATCCCTCGTGAATGCCGAGAGCCACACCGCCGCCCGCATCGCACACTGGCGCGAATCGCTCGCCGCCCAGCGCGCGAGCGCCGAGCGGGTGCGTCCGCTGCAGGCGGAAGGCAAGCTGCGCCGCGTCGTTGGGCTCACG
>CBIGPO010000061.1:0-20634 GCA_966191635.1 uncultured Luteibacter sp.
AAAACCCCCAGTCGGAGCCCGACCCGGCCCGTAGGGCAATTAAGTAAACGGCCGCGTTGGGCGGCCCTTCCAAAGCGGGTCGCCGCAGTCGTGGCCCCGAGGGTGGCACCCGCCGGCTCTTGCGACGCAAAGCGAGCGCCGTGCCAATGCGAGGCCGAAGGCGAGCCCTTCAGCAGTACCCCCTCTAAGCCTCGCGAGTGGCAAGAACCAGCGGCTCCATCGCCCTCGACATCTCCATAAGCTTCAGGGCGTACTCCTGCAAGCGCAGGTCGCGCTCCTCCACCGGCTTCCACGGCGGGACCGGCGTCGGCTTGCCGCCGTCCGGCTTGTCGAGCGCCACGAAGACCATGACGCAGCTGGTAGCCAGGCGCTGCTCGCCGCTGCGCAGGTCGCGGGCCAGCACATCCACCGACAGGTGCATGCTCGAGGTGCCCGTATGGATAAGGCGGGCACGCACGGTGACCAGGTCGCCGATCAGGATCGGCGCGAGGAACTGGATGCCGCTGACCGAGGCCGTGACGCAATAGGCGCCGCTCCAGCCCACGGCACAGGCGTAACCGGCCTGATCCAGCCACTTCATCGCCATGCCTCCATGGACCTTTCCACCGAAGTTCACGTCGGTCGGCTGGGCCAGGAAACGAAATTCGACCTCACGTTGCGTGCCGGGCATGCAATTACCTTGCTCTGAAAAGTCGCATTATGGCCTCCCGACGGCTTGTTCGGCCGCCCCGGCCGGCATAGATTCGGCTCTACGCACCCAGGAATACCTGATGGTCCTTCGCAGCGTCGCCTCCCGACTCGCCCTGGCCGTCCTGCTGGGGTCGGCGATCGTCCTGATCGTCACGGGCGGCCTGCTGCTGACACATACCCGCGAGCAGACGGTACGGCAGACTGAGCGCGAGGCTGCGGCCATCGCCTCTTCCGCGGCCAACCGCATCCAGGCACGCATCGACGGCGTGGCCAAGGTCGACCAGGTCCTGGCCGGCCTGCTCAGCTCGCGGCGTGAACAGGCGCCGGCAATCATCCACGATATCCTCGCGGCCAACCCCGAAATCGGGGACATCAGCGCCGCCTTCGTCCCGCACGACCATTCGGCCCTGCGCGAGGACGACGCCCCGGTGGCCCGGCGCAAGCCGGATGGCGGCATCGTCATGGGCAGCCGCCTCAGCGACCCCGAACCCTACTGGAGCTCGCCCTGGTTCATCCGCGGCCTGAACTGCGACAACGGCTGCTGGCAACCACCCTTCCGGTCCACCGAGCGTAACGAGACCCTGGTCGGCTACTCCATGGCCATCCCAGGGAAGAATCTGCCGGTCATCGGTGTCGCCGACGCCACCATCAGCCTCGACTGGCTGCAGAAGCTGCTCGGTGAGCTGACCAAACCCGACCACGCCTCCGCTTTCGTGCTGGATGCCAACGGCGAGTTCCTGGCCCACGACTGGCTGTCCTATATCGGCACCCGGGGCAGCCGCCCGCTGCTTTCCGCCGTGTCCGAGAATCGCAACCCCGTACGCATCACGCCCGAGGAAGGCGGCCGCGTGAGCGAGCCGGTCTGGGTCTACTTCGCGCCGATCAAGGGCACGCGCTGGACCTTCGGCCTGACCATGCCGGAGCGCGAAGTACTAGCCGACCTGCGCCACACCTACGTGGTCGACATCATACTTGGCGTACTCGCCCTCGCCGGCGTGTCGCTGATCACGCTGGTGGTGACGCGTCGCCTGATGGCCCCTCTTGGCGTGCTCGCCGAGCGCGCGGAGAACGTATCGCGCGGCGACCTCGACTTCGCGCTGCCCGTGGTTCGCCGCAACGATGAGGTCGGGCGGCTGACCCGCGCGTTCGACCAGATGCGCCACCAGCTCGCCGGCCACATCGATACCGCCAAACGCACGGCGCGCGAACAGGAACGCATGGCGAGCGAGCTCGAAATCGCCCGGCAGATACAGCTCGCACTGATTCCCGAAGCCCACTGGATGGCCGACGACGGCCGGCTCGAACTGCATGCGGCGCTGCGCCCGGCCAGCGCGGTCGGCGGCGATCTGTACACCTACTTCGCACTGGGGGCGCGGCACGTCTGCGTAATGGTGGGTGATGTTTCGGACAAAGGCATTCCCGCCGCGTTGTTCATGGCTCGCACGATCACGCTCGCACGCACGATCGCCACCCATGCACGCTCCCCTAGCGACATCCTCGGCGCGCTCAACCGCGAACTGTGCAAGGGTAATGACACGTGCATGTTCGTCACCCTGCTGTGCGGCGTGGTCGAAACCGAAACCGGACTGCTCGCGCTCGCCAGCGCGGGACACGAACAGCCGGTGCTGCACGCGGGGGGCAGCGCCATCCTGGTCGACGTGGAGACCGGCCCCGCGCTCGGCCTCGACCGCGAAGCGAGCTACCCTGTGCGGGTACTCACGCTGCTAGGAGGCGACACCGTGGTCATGTACACCGACGGCGTCAGCGAGGCGCATGCCGGAAACCAGAAGCTTTACGGCGCGCATGCCCTGCTCGAAAGCGTGTCGCGCGTCGAGGAAGGCGCCACACCGGAAACTTTCGTCGACCAGGTGCTGCACGACGTCGATGCCTATGTCGAGGGCGCCGCCGCCTACGACGACATCGCCCTGCTCGCCCTGACCTGGCACGACACCCATGCCGAGGGAGCCCGCTTCGATGCGGCTGCGCATTCCTAACCGCCTCGAAGATGTGTTCCTCGCCCTCGATCGGGCCGAGCTCACACTCGACCGCGCAGCCATCGATAACGCCTGCCGCGCTGACGTACGCCTCGTGCTCGAGGAGCTGCTGGTCAATACCGTGCGCCACGGCTATCCGGATGGCCGCGAAGGCAGGATCGATATCCACCTGGAGATCCGCGCCGACATCGTCCGCCTGGAACTACGTGACGACGCGGAAGCGTTCGACCCTCTCCTGCACGACCCGCCCGACCTGCCCGGCGACATCGCCGATAGGGAGATCGGCGGGCTGGGACTGCACCTGGCGCGCAGCATCGCCAGCGACTTTGAATATGCACGCGACGCACACGGCAACCGTGTCGTCATCCACTTCGATCCATCCTTGCCCGACGAGCCTTCCCCATGACCCTGATCGTCCGCAGCGAAAGCCCTACTCCCGCCCGCACCACCGTCTGGCTCGAGGGGCGACTGGACGCGGCGACCTTTGGCGATCTCGACGAGGCCTTGCGTGACATCACGCCGCTGGTCGACAACGGCGGCACCCTGGTCATCGATCTCTCCGGCCTGGAGTACATCAGCAGCGCTGGCCTGCGCAGCCTCGCGCAGCTACGTAGGCACATGCATGACCGCGACGGCCGCACACTGCTGCTCAACCCTCAGCCGCAGGTGAAGAAAGTCTTCGAGATCGTGAAAGCCGTGCCGGTCGCGGAAGTGTTCGCCAGCGTGGCGGAACTGGACCAGTACCTGGATCACATGCAGCGGCAGATCACCGGCTGATCGCCGGCGTATCGGTCAGGTGTTGTTCGTGTCGATGAGGCCGCTGCGAAGCTTTTCCAGCTGGCTCTTGAGGCCGACCACTTCGTCGATCTCGCAGCCTGTCGCGCAGAACACATCCACAGGGACCTGACCGGCCCTCTCCCGTAGTGCCCTGCCCTCGTCCGTCAGCGTGACGATGACCTGGCGCTCGTCACGCGTGCCACGTGTGCGCTGGACCAGGCCAGCCGTCTGCAGCCGCTTGAGCAGCGGCGTGAGCGTAGCGGAGTCGAGGAACAGGCGTTCGCCGAGCTCGGACACCGTGATGCCGTCGCCCTCCCAGAGCACCAGCATGACCAGGTACTGCGGATAGGTGAGATCGAGGTCCGCCAGCAACTGACGGTAAAGCTTGCCCATCGCCAGGTTGGCCGAATACAGCGCGAAGCACAGCTGCCCGTCGAGGGTGCGCGGTGCTTCGATGCCTGGCGGGAGGGCGTTCTTGCTCATGATCCGAATGTAGGGTCGGGGGTATTGGATTGCAAGCGATTGAATTGCGCCTTTAGCGTACCCCTAAGGACCTACGTATGATCCGGTGGCAGCCAGCTGGGAGCGCCTTTCATGAGCCTGGACCCGCTTTGGGATTTCCTCACATCATCCTGGGTCGGGGACATCATCGGACTGATCGGTGATGTCATCCGCGTCATTCCATACACGCTGCTCTTCCTCCTCGGCTTTCTCCTCGTGCAGGGGCTTATGGCCTGCCATGCCTCGGTCGACATGGGTGCTGGGCCTGCCGCACGCGCGCTCGTCCATGGCGCCTTCCTCGACCACATGGGCCTTTCGTGGTCGCTCGGGGTGCCGACCACACTTGTCGTCTGGAAGCGGCTGGTCAGCTGTACTTCGGACTGACTCCGCACGAGAAGCCATCCCAGTTTGAGCGAACTGTTCAGGCGCTGATCTACACAGCCGCCGTCCAGGCTCTCGTAGCTCTCGAAAAGCTGATCGCAACGCGCATCGGCGAGTGGCATTCCTATGGCGAGTGGACTGAAGTCAGCCAGTGGCTCGCTGCGGTCACATCAGCGCTTGCGCTCGGATTTATCGTCGCGACGGTAACCAATCACGACCTCGTGCATGGCGCCCTTCGAAAGCGAAAGCTCACCACGAGAACATCTCATCCGGGCGAATGGTTCACCATTTTCTCGGATTATTCGGAGTTCATCGTACTGCACCTCAAGGACAAATCCTCGGTGCACGGCTGGCCGTCGATGTGGCCTGCGACCTCTGAAAAAGGCCATTTTCTCCTGGCGCACGCCACGCGAACACTTTCCGGCAGCGGCCAAGGAATTTCACAGAGTCATGCGCTGGTGATAAACGTAGCCGACGTGGTGTTTGTCGAGTTCACCACGCCGAAGCTGCACGCGTGACGCCTCCTGGCTACAAGTGGGTATTGGTGAAGATCGACGACATCGATGGCCGCTAAATCGATGGCAGCTAAAAAGAAAAAGCCACGGCGCGAGCCGTGGCTTTCGTCCGTCAGGCAATGACGCTCTGGATCAGACGTTAAATCGGAAGTGCAGCACGTCGCCTTCCTTCACCAGGTATTCCTTACCTTCCAGACGCAGGCGGCCGGCTTCCTTGGCACCCTGCTCGCCCTTGAACTTGATGAAGTCGTCGAAGGCCACCGTTTCGGCGCGAATGAAGCCGCGCTCAAAGTCGGTGTGGATCACGGCGGCAGCCTGCGGTGCGGTGGAACCGGCACGGACCTGCCACGCGCGGACTTCCTTCTCGCCGGCGGTGAAGTAGGTCTGCAGGCCGAGCAGGCGGTAGCCGGCGCGGATGACACGGTTGAGGCCAGGCTCCTCCAGACCGAGGTCCTTCAGGAACTCGTCGCGGTCGGCATCTTCGAGTTGGCCGAGCTCTTCCTCGATAGCCGCACAGACCGGCACTACCTCAGCACCTTCCTGCGCAGCATGGGCGCGCACGGCGTCCAGATGCGGGTTGTTCTCGAAGCCGTCTTCGGCGACGTTCGCGATATACATCAGCGGCTTCATCGTGATCAGGAACATGTCACGGACGAGCGCCTTCTCTTCGGCATCGAGGCCGGCGGAACGCGCCGACTTGCCCTGATCGAGCGCGACACGAAGCTTCTCCAGCACGGGCTTCTTCGCCATCGCATCCTTGTCGTTAGCCTTGGCCGCGCGCGTGGCGCGGTCCAGCGCCTTCAACACGGCTTCGAGATCGGCCAGCGCCAGCTCCGTGTCGATGGTTTCGATGTCGGCGATCGGGTCGACCTTGTTCGCCACGTGAATGACGTTGCCGTCTTCGAAGCAGCGGACCACATGCGCGATGGCGTCGGTCTCGCGGATGTGCGCAAGGAACTTGTTACCCAGGCCTTCGCCCTTCGATGCGCCGGCGACGAGGCCTGCGATGTCGACGAACTCCATGGTGGTCGGAATCACGCGCTGCGGCTTCACGATATCCGCAAGCTGGGTCAGGCGCAGGTCGGGCACGGGCACGATGCCGGTGTTCGGTTCGATGGTGCAGAACGGGAAATTCGCCGCGGCGATGCCCGCCTTCGTCAGCGCGTTGAACAGGGTGGACTTGCCGACGTTAGGCAAGCCGACGATGCCGCATTTGATGCCCATGGCGATTAAGGTCCGGTAGAAGTGATTGGTGCGGTCAGGCGACCGTGTGCAGGCGTTTCATCGCCTCTTCGAACTTGCCATCCAGCGCCAGCGGCAGCACGTCGAACGCGCGCCCGATGCCGTGCATGATGGCGTCCTCGTCGGCCGCATTGGGACGGCCGAGCACCCACGGGGTGACCTTGTCCTTATGCCCCGGATGGCCGATGCCGATCCGCAGGCGGTGAAACTTGCCGTGGCCGAGATGGGCCACGATGTCGCGCAATCCGTTCTGGCCACCGTGGCCGCCATCGAACTTCATGCGGACGGTGCCGGGCGGGAGGTCGAGCTCGTCGTGGGCGACGAGGCACTCTTCCGGCGTGATCTTGTAGTAGCGCAGCGCCGATGCGACGGCGATGCCAGACTTGTTCATGAACGTCGCGGGCTTGAGCAGCCAGACGGTCTCGCCACCGAGGCGCAGCTTGCAGGTCTCGCCGTGCAGCTTGCCGTCGAAGGTCCAACGCTCTCCCTGTTCCATCGCCAGGGCATCGACACACCAGAACCCGGCGTTATGCCGGGTTCTGACGTATTCGGCCCCGGGGTTACCGAGGCCGACGATGAGACGTAGTGTTGCCATTGCTTCATCAGGCTTGTGTAGGAGCCACTTCAGCGGCGATTGGGCGAATCGGCATCGCCGCTCCGTTGGCTTTTCGCCGATGAATCGGCTCCCACATTGGCCTAATCGCCGATTATTTCTTGTCGGCCGGCTTTTCTTCGGCAGCCGGCGCTTCCACGCCTGCAGCCGGTTCCGGATCGACTTCTTCCTGGACCGAGGCGACGGTCACGACGGCGACGTCGTGTTCCTTGCCGAGGCCCAGTTCCGGGATTTCCACACCGGCCGGCAGCTTGAGGTCGGACAGGTGGACGATGTCGCCCGCGGCGAGCTTGGCGAGGTCGAGTTCGATGAACTCCGGCAGATCCTTCGGCAGGCACGAGACGGTGACTTCCGTCAGGTTGTGCGAAATGACCAGACCGGCGGTCTTGCCGGCGGGCGACTTTTCCTGATTCAGGAAGTGCACCGGCACGGCGACCTTGAGGACTTCGTTCTCGTTAACGCGCTGGAAGTCCATGTGCAGCATGAGCTGCTTGAACGGGTGCTTCTGCCAGTCCTTGATCAGGATCTTCTGCAGCTTGCCGTCGACCGTGAGGTCGATGACCGAGGAGTAGAAGGACTCGAAGCGCGAGCCGAGCAGGACGTCGTTGTGCAGGACCTGGACAGCCTGCGGTGCCTCGTTGCCGCCATAGATGACAGCCGGTACGTAGCCAGAAAGGCGGAGGCGGCGGCTCGCACCCTTCCCCTCGACCTTGCGGCTGGTAGCCGTGAGCTTGTGATTCGTTGACATGGTGTTGCCTCAGTGTTGAAAGCCGCCTTCCGGCGACTGGTAAAGGGCTCCTCCGCGACCAGGGGAGCCCGAAAAACGATACGTCAGTCGATGTAGAGCGAGCTCACCGATTCGCCAAAGGCGATGCGGCGGATCGTCTCCGCGAGCAGTTCCGCAACCGACAACTGGCGGATTTTCGCACAGTCGCGGGCGTTGTCGCGCAACGGCAGCGTATTGGTGACTACCAGCTGGTCGAGCTGGGAGCCTTCGATGTTCTGGATCGCGGCACCCGAAAGCACCGGATGGACGCAGTACGCGACGACCTTTCGGGCGCCCTTTTCCTTCAGCGCCGCGGCGGCGGCGCAGAGCGTGCCGGCGGTGTCGACGATGTCGTCCACCAGCACACAGGTCTTGCCTTCCACGTCGCCGATGATGTTCATGACCGTGGCCACGTTCGCCTTCGGACGGCGCTTGTCGATGATCGCCAGGTCCGCGTCGTCGAGGCGCTTGGCCAGCGCACGGGCGCGCACCACGCCACCGACGTCGGGGCTGACCACGATCAGGTCATCCATGCTGTGGTGACGCCAGATGTCGGCCAGGAGCACCGGCGAGGCGTACACGTTGTCGACCGGGATATCGAAAAAGCCCTGGATCTGGTCGGCGTGCAGGTCGATCGTCAGAACGCGGTCGGCACCGGCCGTCGCGATCATCTTGGCGGCCAGCTTCGCCGTGATCGGCACGCGCGCCGAGCGCGGGCGACGATCCTGGCGGGCATAGCCGAAATACGGCATTACCGCGGTCACGCTGCCGGCCGATGCGCGCTTGAGCGCGTCGATCAGCACCAGCAGGTCGAACAGGTTCTCCGCGCTGGGGGCACCCGTCGGCTGGATGACGAAGACCTCCTGCTTGCGAACGTTCTCCTCGATCTCAATCTGCGCCTCGCCGTCGCTGAACCGGCCGACGAGGGCCTTGCCCAGCGGAATACCGAGACGGGCGGCAACATCGTCGGCAAGCAGGCGGTGCGCATTGCCACTGAACAGCATCGGGGTGGACGTATCCACGTAGGAACTCCTGGCGTGAGAGAGGGTTGGATCGGCTCTGCCACCGCGAACGGTGGCTGGGGCGGCAGGATTCGAACCTGCGCATGCGGGAATCAAAATCCCGTGCCTTAACCAGCTTGGCGACGCCCCAACAAATGCATTTCTGCCGCAGCCCGCGGCCCTTCCCGTCCTTAACGTCCTTACGACACGATGCCCGAAGCTTCGATCCGTTGCCGCGCGACATGCAGCGGCGAGGGGTCGATACCTGCTGCCACGTGGGCCCTGAAACCCCCGGGACAGCGCGAGGCGACCGCAAGGGCCGCCTCGTGGGTTCTCGTTTCCAGGAAGATGCAACCTCCACTACCGGACAGGCGCGCGTGGCCGAAGCCGCCCAGCCAATCCAGCGCAGATGCAACCCGCGGATGACGCGCGCGAACCACAGGCTCGAAGGCGTTCTCCGCGGAATCCCCGGAAACAAAGGATGAAATTGTCGCCCGCGGGGCATTTCGTGTCAATTCGACGGCCCGGAAAAGTGCCGCCGTGGGCACGTTCTCGCGGGGATCCACGACCACGTACCAGCGTCGCGGGAGGCGCATCGGGGTCAGCTGCTCGCCCACCCCTTCCGCCCAGGCCGAACGCCCCCGGACGAAAACCGGGACATCGGCACCGAGTTTGACCCCGAGGGCGGCCAGGGCGTCTTCGTCCAGGCCGGTACGCCACAGCAGATTCAGGCCGACCAGGACGGACGCGGCATCGGAGCTGCCGCCACCGAGGCCGCCCCCCATGGGAATACGCTTGGCCACATCGATGTCCGCACCCAGCTCCGTCCGCGTCTCAGCAGCGAGAAGACGGGCAGCGCGAATGGTCAGGTCCGCATCTTCGGGGACCCCGCTGATCGGCGTCGGGCGGGTGATGACGCCGTCGCCGCGAATCCGCAGGCGCACTTCGTCACCCCAGTCCAGCAGGCGGAACACGGTCTGCAACTCGTGGTAGCCATCGTCGCGGCGGCCAACGATGCGAAGGAAGAGATTGAGCTTGGCCGGGGCCGGCCAGGCGGTCCAGTCGCCCTCCTCCAGCGGCGCCAGGGGACGACTCATGAAAACGCGCAGGTGGTCGGGGAAGCCATTTTCGCGATCACGCTCGAGGGCCCTGGCAAAGGCCGGCCCGTGCTTGTCGACCACGCTGAAACCATGCTTTGCGTAGAACGGCGCATTCCAGGGCACGTCGGCCAGGGTGCCCAGGTCGACGCGGCGATACCCCGCCTCGCGTGCCCACTGGCAGGCATGCTCGAGCAGGGCCGCGCCGATGCCCTTGCCACCAAAGGCCGGGAGTACGTCGATCTCTGCCACGCCAATCACATCGGGCGGGCCCTCGGTATCGAGGCAGACGAAGCCCACGATCGCTTCGTCGACCGTGGCGACCCACACCAGCCCCCGAACGATCAGCTCACGCACGATATCGCCCGGCAAGGCCATCGACGAATAGGCGTGCCACGCCTCATGCCCGCGGAACAGCTCGACAGCGGCCCGCTCGATGGCACAGAGGCGCTCGGCGTCGTCCGCGAGAGCGCGGGAGATCTGAAAATTCATCATGGACCGGGGGGCTTCGACAGGGGCGGAGTATAGCGGCGCGCTACTGACCGAACGACCAATTCTCGACAGACAGCCTGACTTTATAGGGCGCCTTCTCAGCGAAAACACGGGTCGGCATAGCCGGTTGCCGTGTGGCGTCCCATTGCTTGTAGTCGACGGTCCAGCCGTCCTGAACCAGACGCGATGGCAGTCGATCGGCGCCGAAGGCGATGTCGGCAGGGCCGGTGTCGGCACGCAGGCCAAGGGCCCAGCGCTTCAGCTCAGCGAGAGGAATTTGCCAGCCCACGGTGCTGGCCATCAGTGATTCGGCGTCGGCGCCGCGGCGAGGTCCGCCATCCAGGCCTTCCAGTTCGGCACCCTCAGGACCGCCGGTAAGCCGGAACGTACGCCCGGTAATCGGCCCGCGAACGGTGAACTCATAGCGATCGCCATCCTGCCGCCAGGTCAACGTGCCGGAGTTGTTGTCCTTGCCATCGCTGACGGACAGCTTCCCTTCTAGGGTCCAATGATCCGCATCGGCGAGGCTGCGTTCGCGCTGCTCTTGCATGCCGAGCGTGGCGGAGTCTCCCTGCAGGCGTACCGGTGCTCTCGTGGTGGCGCAGGCGGCGAGGAGGAGTACCGAAAGGGCCAGGAGGACCGGCTTTATCTGTGGGAGCCGATTCATCGGCGAATGGGCGCATGGCATCGCCGCTTCGTTGGCTATTCGCCGCTGAAGCGGCTCCCACATTTTCCCATTCGCCGCTGAAGCGGCTCCTACAAAAGCCATCGCCGATGAATCGGCTCCTACAGGGGCGGGGGGTGAGGACCTGCGAAGGGCCCTCAAGGCTTCAGCTTCCGCTCGGTCCGCTCCAGGGAAGCGTTCCTGGGGTCGATGCGACGCACCTCGTTGAGCACCTTACGGGCTTCTTCGTGCTCGCCGCGGTCCCACAGCACTTCGGCAAGGTGGACGCCGATGTCGGCATCCTTGCGCTTGAGCCAGGCGCCGCGCAGGGTGTTTTCAGCCTGGTCGAGCTGACCCTGTCGAAACTTCAGCCAACCCCAGGAATCGGCCACGGACGGGTCGTCCGGACGGGCGCTGCGAGCGGCCTGGATAAGGCTCTGCGCTTCGCCGAGATCGCGATCATTGTCAGCCAGCGTGTAACCGAGGGCATTGCTCGCCTCGATGTCACCCGGCTTGATCTCCAGCAGCTTGCGGAAGTCGGCCACGGCCTGGTCGATCTTTCCAGCCTCGGCGAGGGCGAGACCACGGCCATAGAGCATGTCGGTGTCGTCCGGCTTGACGCGCAACGCCTTGTCATACGAAGCGGCGGCGGCGTCGAACTGGCGGGCGTCCATGTACAACTCACCATCAAGCGCAAACGCCTTCAGCAGCTGCTCGGGGCGATCGGCATAGGTGGTCTGCAGTTCGGCGACGATCTCGTGCGCGTCGTCGTCCTTGCCCTGCAGGTGGAGTACGACCGCGCTGCGCACCGAAGCGTCGTAGATGTGCGGATCGTCGTCGCCGACCGCGGCGTACCAGTCCAGCGCGTCGTCCTGCTTGCCAAGCAGCTCGGCCAACTGACCCAAGGTGAAGGCGTTGTCGGACTGGATGTTGTCCGACTGGTGACGGATCTCTTCGTAGAGGCGGCTCACGGCCGCCTTGTCGTCGGCGCGGGCAGCGAGCGTCATCCGCATCGTGTAGGTGTCGCTGTCCTGGGTGCCGGTGGAGAGCAGTTTCGCGGCCGCCTTCTCGTCGCCTCCCTGGGCCAGCACGCTGGCGTAGGCCAGGCGCAGGCGTGTGTTCTTGGGATCCTTGGCGACGGCCTTGGCGAACAGCTTCTTCGCGCCCTCCTTGTCACCCGCGCGGAATTTCTGCTGCGCGGCCCAGGCATACGTGGTGCCGTCATGGAAGCGCGCCATGGCCCCGTCACCGACGGTTTTCGCGTAATCGTGCCGACCCAGGTTCTCACCCAGCTCGCTCATGGCCAGCCAGGCGCTGGAATCGTTGGGCAGCCGCTGCGGCGTGGCGACCCGCTCGAGCAGTACACCCGCCTGCGCGGCGTCGCGTGCACTGATCAGGGTTCGGCCGATCTCGCGCCAGGCGTCCGGGTTGCCGGTAGCGATCATGGCGTTGAGCTGGCGCTCCGCTTCTGCGGTATCACCCCGATCCAGAGCCACCCGGGCCCTGCCCTCGGCCAGATCCAGTGGCTTGCCGTGAAGCGCGGCCCAGCGGTCGAGAGCCTTGGTGGCGGCAGCCTGGTCGTGCACCGCCAGGGCAAGCTCGGTCGCCCGCCCGGCAACCCGCGGGTCGTCGCTCAACTGCGCCGCGTTGCCGTAAGCGTCGGCAGCGGCCTTGAGATCGTTGGCCGCCAACGCAAAGTCACCCGCCATAAGCTGGGCCTGAACGTCACGCTCGGGCGGCAGGATGGCCACCTGGAGACGATCGAGCGGCTGGACGCCGGTTCGGGTCACCCTGGGTGCCTCGTGAGGTGCCACGGCACACCCGGTAGCGACGGCCATCAGGCTGGCCAGGACCACAAAATGCCGCAGTTGCTTGAACTTGGACCGACCGCTCAGCACACTAGTCTCCGTCATAATCGATAGGGCGCTGCAAGAGCCACGCGCCTTGTGAGCGCACAATGCTCCCTTAGCTTAGCCGACGCCACCGAAGCCGACTCACGCCCGTCATGCCACTCATCGCCCTCGGGCTCAATCACCTCACCGCGCCGGTCAGCCTGCGTGAACAGGTGGCATTCGATGCCGCGGTGGCTCCGCAGGCGCTGGACGACCTTGTCCGCCAACCGGGTGTCGAAGAGGCCATGATCCTCTCCACCTGCAACCGCACCGAGCTGTACTGCAGCGTGACCGAAGGTTTCGAGGCCGTGCCGCGCCAGTGGTTGTCGCGTCAACACCGATTGACCCCGCAACGACTGGACGAGTTCCTTTACCGGCACGACGAGCAGGAAGCAGTGCGTCATATGTTCCGCGTCGCCACGGGGCTGGACTCCATGGTGCTGGGTGAACCGCAGATCCTCGGTCAGGTGAAGGACGCCTACCAGCAGGCCCGCACGGCACAGAGCCTGCGTGCGCCGATGGAACGCCTGCTCCAGCACACCTTCGCCGTGGCCAAGCGGGTACGCACCGATACCCGCATCGGCGCGCATACCGTATCCGTCGCCTATACGGCCGTGCGCCTTGCCGAGCAGGTGTTCACCGACCTGCGCCAGGCCTGCGTGCTGCTGATCGGCGCCGGCGAGACGATCGAGCTGGCCGCCAGGCACCTGTCCGACAAGAAGGTGCGCCGGCTGATCGTGGCCAACCGCACGCTCGAGAACGCCCAGGAACTGGCCGGCCGCTACAGCGGCTACGCCATCGCGCTGGCCGACCTGCCCCGGCACCTCGCCGAAGCCGACATCGTGATCACCTCCACCGCCTCGCGCCTGCCGGTGGTCACCAGGCAGATGGTGGCCGATGCCATCGCCGCACGGCGCCGCCGCCCGATGTTCATGGTGGACATTGCCGTGCCGCGCGATATCGAGCCGGAGGTCGCCCACCTCGACGACGTGTACCTCTACGGCATCGACGACCTCAAGCAAGTCATTGACGAGAACCGCCGCTCGCGCGAACTGGCCGCTCGCGAGGCCGACGCCATCATCGACCTCCAGGTCGATCGCTACATGGCGTGGCGCCGCGCGCTGAGCCTGCGCAATCCTGCCGTGGACATGCGCGTCGCCGCCGAGGCGCAGCGCGACGAGGTGCTGGCCAAGGCCCAGGCCATGCTGGCCAGGGGCCGCACGCCAGACGAAGCGCTCGCCTTCCTCGCCAATACACTGACCAACAAGCTGCTCCACGCACCCAGCGCGCGCCTGCGCGATGCCGCGCTTTCCGGCGATCTCGACCTCCTCCATGCAGCCGGCCGGCTGTACGGACTGGACCCGGACGACGACGTTTCCGCATGATGTGCGGCTCCTGCCACACCCCGTGCCCCGAATGACCCCCTCGATCCGCCGCAAACTCGAAGCCCTGGCCGAACGGTACGAAGAAATCGGCCTGCTGCTCGCGCAGCCGGACGTGCTCGCCGATGGCCAGCGTTTCCGCGACCTGTCGCGCGAATACGCGCAGCTGGAACCGGTGACGCTCTCACTGAAGGACCATGACACGGCCGAGCGCGAGCTGGCCGAGTCGAAGGCCATGCTCGACGACGCCGAAATGCGCGAGATGGCGGCCGACGACATCGCGCGGATCGAAAGCCACCTGCGCGACCTTGACGCCGACCTCCAGTTGCTCCTGCTCCCGAAGGACCCGCGCGACGACGGCAACCTGTTCCTCGAGGTCCGTGCCGGCACGGGCGGCGACGAAGCCGCCATCTTCGCAGGCGATCTCTTCCGCATGTATGCACGCTACGCCGAGCGGCAGCGCTGGCACGTGGAAATCCTGCATGCCAACGAAGGCGAGCATGGCGGGTACAAGGAAGTGGTCGCGCGCATCGAAGGCCGCGGCGCGTACTCGAAACTGAAGTTCGAATCGGGCACGCATCGCGTGCAGCGCGTGCCGGAAACCGAATCGCAAGGGCGCATCCACACCTCAGCCGCCACGGTCGCGATCCTGCCCGAGCAGGACGAGGTCAACGACATCGAGATCCGCGACGGCGACCTCAAGGTCGACACCTTCCGCGCCTCCGGCGCGGGCGGTCAGCACGTGAACAAGACCGACTCGGCCATCCGCATCACCCATCTGCCCACCGGCACCGTGGTCGAATGCCAGGACGAACGCAGCCAGCACAAGAACCGTGCCCGCGCGATGAGCCTGCTCAAGGCGCGGCTGCTCGATGCCGAGCGCAGCAAGCAGAGCGCCGCCCAGGCCGAGTCACGCCGCCTGCAGGTCGGCTCGGGCGACCGCAGCCAGCGCATCCGCACCTACAGCTATCCCCAGGGCCGGATCACCGATCACCGCATCAACCTCACCCTCTACCGCCTCCTCGAGACGATGCAGGGCGATCTGGACGAGCTGATCGACACGCTGACCCGCGAACACCAGGCGGACGAGCTGCAGAACCTGATCGCGGCAACCTGAAGAGCATCGCCGCTGAAGCGGCTCCCACATGGAGCATCGCTGCTGAAGCGGCTCCCACAGGGAGAACCGCAGCTTATTGTGGGAGCCGCTTCAGCGGCGATAGGTGCTCGCACCAAACTTACATTTCCTGCCTCACAATGCCGGTCACCTCCCCGTAAAACGGACCGAACCGATGGGCAAGAAGAAAAAGAAAGCCTACGAGCAAGACCTCGAGGCGCTGCAGATCGAGCTGGTTGGCCTCACGCGCTGGCTGCGCGCCACCGGCAAACGCATGCTGGTCATCCTCGAAGGCCGCGACGCCGCCGGCAAGGGCGGCACCATCAAAGCCATCACCGACAAGCTCGACACCCGCGCCGCGCGCGTGGTCGCGCTGAGCAAGCCGTCGCACACCGAAGAAGGCCAGTGGTACTTCCAGCGCTACGTCGCCGAGCTCCCCACTGCCGGTGAGCTCGTGCTGTTCGACCGCAGCTGGTACAACCGCGCCGTGGTCGAACCTGCCATGGGCTTTTGCACGGAAGACCAGTACGACACCTTCATGAAGGCCTGCCCCACGTTCGAGAAGCTGCTGACCGACGACGGCATCATCCTTGTGAAGTACTGGCTATCGGTCGATCAGGAGCCCCAGGAAGAACGCTTCGCCGAGCGCGCGGCCGATCCGCTCAAGCGCTGGAAGCTCTCTCCCGTGGACCTCAAGGCCCGCGAGAAGTACGTCGAGATGGGCGACCTGCGCGACGCGATGATCCAGCACACCCACACCGCCGATGCACCCTGGTTCGTCGCCGACTTCAACAACCAGAAAGAAGGCCGGCTGAACCTGATCCGCCACCTGCTCGACCAGGTACCCGACAAACTCACGCCCGACAAGGAATTCGTCCTGCCGCCACTGAAGGGCAAGCCGAAGAAGGACAAGGTCACCGCCAAGGCGGAGAAGGTGCCGAAGGTTTACTGACGCGCCGCGGTGCGACGTACGGGTGCCCTGCGTGGCAGGCGCCCGTTGCGCGAGAGCCGCAGCCACTGGCGCAAGGCCAGCAAACCGCCGGCCGATTCGATCATCGCCGCGGGCACCCACATGATCACACCGCCGATCAGCTGGCCGGTGAGTACGTTGAGGGTGAAGGCGCGTCCGCAGATCTCGAAGATCGGGTACAGGTCGGTTTTCGAGAACGTGACGATGGCGCCGGCAACGATCTGCGGCGTCATGGTTATCGCTGGCGACAACACGCGAATGCCTGGCGACATCCGTCCTGGCGGCTTCGGCCGGTGGTCGAGCACGATCCACCAGTACGCCAGCCCCGAGAGCACCATCGACCAGTTCATGGCGCGGTAGATTCGCCAGTCCAGCATCGCCATGGTCTGCATGTCGGGGATGAGCCAGACCAGGATCAGCGCGACGAAGAACGCCGTGACGAATGCCGGATTGAACAGACATGCGGCAATGACGCGCCACACAAGCGATTGCCCGGTGCGACGCAGCCGTACACGCAGCCACAAGGGCAGGCCGGCACGCAGCACCGTCCCCGGATACGCCGCGATCAGCAACAACGGCGCGAGATGATGCAGCAATACCTGCTGGATACGATGCATGAAGAACTCATGCTCGGCGTAGTAATCGAAGTACGTGTGCAACGCCACGTAGACGATCGCCATGCCGACCCAGAACGCTGCCTGACGCAGGCGCGCCACGCGCAGGCGCCGGCTTCCTGCGAAGTACGCCATTGCCGTGGCGAGGAAGACGACAAGGAACACCCAGGAAAATTCCCAGGGCACGATCCATTTCATGATGCCGGCACCCACCTGCTCAGACGACGCGTCGGGCGCGACGCGTGCGACGCCACCCGTAGATCAGGCCGAGCAAGGCGACCAGCCCCGGCACCAGCACGATATTGATGAACTTCAGGCGCAGGCCCAATGCGTCGATCTCGGCGTTGAGCTGGTGCTGCACGTCGCGCAGCTCTTTGCCGATGGCTAGCTTACGCTGCAGGTACTGCTCCACTTCGCGTCGTTGCTCCGCCGTCGCGGTCGCCGGACCGGTCGCGCCCTTCGCCGGCTGCAGTTCCGCGAGCCGTCGCTGGGTTTCGTAAAGCTCGTTTTCGAGCTCGCGTTTCTTGACCAGGAACTTGCGATCCGCCGCTGCCTGCAGCGCCTTGACCCGGGTAAACGGCCGCTGCGAATTCACCCGCCCACGGATCGACAGCAAGGCCGTCGAACCGCCCAGGTTGTCGACAAGGTTGGCCACGAAATCGCCGTTGTTCGCGAATGGCGTGAGCTGCTGCTGGCCGAGCAGGGGTTGAACGTCGATCCACAGGCGGTCTGACAGCAGGTCCGTGTCTGCCACCAGCACCACCTCGCCGGGACCATTGGCGACCGCGAGGTGACCCTTTTCGCGGCGCTCCGGAAAAGCAGTATGGAAGGTGTCGCGCAGGCGCGCGGCAAGCAGGTAGCGCTCGTGGGTAGGCTCGTAGTTCTCGAGCAGGCTGGTAGGGTCGCCCGCCGAATCGCGCACGCGCTGGGCAGGCACGAGAGCCGCTTCGTCCGATGTCTGCACCAGCGGAATCAGTCGGGCCTTCGTATCCGGCGCGAGTTCGAAGAAGCCGGTCGTCGAGAAGTTGATCCGCTGCAGGCTCGCCGTGATCACGTCGTCGTGGTTCAGATCCTGCGCGCCCAGGCCAAGCATGGCCGGATGGCTGATGCTGTTGCCGTTGAGTTCGATAGTCAGCGCCTGTGAGCGATCCAGCACCACACGGGTCGGGTCGAAGACCACGCCCCAGTTCCGGAACAGCCGGGGCAAATCGGAATTGTGATCGTCGACCGTGCCGTGCGAGTCGATCAGCGGCGCCGCGTCCATCTCCGCATCGGGATCGACGAAGACAACCAGATGACCGCCACGTAGCACGAACTGGTCGATCGCGTACTGTGCGTCCTCCGACAGGTGCTTCGGATGGATGAGCAGCAACACACTGATCGACGGATCGATGTGGGTAGCGCTATCGGGATCGATCGAGGTCACGTCAGCCAGCTGGTCGAGCTGACGCATCAGCGTCCAGGCTGGCTCGCCGATCACCAGGTTGCCTTCCACCGGTAGAGAGCTCATCACACCGAGCCGCGGCTTCCTGGGCATGCCCAACTCGTAGAGCAGCTTGGCAATGTCGTACTCGACAAAGGCCTCGCGCGCCGGATCGAAGAAGGGAATCGCCTGCGGTGCCGCATCGCCGGAGCCACCGCTGCCGACCAGGCCGAAGAACACACGCTCGCCGTTGCTGCCGCCACTGGCCGGAGTGAGTCCATAGCTTTCGGCAGCGTCCTCGTCGTCCGAATAGGGCACCGGATCGATCACCCGCAACCGGATCCGGCCGTGCGCGCGAACGGCGATCTCGCGAAGCATTTCGTGCACGCGCTGCTCGTAGCTGCGCAGCTGCGCCAGGTCGCGCGTGGCGTGATCGGAAAAATACAGTGTGATCGTGAGCGGCTTGCGCAGGCCGTCGACGATATCCAGGGTGCCGGGGGTGAGCGTGTAAATGTGGTCGGACGTAAGATCGACACGCGCCGTGCGCAGCGACAGCGAGCTGATGGCCACGGTCACCAGGAACAGCACGAGGATGCCGAGCAGCGAAAGTCGCAGCAGGAAGGGCCGGGAGAGATGCAGGTGGCGCGACATTTTCATCGCGTCCTCTTCAGGTCGAGGACCACGACGCTCGCGGCCAGCCACGCCACGATGGTGGCGAAGAAGTACACCAGGTCACGCAGGTCGAGCACACCCCGCGCGATTGCGTTGGCGTGGCGCGCAATGCTCAGCTGACCTAGCGCACCGATGACTTTCGGCGGCACGGCATCCTGGAAGAAATCGAGCACCTGCGGCTGGCCGGCGAGCAATAGCAGAAAGCACACCGCCGCCGTGAGAATGAAGGCGATGATCTGGCTGCGCGTCGCCGTGGACATGCAGGTACCGATGGCGATAAAGGCGCCGGCCATGAGCCAGCTACCCACGTAGCCGGCAAGGATCACGCCGTTGTCCGGGTCACCGAGGTAGTTCACCGTGATCCAGATCGGGAAGGTCAAGAGCAGGCAGATACCGATGAAGGCCCACGCCGCAAGGAACTTGCCGAGCACGGCCTGCGAGATCGACACCGGCAGGGAGAACAACAGCTCCAGCGTGCCCGAGGCGCGTTCTTCCGCCCACATCGACATCGTCACTGCGGGCACAAGCACGAGGTAGAGCCAGGGATGCATGTCGAAGAAGGGCTGCAGGTCGGCCAGGCCCCGGTCGTAGAAGTCACCCGTGTAGAACGTGAGCACGCCGGCCATGACCAGGAAGATCACCATGAACACATAGGCCACCGGTGTAACGAAGTAGCTCCACAGCTCGCGGCGCATGATCGCCGCCACGCCGCTCATGCCTGTGCTCCGCGAGGTTGCGTGGTGATCTGGCGGAACACCTCGTCGAGTCGCCCTTGCTCAAGCTGAATCTCCGAGACTTCGAGGTTCTGCGTACGCAACAAAGCCTGCACCTCTTCGAGGATCGGTTGACCGCTCCTGGGGAACACGGTGACGCGGCCATCGAGCGGATCCACTTCCACCGATGCGACGTTGGGGATGCGCGCCAGCATTTCGCGGGACACACCACTGCCGGGCGCGCTGAACGACACCGCGCCGTGGTAGCGCGAGCGCGCTTCCAGTTCGGCGGGGGTCGCGTCGGCGAGAAGGCGACCATTGGCGATGATCGCCACGCGATTGCACAGCGCGTGCACTT
This sequence comes from uncultured Luteibacter sp., assembly GCA_966191635.1. Taxonomy (GTDB): domain Bacteria; phylum Pseudomonadota; class Gammaproteobacteria; order Xanthomonadales; family Rhodanobacteraceae; genus Luteibacter. Next base: position 19,872 of record CBIGPO010000061.1, read on the forward strand.
CTTCGAGCAGATGAGTGGAGATCAGAATGGTGCGTTCACGCGCCATCGCGTCGATGAGCATACGCACCGAGTGCTTCTGGTTCGGGTCGAGACCGTCCGTCGGCTCGTCCAGCATCAGTACCGGCGGGTCGTGCAGGATCGCCTGCGCAAGGCCCACGCGTCGACGCAACCCCTTCGACAAGGTGCCGATGGTCTGCTCGAGCACGTCTTCCAGTTCGAGCCGCATGACCACTTCGTCGAAACGACGAAAGGCGATGTCCCGGTCCAGGCCACGCACGCGAACCATGAAGACAAGGAACTCCCGGATGGTCATCTCGCCATAGCTGGGTGCCCCCTCGGGCAGGTAGCCCAGGGCCCGCTTGGCGGCGAGAGGCTCCTTGCGTACGTCGTGTCCACAGACCCGGGCCGTGCCCGAGGTGGGCGCGAGGAAGCCGGCAATCATGCGCATGGCGGTCGACTTGCCCGCGCCGTTGGGCCCCAGCAAACCAAGCACCTGCCCCGGCTCGGCGCGCAAGGTCAGGGCGTCCACCGCAATCAGCGGCCCATAACAACGAGTGAGTCGGTCGGTCTCGATCATTACTTCGCAGTGTAGCGAGCGGCCCGCTAAAAAGGCTCGCGCGGTGCGGCGCAAGAGCCGGCGGGTGCCACCCTCGGGGCCACGACTGCGGCGACCCGCTTCGGAAGGGCCGCCCAACGCGGCCGTTTATCTATTGCCCTACGGGCCGGGTCGGGCTCCGACTGGGGGTTTTCGACGCGACTCCTG
>CBIGPO010000062.1:0-19520 GCA_966191635.1 uncultured Luteibacter sp.
AGGGCAATAAGTAAACGGCCGCGTTGGGCGGCCCTTCCGAAGCGGGTCGCCGCAGACGTGGCCCCGAGGGTGAGACCCGCCGGCTCTTGCGCCGCAGCTTTCTACAGGCAACAAAAAACCCGCCTTGCGGCGGGTTTCTCGAGAAGATCAAAAGCGCAAGGCGCTATTACTTGATCTTACCTTCCTTGTATTCCACGTGCTTCCGGATGACGGGGTCATACTTCATGAACACCATCTTTTCCGGCGTGTTCTTCTTGTTCTTATCCGTGGTGTAGAAGTGCCCGGTTCCCGCGGTGGAAATCAGGCGATGCTTATCACGCTTACCAGCCATGTTCGATCTCCTTAGATCTTTTCGCCACGGGAACGGAGGTCGGCGAGCACGGCGTCGATGCCGTTCTTGTCGATCGTGCGCAGCGCGTGGTTCGAGATGCGCAGCTTGATCCAGCGGTTCTCGCTGGCGACCCAGAAACGACGCTCGTGCAGGTTCGGCAGCCAGCGGCGACGGGTGCGGTTGTTTGCGTGCGAGACGTTGTTACCGGTCTGCACACCCTTATTGGTGACTTGGCATCTACGGGCCATGACGACCTCCTTTAGATAATTTGACCGCCCTTTGGCCAGGACGGCATCGGCCCAGCCGCGACCCATGGATGCAGGGCGCCACGCGATGGCTGGAGGGGGTGGAGCATTCCCGCCGCTTAAGGCCCGCATCGCGTGACGGACCTGCCCGACGAATCGGGTCGGCATAGGGAAGCCGGGCATTCTCTCAGAATCCCACGTGTTCGCGCAAGCCGGACTGTGCGCCGCCCGGGGTTGTGTGAAACAATCTCCGCTTTCGTGCCTCCGCACGAAGCCGCCTTCAAGACGCCTTTCCGAGGAACACGCAATGGCAGACATCACCCCCAACGGCCAGGCCGGCCAGCCGCAGCTCGTCCTGCAGAAGATCTACGTCAAGGACGCTTCCTTCGAAGCTCCGAACGCGCCTCAGGTCTTCCAGGAAATGGGCGAGACCGAGGCCCAGCCGCAGGTTCAGCTCAACCTGGGCCACAAGGCCGTCGACCTCGGCAACGAGCAGTTCGAAGTGGTCCTCAGCCTTACCCTTACCTGCAACCTGGGCGATCGCACCGCGTATCTCGCTGAAGTGCACCAGGCCGGCATCTTCGGCATCGGTGGCTTCACCAGCGAAGACCGTGACGGCATCCTGGGTTCGTACTGCCCGAACCTGCTGTTCCCGTATGCCCGTCAGATGGTCTCCGCCATGATCCAGGAAGGCGGCTTCCCGCCGTTCCTGCTCCAGCCGATCAATTTCGACGCCCTCTACGCCGAGCAGCAGCGTCAGCAGGTCGAGGGCGCCGGGGCCCATACGCTCAACAGCTGAGTGATGACACCCGTCTCCCGACCCACCGTCGCCGTCCTCGGCGCGGGTTCATGGGGCACCGCACTGGCCGCGCTCCTGGCGCGCAACGATGTCCCCACACGGTTGTGGGGGCGCGATGCCGGTGCGCTCGCGGTCATGGCCGCGTCGCGTCGCAACCTGCGCTACCTGCCGGACCTCGATCTCCCTACCGAGCTCAGCTACGAGGCTGACCTGGCCAAGGTCGTGCGCGGTGCGGGCATCGTCCTCATCGTCGTGCCCAGTCACGCCTTTGCCTCGATGCTCGACGAGATCGTGCCCATGCTCGACCCGGGCACGAAAATTTCGTGGGCCACCAAGGGCTTCGAGACCGGTACCGGTCGGTTCCTGCATGAACTGGTGAATGAGAAGCTGCCGGGGCGACCGGCGGCAGTCATCACCGGTCCGTCGTTCGCGCGGGAAGTGGCCGCCGGCCTGCCCAGCGCCGTCACGGTGCACGCTACCGACGACGCCTTTGGCAAGGAACTGGCGGTGCTGCTGCACGCCCCGGATTTCCGTGCCTATACGGGCAACGACATCCTGGGTGCGGAACTCGGCGGTGCGATGAAGAACGTACTCGCGGTGGCTACCGGCGTGGCTGATGGCATGGAACTCGGACTCAACGCCCGCGCCGGCCTGATTACCCGTGGCATGAACGAGATGCTTCGCCTGGGTGTGGCGCTCGGTGCCCGTGCCGAAACACTGATGGGTCTGGCTGGCCTGGGCGATCTGGTCCTCACCTGCACAGGCGACCTTTCGCGCAACCGGCGCCTGGGCCTCGCCCTTGGCCGCGGCATTTCGCTCGAGGACGCGGTACGCGAGATCGGTCAGGTCGTCGAAAGTGTTGTCACAGCGGATGAAGTCGCCCGCCTGGCCGGGTTCCACGGGCTCGACCTGCCCATCGCCGCCGCCGTCCGCTCAGTCCTGCATGGCGAGGTGACCCCCGTCCAGGGTCTGCGCACCCTGATGGGGCGAGAGCAGAAGCCCGAGTATCCGGTCGACTTGTTCGCCAACCGCCGCGGCTGAGGCCGCGGCGCTTCTCCTGCTTCGCTGAACCGGGGCGATCCTCAGGAAAAAAGTCTTACGGGCACGTTCTGCTGCCTTTGCTAAGCTTCTTGTTTTGATCGTGCGGGCGGGATCGATACGGATGCATCAACCGGACGACAAGCGCAAACGAAACGAGGTGGCGGCACCGCTACCGCTGGCGTGGCGCCGTGTGTTGGGCCAGGCCGAGCCCGCCGTGGTCGGCGAGCGCAGCGTGCTCGGCTTCTTCCTCGAGGCCATCAATGATGACCAGGAGCCGGCGGCACGCCTCGACGTGGCCCCGGTGCTGCTCACGCTCGGCACCGATGGCCGTTACTCAAGGCCGATTCCGCTGGATAGCCGCCATCTTCCCGATGCCGCGCTCACCGATACCGAGCGGCGCCTTGCGGCGACCCTGCTCGGCCTGCCGCAGACCTTGCGCAAGAGCCGCAGCTACGCTCGTTTTGCCGGTTCGCTGGGCGACCACCTTCTTGCCGACATCCTCGACGCCGCGCCTTGTTTCTTCGGCGGGGTGGCCGGCCTGCAGCTCTCGCGCGGCAAGCCGCATCCGCTGAAGTGGCGGTGGAACCTCGAAAAGGACGGCGGCCAGAAACTGGTGCCGGCGGTGCCGGCGAGCCAGCGACTGTTCCGTATCGGCTCGCTCTGGTTCCTCGATGCCGAGCACGCCGAAGTTGGTCCGCTCGAAGCCGATCCTGCCGAAACGGCGTGGCTCGACCTGCCGCCGCTGGCGCCCGAGAACACGGCCGTGTTCCGTGCCGAACTGGCATCGACCCCGATGGGGCCGCGCGTGCCCGCACCGCAGGTGTTCGGGGAAATGCGCCGCGCCGAGGTCTCGCCGCGTCCGGTCCTCGTCCTTCACGCGCTCACGCGCCATGCGCGCCTGGCTGCCGGTACGCCTCCGCTGGCCTACGGTCGGCTCGCCTTCGACTACGCGGGTGAACGCTTGCCTGGCCGTGGCGGAGAGCCTCTCGTCCGTCGTGTGCGCAACGGTGTCCTGCTCGAGATCTGCCGTCGTCGCGCCGAAGAGCTGTCGACCATGGAGACGCTGGAAACGGCGGGCCTCAATCCGGCCGTCGACACCGAGGGCCTCCCCTGGGACATGGCCGACACCTTGCCGGACGATGCCTGGCTGTTCCCCGGCAAGGGCTACGCCGGTGCCCTCGAAGTCAATACACCTGCGCGCTGGCTGGCGCTGCGACCGAAGCTTGAAGCCGACGGTTTCCTGCTCGAGTACGCGCCCAGCTTCCCCTTCGAAGTCCTCGAAGGGCCGGTGCGCTGGTATGGCAAGGCGAACGAAGACGACGCCGATCACGCCTTCGATCTGGAAATCGGTATCGACGTTGAAGGCAAGCGGGTCAACCTGCTGCCCGCCGTTGCGCAGGCGCTGGCCGAACATCAGCTCAGCCTGAGCCCGGCTCCGGGTGAGGCGGAGGACTCGGTCTGGTATGCGCCGGTCGATGAGCGCCGTCGCGTGCCGGTACGCCTGAAGGAGTTGCGCGGCTTGCTGGCACCGCTTGCCGAGTACCTCGAAAAGCCGCGCCAGCAGTTGCACCTGCCGCGCGTGCAGGCCGGTCGTCTCGAAGAGCTCGTGCAGGCATTGCCCAGTGGCGGTTCGTTCGAGGCGCCGGAACGACTGCGCGGCTTTACCAAGCGCCTTCGCGAAGCCGCCGAGCGCGCGAGTGACGCTGTGCCCGCTGGCCTCAATGCCGAGTTGCGCGGCTACCAGCGCGATGGGCTGCGCTGGATGAATGCACTTGCGGAAGCGGGCACGGGCGGTGTCCTGGCCGACGACATGGGTCTGGGCAAAACACTGCAGCTGATCACGCACCTGCTCGCGCTGAAGGAGGCCGGTTCGCTCACTGCTCCCGCGCTCGTCGTCGTGCCGACCAGCCTCGTGCCCAACTGGGTTTCCGAAGTGGCGCGCTTCGCGCCGAGCCTTCGCCTGCTTGCACTACACGGTCCGCAGCGTGCGGAAACCTTCGCCCACATGGGTGAGTACGACGTCATCCTGACGACCTACGCCTTGCTGCCGCGCGACGTGGAAACGCTGAAGAAGCAGCCGTTCTCGCTGGTTGTCCTCGATGAAGCGCAGCAGGTTAAGAATCCTCGTACGCAGGCACGTCGCGCGCTGCTCGCAATGAAAGTCCCGCGTTGCCTGTGCCTTACCGGTACGCCGCTTGAGAATCATCTAGGTGAACTCTGGTCGCAGGTGGACCTCGCCGTACCCGGCTTGCTGGGCGACGAGGGTGCGTTCCGGCGTCATTACCGCGGACCGATCGAGAAGCACCAGGACGTCGAATGCCAGGAGCGGCTCAATCGCCGCATCGCGCCATTCATCCTTCGTCGCACGAAGGCGCAGGTGGCATCCGAACTGCCGGCGAAGACGGAAATCACCCGTCGCGTCGTCATGGAGCCGAAACAGCGCGATCTATACGAAAGCCTGCGCCTGTCGCTGGCCGAAGAGCTGCGTGAAGTCATTGCCCAGCGTGGCATCGCCCACAGCGGCATCATCGTGCTCGACGCCCTGCTGAAGCTGCGCCAGGTCTGCTGCGATCCGCGACTGGTCAAACTCGAAGCCGCACGCGGCGTGCGCGAATCGGCCAAGTTCGAACTGTTGATGGACATGTTGCCGGCGCTGCTTGCCGAGGGCCGTCGTGTCTTGCTGTTCAGCCAGTTCACCGAGATGCTGAAGCTGATCGCGGTGGAACTCGATCGTCGTCGTCTCAGCTACGTTACGCTCACAGGCGAAACGCGCGATCGCGCCGAACCCGTGCAGCGTTTTCAGGACGGCGAAGTGCCACTCTTCCTGCTTTCGTTGAAAGCGGGCGGCGTAGGCCTCAATCTGACCAGCGCCGACACGGTCATTCACTACGACCCGTGGTGGAATCCCGCAGCCGAAGCACAGGCAAGCGATCGCGCTCATCGCATCGGCCAGGACAAGCCTGTTTTCGTCTATCGACTGATCACTGCCGGCACCGTCGAAGAGCGGATCGAAGAGCTTAAAGCCCGCAAGGCTGAGCTTGCCGATGCCGTGCTTGAAGGCGGCGGCAGTCGGGAGCGGCTGAGTTTCGACGAAAGCGATCTGGACGCGCTGCTCGCGCCTTCGGTGTAAGGTTTCCGGGCACTCGCAGGGAGAGGTGGCGTGCGAGCAACGGCCGCGTGGGCAAGAGCCTGGCACGCGGCCGTCTTCACTGTCAGATATTCGAGTTTGCCCACGCGGGCGGGAAGGCATCTGGTTTGAACGTCACGCTCGAAACGCACTTCGGACTGGCGTAGGCAAAGCCGAATCCAATCTCTCCCCAAGGCCCGAATGCAGACCAAGTTCCTTCGTCGTAGGGGAGCGCCGTTGAAGGAGAGTCCGTCATGATTGCAGAGGGATATTCCGCCCGTACCATGTCGAGGCTCACGCAAGGTCCATCGATGTTCATCGTGGCCAGCGCAACACGGGCAGGATCCGTGCGCTTTACTCGCCATTCCGACTTCACGACGCGGATCGCGCCAGCCAACGGAGCAGCGCCGCCACGATAGCTTCGCGGCCGGGTCTGATCGGGCAACATCATGCGACTCCCATCAGGCCAGATGTCCTTGATAGCGGTCATGCCAGCTCCCGCGCGGGCAGCAAGATCGGAAACACGTGCGAAGAAGAGGCTTTCATCGGCGTTGGTCGTCTGCGGGGTGTCTGCCGCGTAATGCGAGTCGTACCAGTCGCCGTAGTAATCGAGATAGCTTTTCCCGCTGACAGACTCGATGTTTTTCTCGCAGAACGCCCGGCCGAAATCCCCGTAATAGATGGGAGGGTTCGCCGCCATCGAGTCGTACCAGTCGGTGAAGAATGGTACCTCTGCCGAAACGACACCGATGTCGGCAGACGCACACTGCTTGATTCGCTTTCTCGCATTGATGTTGATGCCTAGTGCAAACCCTTCGTCCGTACAACGGCTTTTTATATACGCTTCTCGGGATGAAATGTTCTCGCCGAAACTGCTTGTCGCGTGACCTATCTCGTGCGCGAAGTGTGATGTCGTATATGGAATTGATTGGCCTCTGACCACCGATATGAATTGTTTTGTCTTGTCTGTAAAGGAGGCGTCTCCATAGGCAATCGTCCAATCCTCAGCGTCTACCTGCTTGACGCGCCATTGAAGGGCATACGCACTGTGGACCAGGTCGTCCACGCCGCTTCCCAAGCCCGTTTCGACTTTCTTTGGTGGTATGGGAAATTCGCTCGTGCAGGTCTCGCCTAACTTGTTCTGGGCCACCGCGGCGCAATGAATACCCAGGAAAAGAAGGAGTGCCACAAACTTCGTGCCACTGCGATTCGTTCGCATGTCATTGTCCAAATAAGAGATCTGAAGAAGTCGCCATCAGCTGGCGACCCTCGTGTGCGGGCGGTTAATCCAGCACGCACACGTTCATGCTCCACACCACCCGCGCTCGATGTTTGAGAATTCGGACCGATTTCATCTGGTGCAGCCGAAGTGCGAGCCACATCACACTTGTTTCTGGCGGTTCGTCAGTGATAACGCTCGTGTACTCATCGATATCGGTCCTGATTCTCAAGTTTGTCGTCGCGGCATCCGGGATGCTTGAATCGTCCGCAGCGAAAGATCTTCGGCGCGGCGAGACGACAGGGCGGCGCGACATTCATCGCGCTGCATGACTCATCGATAAGGAGAACGACGGGTGATCAAAAGACGGCCCCTCGCTGCTTTGCCCTCTCTACTGATCGTCATGGTTTACTCCGGCCACGTTTGCGCACAATCGCTTCGTGCTGCGGATCTGCGTGCTTCGGTGCCGCCGTCGGGCGATGCCATGTTCTGGTCGAAGACAGCCCTGCTTGCTGACCGTGCCACGCAAGGGGGCGACGTGTTGAAAGAGGCATGGCCCATCGGATCTACGCCGCTGCGGTGCGAACAGCGTGGAGAGATCACCTCGTTTATAGGCAGTCGTGCCTGGTTCTCGACAGGAGTAACGGTCGAGCAGTCCGAGATTCGGCTTCGCTCGTCCGTCACGGATACGGTTGCTCTCGCCAGCCTCGATCTCTCTGGCGTATGCATTGGCCTAGCCGAAGTGCGGGCGCACTATCCGGAAATTGTGGGGACGGGGTCGTCGCATCCGGGAGTGCCGGGCGGAAAGGTTACCTGGACTGCCTACGGAAACTGGGGCGGACTCTGGTTCTCGTTCCCGATGGAGCGTCCGACGTGCCCGTCTGGAGTGTCCTTCCATCCCGGAGAGGTCGATGTGTCTTTGGATCAATGAGGGTTGAGGTGAGAGGGCGCTCGGAGCCCACGATTCGTGTGGGCATTGCTCGCGTAGCTTGTAATCCATGGGTCACATATCGTAACTTATGGGTTACGTTCGCTCCATGTACGAAATCATCCAAAGTGAAACGTTTCGCCGGTGGATTTGCAGGCTTCGCGATCGCGAAGCACTGGAGCGGGTCAACATCCGTCTTCGCCGCATCTCGCTCGGTCACTTGGCGACGTAAAGCACGTGGGAGACGGTGTTCGCGAAATGCGCATCGACTACGGGCCTGGCTACCGCGTCTACTTCATCCATCGGGCGGCATTACTTATCGTTCTTCTTTGTGGAGGCGATAAGCGAACGCAGCAGGACGACATTCTGCGAGCAACGAAGCTCGCTAAAGCATGGGACACGCAAGCATGCAAGAGAAATTCACTCGCTGGGATCCCGTGGAGCATCTCGTCACTGAGGCCGATCAAATGGCTTACCTCAATGCGAGCCTCGAGGAGGATCCAGGCGACGGCAGCCTTATTCGTGCCGCTCTCGGGGAAATCGCACGTGCACGCGGCATGAGCCGCGTTTCGCGTGCGGCGGGTATATCGAGAGAAGGGCTCTACCGCGCACTTTCCGTGGACGGCAATCCGGAGTTCGCGACCGTGATGCGCGTCATGCGCGCGCTAGGTCTGCACCTGCGCGCGACATGACGGTTTGACTCAACGACGAAGCGGCGTACCACCAGCTTCCACGATCGCCAGTGCGGCGCCGCCGATCAGGCCCGGCTCCGGATTCATGATCGCCTGGGTGGGCACCTGTTCCATGGTGTCGCGGAAGCGACCCTTGGCTTCGAAGCGCTCGCGGAAATTACCCTTCTGGATCCACGGCAGGAGGATCGGGGTCATGCCGCCGGTGAGGTAGACGCCGTCCCATGCGCCGAGCGTGAGTACGAGGTCGCCCGCGACGCTGCCGAAGATGCCCGCGAAGGTCTCGACGGCGCGAGCACACATGGGGCAGGTTTCGTCGGTGGCGCGCTTGGTGATGTCTTCCGGCGTAATGCCTTCCTGCGGCTTCTGTCCGGAGATCTCGCAGATGGCTTCGTAAAGGTTCACAAGGCCCTGGCCGCAGATCAGGCGTTCGTTGGAGACGCGGCCGTAGCGCAGATTGAGCACCTTGAGGATCTCGATGTCTTCGGCGCTGTGCGCGGCGAAGCCGGCATGGCCGCCTTCGGTCTGCAGCACGCTGACCTTGTCACCGCGGATGAGCAGGCCGCCCACGCCCAGGCCCGTACCCGGGCCGACGACAACGAAGGTCTGCTCTTCCTTGGCACCGATCTTCGGCACGGCCAGCTTGCCGACCGGCACGAGGTCCTGGTGACCATCGGCGGTCTTCTGGTCGGTCATCAACATCACCGCCATGGACTGGGCGGCGAAGTCGTTCACCAGGTGGACCCACTCAAGGTCCAGCTCCTTGGCGAGGCTCTTGGCCGAGATGGCCCAGGGATTGTTGGTGACCTTGACGGTTTCGCCGTTATCGATGCGACCGGCAGCGGCGATGATGGCGCGCTGCGCCTCATGGCCGGCATCCTTGAAGTACTGCTTGGCGGCGTCGCCCAGCGAGGCGTAGTCCTTGACGTGGTACTTGCGCACGCTTTCCTGGATAAGCGGTTGATCTTCATCCGGATGCGCGATGCCGAAGCGCACATTGGTGCCGCCGAGATCGGCGAGCAGGGTAGGCGCCTTGGCGCTCACGTTGGCCATGTTTGGGAAACCTGTCATGTCACGGAAGCTCGCAAGGGTGCCTCGCGAGGGGGCTGGCGTCTAGTGACGGATTGCTCTGCATTGCGTTGACACACACAGCGCTTCCAGGATGTGACAGGCTAACCGACACTTTGACGTAAACGATTACGTCGGCAGAATACCGCATTGCCCGGGGCAATGGCAGGCAGTTGCCTGACAGCCCGGGACCCAACGGGAGAGCGAGTGATGGCAGCGGTCCGCCTGGACAAGGTGCGCAAGGTTTATCCGAACGGCCACGTGGCACTGAAGGAGGCGAGCTTCGAGATCGCCGACGGGGAGCTCCTCGTGCTGGTCGGCCCGTCGGGCTGCGGCAAGACGACGCTCTTGCGCATGATTGCCGGCCTTGAGTCGATCTCCGGCGGCACGATGATGATTGGGGACCGCGTCATCAACGATGTCGCGCCGAAAGATCGCGACATCGCCATGGTTTTTCAGAACTACGCGCTGTACCCACACATGACGGTGCGCGAGAACCTCGGCTTTGGCTTGCGTCTGCGTGGCGCATCCAAGGACGAGATCGATCGACGCGTGGCGACGGCCTCCGAGATGCTCGGTCTGGACGAGCGCCTCGACCATCGGCCGGCGGCCCTGTCGGGTGGACAACGGCAACGCGTCGCGCTCGGGCGCGCGCTCGTGCGCGATCCATCGGTATTCCTCCTCGACGAGCCATTGTCGAACCTCGATGCGAAACTGCGCCTTTCGACACGTGTGGAGATCGCGCGCATCCATCGTCGCGTCGGCGCCACGATGGTCTATGTCACGCACGACCAGATCGAGGCGATGACGCTCGGCCAGCGCATCGTGGTGCTCAACGGCGGCGTGATCCAGCAGCTGGACACGCCGATGAATCTCTACAACAAACCGGCGAACCTTTTTGTGGCGGGTTTCCTGGGTAGTCCGGCGATGAACCTGTTCCACGGTACGTTGCGCCGCGCCGATGGACTGCGTCTGGAGATGAAGGAAGGCAGCATCCAGCTCGGAACCGATGCGGATGCCCTGGCAATGCAGATCGACAAGCCGCTGGTCGTCGGCATTCGTCCGGAAGACCTCCTTACCGTGGCGGATCATGCCGGAGTGGAGGAGCGCTTCACCGCGCACGTCGATGTCGTCGAGCCCGTGGGCAACGAGGTCTTTCTCAACATGCGATACGCCGGCGACGAGTTGGTGTCGCGTGTTCCGCCGCATTCCACGGTTCAGCCAGGAAGCGATATCGCATTGGGCTTTCGCGCCGAGCGCCTGCATTTTTTCGATCCGGAATCGACGGAACGCATCGACGTCGCCTGATCGTGTTGAGCGGAACCGGTAAGGCTTCGAGGGCCAGGCGAACGGCGTCCCCTTGGTGCGCCGCCTGGGAGTGGTCGGAGCTTGCCCGTCCCGGCTGCGACGCTTTGGCTCCCCGACAGGCGCCCGGCGGGGAGTAAAATGGGCGGATCGCCACCGAGCAGGCAGCCGTTCCATGACCTTTCCCGCCGTCCGTATGCGTCGTATGCGCCGCGACGCCTTCTCCCGCGCCCTGATGCGCGAGAACGTCCTTACCGTGTCCGACCTGATCATGGTCGCCTTCATCGTCGAAGGAGAAGGCGTGCGCCAGCCGGTGCCTTCGATGCCAGGCGTCGAGCGCCTGTCCATCGACGAGCTGGTGAAGCTGGGGGCCGAATGCGTCGCCCTGGGTATTCCGGCGCTTGCCCTGTTTCCCTCGGTGGATGGTTCGGCAAAGACCGAAGATGCGCGCGAAGCCTGGAACCCGGACGCCCTGTTCCAGCGCGCGACGCGCGAACTCAAGCGCCGTTTTCCCGAACTCGGCCTGATCGGCGACGTAGCCCTCGACCCCTACACCACGCACGGCCAGGACGGCCTGATCGACGAAGACGGCTACGTCATGAACGAGCCTACCGTCGAAGCCCTCATCAAGATGTCGCTGGCCCAGGCTGAGGCGGGCATGGACTTCGTGGCGCCGTCCGACATGATGGACGGCCGTATCGGTGCCATTCGCGAAGCGCTCGAAGATGCCGGCTACATCCATACGCGCATCCTGGCCTACTCGGCGAAGTACGCCTCCAGCTTCTACGGTCCCTTCCGTGACGCGGTGGGTTCGTCGGCGAATCTTGGCAAAGGCAACAAGCACACCTACCAGATGGACGTCGGTAACAGCGACGAGGCCATTCGCGAAGTGGAGCTCGACCTGGCCGAAGGTGCCGACGCAGTGATGGTCAAGCCGGGCCTGCCGTACCTCGACATCGTGCGCAGGGTGAAAGACACCTTCGGCGCGCCGACCTTCGTCTATCAGGTAAGCGGCGAGTACGCGATGATCAAGGCCGCCGCGCAGAATGGCTGGCTTGACGAGAAAGCCGTGGTGATGGAGTCGCTGCTGGCGATGAAGCGTGCGGGGGCGGATGCCATCCTGACTTACTTCGCGCTTGATGTGGCACGCTGGCTGAAAGCCTAGGTCATCTGGGAGCCGCTTCAGCGGCGAAAAGCCAACAGAGCGGTGAAGCCGTTTTCATCCAAATCGCCCCGCTCTGCCCGTGACATAATCGAAGGCGGTCTTTCGGGAGTCACGGGATGGACGGACATCATTTTCTCGAGACGGCAGTCGTCTTCCTGCTGGCAACGGTGGTCGCCGTGCCGCTTACGAAGCGATTCCGCCTCGGCGCTGTCCTTGGCTACCTGCTAGCGGGCGTTGTCATCGGCCCCTCGGTCCTCGGCCTGGTAAGCGATACCGCAGGCGTCGCCACGATTTCCGATTTTGGCGTGGTGCTGATGCTCTTCGTCATCGGCCTGGAACTGTCGCCCTCGCGGCTGTGGGTGATGCGTCGCGCCGTATTCGGCAGCGGCAGCCTGCAGGTGCTCGCCTGCGGCCTGGCGCTCGGCGCCATGGGTTACTTCCTGTTCGGCCTGACCTGGAAGGCGGCCGTCATCATCGGCGGTAGCCTCGCGCTGTCCTCGACCGCGTTCGGCCTGCAGATCCTTGCCGAGCGCAAGGAAGCCGGCGCCGCCTACGGTCGGCAGGCGTTTGCCATTCTGCTTTTCCAGGATCTGGCCGCGATCCCCCTGATCGCCGCCGTGCCCCTGCTTGGTGGTGCGCTGGCGCGCGATGCGCATGCGCCGGACATCATGAGCGTGATGCGCGTGGTGGGCACGATCTTCGCCGTGATCGTCGGTGGCCGCCTGCTGTTGCGTCACGTGTTTCGTTTCGTGGCGCGCGCGAAGAGCACCGAGGTCTTTACCGCCACCGCGTTGCTCGTGGTGATGGGTACGGCCTGGCTAATGGAGCTGGCCGGGATTTCGACCACGCTCGGCGCCTTCCTCGCTGGCCTGCTGCTCGCCGATTCCGAGTACCGCCACGAGCTGGAATCGAACATCGAGCCGTTCAAGGGCCTGCTCCTTGGCCTGTTCTTCGTCAGCGTCGGCATGTCGGTGGATCTTGCGTTGCTGGTCGCCCAGCCCTTGTTGGTGCTCGGCATGGTCGCCCTGCTGTTGACGGTGAAGGCCTTGCTGATCGTGCCCCTGGGCAAGCTTGTCGGTGGGCTCACCTCGGCCGATTCGGTCCGCCTTGCGGCGGTGCTGGCCAGCGGCGGTGAGTTCGCCTTCGTCATCTTGAACCTCGCCCAGCAGAACCGCCTGATCGATGACAGTCAGCGTAACCTGATGGTGATGGCTATTTCGCTGTCGATGGCACTGACGCCACTGCTCGTGCTGGCGGCATCGCGCCTGGTGCATGAGCGGGTGCGCAAGCCCGACCGCGCATTCGATACCATCGAAGCCGATGCCCCGCGCGTCATCATCGCGGGTTTCGGACGCATGGGCCAGATCGTCGCTCGCGTGCTGCGTGCGCAAGGCATCCAGTTCGTCGCCCTGGAAAGCTCGGTGGAGCAGGTCGAAACCTCACGCCGCTTCGGCGGCACGTCGTTGTTCTTCGGCGACCCGGGGCGCCCCGAAATGCTTCGCGCGGCGCAGGCTGACAAGGCCGAGGTGTTCGTCATTGCCACCGACGATCCCGAGGCGAACATCCGCACGGCGCGTCTCGTCCGCCGGCAGTACCCGAACCTGAAGATCGTTGCCCGCGCGCGTAATCGCCAGCACGCGTTCCGCCTGATGGATATCGGCGTCGAGGACCCCGTTCGCGAGACCTTCTACTCCAGCCTGGAGATGACCCGGCACGTGCTCGAGTCGCTCGACATGCCGCCAGAGGTGGTCGAGGCGCGCATTGCACGTTTCCGCAAGCACGACAGCCAGGTGTTGCGCGCGCAGTACCTCGTGTACGACGACGACGCGGCACTGGTGCAGAGCACGAAAGATGCGCTCCACGACCTGCAGCAGCTATTCGAAGCCGATGCGGTCGAAGAGCGGGTGCGCGAGGAAGACCACTGAGTCAGCGGCCGGAGCACACGCGCTCAGTGGTGCGTCAGTCCGGCTGAGCGGGCTGGCGAAGTGTCTGCCGTACGCTGGGGATGGCCCCGACGCGCGTGCCCAGCTCATGCGCGATATCCACGAAGCCAAGATGACGCGCGACATCGCCCGCTGTGCGGCCGAACGCGTCGGCAGCATGGCGGTTGGCACCGCGGTGCAGGAGTACGCGTGCTGGCGGAAGCAGGGCGTGCATGGCGCTGGCATGGAGCGCGCTCACACCGCGGTGATCGGCGTGTTCGAGCTTCGCGCCGGCGTCGAGTAGCACGGGGACCAGCGCGCCGAGATGCGTCGCGTCGGCCACGCTACCCGGACGCATGTGCGCGCCGAGCAGCAGCAGCAGCGGCGTGGCACCGTCCTTGTCCGCCTTGTTCACGTCGGCGCCCTTGCCGATCACGATGTCGAGCAGGCGGCGCGCACGAAGGCTGTCGCTGCCACCGAAGCAATACTGTGCCGCCGCGTGCAGGGCCGTGTGGCCGTGCGCATCTTCAGCGTTCGCGTCGGCGCCATGGGCCAGCAGCATGTCGGCGATCTCGGGATAACCGAGCGTCGCGGCGATCATGAGCGCCGTGGCATCGCCGGGCAGGCGCTGGTCGACGTTGACGTCGCGCGAGAGAAGAAGCTCGACGATGCTCTCGCGACGAGCGTTGACCGCGGCAGCGAGCGGCGTGATGCCAGACGTGGCAGTGACGGTCGGATCGGCGCCAGCGGACAGGAGGTGCTCAGCGACATCGCGCTGGCCGGCACCGGCGGCGCGCAGCAACGCCGTGGCTCCCTGCGCATCGCGCGTGTCGACGCCGAAGCCAAGTTCGAGCAGGCGATCTACCGCCTGCGTGTCGCCGGCCCCCGCTGCCGCGGGCAGATCGTCAGCACGCAGGGCGCGGCGGGGCAACGGCCAGGCCGCCCAGCTCAGCCAGCGCTCCACGTCGCCGTGGCCGATGCCCAGTCCGTAAGGTGTTTCGCCGTTGACGTCGGCCGCCTCGGGGTCGGCTCCGTTCGCGACCAGCAGGCGTACCAGGGGCAGGCTTTCGCCGCCTTGTTCCAGCGCGGCGTGCAGCGGCGTGCGTCCGCCCGCATCGCGCACGTTCGGATCCATGCCGCGGGCAAGCAGCGCACTGAGCAGGGCCACGCGACCGGTGGCCGCGGCCATGTGCACGGGGGTGCGACCCCGGCCGTCCGCACCGAACGGATCGGCGCCAGCCTCGAGCATGGCAAGGGTAAGGCGCTCGTCGGCGCCGTCCAGCCGGCAGATGGCCTGGCCTAGCAAGCCTGCGCCCGCCGGCGTGGCACCGGCGCGCATCAGCTGCAGGAGGGCATCGGCGGCCTGTGGCAACTGCGGAAGCAGTGCATCGAAGAGGCGCCGGCCAAGCAGGTTCTGTTCGTCCTCCGGTACGGCGAGGCGCGCTTCGGCAGCCAGGCCGTGATCGAGCAGCCACGCGCGTGCGGACTCGAAACCTGCGCCGGCGAGGTCGACATACAGCGCGGCGAGTTCTTCCGGGGGCCATTCGCGCACCTTGCCGGCGAACGTGGATGCGACGGCCCAGTGACCGAAGCGCAGGGCGTCGTAGAGGTGCATCGGCGAGTCGGCACCCGCTTCCGGCACGACTGATTCGCTGAGTGAGGTCGGTAGCGGCGTTTCCGGATCGAGCAGGGCGACGAAGTCCCATCGACCCGCTGCTGCCGCGTGATCGAGCGCACTACGGCCGTCCGCGCCGGGTTCCTTCGGCTGTGCGCCTAAGGCGAGAAGAGCACGCACCGTGGCCGCCTGTGCACGCGGTGACTGGCTGGCGAGAGTGAGGGCGTCGCGACCGTGACCATCGCGCGGTGAAGCGTCGGCGTTGGCTTCAGCGAGCAGCTGGACGATGCCGTGGGCGCCAGCGCGCGCGGCCTCCATCAGCGCCGTGGTGCCATGGCGGTCGGCCAGATTGGGATTGGCGTTCGCCTGCAGCAGGGCACGCGCGATCTGCTCGTGTCCTTCGGCGGCGGCGGCGATGAGGGCCGTGCGGCCCTGCGCATTGACGGCGTTTATCGGGCCTTTGTGACGGAGCAACACCTTCACACCCTCGGCGTCGTCGTCCGCGATACCGGCCGCGGCCACGAGGGCCGGTTCACCGCCGACCGGCGCCGGCTTGGCGCCATGCTCCAGCAGGAAGCGCACGAGCGCCCAGTTGGCGGCGCGACAGGCAATCGCGAGCGGGGTGTCGCCGGCGGCGTTGACCGCGTCGACGGACGCGCCCGCGTCGAGCAGCATCGCAGCTACCGTCGGTTCGGCGCCAAGCGCGGCACCGTGCAAGGGCGTGTTGCCCTCGGCGTCGGTGCCGGATGCATTCGCGCCGTTGGTCAGCAGGGTCAGGACAGCTTCCGGACGGCCATGCCAGCTGTCACGGGTGGCAGCGATCAGCGCGGTGACGCCGTTCTGGGGACGATCGACCTGAGCGCCACGGGCAATGAGTGCGCGGAGCAGCCGCATATCGGGCGAGAGCGCGGCAAGGGTGAGTACCGGCCGCTGGTCGCGGTCGCCCGGTTCTGCGCCGGTATTCGGATCGGCACCGGCTTCGACGAGTGCCACGGCGCGGGCGACATCGCCTTCGCGCGCGGCGGCGAGCAGGGCGCGCTCACGCACACCTGGCTGGCTTTCTTCGCTGGAGAGCACGGGAATCGGCGCGGGAACGGCCGGGGCTTCGACGACGGGTTCACGGCGGGGCTCGGCGCGTGCCGTGCGGATGTGCCCGCGGCGATCGCAGAGCAGGGCGCGCAGCGTGCGGTTGGCGATCACCATGCCGCAGACCGGCAGCAGCACGACGCCGTAGATGCCGAGGGCAGCGATGCGCATTTCTGACGGGAAAACACCATACAGGCCGGACAATGCGACGGCGCAGAAGGCGAGTATCAGCAAGCCAAGGGCCGCCGGCACGAAATGCGAGAAGAACCGTTCCTCCGCGGAGAGGTGACGGCCGAACGAGATGGATCGCGCGACAGCGGTGAAGATCCACGAGCCGCTGTTGCCATCTTCCGGATAGGCATCGTCCCAGAGGAAAAGCAGGCCGAAGGCCGGCCAAACACGCCATAGGGCGGCGAGCGCGACGACGAGGGTCGCGGCCAGCAGCAGGGCCCACCCGAGGCTGGGCGTCTGGGTCAGCTTCAGGACGGGATACGCGACGAGGACGAAGACGACAAAGGTGTATGCGGTAAACATCACCACGTGCGCTGAGCCGCGACGCAGTGTCGTGCGCAGGTAGCTCTGTTCCGGATCGAAGCCGATCGCATGGCACACCGCGCCCATGGCCAGGGCGTTGGCGAGCAGCAGCGGTATCAGCGCGAGCGGCGAAGCGGTCAGCCCGGCGCACGCGACAGCGGCGAGGGCAGGGAGGAACCAGGGCAGTGCCTTGATCAGCGGTGGTCGTCGACGTTTGGGATTGGCCATGCGCGGGAGTATACGGACGCTACAGGGGTGACGCGGTAACCCCGCGTTAACCCGTGTTACACGAGGCGCCCATGTGCGTATTCGGCGGGGTCAGGCGCGGACGAGCGACTGGTCGGGGTCGATCTGCCGATTGAAGTTGGGCTGGTTGCAGACGGTGAGCGTTTCGTTGGACGGTGTCTGCAGGTGCCAGCCGCATCCGCCGAGATTAGTCAGGATGCGGTCGGAATCGTCGTGCGGCAGCTTCCGTTGCGGTGTCAATTCCACTTCCAGGACGAACCGAAGTTCGCCCAGCAGGAGGACAAGCGGTTCGGGAAGCATGTCGAATCCGTCGCGGCGGGTCATCCAGACGTAGGTGTCGGGTTTGCGCAGGCTTGCGTAGACGTAGCAGTGCATGACGGCAGTCTCGCTTGCGATTCGGCTTACCACAGTACCAAAACGGGCGCCCCGTTGCAGGCTGTAAACCCCCGCCGTTACAGCTTTGTTGCACTAGCACTTGCAAATTTCTCGTCAAGTCGTCCAGAGTTCCACCCCAGATTGTTAAACGCGCGTATGAAAACGGATAAATTTTAGGTTTTCCGCGAACATGACGTCGACCCAGAGCAGAACAAAAAGCAGGAGCCTCCCCGAATGTCGAAGCTGAACCTCCATACCCGCCCGCTGGCCGTTGCCGCCCTTTCGCTGGCCATCGCCGGCGCGCTGGTGGCTCCCCAGGCCGCTCACGCCAGCGCCTTCCAGCTGAAGGAAAACAGCGCCGCCGCGCTCGGTCGCGCCTTCGCCGGCTCTGCCGCCGCGGGTGACGACGCCTCGGTGATCGTGAACAATCCGGCCGCCATGTCCCTGCTCAAGGGCAATGTCGTCCAGGCCGACGTCACGGGCATCAACTTCAGCACCAAGTTCCACGGCACCGCGACCGACGCGCAGGGCCGCCCGATCTCCGGTGGCAACGGCGGCGACGCCGGTACGACCATCCCGGTCCCGGCGATGTACTTCGCCACCCAGGTCAGCGACCGTGTCCACCTCGGCTTTGGCCTGACCGCGCCGTTCGGCTTCAAGACCGAATACGACTCCGACTGGAAGGGCCGCTACAACGGCGTGAAGTCCGACTTCAAGTCGTTCGATGCCACGCTTTCGGCTTCGTTCGACATTACGGACACCTTCGCCATCGGCGCCAGCTTCATCGCGCAGAAGACGAGCGCCGAGCTGACCAGCGCGATCAACTACAACACCGTCGGCCTTGGCCTGATCCAGCAGGCTGCTGCAGCCGGCGAAATCTCGCCGGCTGTCGCCCGCGGCCTTGCACAGCAGTACGCCACCGTTGTCCCGCCTGGCAGCGACGGCGTCGCCCGCATCAAGGGTGACGATTGGGCCTACGGCTGGCAGTTGGGCGGCCTGTGGCGTCTGACGGACTCCGATCGCTTCGCGCTGAACTATCGCAGCAAGATCAAGCACACGCTGGAAGGTACGGGTAACTTCACGATGCCGTCGAACGTGACGGCCGTCCTGTCGAACCCGGCCGTTGGCGCGCTGCTCGGTAGCGGCCAGCCGCCGTTCACCCACACCGACGGCACGGCAGGCTTCACCACGCCGGCCGTGGCGACCGCCAGCTACTGGCACCAGGAAGCGAAGTTCGGCTTCGGTATGGACGCGTCGTGGACCAAGTGGGATTCCTTCCAGGATCTCACCGTCAATTTCGCGAACCCGAACCAGCCGCAGAGCACCGAGCACTTCGGCTGGCATAACAGCTGGTTCGTGTCCGTGGGTGGCGAGTACTACCTTTCGGACAAGCTGACGCTGCGCGGCGGTGTCGCCATCGACACCACGCCGACCGAGGACCAGACCCGCGACGTGCGCGTGCCTGACTCCACTCGCAAGTGGCTCGCTTTCGGTATTGGCTACAAGGCCACCGACCGTCTCGAGATCAATGCGGGTTACGCCCACATCTTCGTCAACAAGGCGCACATCGCTGGCGGCGAGAGCGCCACGCTGGATCGCATCGCTGGCGAGAGCGACGACAAGGGCAACCTGCTCAGCGTGTCGGCCAAGTACGCATTCTGATCGTCTGATCAGTAAGGCCTGAAACAAAAAACCTCCCCGGCAACGGGGAGGTTTTTTTTGGTTCCTCACGCATTACCAGGGCCAGGTCGCTTGGCTTTCAGGCCGGGCATTCTTTCGCACCTCGCACCTCGCACCTCGCACCTCGCGCATGGCTCGCCTTCGG
>CBIGPO010000063.1:0-19202 GCA_966191635.1 uncultured Luteibacter sp.
CACCAGGGCGATGCGGAAGCGGTTGCTGGAACCTGGTTGCCGATCACCTTCCTCGCGCCCGTGCCGGCGTGCCTGCCGACGATGCTGCCGCGCTTTGGCTCGACCCACGCGAGCCTCAGGGTCCGGGAGAGTCTTCGGTGCCCACCCTCGAGGCGAGTTCCGCACAAGTGGAGCGGCCGTAGGCCCATAAGAACATGGGCCGCGCAGCGGCCTTTCCGGTACGAAACGCGGAGGACTGTCTGAGCAGCGAGGGTGGGCACCGAAGGCTCTGCGCCACTACCTCCGAGCCCACCGCGGCGTGAGCTTGTAGCGCAGGCACTCGCAAAGCGAGTGAGGCGACGCCTTCGGCGTCCCCGTAATTCCGCGATGAATCCAAAAAAAGGCCGCCCGAAGGCGGCCTTTCTGCTTCACTTCGCTAACGCGAAGATCAACGGGTCTTACAGGCTGAAGTCGTACTGCACCATCAGACGGAAGTAACGCGGTGTCTGGTAGTACGAAGGGACGCGGTACGTGGAGCTGTAGAACGTCTGGCCAGCGTTCTCGCCGATCTCGTTGATCGCGATCGGCTTGTCGTTGTTGAACGCGTTGATCACGTCCAGCTGCAGCGTCAGGCCCTTGGCGTAAGCCGGGGTGTAGACGACGTTCGGGCTCAGGCTCCAGTTCCACGGCAGACGCTTCGCGCGGCCGCGACCATCGAACTGGCCTTCGCAGTAGAAGAACGACGAGTTGTAACCCGGGATACCACCCACCGTGCCGTCGCCGCCGCCGAAGCAGCTGGTCGGACGACCCGACTCGAGCAGGCCGTTCACGCCCACCGACCATTCCGGCGTGAGCTTGTAGCCGCCGTAGATCTTGAAGCTGTGGCGGCGGTCGTTCGGCAGGTAGCCGTTCGCACCGATCATCACTTCCGGGTAGTCGAACGCGCTGGTCGTGCCGGTGTCCATCTGGCCGTTATCCGAGTTCACCAGGCCTTCGGTGTTACCGCGGTTCTTCGACCAGGTGTACGACGCGTTGACGTACCAGTTGTCCGCCGCCTTCTCCGCCGACAGCGTGACGGCCTCATACGTGCGCTTGGCCTTTGCACCAAAGGCCGAGCCCGGGATCGTGACGTTGCGCAGCACGCCGCTGCCGTCGAGATCCACGTCCACGGAGACCTTGCTGCCCGGGTTGTAGATGAAGCAGCCCGGCATGCTCGACGGCGGGGTGAACTGGTCGCCATTGGCGTCCATGTTCAGGCCGATCGACTTGCCGTACGCGTAGAACGGACGCCAGTCGCAGGTGTCATCGATAGCGTTGTTGAGCTTGCGGTACGTTGCCTTGGCGCCGACCACCCAGTCGTTGAGGAACTCGACGTCGCTGGTGATGCGGTGCTGGAAGCCAAGGATGTACTCGTCCTGCGAGTACGGCTTCAGGTCCTTGGTCGCGACCGAACGCGGATCCGGCGTGCTGCCGTTCTGGCCGTTGACGATCTGCTGCGGGCCGAGTGCGCCGCCGAGGATCGGGACGCCGGTCACCGGGTCGACGCCCGAGTACGCGAACGGCTGCGAGGTGTAGTACGACGCGGTGGCAGCGCGCAGCGCGACGTTCGCCGCGATCGGCAGAGAGTAGCGACCGGCGGTACCGAAGATCTTGGTTGTGGAATCGCCGAACAGATCCCACGAGAAGCCCAGACGCGGCTGCCAGATGTTGCCCTGGCGGACGAAGTTCTTCGCGTCGCCATTCATGTTGTTGAAGGAGTCGTTGCGCACGCCGATGTAGGCGAGGAACTTGTCGGTGACCTGCCAGTTGTCCTGCAGGTACCAGGACTTCTGGTCGATCGACACCGAGCCGCCGGTGCGGAAGTTGTAGACCGAGACGTAGTCGTTACCCGCCGGGCCGAGGTTGCCCGCGGTATCGGTGCGGTAGTAGTACAGCGCGCCACCGGCGTAGCTCTGGCCGGAATCCGAGCGCCATTTCTCCTTGGAGAAGCCGCCGGCGATGTCGTGGTCGCCGATCTTCCAGTCGAGATCGACGCGCCATGCCGTGCGCTGGTCCTCGCCGTTGAAGCGGTCGATGGTGCTGGCCAGGTAGCAGGAGTTGTACGGGTTGGTCAGGCCGCTCGCGGTGCTGGTGCGGCGATCGATCACGTACGGGCAGCCGCTGTTAGCGCCGTTGATGTTGCCGTCGTACTTCGTCACCGTGCCGTCGGCGCTGACATAGTCCGAAGAGTTCTTGCTCTTCATCTTGCCCCACTGGGCGGACAGCGTCAGGTCATCGGTCAGGTAGCTGGTGTACTTGAAGATGTTGATGTCGCCGCCGGTCTTGACGTGGCGACGGCCCAGGTAATCGGTAGTGAATGGCTTGTTATCGTCGCCGGTTTCGGCGCTGTAGTACCGGTTCGCCTGGTGCTTCGTGTTGTTCATCCCCGTCCATTCGAGGATGTTCGAATCGTCGATATTCCAGTCGAGCTTGATCAGGTAGAACGGATCGCTGTTGGTGTCACGCTGCGCGGGCTTCGAGTCGGTCGCCCTGGCGTAGTTGGTGTCCGTTGCGCGGTGCGACTGGAAAATACCGTAGAAGAACAGTTTGTCCTTGACCAGCGCGCCGCCGAGCCATGCCGAGTAGACGTTGTCGTTATCGCTGTTGCTCTTGTAGCTGCGGTAGAGGGCGCCATCCTTCGTGAACGTGGTCTGCTGGTTCTCGCGGGCGAATGCGGGCTCGTACACCCAGCTCGCGCCGCCCTTCCACTCGTTGGTGCCGCGCTTGGTGATGACCGAGGTCACACCGCCGGTGGAGAAGCCGTACTGCGCGCCATAACCACCCGTCTGCACGTCGAGCTGCTGGATAGCCTGGAACGGCACTTCCGAGAACGACAGGTTGTTGTACAGGTTGGTGACATTGAAACCGTTGACGTAGTAGCTGTTCTCGGCGACCGAGGCGCCACCGAAGGACGGCAGGTTGCCGAACGCGGAGTCGCCCTTGACGGTGCCGGGGGTCAGTGCAGCCACGTCGACCACGTTACGCGGAACCGGCAGCGAGTTGAGCTGGTCGGCGGTGAAGCTGGTGCGCGATTCGACCGATGCCACGTCGATGGAAGTGAGGGCGTTGGCCGACACGGTGACCGTGTCGAGGGCCTGCGCACTGGCATCCGCCGTCGTCGCCGGCGCGGCGAAGTTCACCTGTGCGGACTGGCCGGCGACGACATTGATATCGCGCGTGGAGACGGTTGTGCCGTTCTGCTGCACGTTGATGCGATAGTTGCCCACCGGCAGCGAAGATGCGCGGTAACGGCCGTCTTCGTCCACGGTCACCGAGCGCGACGCGCCTGAGCCGAGGTTCTGGATCTGGATGGTCTGCGAGGCAGCGGCGCTGCCGTAGATATCGCCGACGGTGCTCTGCGCATGGGCGGCGCCTGCAAGCAGGCAGGCGCCAAGCGCGGTGACGAGCGCAGTGCGCTTGAACAGGGTGGTGCTTGTCATGAGGTCAAAGTCTCCCTGGCCCTGCTTCGCAGCAAGGCTGAACAGCTTGTAGTAGCGCCGCGATACGGCACTCGTTTGTGGGGTGTAGAGGGTCTTCAGGTGTGGGGACACCTACGTCGCGCCGACCTTGGGCGCATAGCGACGTAACAGGAACATAACGCGGGAGTCACGCAATCGCAAGGAATTGTGAAAGTTTCTGCTGAAACTTTCGAGGTCGATTGGATCGTGCGAAGTAAGCGAGTTCTTGCATCTGCGTCACGATGACGCAGTTTCCGGCAACGTCAGAATTTCTGCTGGTAGCCCACGTAGAAATAACGATCGACGTCGAACGCCGGGCTATAGGGCGGGCTGCCGCCTCCGGCGCTGGATACGTTGTAGTACAGCGGGCCCTTGCGGCCAAAGACGTTGTTGATGCCGACGCGGAAATTGCCGTTCCACGGCGCCTGCCAACGCAACTGCGCATCGTGGAAAGCGACCGAGCCCTTGCGACTCACGCCGGTAACACCCGTGATCGCGTTGATTTCATTCGGCCGGTTGCACTCAACCGTGGACGACCAGCACGAGTCCTTCAATCCATCGAAATAGCGCACGGTCCACGTCGCACCGAAGCGCCGCCACGACCAGTCGAGCGACAGGTTCGAACGCACGCGGTACAGGCCCTGCACACCGTTCATGTAGCCGGCCAACTGCCGTGGTGCTGCGCCCGGGCTACTCGACTGTGTGTAGTCCTTCAGATAAGTGCTGTCCGAAAGGAGTGTGAACTCGCCGTAGCGCGTTTCCGGGAAGCGATAGTGCGCGCCGAGGTCGTAGCCTTCGGTACGCAACGAGCCGAGGTTGGCCAGGCTCTCGTCGAGCGAGGTGATGTGTCCGTCCGCCGCGCGCGTAAAGCGTCCGCAGTAGGTCGGGTCGTTCTGCACATAGCAGAAGTTGAGAATGTCGCCCGCGAGGATCGGCGTAATCACATCGCGGATGTCGACCTTGTAATAGTCGAGTGTGACGTCGAGGCCGTCGACATAGCTGGGGCTATAGACCAGGCCCGCAGTGCGCGTGATCGATGACTCCGGTTTCAGCGCGGGATTGGCACCAGTGCGGAAAGCGACCGGATTCTGGCCGCCTGTGGTGGAGTTGACCTGTGCGCCCGACTGGTCGATCTGGCGGTAGTTCGCTGGTACGCCGGCTATCGCGCAGCGTCCACGCACACCGGCGTCGGAGGCGGCCGCGCCGTAGGCGCTGTCGCAGGGATCGAGGAAGCTCTCGAAACTCTCGCTCGAACCCGCGTAGAGATCGGCAACGGTGGGTGCGCGGAAGCCTACGGCATAGGTACCCCGCAACAGCAGATCGTCAAACGGCTTCCAGCGGAAGCTGTACTTGTTATTGGTGCGGCCACCGAAAGCGGTGTAGTGCGAGTAGCGCGAGGAGGCGTTTACCGCCAGTTCGTGAGCGAAGGGCAGGTCGGCCAGCAACGGCACGTCGAGCTCGAGGTAGGCCTCGTTGACGATGTAGCCGCCGTTGGTCGGGTTGCTGGCCAGCTGGGTGGTCAGTCCGGCGGAGTCCGCGGGATCGGGTACGTAGCGGCCGTTCTCGGTGCGATGCTCCAGACCACCGGCCACGCGTACCGTGCCTGCGGGCAGGTCGAACACGCCGCCGGTCAGGTTGGCGACGATGTCGTTGGTCCGCGTCACCTGGTGTGCGGTCGTCGTGGACTGCACGTAGTTCCACACGGCATCCGGCGTGCCGCCGGGGCCGGCGAGGATGTTCCAGGGCACGCAGCCCGCCGCGCGGTCCGCGGCGTTGGCGCAGACGACGTTGCCGTTGACGACCGTGGTAGGTCCCAGCGCCTTGGCTGCGTTGACCAGGTTGATATTGCCGCTGTCGGTGCGGCTGTCGCGCGCCTCGGAATAACCGTAGGTCACGTCCCAGTTCCAGGTGCGGTCGCCCCAGAGGAAACTGCCTTCGGCACCGGCATCGACGTGGAAGGCCTTGCTCTTCGCCCAGCTGATCCGCGGCAGTTCCGTGGTACGTCGGAAGAAGTCGGTGTCGTAGCCGGGGAAGGGGTTGTAGGCGTTGCCAGGATCGATGGCGAGATCGCGGGTGCGACCCGAACCACTCTCCAGCGGATAGCCGGCAGCCTGGCTGCGTGTGTCGCGCACGCCGTAGCTGGCCATGCCGCGCAGGGCAATATCGTCGGTAACGTTGTAGCGACCCGTCGCGAAGAGGTTGCGCAGCTTGCTGCCGGCACGGAAGGTCATGTCCTGTGCGGTGGAGTATTTGTCGGCGTTGCTGTTGACGTCGTACGGGTGATAATTGGTCAGGTCGGCGGTATTGCCGACGACGCCACCAGGATGATTGACCACGTAGCGATTGGCCATCCACGTACTGTCGGCGGCATAGGTGCCTGCGCCCGTGGTGCCGGCTGCGCGTGGGTCGACCACGCCGCCATACGGACCCATGCCGAAACCGTCGTCCGGATGGCGCGGTCCATAGGCCGTGCGGGTAAGCGAGCGCTTGCTGTCGGACAGCTCGTCGCCGTCTTCGTAGCTGGCGCCGAGAATGATCGAGGCGTTCTGGCTGCTCTTGCCCCAGGTGAATGTGCCGTTTTTCTGGGTACCGTCGCCCTTGCCGTTAACGCCGTAGAGCACGTCCGCCGACGCGCCCTCGAAGCGATCGGTAGTGATGATGTTGACCACGCCGCCGATGGCATCGGAGCCGTAGATCGACGAGGCCCCATCTTTCAGCACTTCGATGCGCTCGACGATGGCCACCGGGATGGTGGAAAGATCGGTGAGGCCGTTGAGGCTGGTGGCCCAGCGACGCCCGTTGACCAGGACGAGGGTGCGCACGGCGCCGAGGTTGCGCAGGTTGGCGTAACGACCACCGGCGTCGCTGCTGGACGAGAGGGTGTCCTGGGGGGTGACTTCCGGAGTGCCGGCGGAAGGAATGCGGCCGATGATGTCGGCCAGGCCGGTCAGTCCCGTGGCGCGGATAGCCTGCCGATCCATCGTGAAGACAGGCTGGGCGGTTTCTACATCGGTGCCGCGGATACGCGAACCGGTCACGCTGACGTTCACCGGTGCGAGCATTTCCGCCGATGAACTGGTTTCTTGTGCGTGGGCCCCGGCTGCGAGCAGACAGGCTCCGAGCGCTATGGCAAGCGCTACGCGTCGCCCTGCGACGAGGCGCTTGTGCCCGGAACTGACGTGCATACCCTGAAGCCTCCCAAGCCCCGCCATACCCCACCCGGGCCAGACGATCTCGCGAAGATAACGCGTGCGGCGTGACGGGGGCAACCGGCGGACGTCATGGACGCCCGCCGGGTGGGGCCTGGCTCAGTTCGACGCGGTACTTGTTTCGCCGCCGCCGATGTTCTTGTCGAGGAACGCCTGCAGCTTGTTATAGAACTCCTCGACGTTCTCCGGCTTGACGAAACCGTGCTTTTCGCCGGGCTTGGTCAGGACTTCATAGGGCTTGTGGGCCGTGTCCAGGGCCGCGCGCATAGCCTTGAACTGGGCGAAGGGGGCACGCTCGTCGTCTTCGCCGTGGACCAGTAGGACCGGCACAGTGATCTTGTCGGCCAGGTGCACGGGTGAGTTCGCCGAGAGCTCGGCTTCGTCGCGGCCGATGACCGTAGTCAGGTAGCTTCGCCCGCTCTTTCTCGTCTTGATGTCGCCTTTGTTGTACATCATGTCGAGGTCGTAGATGCCGGCATAACCCACGGCGCACTTGAACAGCCCCGGGTCGCGGATGGCAGTCATCATGGCCGAGTAGCCGCCGAAGCTGGCACCGTAGACGCAAATGCGCTTGGGATCGGCGTAGTTCTGCGCGATGGCCCATTTCACGCCGTCGATCAGGTCCTCCTGGACGCGTGTGCCCCACTTGAGGTAACCGGCCTGCTCGAAGCCGTTACCGCGACCCTCCGAGCCACGGTAGTTGACCTGCAGCACGAGGTAACCACGGTTGGCGAGGAACTGGGCGTCTTCATCGTAGAACCAGTCGTCCTTGACGCCATGCGGGCCACCGTGTGGCACCAGCACCATGGGCAGATTGGCTTCGGACTTACCCTTGGGGAAGGTGAGGATCGCCTCGAGTTCCATGCCGTCGCTGGCTTTGAAGCGAAGCGGACGGCGCTCTGCCATCTTCGCGGGGTCGATCCAGGGCACGACGGCGAACAGGCTGCGCACCTTGTAGGTCTTGGTGTCGATCAGCATATAGCGGCCCGGATCGCGGTCGCTCGACACGCCGAACATCAGCTGGCTGCCGTCCTCGCTGAAGTCGATGAAGGTGATGAAGCTGCCCGGGAATTTCAGCGACAGTGCCATATGCAGCTTGGAGATGGCTTCCTGCGGGTTTATATAGGTCACCTTCGGGATGCCGCTCTCGGCATACGTACCGAAGGGGCGAAGCGGCACCGGCGTCCACAAGCCGCCGGACGTGACAAGGCTGAAGTCGTCCTTGCTGATCACACGGCGGTTGCCGCCGTCCTCGTCCTGCTCGACGAACTCGCCGCCCATGCCGTTCGGGCTGTAGCGGGCATACATGCGGTTGCTGCCGGCGACCGAGGCGACGGGGACGAAGCGCTGCAGTTCGCCGTTCTCCGGCACCTTGGTCCAGCCGTTGCCTTCGCGGTGGAAAACGACGTACTTGAAGTCGGCATCGGTGCCGAAGGAAAACTTCGCCACACCTTCAGGCGAAATCATGAAGTTCATGCTGCCGATGCCGATGTCGGCCATCTGCTTTCGCGTACTGCTGGTGGCATCGACGTCGTAGAGCGTGCTGCGATCCTTGTCCGACCAGGATGTGGCGCGCATGTAGAAGTGGCCGTTGCTCTGCACCGGCGCGCCTTCGATCTCACCCCAGCCCGAATCGGTCTGACGCGTACCCGAGCGCTTGCCGACGGCCTCGTAGCCGTAGAGGTAGTCGGGATTCTTGCCATTGATGTCGATGGCCATGATCTCGCCGGTATACGACGTGTTGCCGATCGAGCCGTCCTGCTTGCCGCGGCCGACGACCAGGCGCGTGGAGCTGGCCCAGATGATGTCGGCCGGCAGCTCGTACGGAGGCATGCGGATCAGGGTCACCGGCTTGGTCGGATCCTCGACGGCATAGATCGCCACGGCGTGCGTCTTGCCGTCCGGGTCGTGATAGACCACCGAGAAGTGTTTGCCGTCGGGCGAGAGGCGCGGCATGGTCAGCGGGATGCGACGGGCAAAATCGGCCGTCGGAATAAGGTCGGCGGCGACGACGCCCGTGGCGCACGCAGCGAGACACAGCGCAGCCAGCAGCGGCCGCGCGAAGCGGTACTTCATGTTTGACTCCCCCTTGGTTAGGTACATCCTTTACACGCCGTCCTCCCCGGACCGCGCCCACGCCGGGATATAGCCCATTCCGGGGCCGCCTACAAGGCGACCCGTGAGCCGGAGGGGGCGCTACACTTACCATCTGCGTTCTTCCTGGGCCCTCCATGGCAACTCCGTTCGTCGTCAATATCGATCCCGTCGCGCTGTCCCTCGGACCCCTCCAGGTCCATTGGTACGGGCTCATGTATCTTGGCGGGTTCCTCGGCGGGTGGGCCCTTGGCGAATACCGTCGCCGGCAGGGGCGTTTGCCGGTCAGCGCCGACCGCTTCGGCGACCTCATGTTCTACTGCATGATGGGCGTGGTGCTGGGTGGCCGGGTCGGCTACATGCTGTTCTACACGGCCATTTCCTGGATCTGGACCGATCCCCTCGCGATCTTCCGTATCTGGGACGGCGGCATGTCCTTCCATGGCGGTCTGTTGGGCGTTGTGGTGGCCGGCATCTGGTGGTCGCGGCGTAACCACATCAAATTCTTCGACACCATCGATTTTGTCGCGCCGTTGGTTCCATTGGGCCTCGGCCTCGGTCGGCTCGGCAACTTCATTAATGGCGAGCTGTGGGGCAAGCCGACCGACCTGCCCATCGGCATGATCTTCCCGCACGCGCCGGATGCCTTGCCGCGCCACCCCAATCCGCTCTATGAGTTCGCGCTGGAGGGCGTGGTCATGTTCACCGTGCTCTGGCTGTTCACGCTGAAGCCGCGCCGGCGCTATGCCGTCTCGGGCCTGTTCGCCCTGATGTACGGCTGCTTCCGCTTCATCATCGAATTCGTCCGCGTGCCGGACGCCCAGCTGGGCTACCTGGCCTTCGGCTGGCTCACGATGGGACAGGTGCTCTCGCTGCCCTTGATCGCGCTCGGCATCCTGTGGCTGGTCATGTCGCGCCGTGCGCCCTATGCACCTGTCGCGGCAACCCCCGCGACAGCAACCTGATATCGTCCCGAGCCATGCAGCCCTACCTCGACCTCTTGCGCCACGTGCGCGACCACGGCACCGAGAAATCGGACCGCACCGGTACTGGCACGCGCAGCGTCTTCGGCTGGCAGATGCGCTACGACCTGGCGAAGGGTTTTCCGCTGGTCACGACGAAGAAGCTGCACCTCCGCTCCATCGTCCACGAGCTGATCTGGTTCCTGCAGGGCGACACGAATGTCGCCTATCTGAAGGAAAATGGCGTCAGCATCTGGGATGAATGGGCCGATGCCAACGGCGACCTGGGCCCCGTCTACGGCCGCCAGTGGCGCGCCTGGCCGACGGCCGACGGCAAAGTGGTCGACCAGATTGCCTGGGTGGTGGACGAGATCAAGCGCAACCCGGACTCGCGCCGCCTCATCGTTTCCGCCTGGAATGTGGGTGAGCTGCCGAAAATGGCGCTGATGCCCTGTCACACGATGTTCCAGTTCTACGTGGCCAACGGGAAGCTGTCCTGCCAGTTGTACCAGCGCTCGGGTGACATCTTCCTCGGCATCCCGTTCAACATCGCCAGCTACGCGCTACTCACCCACATGATCGCCCAGGTGACCGGGCTGGACGTGGGCGACTTCGTGCACACGCTGGGCGACGCGCATCTCTACTCGAACCATCTCGAGCAGGCCGATAAGCAGCTGCTGCGAGAGCCGCGGACGCTGCCCCGGCTGTCGCTCAATCCGGACGTGAAATCGATCTTCGACTTCCGTTTTGAAGACGTCGCCATTCTCGATTACGACCCCTATCCCCCGATCAAGGCGCCTGTGGCGGTCTGACGCCACGCCGATCAGTGGCGGCGGCAGCGGTTCAGATCGTCCGCGTCGCCTCCACGGGCGGCACGCGTGACGCACGCCGGGCAGGGGACAGCACGGCGAGTTGCCCGAGCAACAGCAGGATCAACACCCCACTGCCGACGTAGAGCAGCGAGAGGCGCGAGGTCTCGAATACTCGCATCATCCAGGCGTTGAGCACGAACGCCAGCACGACGCCGGCAAGCGTCCCCGCCAGGCTGATAAGCCCGTTTTCGGTAAGGAAGTACATGAGGATGTCGCGACGCGTCGCGCCTAGCGCACGACGAATGCCGATCTGACGGCGGCGCTGGCCCACCCAGAAACTGGTCAGCCCCACGATGCCGGCGGCGGTGACCACGAGCAGGGTCAGGCAGATGCCGGCGAGCATCCAGGCCAGGCCGCGGTCGTTGCGATAGGCCATGTCGCGCACCTGGCTGAAAGCGAGCACGCCATGCGGCTGCGGAATCACGCGGCGGGCGCTGAGTGCCTTCAGCGCGTCGGGCACCGAATGCAACAGTGCAGGCAGCTGTCCGGGTTGCGCACGAATGACGAAGAACGCGCCGCTGCCGGTCAGGCGCATGGGCACGAAGATCGAGTCATCCCAGTAGATGTCATCGGAACTATTGGTTTGGGGTGTCTGCACGTGCTCGACAATGCCGACGATCGTGCTCGGGTGTGCGTCGCTGTTGCCGATGTAAAGCGCCTTGCCTAGTGCGTGGCCGTCGGGAAAGGCACGCCGCGCCAGGGCGCGGGTGACGATGATCGAGGGCGCGTCGGGGCTGCCGTTGGGCGCGAGCGCTCCGATCTCGTCCGAGCGGAAATTGCGTCCCTCGACAACCTTTACCCCGAGGGTATTCAGCGCATGGTCGTCGACGAAGTAGATCGACGCGCCGTCGCTAACGAAATGGGAGCTGGCCGGATCGAGCCGGATGCCGCTCTGCCAGGATCCACCGAGGAGCGGAAACGCATTGGACGCATAGGCATCCGCGACACCGGGCAACGCCCGCAACATCGCCACGTCGGCCGCCTGGCGTGACGGGAGCTCCGCGGCGGGGGCGACCCACTTGTTGTTCACGACCATCAGTTCGCTTTCGGCGATACCGGTGTCTCGCGACAACCGCTGCAACCGCTGCTCGATGACGAAGATCGCGTTACAGATCACGGCGAGGGTAAGCGCTACCTGCAAGGCAATGAGAATGGCACCGGCCTTGTGATAGCGCAGTGCGGAGAGGATAGGGCGGAAAGGCGGCATGTCAGGCTCCGGGTCAGCTGGCTTTGAGTTGCCATGCCGGCTGCACTCGTGAGGCGCGCCAGGTGGGATAGAACGCCGCAACCAGGGTGCTGGCCAGGGCGACGAGAACGGTAAGGCCGAGCAGGGGCAGGCTCATGTGGACGGCGCTGGCGATGGCAGGGTCGAACACGGCGCCGATGCACAAGGTGCCCAGCGCGGTAAGGATCACGCCAAGCACGCCACCAGCGAGGCCGACGGAGGCCGCCTCGAGCAGGAACTGCGCATAGATGGCGCCACGTGACGCACCGAGCGCCCGTCGTATGCCGATCTCCGGCGCACGGCGCATGAACTTGGCCAGCAGCAGGCCGATGACGTTGACCAGGCAGATGACGAGGAACGCGGCGGAGACCAGTACGCTCATGCGCGCTTCCGCCGGTACGACCTTGCGAAAGTCCAGCCATTCCATCACGTCGCGGAGCCGCACGTTCGGCGCCCATGTAAAGCGACCGCTACGCGTCTGTTCGGCCGAGTAATCGCGCAGGAACTGGCGGTATGCCGTCGCGCTCGCGGCATCGGGAAGCTCCGCCCAGAGGCTGATGAAGATGCATTCGGAATGGACGAAGTTGTCCCAGCCGGGCTTCGAAGGCCGGTTGCATACGTTGCCGCCAGCGGGTTCGCGACCGTCGGCGATGGCCCGCGAGAACGGCATGTAGATCTCGCCGAGATCGCCGAAACCTTTCTGCCGCGTGTCGAGATCGAAGAAACGTGGCCGGGCATCCCACGTATCGGTGACGCCGACGATGCGGAAGCGTGTGCCCTCGAGGTCGATCTCGCGTCCCACGCTGTTGGCTCCGCCGAACATGCGGTCGTTGAGGGTCTTGCCGATGACCACCACACGCGCGCTACCCGCATCGTCGGCCGCCGACCAGGGAGCGCCGAAGAGGAACGGTACGTCGAACATGGGAAACATGTCGGCCTGCACGGCATAACCGCGTGCGGGTGAGGCCATCGTGTTGGGGTCGTCCGGGACGATCGACACACCGATCGGATAGAGCGGTGTCTGCCGCTTCGCCTTGTGTGCGTTGACCAGCGCCGTCGCATCGCGCCAGGTGAGCCATGGCAACGGATCGCCGTCGCTATTTTCCGGGCCATAGTTGTCGATCTGCGCAATGAACAGCTGCGACGACTTTTCCGGGATGGGATTACCCGACGTTACGCGGAACACGGCGTAGCTCGTCATCGACGCCGCGACGCCCACCGCGATGACCAGCACCATCAACAGCGTGAGGACCGGATTGCGCCTGAGGCTGCGAAGCCCGAGTTGCACGTAGTAACCGAACATCGATGGCGATCCCTGTGGTGTCTTTCTCAGGACAAGTAAGCAAGGTGTATGCCATCGACTTCGCGGCGCCGCGCGGTGACCGTCGCCGGTCGGGGGGCTGTCCGCGGACAGAGCTCCGGCGGACAGGCGGACGTGAGCCTGGCCAGGGGGCAAGGGGACAGGCGCTTCGCGCACGGCCGCGACCCCATCCAGCTCCAGTGGGATACGTCGCCATTGACCACATTCAAGGCCTCAATTGCGGCGGTTCAATCGTGGGAATCAAACAGGTGTTAGTTTCTTCATCACACGCGGAGGGCTACTATCCGGTCCGCAAGGGCCGCCGCGTGCGCCCGTCCCACCTCCCCTCCGAAGGAAGCTTCATGTCCGTTCACCTGGTTGCCGCGCTCGACGAAAACTTTGCCATCGGCAAGCAGGGAGGCCTGCCCTGGCACCTCCCCGAAGACCTGCGTCACTTCAAGAAACTGACCACGGACAAGGCTGTGCTCATGGGGCGCAAGACCGCTCTGTCGATCGGCAAGGCCCTTCCCGATCGCGTGAACTACGTGCTTTCGCGCAAGGGCGAGGCGCCGTATCCGGGCCAGATCACCGTGCGCTCGGTGGCTGAGGCGCAGGCAAGCTGTGGCTTCGCAGGCCTCATGGTCATTGGTGGCGGCGAAGTCTTTCGCGAGGCGCTGCCGTACGCGCGCACGCTTTACCTGACCTGGGTCTACGCCGCGGTCGATGGCGCGGACGTGTTCTTTCCAGGTATCGATTTCAAGGAATGGGCCGAAGTGTCGCGCGTGCATCACGCGAAAGACAAGGAACATGCCCACGCCTTCGACATGGTCGAATACGTCCGAAACGTATGATGCATGTCGTTGCCGGCGTCCTCGTGGACGGCGCCGGACGGATCCTCATCGCACAGCGACCGCCGGGTAAGCACCTGGCGGGCATGTGGGAGTTTCCTGGCGGCAAACTGGAGCCGGGCGAGACGCCACTGACGGCGCTGGAGCGTGAGCTCGACGAGGAGCTCGGCATCGCTGTCGATCCGCTCTCGTTCGAGGCGCTCGTGCGTATCCCGTGGAACTACGGCGAGCGTGGGATGTTGCTGGAAGCAATCCTTGTGCGCGCATGGACGGGTGAGCCGAAGGCGCTTGATGCGGCCGAGATCCGCTGGCTCGATCCGCGCGATATCGATCCCGCCTTGCTTGCTCCTGCGGACCGTCCGATCCTGGCCGCGACACGGCTACCGTCGCATTACCCGATCACGCCACCCGATGTTTCGGCTGACGCCGCCGTGGCCTTGCTAACGAGCGCGCTGGCACGTGGGGAGCGATTGCTGCAGTTACGTCTGCCCGGGTTGCCTGCGGATGCGGTGCGCGCCGTGGTAACGCGTGTATTGCCGGAGCTGCGTGCGCTCGGTGCGACCTTGCTGCTCAATCGCGATATCGAAACGGCGCGTGCGTTTGGCGAAGGCATAGGCGTCCATCTGGCTGCCTCGCAACTTCATGCGCTGGAAGGCAGGCCGTTGCCGCTATCACAAATCGTTGCGGCGTCCTGCCACGATGCGGCCGAACTCGCACGCGCTTCGGCATTGGGCTGCGACTTCGCCACGCTGTCACCGGTGCATGCCACGGCGAGCCACCCGGATGCTGAACCCCTTGGATGGCCGCGCTTCGCGCAGTTGGCCGAGGCGGCTTCGTTACCGGTTTATGCGCTGGGCGGGCTGGGGCCGGATGATGGGATGGATGCACGGCTGCATGCCGCGCAGGGTGTCGCGGGGATTCGCGGGTTTCTGTAATCCCTGGCGGTATCGCCGCTGAAGCGGCTCCCACACAAGACCTGCTCAGAGGCTCCCACGAGACTTGCTCAGAGGTTCCCACACAAGACCTGCTCAGAGGGACCTGCGCAGGTCTTATGTGGGAGCCGCTTCAGCGGCGATGGATCGCAAAGCGATCCTTACTTGGACTTCAGCCGAGCCACCAGCGCCTTCAGCACACCTTGCGTTTCATCCGCAAAGAAGTCATCGATAAAGCCCGGATCGAGCAGGTCGGTCGTATCGCCCCAGACCGCAACCAGATCCGCACGCGCGATGGCACGAGTGCGCAGCATTGCCTTCGGCGGAAGCTTGAGCATGTCGCTCATCCACATCACCGCGCGCTGTACCACCTGCTCAACCGTCGCCAGTTCATCCACGAGCCCGATGACATGAGCCTGCTCGGCATCGACCATGGCGCCCGCCACGACCAGGCGCTCGGCACGGTAATTACCGACGATGCGACGCATGGCGAACTGGATCGGCTCCGGTACCGACAAGCCGACCTGCACTTCGTTGAGGCCGATCTTGTACGGGCCGTGCGCCATGATCCGGTAGTCACAGAACAGCGCGACCACGGCGCCACCCGCCGGGCTGTGACCGGTGATGGCGGCGACGGTGGGAATGCTCGACGCGGCGATCGCGCCGCACAAAGCGAAAAACTCGTTCCAGAATTCCTGTACGCCCGCGCGATCGCGCTGGATCAGCGCGGGTACGTCCACGCCCGCGGAAAACATGCCCTGCGCACCGGAGAGGACGATGCCGCGCGCACCGTTGGACGGTGCCTGGACAATAGCTTCGCGCAGCGCGCGCACGAGGCCGATGTCGAACGCGTTGACCGGGGCGCGCGCCATGCGGATTTCATGGATGTCGCCGTCGTGCGGAAGGATGTCGAGCATGGGCGCTGTCCGTCGGTGATGTTGGTGAGATTATGCCTTACGGGTGCGGTAGATCCGCGTCTGCCCAGGTGTAACGCAGGGCGTAGTCGAGGTTCACTGAGCCGTTGGCCGGTACATCCACCTGGAACTCGAGCAGCTCCGGTGTCGACTTCGTCGGCTTGATCGACGACGAGGTGACCGTCCAGGCACGCCAGCGGCTCGGATGCTCTCGCACGGTGATCGTGCGCTTGCTGTCGCCCGCGTTGGTCAGGGTGAGGCGGGTGCCTTCATCGATGCGATGCGCCGCCGCGTCCGCGCTGAACGAGGTCTGCTCGCGCGTGGCGGTAAGGTCGAAGGCGTTGCCGAGGGAGATCGTCGCCTCCTTGTTCTTCGGCGTGTCGTCGAGGCGACCCTCGCCAAGCAGTTCAGCGTTGCCATCGCGATCAGTCGTAAGCACGCGCACGTAGCCCGAGGGCAGGGCATCGAAAGCCTTGAAGCGCAGGTTCGAGACGATCTGCGTGGAGGGCGGCATACCGATGTCGCGCTCCACGCGCGGCTGGCCGCCGTAGTAACGCATGTTGGTGTCGTAGACGGCCTCGCGTTCGCAGTCCAGCGCGCGGCTCTCATAGAGCGGCGTCTGCGTCACGCTGCCATCGGGCAGGTCCACCGCCGCGGGCAGGGTGTAGGTACGCAGGTCGCCGAGGGTAGCCTGGTGAGGCTCCATCGACGAGGCGTCCATGGCCATTGGCGCGGCCGCGGCGCGGGCCATGAACATCTTCGGCTGCGGGGGGGCCTTGGCGCGCTGAGCGTCGCCGGCCACCAGCTTCAGGGAGACGTCCTTCCAGTCGCGGCCGCTGCGGTTGGCGATGCTGGCAGAGGCATCGAAGTTCATCTTGCAGGTGGCACCCGGAGCGAGGGTTGCCACATAGGCGCCGCGCCAGCCCAGGCCGGAGGTGGGGTAATCGAGCTGCGCGGTGGTGTTACCCGCGTTGCCGCCGGTCACCCGCACCTGCAGGGTAGAGCCGCGAGCGAAGTCCGTAGCGTCGGCTGCTCGCAGTGCCGCGTAGCTCTTGATCAGGCTGGCCTGGCCGCTGGCTTCGCGAATCACCAGGGTGTCGCCGCCGCGCACCAGCGTGCCGCTGGCGATGGGCTGGCCCGTTGTACCGATGGCGGTCACGTTATGACCGACCAGTCCGGCCACGGCACCGTCGAAGCCCTGGCCGAGCAGGAGGCGCTGCGAAACCACCCGCGTACCCTTGCCGGGAAAGCGCAGCGAAAGCGCTTCGCTGTCCAGGGCAGAGGGGAGGCCGTCGATGGAGAGATCCTGAGCGCCGCCCTTCAGGTCGAAGCTGCGACGTTCGTGGACCACGGCATAGCCATCGCCCGACACGGCCTCGCCATTGGTGGCGAAGAGCTGGTCGCCCTCGGCGCGGTAGAGGGTGAGCGCCGTGCGCTCTTCGGTAGCGGCAACGGCGGGCAGCGCAATGGCGCCGGCGATCGCGAGAACAAGTAGACGACGCGACATAGTCTCTCTCCGTGATGATCCTGCCGAATCATACTGGGGAGAAATGAACGGTGTGGTATCTGAAAATGTGATGTGGGAGCCGCTTCAGCGGCGATGTGGGAGCCGGCTATGCCGGCGATCCCGCGGCAGCGGGCCGGTCCGCGGCAAGCACCCAATCGCCGCTGAAGCAGCTCCTACAGAAAAAGCTCAGGCGTTCTGGGCTTCCGCTACCGCATCACGGATCGTCTGTGGCAGGGCGACCGGTCGACCGGTCTTCGTGTTGATCCAGACCACGGTGACACTGCCGTCCGCGTGGATCTTCGTGGCATCCTTCGAATCGACGATACGGTGGCCGACGGTCATCGAGCTGGTGCCGAGGCGATTGACGAACAGCTCGATCTGGATGTCCGCCGGCCATTCGATCGGCAGGCGGTAGTTGATCTCGCTATGCGCCATCACCGGCGCGCCTTCCTCGCTATACCACTTGCCGGGCAGCGTCTGCAGCCACTTCAGGCGTGCTTCCTGGAGATAGACCAGGTAGTTGGCGTTGTTGACGTGGCGGTAGGCGTCCATGTCCTGCCAACGGACGTCCATCGGCGTAATGAACAGTGGGATGGGCGTGTTCGAAGCGTCAGCGCTCATGCGGTTCTTTTCTTCTTCGCGGCCGGAGCCGTCTTCACGGTGGATTTGGTGGGCGCAGCTTTCTTCGCTGGTGCCGGAGCTTTCACTGATGTCTTTGCTGATGCTCTCGCTGGTGCCTTTGCTGGTGCCTTTGCCGATGCCTTCGCTGTCGCTGGCTTGGCGGCTGTCTTCGCGCCGCTTTTCGCCGCAGGCGTAGCAATCGGTGCCAGATGCGATTTCAGGAAGCGGCCGGTGTGCGATTCCTTCGTCGCCGCCACCGTTTCTGGCGTGCCGCTGACCAGGATGCGTCCGCCACCGGAGCCGCCCTCGGGGCCGAGATCGATGAGCCAGTCGGCCGTCTTGATCACATCGAGGTTGTGCTCGATGACGACCACGGTGTTGCCGTGTTCGACCAGCTTGTGCAGCACTTCGAGCAGTTGCTCGATGTCGTGGAAGTGCAGGCCTGTCGTGGGCTCGTCAAGGATGTAGAGCGTGCTGCCCGTGTCGCGCTTGGACAGCTCCTTCGACAGCTTCACGCGCTGAGCTTCGCCACCGGACAGTGTGGTCGCGCTCTGCCCGAGCTTGATGTAATCCAGACCCACGGCACGCAGGGTTTCCAGCTTGCGTGCGATCACCGGCACCGGCTCGAACAGCTTGAACGCGTCTTCCACCGTCATGTCGAGCACGTCGGCAATGGTGTGGCCCTTATAGAGGACCTCGAGCGTCTCGCGGTTGTAGCGCTTGCCGTGGCAGACGTCGCAAGGCACGTATACGTCCGGCAGGAAGTGCATCTCCACCTTGATCATGCCGTCGCCTTCGCAGGCTTCGCAGCGGCCACCGCGTACGTTGAAGCTGAAGCGGCCGGGCGTGTAACCACGCTGGCGCGACTCCGGCACCTGGGCGTAGAGCTCGCGCAACGGCGTGAACAGGCCGGTGTATGTGGCCGGATTGGAGCGCGGCGTGCGCCCGATAGGCGACTGGTCGATGTCGACCACCTTGTCGAACAGCTCGAGGCCTTCGATCGACTCATACGGTGCCGGCTGCTCGCCCGCACCGTTGAGCTCCATCGCGGCAAGGCGATAGAAGGTGTCGTTGATCAGGGTGGACTTGCCCGAACCGGACACGCCCGTGACGCAGGTGAAGGTGCCGACAGGAATACGGACGTCGACGTCCTTGAGGTTGTTGCCCGTGGCGCCCTTGAGTTCGATCCACTGGTCGTCTCGCGGCTGCCGGCGCTTTGTCGGCACCCGGATGCCGCGCTCG
>CBIGPO010000064.1:0-18752 GCA_966191635.1 uncultured Luteibacter sp.
AACCCCCAGTCGGAGCCCGACCCGGCCCGCAGGGCAATAGATAAACGGCCGCTTTGGGCGGCCCTTCGCTAGCGGGTCGCCGCAGTCGTGGCCCCGAGGGTGAGACCCGCCGGCTCTTGTGACGCACCGCGAGCGTAAGGCGCAACGCGAGGCCAAAGGCGAGCCCACCCTCAGCTTCCGTGAAGAACCTTAAAAGAAAGCCGGAGCATTATTGCACCCGATATATTCCTAAGAAAATCGATTTCTTCACGAAAAAAGTCGTGATAGACGTCAAAAAATCGTCCTATGTAGGCATTCCCCTACAGAACTTGGGTCAAATGTGGTTATCATCCACCTTACTGTGTCTGCGCGGTCACGAGAGTGGCCCGATGTAAGCGCGAAGTTTACGCTCCATCGCCTCACCCGGTCCTGCATTCCCAGTAAGTCGCCGGCTCGCGAGCCGGGTTTTCGAGTGTTGGATAGAGGTGTGTGTGATGGCAACTGGTACTGTTAAGTGGTTCAACGATGCAAAGGGCTTCGGCTTCATCACTCAGGATGAGGGCGGCCCGGACGTGTTCGTACATTTCCGTTCGATCCAGGGCAACGGCTTCAAGTCGCTGCAGGAAGGTCAGAAGGTTGAGTACACCGTAACTCAGGGCCAGAAGGGCCCGCAGGCGGATAACGTCAATCCGAAGTAATTGTTCGGGTCGGCTCGCGCCGCTCGTTCTTGCATGACTTCTGCTCTCTCGGTGCATTCGCACCGAGAGAGCTTTTGAGTGCATGACTGATCGCCCTTTGAATGCAGCGACCCTGGAATGTCCTTCGCGCGAGGCGATTCCGCTGCATATGGCCGACGGTGCTTCCGCCGATCTGGTCCTCTACCGTCCCGATGGGGACGAACTCGCCGCCTTGCTCTGGGTGCCCGCACTCGGCGTGGCCGCCCGTCATTACGAGCCCCTTGCTCTCGCCCTGGCCGATCGCGGCATTGCCGTGGCCGTCCACGAATGGCGTGGGATCGGATCCAGCGACCGCCGGGCCAGCCGACGTTCCGACTGGGGCTACCGCGAACTCCTTACCGACGACCTGCCGACCAGCCTGCGCGCTCTGCGCGGGGCCGCGCCGTCCGTGCCTCTGTACGTGGGTGGACACAGCCTGGGCGGTCAGCTGGTGACGCTGTTGGCCGCAACCACGCCGTTGCCTTTGGCGGGCCTGGCGCTCGTAGGCAGCGGTTCGCCCTATTGGCGTTGCTTCAAGCCCTGGGTCGGGCTGGCCTTGGTCGCCGCCCCTCTGCTCGCCAATCTGATGGGCTGGCTACCGGGACGCCGTGTGGGTTTTGGCGGCAATGAGGCTCGTGGCGTCATCGGCGACTGGTCACGCACGGGGCGCACCGGGCGCTATACCGGTCGCGGCATTGACGCGGACCTGGAAGCCGCCCTGCGCAGGCAGCGTGCGCCGGTATTCGCGCTGCGCCTGCGTGACGACTGGTTCGGTCCCGAGGCGTCGCTGGCGTACCTGCTCGGCAAGATGCCGGACGCACCCCAGTGCAGCGAAGTGATCGCTCCTGAGAACCTCGCTGGCGCACCTGCCGATCATTTCGCCTGGATGAAGGTGCCGGCGGAGATTGCGCTTCGACTCGCCGGGTGGATGCAGTCCCGTTAGAACGCGCATCGGCTACGCTTGACGCCTACGACACGTGGAGAAGCCCCATGACGACAGTCCCTATCGACGGCAAGCAGCGCGATTTGGGCGGTGGCTTCGTCGTGCGCCGCATGCTGCCGCACCTGAAGGCCCGGCACGTCGGGCCCTTTGTCTTCTTCGACCAGATGGGTCCGGCCGCCTTTGGTGAGGACACCGGCATGGATGTGCGCCCGCATCCGCATATCGGCCTGGCCACTGTCACCTGGTTGTTCGCCGGCGCGATCCGCCACCGCGATAGTCTGGGCAGTTCCGTGGATATCCACCCAGGCGACGTGAACTGGATGACAGCGGGGCGGGGCATCGCGCATTCCGAGCGGACGCCGCCTGACGAGCGCCACCACGGGCAGAACCTGCACGGCATCCAGGTATGGGTGGCGCTGCCCAAGTCCCACGAGCGTATCGACCCGGAGTTTCACCACCACGGTGCCGACACCCTGCCTAAGGTGAAGCGCGATGGTGCCAGCCTGGTGGTCATCGCTGGCGATGCTTTCGGTGTGACGTCACCGGTGCGCGTCTACGCGCCGATGTTTTTCGTGGAAGCGCGCCTGGAGGCCGGTGCGACGCTGACCATGCCGGAGCAGCACGCGGAGTGGGGCGCCTATGTGGTCGAGGGCGCCGCGCGCTTTGGCGACCTCGAACTGGGTCCTCTGGACATGGGCGTGGCTTATGACGGCGAACCGCCGGTTCTCACCGCCCGCGAACCCTCCCTGGTCATGCTCTTCGGCGGGGCCCCACTCGATGGCGAGCGTCATCTGTGGTGGAATTTCGTTGCGAGTTCACCGGAGCTGATCGAGGCTGCGAAGGTCGAGTGGTCGGAGGGCCGTTTTCCGATCATTCCCGGTGACGAGTACGAGCGGATTCCGCTGCCCACGTATTGAAACGGAGCTCGTGATGGCACGCTTTGCCAGCTTCGGTGATTTCTATCCCTACTATCTGGGGGAGCATTCCGACGCGCGCTGCCGACGCCTGCATTTCGCGGGCAGCTGGGTCGTGCTCGCCGCACTGGCGATGCTCGTTGCCACCGGCCAGCTACGGTGGTTGCTGCTGGCGCTGGTCGGCGGCTACGGCTTCGCATGGGTGGGGCACTTCGTATTTGAGAAAAATCGCCCGGCCACCTTCCGCCATCCCCTCTATAGCCTGATGGGTGATTGGGC
Source organism: uncultured Luteibacter sp. (assembly GCA_966191635.1). Lineage (GTDB taxonomy): Bacteria > Pseudomonadota > Gammaproteobacteria > Xanthomonadales > Rhodanobacteraceae > Luteibacter. The sequence continues at coordinate 2,832 of CBIGPO010000064.1, forward strand.
GATGTTCTGGGACATCCTGCGCGGGCGCGTCTCGTTGCACTAAGCCGATGTGAGCTGCGCCCGCGTCGAAGGTTAGGCCACTTCCGCGGAAGGCGATCGGGCAGCACCTCGCGTGGACCGGCGCGTGGCGCTCCACGACGGCAAGTCCATCTCGCCGCGCGCCATGCGGCACACCTCGATCAGGCGTTCCACATCGGTGTCGCTCATGCCCGCATTGAGGGTCAGGCGTAGCAGCGAACGGTTGACCGTGGTCGCGGGCGCGCTGAACACCGAGCCGAACACCCCGTGACGCTCCATCACGTCGCGTACGTGCCCGGTAAGGATCTCCACGCCGGCCTCGAACGCCACGATCTGTTCGGTACCGTCGGCGATGGGATAGCCCAGTTCAGTGAGCTCTCTGCGTACGTGACGCGTCACCTGCCTTAGCCGCTGGCGTCGCCAGCCTTCGGACTGAATGACCCGGTGCGAAGCGGAGAGGCCGGCCAGCTCGTGGGGAAGGAGCGACGAGCTGAAGATAGCCGGGAGTGCCTCGCAGCCGAAATAGTCCTTGAAAGCGGTGGTGCAGGCGATGAAGCCGGCGCGTGAACAATAGGCTTTGGCCAGGCTCGCGGTGATGAAGTGAACACGGTGATTGAGTCCCAGGCTGGACACCAGGCCCTCGCCGCGCACGCCGTGCGTGCCAAGCGAATGTGACTCGTCGACGACCAGCACGCAGCCGCGCTCATGGGCAAGTTGGGCGATCTCGACCAGCGGTGCCACGCTGCCATTGGTGCTGTACACCGCATCGATAACGATCACCCCGGGCCCGTTACGCATTACCTGGCGCTCCAGGTGGGTCATGTCGTTATGCAGGACGGATACCGCTGTGGCACCGGCGCTACGGATTCCCTCCCAGAGGGAGGCGTGGGCCAGCATGTCGACATAAACGGGTACGCGTTCGCCTGCGATCGACTGGATGAGCCCCACGTTGGCAGCAAACCCGGACTGCGCGAGGATGCCGTCCTCGCTGCCCACAGCACGTGCGAGTTCACCCTCCACGCGGTGTAGCGGATCGTCCGCATGCTGCTGGAACAAGGCCGACATCATCATGCCGAGGCCGCCGCTGGCCAACGCCTCGCGCTGGGCTTCGACGATGTCGGGATGTCCCGCGATCGCCAGGTAATCGTTGCTCTGCAGCATCAGGTCGGCATCGGTTGCCTTCCGTCCCCGCAAAATGTGACGGCCACCCCAGTCGATGGCAACCCGTTCGTTGTGAAATTTGTCGACCCTGCGTTGAACGAATTCGGGAAGGGTCGGTGCTCGGACGATGGGATGCAGGACGGAAACGTTTTCCATGGTGATCTCTCTCTCTGGCAAGGGAATGGGCGATATCTCCACGGGCCGCCCACGCGGACGGCGCACGCACGTCCGCCTCGCCCAGGCAGACGCATGAAGATGAGAGAGGCGTCCTGCGAAGTCCGCGTACGGACTTCGGCCTCATGCCATTGCTTAAGAGAGACGTCGCCGGGCCCCGGCGTCGGAACGACCGCGGAGCCACGCACGACAAAGGACGCCTGGCATACCGGATGGTCCGGTACGAAGGCGTCCTCCAGATTGAGAAATTAGCCCAATTAGATTAGATGAAGCGCGGCCTGCTGTCGGCAGAGAGGCTCAGGTCCTGCTCACGCAGCCAGCTTCGGTACGACTTGATGTGTTGTAGCCGAAAACGCTCCACGTCGTCGATCAGGGCGTAGTAGTACCACTGTTCACCGGAGACCGCGGTCGCGGGGTACATGTGGGCTTCCGGATTCTCCACGCCCTTGTGGTAGAAGCCATCGCGGGAGCGGAACCATGGCAGTGCCTCGCCGCCGCGGAGGGCGTCGAGCACGGTCTGGGGGGCGCCCAAATCTGCCGCAATTTCATAGTGGGTGCGCAGGTCCTCGTCGGTCTGGACGAGGAGGAAGCGCCCGATACCCCAGGCATCGATCAGCAGCAGCCCGGTGGGATTGCAGTGCACATAGCACTCCACCGGCTGAAACGTAGCCGTGACGCTCTGCAGCACTTCGCGAAACGCCGGGTCACGGAGGAAGCGGAAATTGCCCAGCGCCAGGGTTTCGGCGACGAAGGCGCTGGCCCGCTCGAAGTAACGACGCTGCAGTTCGGTGATGGCCGTTTGCAGCTTTTCGATGGCGAGCGGGTCGTTCTTGCGGATAAAGCGGTCGATAACGCCCGAATTGAAGGCATCGATGGCGGTGGCGTCATCCGCACGGCCGGTCAGCAGGATCTTGCCAATATGCGGATTCGGCAAGCGTTTGCAAAAAGTAATGCCATCCATCTCGGGCATGGCCTGGTCGACCACCACCACGGAAATCTCCGCGAAGCGCTCCGGGTCATAGACCACGCGGTGGATCGAGTCGATATCGAGGGCTACCAGCTCCTGCGTCTCGGACGGGCGATCCTTCCAGCGATACAGCCAGCCGCCGCCGGGAACCGGGCGGCTGCCGTTGTTGCCCAGGGTGGCCAGGGCGCTGCGCGGCGAACTGAAGGTGCGCACGCGGACCATCGGATCGAGCAGGAGCGGCACGACGTCGAGGTACTCCTCGTGGTCGTCCACGAGGAACGTCGTCGTTGGGAAGTGGAAGGGCTGGATATCGCCCTGCGAGTTCAACGTCATCACTGCCGGTCCCCGGTCTCCGCGTGCGGAAAGGTCAGGGTGAACTCGGTAAATTCACCCAAATTGGTTCGGCAGACGATGCCACCTCCCATATGCTCCATCGCCGCGCGGCAAAAAGCGAGGCCTATTCCTAGCCCGGTGATCGAGCCGGTGCCCGGGCTGTCGCTCGAATACGAGTAGAAGCGGTTGAAAATACGGGGAACAACGTCCGGTGGGATGCCTGGACCGGTGTCGTAGACGCGGATGCGGCTGGCCCGCTCGCCGGGCTCGATGAACACGCCGATGTCGCCCTTACCGGCCCGGTCCGTATGAAAAAGCGCATTGCGCAGTAGATTGAACAGCACGTGGACCACCAGGCTCTCCTCGCCAAGGAGAGGGAAATCGCCGGTCGGCGACAGCGTGATCCGCTCGCGTTCGGCGCGCGAGCCATAAGGGAACCGGCGCAAGGCCTGCTCCACGCATTCGCGGGCGGAGAGTGGAATCAGTGGCACTTCGCCGATCGGTCGGGCGGACAGCAACAGCATGTCGATGATCGTGTTGGCGTAGGTGACCTCGCGCTCCATGACGCCGATGCTGCGCTCCAGTGCATGCAGGTTCTGCGCGCGAAGCTCCGGTACAGGCAGACCCTGGCCCTCGGCGAGTCGGTGGCTGCGGATCAGGTCGGGCATGAAGCGCGCCACGGCGCGCGCTGCGATACGCAGCGAGCCGAGCGGCGTGCGCAGCTCGTGGGCGATATTGTTCGAGGCGGCGGTGAGGGCTTCGATGCGCGATTGCTCAGCCATCGTCGCGGAAACCGTGCACGTGGCGCCTCCGACCATGCCGAACAACAGCAGCGGAATGTACTCGAGCATCGTCTGCGTATGCAGGTGCGCCTCGGGGGAAAGTACGAAGACCACGCCGGCGAGCACGCTGCCGAAGCTGAAGACGAGCAGGAAGCTGACGATGTCGAACAGCATCATCAGCAGCATCACGCAGGCAAGGTGGGTCATCAGCCACGCTGGCGTGGCGTTGCGCAGGGTCATGTAGCCGACGAAGAAAGGCATCGCCACCGTCATGGCGAAGTACCAGTACGTGGGCAGATGCGTACGCAGGCGGCGTGGCCACCAGGGCAACAAGGCCAGCGGGATGAAGGTGGCGCTGCAAACCAGCCGCATCGGCAGGTTTTCGTAGGGCTGTGGAAACAGGTAGGCCCAGACCGGGTAATAGACGGCCAGGCAGAAGCTGCCGACTACGCCGATCGCGACCATCTTCGGTTGCGAATAGCGGGTGCGCAGGAACATGGTGGTTTCGAAGCGCGCCATGGCGCGCACCAGCAGCCACCATCGCATGCGCAGGAAGCCGGCGGGCCTGTCTGGCGGTAACGCTGTCATGTCAGCGGAACTGCTGGTGACAGGACTGGCAGGCGTCGCCTACCGGTTTCAGTGCGGCGACCAGGGCTTCGCAGGTGCCCGGCGCGGCGGCGACCGCGCTGTCGAGCGCTTTGAGCAGGGTGTCGTCGACCTGGAAGAACGAGGCCTCCATCTCCGGGAAGGCGTCGCGGATGTCGCCAGCGGTCTCGCGCATGCGGGCCAGATGGCCGGCGCTACCCTTGGCATCGCACTGCTTTGCCCGCACGTTGGCCCGAAGTGCGCCCATGTGGTGCTGCATCACGGCCATCACGCCATTGTGGAAGGGCGTGCCCTGGCGAAGGGCTGACAGGGCAAACGTGGCGCCCATGGCGCCCACGGCAAGTCCCAGGATGACGAGAAGCAGCGCGCGCATCGGTGATCCATGGCTTTCCGGACCGTCAGCATAGCGGACGGTCCCATTCTTTCAATATGAGACAATGACCGTCATACCCCACACCGAGATACCCGTGAGTACGGCTCAGGCCGAACGTTTCGCCGGCATCGAGCGGCTCTATGGCCGCGGCACCCTGGATCGCCTCGCCAACGCGCACGTGTGCGTCATCGGTGTGGGTGGGGTGGGCTCGTGGGCCGCCGAAGCGCTGGCACGCAGCGGCATCGGCCGGCTCACGCTGATCGATGGCGACGATGTCTGCCTCTCCAATACCAACCGGCAGATGCACGCCCTGGACGGCCAGTACGGCAAGCCCAAGGTCGGTGTGGTCGCCGAGCGGGCGCACGCCATCAGTCCGACCATCCGTCTCGAGGCCATGGAGCGCTTCCTCACGCCGTCCACGCTGGACGAACTGCTCGACCGTAAATACGACGTGGTGATCGACGCTTGCGACGCGCTCAAGGTCAAGCTGGAGACCGTGGTGTGGTGTCGCCGGCGCAAGGTGCCCCTGATCACGGTAGGTGCCGCCGGCGGTCGTACCGATCCGACCCTGATCCGGGTTCGCGACCTCTCGCGTACCGAACACGATGCCATGCTCAGCATGATCCGGAAGAAGCTCCGCCAGGAGCATGGCTTTCCGCGCAACCCCGACCGCTTCTTCGGCGTGTCGGCGGTCTATTCGATGCAGAACGTGCAGTACCCGCAGGCCGATGGCAGCGTCTGCGGCGTGCGACCTCCGGGTAGCGATGCCTTGAAGCTCGACTGTGGCGGCGGCCTCGGTGCGGCCACCCATGTCACCGGTGCCTTCGCCTTTGCCGCGGTCGGCAAGGCGCTCGAGAAGCTGACCGCGGCAAAGGGCTGACCTTCAGCGGACGTCGGCGACGATCCGCAATGCGCTCTCCAGCCGCCCGATGTCTTCCTCCGCACCGAGACATAGTCTCACGCCTGCGGCGTGCTCCCCGTCCGCAGCGAGCGGTTTGGATGGCGTTATTCGCACGCCTCGCTCGAATGCTCTCGCCTCGAGTCCTGCCGCGTCCCCGCCCGGTAGCCACGCATGCAGTCCGTTCGCGGTGACCAGGTCGTCGCCGAGGATGCTGCGGGCGAGACGATTGCGCTCGACCATACGTTCGGCAAGCTGGGCCAGCAGCTCGTCCGCGAGGCCATCCGCCATCCACGCCGCTACGATGGACGGAAACAGGGCGGGCAGCCCGTCGGTGGCGAGACGGATCGCCGAAGCCGCGCGCTGATGGCTCGCGTCATCGGGAAGCAGCAGCCAACCCACGCGAAGTCCGGGCCCGAGCACCTTGCCGATGCCACCGGTATGCAGGCAGCGATCGGGGACGAGTTCGGCCAGCGGTGGGAGCTCGTCGCCACCGTGCCACGCCAGGGGTGAGTAGACGTCGCCTTCGATGATGGTGAGGTCGCGTTCCGTCGCTACGGCCGCGATATCGCGCCGACGCGCCAGCGGCATCGTCGATGTGGTCGGGTTCTGAAGCGTAGGTTGGAGATAGACGCAGCGCGCACCTGTCGTCGCGGCCATGCGTGCCAGCTCGGCCGGAAGCATGCCCGCGCCATCCATGCCGACACCGACGACGTGGATACCACGCGCCTCGGCGCTGGCACGAAAGCCGTGGTAGGTCGACGATTCCACGAGCAGCGTATCGCCGGGGGCGCAGGTTTCGTCCAGCGCGAGTGACAACGCGTGCCGGGCACCTAGCGTGACGACCAGACGGCGGGGATCGACGACCACGTGACCGCAGCGTCGACGCATCCACCCGGCGATCGCTTCACGCGTGCCCAGGCTGCCTTCCATTGACGGATAGGCAAGCAGGTCGGGACCGACGGGAAAGGTGGCCAGGGCGAGCGCCATACGCTCCGCGACGGCTTTGCGCAGCGGAAGATTGACGGCCAGATCGTAGCGGGTGTTCATCGAGCCATTGTAGGCGGCAGCGGGTACCCTTACGCCATGTGGTGCGTTTATCTCATCGAATGCCGCAACGGCGCCTGGTACGCCGGGATCACCAACGATCTGCCGGCTCGCTACGCCGCGCATGTGGCCGGCAAGGGTGCCCGCTACACGCGGGCCAATCCGCCTGTGCGCCTGCTGGGCTCGCGTGTCTTTGCCGACCGTTCCGCGGCGTCGAAGGCTGAGTGGGCAGTGAAGCGGCTGCCCAGGGCAAGAAAGCTGGCGTGGCTGCAGGAAGCTGCCGATAGCGGCACAATGCGGGCGACAGGGACCGCAACCACGGAGGATACGTAAATGGACACACGCTTCCACACGAAGGTCACCAGGGACTGGCAGGACTGGATCCGCGATTCCCTGGCCGCTGGCAGCACGCCTGCTGATCTCCTGCAGACCATGTGCGAAAACCAGTTCGATAAAGGTGTCGCCCGCGAGGCTATCGCGACCACCCTGTTCGGCAGTGCGTTCACGCCGGTTGCCGAGCATGCCCTGGCAGTCACGCCCTTTCGTGGGCGCCTCGAGCCGGGTCATGTGCTGCGCACGCCCGACCGTGACGTCCGTGTGCTGTTGCGTATCGCCCGGCCTACCATCGCCGTGCTCGACAATGTCCTCGATGCCGACGAATGCGATGCGCTGATGCGCATGGCTGTGCCGCGGCTGGAACGCTCGGCGGTCGTCGGTAAAACGGACGGTGCGAACGTCGTCATGAATGTCCGCACCAGTGACGGGGCCTATTTCCAGCGCGCCGAGAACGAACTGATCCAGCGCATCGACGCACGTGCGTCGGCGATCATGGGCGTGCCGGAAGACTGCGGTGAAGGGCTCCAGGTCATGCGCTACGGTGTCGGCGGCGAGTACGAGCCGCACTTCGACTACTTCCCGCCGGACGAGGAGGGCAGCAAGCCGCACCTTGTGGCCGGCGGCCAGCGCGTGTCCACGCTGATCATGTACCTGCACGATGTTGAAGCGGGCGGGGAAACGATTTTCCCGCGCATCGATTTCAGCTATGTGCCGCGCAAGGGGCAGGCTTTGTATTTCGAGTACACGGCGGCTGATGGTTCCTTCGATCCGCTGTCGCTGCATGGTGGCGCTCCCGTGGAGCGCGGCGAGAAGTGGATCGTGACCAAGTGGATGCGCGAGCGGGCTCACCCAGGTTGAGACACTATCCCCGACCGTGACCTCTGGCCTATATCGGGCCGGGGGTCGCAGCCAGCAATCTCGCGGGATTACAGGGGAGATGATCCATGGGCCGTAAGGCAGCCAGAGTCGTTCGTGGCGTCGCAGCGGGGGCGTTATTGTGCGCCGCCACCGCCTGGGCGCAGGAAGCCGGGTCACCGCCTGCATCCGTATACCCATCGTCGTCCACCAGGGTTCCGGTGGTTCCGGCGCCGGTCGCGGCAGCTCCCCTCAGCGCGGCGCCGCCCGTTGTCGTTCCTGCCGAGATTCCGTTCGCTTCACCGCACGCCGCTTTCGTCAAGACACCCAGCGCCCCGACGGCCTGGGGCGGCCCGCGCACAGGTACTGAAGCGACGCTGTCCGATCGCGTGGTGTCGTACCGCATCCAGGCCCGCCTGGACCCGGAGAAACATACGGTCGACGGCCAGCAGCAGCTGACCTGGCGCAACCGTAGCGACCGTCCGGTCAGCGCGGTTTTCGTGCATCTCTACCTCAATGCCTTCGAAGGGCAGGGCAGCACCTTCTTCACCGAGCGTGGCGTGCTCGCCGCCCACGGTGGCTCGCGCGGCATCGCCGAAGTGAAGAAGGGCGAGTGGGGTCACATCGACCTCGGTAACGTCGAGCAGGACGGTGCGGCGCTGAAATGGCGCTATGTGCACCCGGATGGCGGCCCGACCACCGACCACACCGTGGCTCGCATCGATCTCGCGCAGCCCGTGCCCGCGGGCGGCAGCGTCACGCTCGACATGAACTTTCATAGCCAGCTGCCGCGCGTCATCGAGCGCACCGGCTACGTCGGCAAGTTCCATCTGGTTGGTCAGTGGTTCCCCAAGATCGGTGTCCTCGAGCTGCCCGGTGAGCGTGGGGCCACGGAGCCACGCTGGAACGTGCACGAATTCCACTTCAATAGTGAGTTTTACGCGGACTTCGGCGAGTACGACGTGCGCATGACGGTACCCAGGGACTATGTGGTCGGAGCGGTGGGTGAGCAGCAAGGCGACCCCACGCCTGAAGGCAACGACCTCACCTGGCACTTCATCCAGGCCGACGTGCATGACTTCGCCTGGATGGCCGCGCCTGGCTACAAGACGCTTGAGGGCGAATACACCGGCTCAGGCAGCCCGAAGGTCAAGGTCCGTGTCATCTACCCTGCGGAATTCGAGGTGGATGCGAAGCCCGTACTGAAGGCATCGATCGATTCGATCGCCTACTTCTCGCAGACGCTCGGTCCTTATCCGTACAAGACCCTGACTGCCGTCGTGCCGCCGTTCAACGCGAGCGAAGCGGGTGGCATGGAGTACCCGACGTTCTTCACGGCCGATAACGCCAGCGAAGTGACGCCGAAGACGTTGAATGAATTCATGATCGACTTCGTGACCATTCACGAGTTTGGCCACGGCTATTTTTATGGACTCCTTGCCTCGAACGAGTTCGAGGAACCGATGCTCGACGAGGGACTGAACGAGTACTGGGACAACCGCATGTTGCGCGAGCGCAACCAGCTGGTTTACCTCACCAAGCCGATCTGGACGTACTTCGGCGTCGAGGCTCCCATGGGTAGCTTCATGCTGGAGCGCATGCTGTCGACGCTGGCGCACCCGGCCGATCCGCTCGGCCAGAACGCGTGGGACCGTCTGTCGAGTTCGGCCTATGGCACGGTGTATTCGCGCACGGCCACGGCCATGCACGATCTCGAGGAACGCCTCGGCAAGCAGGTGATGGAGAAGGCCTTCCGTGACTACTACACCACGTGGCATTTCCGTCATCCGTCGATTGCCGACCTGCAGGCGAGCCTCGCCGAGTCGTCGGGCAAGCCGGCCGTGGTGGCTCAGGTGTTCGATCAGTATGTATACGGCACCGACACGGTTGATGACCGCATCAGCGAGATCGTGAGTGACGAAGTGCTTCCGCTCGCTGGTACCTCGATCAAGGACGGCAAGCGCGTCGAGCTGAGCGTCGACGACAACGAAGAGGCCGTCGAGAAGCAGCGAAAATCCTGGAAAAAGGACCATCCGGACGCGAAGCCGGGCAGCGGTCCCTTCCCCTGGAAGACCACGGTCACGGTGCGTCGCGACGGTTCCCCGGTCCCGCAGACGCTGAAGGTGACGTTCGCCGACGACTCGGTGGAGACAGTGCGCTGGGATGACGACCGTCGCTGGGCGCGTTTCGTCTTCACCAAGCCGGTCAAGGCCACTTCGGCTGAACTCGATCCGGAGCGGAAAATCTACCTCGACGCCAACAAACTCAACGATAGCCGCACCGTCGAGGAGAATCACGCCGCCTCGAACCGTTGGGGTTCCGATTTCGCCGCCCTGCTGCAGGGTATCTACACCATGCTGGGGACGCTATGAACAGTCATTCCACTAAACGTTCGGCCTTCGCGGCCATCGGTAGCGGCGCCGTAGGCGGCCTGCAGTGGCGGCTGTTCCTGCTGTGGATCCTCATTTCGCTTCTGCCTACCCTGGTTGTCGCATTGCCGCTGTGGAGCACGCTGGATGAACTGTTGGGTCATTCCGTACACGCCGAGGCCTGGGCTAAGCATTTCGATGGCCTGATGTTCGGTGACGTGTCCATCGCACTTGGGCGCGACAACCCGTGGTTGGGGATGGCCTTTCTCGCGGGCGTGCTCCTGACCCTGGCTATCTCGCCCTTCCTCACGGGTATGGCCGTAGCCGGTGGACGGGCCGGGCGTGCGCTGGGGTTCGGCGGTCTGCTGCAGGGTGGTGCGGCCGAGTACGGGCGCATGCTGCGCCTGTTGTTGCTGGCGCTGATTCCCTATGTCCTGTTCGGGATGGTAGCCAAGGCGGCATCGTCGTTCGCGGACGACAAGACGGATGTAGCGCTGCTTCCGGCCACCGCCGACATGTACTCGCACGGCGCGCTCGCTGTCACTTTGTTGTTCTTCGTGATCGCACAGGCAGTGGTTGAGTCGGCACGCGCCCAGTTCATTGCGGATATTGGGTTGCGTTCGGCTTTCCGCGCGCTGGGTCGCGGGTTCATGCAGTTCGTGCGGCGTCCGTTCGCGACCGTGATGGTTTACCTGACGATCACCCTCGTCGGCATGGCATTGGTGGTGTTGATCGCGGCCTGGCGTGGCAATTCCACGGCGGCGGGAAGCGGACTGTTCGTCGCGTTCCTGATCGTGCAGTTGGGCGTGATGGTGATCGCCTGGATGCGCACGGCGCGTTTGCTGGCCCTGGCGGGCATCGCCGCGGTCAATCCCGCACATCGTCGTCGGCGTACGGATTTCGCGCCAGCGCTTTAATGGCTGGCGTTACCGCCGTGCGGGCGATCAGCTCGCGCGGCGGACTTCGCGATGCGGCGGGTAATAGGCGAACAAATGCGTCGCGCCGCCGAGGAAATCGATGTTGTCGATATGTTCGCCGCCGAGGCGTTCGGCTACGTGGTCGGACGCTTCGTTGCCGATGCGGACAAGGCTGATCACGCGCTGCGCGTGCATCTCGTTCCAGGCGAAGGCGAGGATGGCTTCACCGGCTTCGGTGGCGTAGCCGTGATGACGATGTTCCGGCTTGAGCATCCAGCCAAGCTCGAGGTCGGGCCAACCTTCCGGTTTCATCAGGCCGGCCCGGCCGATGAACTCCCCGCTGTCCTTCAGCTCGATCGCCCACATGCCGCAACCGCGCAGAGCCCAATGGCCGAGCAGCATGGCCATGGAGCGCCACGCGTTCATGCGGTCGAGTGGCTGGCCGTCACCGATCCAGCGCGTGCTTTCGGCGTCCGCGAGCATTTTCGCGTAATCGTCGAAGTGGCGTTCGGTGAGGGCCGTAAGCCGCAGGCGCGGTGTTTCCAGAACAGGGATATCGGACATTGCCATCGAAGTGACCAAGGTATCAGCCGAGCAGGGCGGCGAGGGCGCGCGTACTGAGCGCGAGACTGTCCTGCCAGGACAAGCCGGTTATTTTCTCACCAGTTGCCGCGTCATTAAAGCTCTCGTTCTCATCTGGTGGAAGGAGGTGGCGATAATCAACTGTTATTTCAGTGCCTTGCGGCAGGTTCTTCGCGGCAAAAATAAATCCCAGGTGCCAGATCCCGGTGGGTTCGAAGCTGTGATTGACGTAGCACTCGTCCGGCCACTCGGGCGAAACGGTGTAGCGGTCCTCGAACCAGCGGGCTGCGGCGTACTGGTTGGCGGCCAACGCCGGCGTGGCGAGGATCTCGGCCCAGGAATGGGTACGGTCGATGGCATCGGGCGCGGTGATGATGCGTCCGGCGTCGACGGCTTCGTCGACGAACAAGCCTTTGCCGGCCCCGGAAATGCCGGAAGCGGCGATACGGTAACGCGGCAGGATCATTGGATCATCAGGCCCCTGTTCCCGCCGGCAGGGCGCGAAAAAAGCGCCGCCGGCACGGGGCGCGAGTGTAGCGCGTTCGGCCGGCGACGGAAGGGGGTAGGTGGTCAGTCCCCGGTATCGGCGCCGTGGGTCTTGGCCGGGCGGGACGGGCGGGCCTTTTTCGCCGGCTTGGTGGCGTCCTTGGTGGCATCGACCTGGATGGACTCGCGGTTACGGTCTACCAGGGACTGGCCGATGCCTTTGACCGAGGTGAGCTGGTCGGCGCTGTCGAAGTCGCCGTTCGCTTCGCGCCAGGCAACGATGGCCTGGGCCTTGGCGAGCCCGACGCCGTCGAGGGCCTGGGCGAGGGCGGTAGCGTCGGCTGTGTTGATGTTGACGGGTGTACCCGCCATGGCAGGCGCGGCGAAGAGCAGGGCGGTAAGGGCAAGGACGAGGGGTTTCATGAAGGCCTCCTGGGTTGGGCGCGTCGGATGACGCCGAAGCACTCTGCCCCGCACTCCGGTGCAAGCGAACCGGCGGTGCGATGCGCTTGGTGTGCGCCTCTGACGCGGCGCGAGCGGTCCCCGTACCTACCTCGAGTCGGGTCATCCCGTCGGCTGTGATGGTGCTGTTGCGGGGCACGGTTACGAGGCGCTGATACAATCGCACTTTGACCTCATGAGTCCTCCCCGCCATGGATACCTCTCGCATTTCCTCCTTCGTCAGCGGCCTCTGGGACGCGGAAATCGTCCCGCAGCTGGTCGAGTACATCCGCATTCCGAACAAGTCGCCGATGTTCGACACGAAGTGGCGCGAGCATGGCTACATGGATCAGGCGGTGGCGCTCATGGAAACCTGGGCGCGCTCGAAGCTCGGTGCCCTCGAAGGTGCCTCGCTCGAAGTGGTACGCCTGGAAAACCGCACGCCGCTGATCTACATCGAGGTACCGGCCCAGGGTGTGCAAGGCGCGGGTACGGATGAAACCGTCGTGCTCTATGGTCACCTGGATAAGCAGCCCGAGATGACGGGCTGGGCGGAGGATCTCGGTCCGTGGACGCCGGTGATCAAGGGCGACAAGCTTTACGGTCGCGGCGGTGCGGACGACGGCTACGCCATCTTCGGGTCGCTCGCAGCGTTGCTGGCGTTGCGCGACCAGGGCGTACCCCACGCCCGTTGCGTGATCATGATCGAAGCCTGCGAAGAATCGGGTAGCTACGACCTGCCTTACTACGTCGACCACCTCGCCGAGCGCATCGGTAACCCTGCCCTGGTGGTCTGCCTCGACTCCGGCTGCGGCAACTACGACCAGCTCTGGCTCACCACGTCGCTGCGTGGCATGACCGGCGGCAACCTGACGGTGCAGGTGCTGGAAGAAGGTGTGCACTCGGGCGATGCGTCCGGCGTGGTGCCGTCGAGCTTCCGCATCCTGCGCGACCTCCTGAGCCGTCTGGAGAACCCGCAGACGGGTGCCATCGTGCCGCCGGAGCTCTACGTCGATATTCCCGCGCAGCGCGTCGACCAGGCCCGCCGTTCGGCCGAGGTGCTGGGTAACGACATCTACGACAAGTTCCCGTTCGTCGAAGGCATGAAGCCGGTAACGGACGACCTGTCCGAGCTCGTGCTCAACCGCACCTGGCGTCCGCAGCTTGCCGTGACCGGTGTCGGCGGCATGCCGGCCCTGGACAGTGCGGGCAACGTGCTGCGCCCGAAGACGGCGGTGAAGCTGAGCCTGCGCGTGCCGCCGACGCTTTCCGGTGCCGAGGCGGGCAAGTTCCTCAAGCAGCTGCTCGAGAAGGATCCGCCGTACGGCGCCAGGGTTACCTTCGACCTGGAGAAGGATGGCAGCGGCTGGAACGCTCCGGCCCTTTCGCCGTGGCTGGAGGAGGCGGTGGCCAAGGCCTCCGAGCATTACTTCGGCGCGCCGGCCGCTTACATGGGCGAGGGCGGCAGCATTCCCTTCATGGGCATGCTCGGTGAGAAATTCCCCCAGGCGCAGTTCCTGATCACGGGCGTTCTCGGCCCGCATTCCAATGCGCACGGCCCGAACGAGTTCCTGCACATCCCCACCGGCAAGCGCGTGAGCATGGTGGTAGCCGATGTGGTGGCCCGACACTTCCAGGAAGCGTCGAAGGCATGACTGACGACCTCGCCACGCTGGGCGGCCGCCTCGCGGCCGTGCGGGCGGCGATCGACGCGGCCTGCGCACAGGCGGGCCGCGATCCGGCGGAGGTCACCCTGCTGCCGGTGAGCAAGACCTTCGATGCCCAGGTCGTCCGCGAGGCAGTGGGCCTGGGCTTGCGCCGCTTCGGCGAGAACAAGGTGCAGGAAATCCAGGCCAAGTCCGTGGCCCTGGCGGACGAGGGGCTCGACTGGGTCGTCATTGGCCATCTGCAAACGAACAAGGCGAAGCCCGTGGCGGCGATCGCCAGCGAGGTGCAGTCCCTCGACCGCCTCGACCTCGCCGTGGCCCTCGACAAGGCGCTACAGGCCCGGGGCAGGGGCATCGACGTGCTGATCCAGCTGAAGACCTCGCGGGAAGAGAGCAAGTTCGGACTCGCACCGGAGGAGCTGCCCGGGTTCCTCGAGCAGATGCGGGCTTTTTCGTCGCTGCGGGTGCGTGGCCTGATGACCCTGGCCGAGGCTTCGGAGGACGAAGCCGTCGTGCGGGCCTGTTTTCGGGCCCTGTATCAGTGGCGTAACAGGGCCCGCGATGCAGGATTTTCTATCGACCGGTTATCTATGGGCATGAGTGGCGACTTCGCCCTGGCGATTAGTGAGGGCAGTACCGAAGTGCGAATTGGGAGTGCCATCTTCGGGGCAAGGAACTACAAGCCCTAGCGGTGTCTAACAAGGGTATTAGCCGGTCTGGCAGTCGTGACGACTCCCACCGCCGGTCACGTATGTGAAAGCAACCCCTTATATCCATTCAGAATTCCCTCTCGCAGCCCGCAAGTTGCTGCGACTTCTCTGAATATTTCCTAGGAATGGCATTTTTTAACTTTATGCCAACAACTAGATGGATGGGGTTTGCTAACTTCACTCCTCGTTCACGGTCGTCCCACATGTTGGCGGCTTAACTTTCCGATGAAAAGGCCTTATCGCTCATGCTGTTAAAGCGACTGACCGCTCTCGCGTTAGCCACCACTTGTATCGCCGCCGTAACACCCGCCTTTGCCGATTCCGTCACGCCTTCTCAGGGCCTGGACCAATCTGCTTCGCTGTTGTTGACCGATCTGCCTGTGTTCGCCCCGGCTACGGCGCTCGCCCAGTCCACCATTCCCGACCTTGCCACCCTGACCGCGCCCAAGGCGCCGGTCACCGCCCAGATCGCTTCCACCGACACCGACAACCAGGCTGATGACGAAGACGACAGTCTTGTCGCCGCCGCTACCGCCAAGCTGGCCGGTCACGTCGACGGTCATGCCCGCGAGTCCCTTCTGGCCTTCGCCATGAAGCTCCGCGACATCCGTTACCACCGCGGGGGACGTGCACCGTCCACCGGCTTCGATTGCAGCGGCTTCGTCCGATACGTGTTCATCCACAGCATCGGCCTCGATCTCCCGACCAACTCCGCCAGCCAGTTCCTCGCCGGCCTGAAGGTCAAGCGCAACGAAATGAAGACGGGCGACCTGGTCTTCTTCCGCACCCGCGGCAAGGCCGTCTCGCATGTCGGCATCTATATCGACAACGGTCAATTCATCCATTCCCCGTCGGCTGGCAAGACGGTACGTGTGGATAGCCTCAACGAGGCCTACTGGGCCCAGCACTTCGTCGGCGCCAAGCGTCCCGAAGGCATCGCAAAGATCTGACGGAAACCCTTCAACGACAATTTCCGAAACGGCGTGCTTCGGCATGCCGTTTTTTTTTGGGCTCTCTGTGGGAGCCGCTTAAGCGGCGATTCGCGGAAGGCGAGCCCGCCTCCAAGTAATGCGTGAAGAACTTTTTTTGGGTTCTTCGCGGATTGCCGGGGCCTTGGCGCTCGGCTTTCAGGCTGGGGATTCTTTCGCACCTCGCACCTCGCACCTCGCGCATGGCTCGCCTTCGGCTTCGCGGGCTCG
>CBIGPO010000065.1:0-17504 GCA_966191635.1 uncultured Luteibacter sp.
TCCAAAGCGGGTCGCCGCAGTCGTGGCCCCGAGGGTGAGACCCGCCGGCTCTTGCTCCGCAAAGCGAGCCAAGCAAAACGCGAGGCCGAAGGCGAGCCCACCCCCAGAGACGCGCGAAGAACCAACCTAATGCGCCGCGGCACCGCCAGCATTTCCAAACGGCGGTTTCGCCAGCCAGAGAATCGGAATAAGGGCGAGGAACAGGATGGCACAACCAAAGAACACGTCGTTGACGGCCAGGGTCAGGGCTTCCCGGTTGAGGATCTGGTCGATCACCGCCAGCGATGGCTTGCCCTGGATGCCCAACGTGGCCAGCTGGTTCGAGTAGGCCGT
This sequence comes from uncultured Luteibacter sp., assembly GCA_966191635.1. Classification (GTDB taxonomy): domain Bacteria; phylum Pseudomonadota; class Gammaproteobacteria; order Xanthomonadales; family Rhodanobacteraceae; genus Luteibacter. The sequence goes on from CBIGPO010000065.1 coordinate 334, forward strand.
GGTGGCGGGTGAGGCCTGGGTCACGTACTGGGTAAGCGAGGCGTGGTGGGACTCCCCTCGGTGCGTCCAGAGCGTCACCGTCAGTGCGGTGGACACGCTGGAGGCTAGGGTGCGGAAGAAGTTCGACAGGCCCGAGGCGCCGGCGATCTGGTCCGGGTTGAGGCCGGACAGGAAGATCTGGTTGAGCGGGATGAAGAAGCAGGCGATGGCGATGCCCATGATGAAACGGGGCAGCACCAGCGCGGCGAACGAGGCGCCGCTATTGAACCCGGCGAACCAGAACGAGGTGAAGGCAAACACCATGAAGGCGAAGGTCACCACCGCGCGCAGCTCCAGCCGTTGGATGTTTCTGCCAATGAAGGGCGAGACGATGAAGGCGAGGATGCCCACCGGTGCCGTGGCAAGGCCGGCCCAGGTGGAGGTGTAGCCAAGGGTGGTCTGCAACCAGAGCGGAAACACCACGTTGATGCCGAAGAAGGCGAGCATGCCCAGCGACAGCGCGGTCACACCCACCGCGAAGTTGCGCCGGCCGAACAGCGACAGGTCGACTACCGGATGCTTCGCGGTGAGTTCCCATATCACCAGGAAGACCAATGCGACGAGTGCGATCAGGCCCAGCGTGACGATCAGCGGCGAGGCGAACCAGTCATGGTCGTTGCCGTTGTCTAGCATGAACTGCAGCGAGCCGACGCCGATCACGAGCAGCGCCAGACCCACCGTATCGATCGGTGCCCGGATGATCTTCGTTTCACGGTCGCGCAGGATGGTCCAGGTGATTACGCCGGCCAGCGCGCCCACCGGCACGTTGATGTAGAAGATCCACGGCCACGAAAAGTTATCCGTGAGGTAGCCGCCGAGGATGGGGCCGAAGATCGGCGCCACCACGACGGTCATCGCCCACATCGCCAGCGCCATACCCTGTTTGGTCTTTGGGTAACTTGACAGCAGCAAGGACAGCGACAGCGCCACCATCGGTCCCGAGCCCGCACCCTGCAGAAGGCGGAAGAGCACCAGCATCGGCATGCTGGACGCGAGGCCGCAGAGCATCGAGAACAGCACGAACAGCATCACCGAGAAGACGAAGGTCTTCACTTCACCGAAGCGCTTGGCCAGCCAGCCCGTCAGCGGCTGCATGATCGCGCTGGCGAGCGAATACGAGCTGATCGCCCAGGTGCCCTCGCTCGAGCTCACGCCGAGGCTGCCGGCGATGTGCGGCACGGCCACGTTGACGATTGTGGTGTCGAGGATCTCCATGAAGGTGGAGAACGCGACGGCGATCGTCAGCAGGGCCAGTGTCGCACCCTGGATCGGCTTGGGGCCGCTCGCGGGTGTGGCGTCGGGGAAGGTGGCGGCGTCGCTCAAGGCACGCTCGCCCCGAGGTTCTTGCGAACGATGACGTCCGCGGCAGCGTCGGCCTTGGCGGCGACGTCGTCATAGACGCTGGTCTGTGCAACCGGGGTAGTCGACGGCGACTGGGCCAGCACATCACCCTTGTCGTCGGTGATGTCGACAGTGACGTCCGTGGAGAGGCCGATGCGCAGGGGATGCTTGTCGAGATCCTTCGGGTCCAGCGCGATGCGCACCGGAATGCGCTGCACTACCTTGATCCAGTTACCCGTGGCGTTCTGCGCGGGAAGCAGCGAGAACGCGCTGCCCGTGCCCGCGCCAAGGCCGATCACCTTGCCGTGGTACTCGGTACCGCCGCCGTAGATGTCGGCTTCGATCTTCGCGGGCTGGCCGATACGGACGTGGCGCAGCTGGCTTTCCTTGAAGTTGGCATCTACCCAGAGGTCGTGCAGCGGCACCACGGTCATCAGCTGCTGGCCGGGTTGCACGCTGTTGCCGACCTGCACGCTGCGTAGCGCGACATAGCCGTCGATGGGCGCGACGATGGCGTTGCGCTGCGCGGCGATCCACGCCTGGCGGAAGCCGGCACGCGCCTGCTCCACGGCGGGATTCGTTTCCACGTCGCTGCCGTCGACCAGGGCGCGGGAGGCATCGGCCTGGCGCTGCGCGGATTCGAGCGCCGACTGTGCCGTGTCCACCGCATCGCGTGCGTGCTGCACTTCTTCCGGCGCCACGGCCTTTTCGGCCAGTAGCGGAATGCGGCGCCTGAGATCGTCCTGCGCACGCTTGAGATCCTGGCGACGCGTACCGAGTGCGGCATCGGCGCTGGCGGCAGATTGCGTCTGCTGGCGCACCTGGCGCACGGCCTGGGCGAGGGCACTGCTGGCCTTGCGCAGGGCGACGTCGCCATCGGTCGGGTCGAGTCTCACCAGCACCTGGCCGGCGTTCACGCGCTGGGTATCGTCGGCGAACACACCCACGACGATGCCCGGCACCTGCGCCGAGATGCCTACCTGATTCCCGCCGACATATGCGTCGTCGGTGGTTTCGCGCTTGGAAAACACGAACAGCCAGAGCAGGAACCACGCCAGGGCGGCAAGGCCGAAGACAAGCGCGGCGATGAGCAGCGCACGGTTTCGCTTGCCCTTATCCTTGGGTGCGTTGCCACCTTCGTCCTTCGTTTGCGGCGTGTCGGTCGTGGTGGCGCTCATGGGCTTTGGGTTCCGTTCGTGCTGTGCGTGGAAGGGGAATCGATGGATTCGGCGCGATAACCGCCACCGAGTGACTTGATCAGCGCAACGTCGGTGGACAGGGCCTGGCCCTGCAGGTCGGCGTCCGCATCCAGCTGCTGCGCGAGAGAGGCTTCGGTCTCGAGGGACTCGCGATCGTCACGGACGCCGCGGGCAGCGCGGGCCTTCGCACTGGCGAGCAGTGTTTTTGCCGAGTCGATCTGTTCGGCTTGCTGCGTGCGGCGTGCGGCGAGTTGCTGCGCACCCAGTGCCTGCGTGGCGACGTCGCGCGCGGCGGAGGCCACGGTGGCGTTGTACTGGGCCACGGCGGCACCGAGCTGCGCCTGGCTGACACCGTGATTGGCCTCGAGCGCGCCGCCTTCGAAGATCGGCAGGTGCAATGCGGGGGTGAGCGAGAACACGCGGCTACTGGTGGAGAAGATCTTGTCCATGTCGATGCTGGACAGCCCGGCCATGCCACTCAGGCTCACATCGGGGAAGAACTGGGCGCGTGCCGCATCAGTCTGGCGTAGCGCCGCTTCAACCTGCCAGCGGCTGGCCGCGATATCCGGGCGGCGCGCCATCAGGTCGGTACCGACGTTTGCCGGGAGGCCCGTGCCGACGTCAGGCAGGGCGCGGGGCATGAGTGGCGGCAACTGTGCCGGTGAGACACCGACAAGCGTGGCTAGCGAGGCGCGACGAATGTCCGCTGAGCCCTGTAATGCGACCCGCTGCTGGCGGGCGCCTGCCAGTTCAGCGCGCGCCTGCTGGGCGGTATCGGGGACGTCCACACCCTGCTTCACGCGAAGTTCGGCGATCCGCAACGCACGCTCGCGCAGGGCGATCAGGCGATCGGCGATGGCCACGCGTGACATATCGGCAAGCCAGCCGAAATAGGTGTCGGCGACCACGGCCTGGATGGCCAGCGAGGAAGCCGAACGCTCCGCTTCCGCGGCACGTGCGCTGTCGATCGCCGATTCGAGGGTGAAGCGTTTCTTGCCCCACCAGTCGAAGTCGTAGCTGACCTGCACACCGAGGTCGGCCTGGTTGTACCAGGTGAAGCCGAGGAACTGCGACGGAATGAGGCCGTGCTCGCTCATCCGCTGGCGGGCGACCTGGGCACTGCCGTCGACGCGCAGACCGGCCTGCGCGGCGGCCACGCGGATGTTCTGCTGCGCGGAATCGACCCGCGTTTTCGCCTGGGCAAGGTCGGGCGCGCCGCGTAGGGCCATGTCCATCAGGGTGTCGAGCTGCGGATCGCCGTAGGCGCGCCACCATTCGGCGGCGGGCCAGCCCGGGCGCTGATCCGTGACCAGGCCTGCGAGCGGTACGTCGTCGCGTAGCGCGGGTCGGTCGATCTTCGCGGGAATGTGGCAGGCGGCAAGCAGGGTGGCGACCGCGGCGGCAAGCAGCGTGGGTCGGAGCAGGGCAGGTGTCATGGGGTGTCGTCCGTGTCGACCGTCGGGTCGATGTGCAGGGCGAGCTTCTTCAAAAGTTTCTCGAAGGTCTTGCGCTCGATGGAACTGAAGCAGGCGAAGTTCTCCACCAGGGGCGGGAACATCGGCGGGAGCATCTTGCTGACGAAACGGCGGCCGGCCGGAGTGATCCGAAGCAGCACCTGGCGGCGGTCATGGGTGGCGTGCGACCGCGAAATCAGGTCCTTCTTGGCCAGCGCGTTGGCGATGCGCGTCATGTTGGTCGGTTTCTGCTCGGCCAGGGCACAGAGTTCACCGGGCGTCGCACTGCCGTCTTCGCTGCTGTACAGCATCATCAACGTGCGGAAGTCGCTGTCCTTCATGCCATAGGGCTTGAGCTTGTGTTCGAACTCGCGCAGCAGCGCGCCGGCCGTGAGCATGAGCAGCCGGACGAGGAAGACCTCGGACTTCGGCACCCCTGGAAGGCTTTGCGCGACGCGGTCCACACCCTCGTAGAGGGCATCGACACAAGGCTTGAGTCTGGACATTTCGCTGGCTAATAGTTCGCTGATGAACTATTAGGCTAGCAAGTATGTCGGGCGGTGCGCAATGTGCCGCCCAGAGCGGGGTGCATCTGTAGGAGCCGCTTCAGCGGCGAAAGCCAGGATGCCTCAACTCCATCGCCGGCATAGCCGGCTCCTACATGAAGCCAGAGCATCGCCGCTGAAGCGGCTCCCACATGTGCGGGTGTCTCTTTGCGCGGGCGTCCCTTCAGGAAAGCTTGAACAACGTCACCGCGTTCGCCGTTGTGGCTGCGGCAATGCCTTCAGCGGACTCCTCACGCAATGTCGCGATCGTCTCAAGCACATCCGTCATAAACGCCGGTTCGTTGCGCTCGCCACGGTGGTGGGCACACGGCTGGTCGGGGGCGTCGGTTTCCAGCAGAAGCCAATCAAGCGGCATGGACGCCACCACGCGGCGAATGCGGTTGGCGCGGTCGTAAGTCACGGGGCCGCCGATGCCCAGGTGAAAACCGAGGTCAAAGAGTTGCCGGGCTTGCTCTTCGCTGCCTGAGAAACTGTGGACCACGCCGCGCAGGCCGCCAACGTGGCGTAAGGTGTGGATGGTCTCTTCGAAAGCGCGGCGCGCATGCACGATGACGGGTAGATCGTGTTCTTTGGCGATTTCCAGCTGGCGGATGAAAACCTCGCGCTGCCGCGCCGGGTCGAGGCCTTCCACATAGAAATCCAGCCCAATCTCGCCGACCGCGATGGCGCCGTGTCCGTCGAGCCAAGCGGGCAATTCGGCCAGGTGTTCATCGCGATGGGCGTCGATACGCAGGGGGTGCAGGCCATACGCAGGGAAGGCGCCTTCACGCGCCGCAGACAAAACCTCGATGGCTTCCCAGTTTCCCCGATCGATCGCCGGTACGATCCAGCGCCTCACGCCGGCCTCGCTGGCCCGGCCGAACATCGCGCTGCGGTCTTCGTCGAACGAGTGGTCGTCCAGATGAGCGTGGGTGTCTACCAGATCGAGCATGTCAGTCAGCGGCCGGTGGGGTTGTAGGCGTGAGTCTAAGGCGTCGTTCAGTTTAACGACTGTCAAATGTGACCGAGGCGACTTCCGGGTGATGGGGCTGAGGCACCATCGGGTCGCTGACCTTCGTTAGGAGAGTAGGGTTATGAGCAGGTTGAAGATTTCCGTCCTGAACGCGGGTTTGGGCGCGGCCCTTGTGTTGAGCCTATCCGCCTGCAACCGTGATGCGAATGCCGATGTGGCCAACGCACCGGGCCCGGGCACCGCCGCCCTCAATGCTGCCGCCGCGCCGCCTCCCGAGCCGGTCGGTCCGAAGTACGGGCGCGTCGTGAGCGTAGATCCGGTTCGCGAGGCCGCCTCGGCCCCGCAGCGCCAATGCCACGACGAGGTTGTGACCCGCCATGTGCCGGTGAAGGATCAGCACCAGATCGCCGGTACCGCCATCGGCGCCGTGGCGGGCGGTCTGCTCGGTAACCAGATCGGCGGCGGCAAGGGCCGTACGCTGGCGACAGTCGCCGGTGCGGTGGGTGGCGGTTACGCCGGTCACGAGATCCAGGAGCGCCGCCAGGAAACGAATACGACCACCAGCACCGTGCGCAAGTGCGAGACCGTGCCGGGTAGCAGCGGCGACAAGGTCGTCGCTTACGACGTTCGCTATGAGTACAACGGCGTGACGCGCTCGGTGCGCATGGATCACGATCCGGGCGATCGCGTCCAGGTACAGGAAGGCGTTTCCGTCATTTCCGACGCACGTTGATCACTTTCATCCACCAGGACGTCATTACATGCACAGCTTCGTCCGCAAGTCCGGCCTCGTCGCCATCGCCATTGCCACCGTATCGTTGACGGCATGCTATGAGCCGCCGCGACGCGTCTACCACGAGGATCGCGTGGTGTATTCCGGCCCTCCGCGGGGCTGCGACCAGTGTGGCACCGTGAGTGATGTGGAGCAGGTTTACACGCAGCGCGACTCGTCGCCGCTGGGGGCTGTCATCGGTGCGGTTGCTGGTGGCCTGCTTGGTAGCACGGTCGGTCACGGTGACGGCCGCACGGCTGCTACCGTTGGCGGCGCCGTGGCAGGTGGGTTTGTCGGTAACGCGGTGGGCCAGCGCAACGGTGCGGATGAGGTTGCGTTCCGTGTGCGTATTCGCCTGGATGACGGGCGCGTCGCAACGGTGACGCAGCGGGAAGATCCGCAGCTGCGCCGCGGCGACTATGTAGTCATTCAAGGCGACCACGTCTACCGCAGATAAATCGCGCCCTCTGTAGGAGTCGCTTCAGCGGCGAAAGCAGAATACGTCAACGTCTACAGACGTCCAGACGGCTAAACAGGAAAGGCCCGCTACGAAGCGGGCCTTTCTTTTTCTGAGTGTGACGCCAGCGCCGGGTCTGAAAAACAGGCAAAAAAAAAGCCCTCGTCCGAGGGCCCCTTTTCCCGGGAATCCCAAGCTGCCCGCCTGGATTCCTTCTCCCCGCGCGTTCTTTCGCTTACGTCAGTTGACGGCGTAGAACGCGTGATCGCCGATCTTGCGAACGACGCGGCTGGCGGACCAGCTTGGCGCGACAGCGACGGTCGCGAAATGATCAGCCTGCGGAACATAAACCAGGCGTTCGCTCTTTGGCAGGCTCCAGTTGTTCAGGGAGTCGCCGGCGATTTTCCACGCCTTGGTCCACGAGACGAGGTCGGTTATCTCGAAATCCTTCGGTGTCGTGGTGATTGCGAACTGACGCGGAGCCGAGACGACTGCACACACCTTATCGCCGCCCATGCCGCGATCGCGGCGCCGTAGGGCGACTTCCGCCACGGCGTACTGGCCGATGGTGGGTTCACTGCGTGCTTCGAGATAAACCGTCGTTGCCAGGCACGTCTGGTCAGCGAGGTGGCTTGGAAGGACGGACGCCATCCATAGCAAAGCGGAAAGTTTCATGTGTATCTGCCTCCAACGAGCTTTTCCGTCACTTGCGGCTTTCTTTGGAAAGGCCATGGGGGACGTATGAGCGGTAGACGGGCGGGCAGGCCGTTACTACCTGGACCAACCGAAGGCACCCGCTGAGAATCAGTTACGCGGATGAGTCGGGCGTCACACACTGTGACTGTACTGAACGGCTGTCCGGAGCCGCCCGGTAATGGGGTGTGCCGAAAGGGAGCGGCATCGCGATAGGCGGCGGCTCCGTCGGCTTACTGCGCGCAATCAGATGGTGCGCGCGTTTCGTGCTCCGGCGTTTGCCGGGTCGCGCCAGAACCGTCATCGTCGACGGATCGTCGCGGGTGTAACCGTGATGAGACACCACGGCCACTGAAATGGATCGGCGGAGCCTAGTGGCGTGTCGCGTTTTTGGCAAGTGCGTACGCGGCACGGTTCAGCTTTGACTCACACATGTCGTAGAACTTTATTTTACGAATGATGTTGCGAACGCTCACGCATCGAACGTCGATACGATGTGCAGACGCATGCTTTCGATTTCAAGAGTGTCTACCTGTACGGCAGCGTCATCCAATACGACTAGAGACATAGGCTTCGTCATCGATGCGTTGCACATCAACACGATACCGACAGCATTTCCGTCAACGCGCAGTGAATGTCCTTCTTCGAGCGCGAGGTCGGACGTAACGACATGTAAATGCTTCTTGTGGCCGCCCAGGTGATGCAGTCGTGCTGCGATTTCCTGGCCGGGAAAACAACCTTTATTGAATGAGACAGCAGCCAGTCGTTCCATCGAGAGTGCGGGTGGCAGCAATGCGTCGACGGCTGCATCCGGCAACCAGGCGTAACCTTTCTCTACATGTCGTGCATGCCACGCATCGCTACCGTTCGTGTTGCCGAAACGCAACGACGCGTCGCCTTCGCCGAAACTGATTGCGCCGCTTTCGTCTTCGTGCACATGCATGTCATCGAGTGGATCACCATCGCTCGTATGCAGTACGTCGGATACGACGATCTTCAACTTCGAGCGGAAGACGAAACGACGCAGGTCGTTCGCGATCGCTTCGCTGTCGCCGCCACGTGGGACCGCGACAAGGCGTTCGTCCTCGGGTCGGGCGATCTGCAGCAATGCGCGCACCCGCCCCTTGGGGTCGAGCCAGCCGCTCCACTGCCACTGGCCAGGTGCCAGCGCGAGGACGTCGCTGCTGAACTGGGCATTGGCGAACGAGGCCGCGTCGGGGCCGGTCAGGGTGATGCTGCGAGTGGTACGGCTCGGCATGGGGAGGCGCAAGGCAGGGCGGGAGCGTAAGATATACGGCCGGGCCAAGGCCAAACCAACCCTCTTCATGATCGTGAAGGTTGTGCTGAGGTGGCACAGGTATTACGCTTTTGGGGCTTTATAACCATGTCCGACAATCCCTCCGAACCCAAAGATGCGAACGATTCCGCTCCGGCGAAACCGCTCGTCACGCCGGTCGTCCCCACGAACGGCACGCCAGGGGTCGAGAAAGCGCCATTGGACCCAACGCGTTACGGCGACTGGGAAAAGAACGGACGCTGCATCGACTTCTGAGGATCGGAAGGCGAGGGGAGACCGTCGGGCATCAGCGATTCCAATCCAGGATAGCCGCCATGGCACAAACGGGACGACCGCTCTCACCGCATCTTCAGGTCTACAAGTGGCAAGTGCAGATGGCTTCTTCCATCCTGCATCGTGCCACCGGCATCATCCTCGCCGTCGGTAGCCTGCTCATCGTATGGGGCCTCGCTGCCCTCGCCGCCGGTCAGGACGCCTTCGCGACCTTTACCGCCTGCGCCACCAGCCCCCTCGGCACGATCGTCATGATCGGCTGGACCCTGGCCTTCTTCTATCACCTGTGCAACGGCATCCGTCACCTGGTCCAGGACACGGGCAAGGGCTACGCGATCGAGTCGTTCGTTCGTTCGAGCTGGATGGCGATCATCGTCTCCATCGTGCTCACGGTCGTCGTCTGGGCCTATGTGCTGACCGGGAGCCACGCATGAGCAAGGATCTGCGCAACCCGCTCGCCCGCGCACGCGGCCTGGGTTCGGCGAAGGAAGGCGTCGGCCACTGGATGACCCAGCGCATCACTGCGCTCGCCCTGGTGTTCCTGACCCTCTGGTTCGTCATCACCGTGCTCACCCTGATGCACGCCGATTACGCCACGGCCCGCGCGACCATCGCCAAGCCCTGGAATGCGGTACTGCTCATCGCTCTGGTCATCACCATGTTCAAGCACGCCGTGCTCGGCTTGCAGGTGGTGATCGAAGACTACGTCCATACCCGCTGGCTCGAAATGACCTCGCTGGTACTCATCAAGTTCATCGCCGTACTCGCCGCGCTTACGGGCGTGCTGGCCGTGCTGCGCATCGCGCTCGGAAGCTGATCGATGGAATCCTATAAGGTTCAACAACACAAGTACGACGTGATCGTGGTCGGTGCCGGTGGCGCAGGCTTGCGAGCCACGTTCGGCCTGGCCGAGAAGGGCCTCAAGGCAGCCTGCATTACCAAGGTCTTCCCGACCCGCTCGCACACCGTGGCGGCGCAGGGCGGTATTTCCGCCGCGCTCGGCAACATGGGCGAGGACGACTGGCGCTTCCACTTCTACGACACGATCAAGGGCTCCGACTGGCTCGGTGACCAGGACGCCATCGAGTACATGTGTCGTGAGGCTATCCCGGCCATCATCGAGCTGGAACACTACGGCGTGCCGTTCTCGCGTACCGAGGAAGGCAAGATCTACCAGCGTCCGTTCGGCGGCATGACCACGCACTACGGCCAGGGCACCGCGCAGCGCACCTGTGCCGCAGCCGACCGTACCGGTCACGCCATCCTGCACACGCTCTACCAGCAGGCCCTTGCGCACGACGCCACGTTCTTCATCGAGTACTTCGCCATCGACCTCGTTTTCGAGGACGGCAAGTGCGTGGGTGTGCTCGCGCTCGACATGAACGAAGGCACCCTGCACCTGTTCCGCGGCCACGCCGTGGTCATGGCGACGGGCGGCTACGGCCGTGCCTACTTCAGCGCCACCTCGGCGCATACCTGCACCGGCGATGGTGGCGGCATGGTGTTGCGCGCCGGCCTGCCGTTGCAGGACATGGAGTTTGTGCAGTTCCATCCGACCGGTATCTACGGCGCGGGCTGCCTGATCACCGAGGGCGTGCGTGGCGAAGGTGGTTACCTGACCAACTCCGAGGGTGAGCGCTTCATGGAGCGCTACGCGCCGAACGCCAAGGACCTCGCCTCGCGCGACGTCGTGAGCCGCGCGATGACCATCGAGATCCGCGAAGGTCGCGGTGTCGGCCCGAAAAAGGACCACATCCACCTCAACCTGATGCACCTCGGTCCTGAAGTCATCAACGAGCGTCTCCCGGGTATCGCCGAGTCGGCACGCATCTTCGCCGGCGTGGACGTGACCAAGGAGCCGATCCCGGTCCTGCCCACCGTTCACTACAACATGGGCGGTATCCCGACCAACTATCACGGCGAAGTCGTGACCAAGCGCGACGACGATCCGGATTCGATCGTCCCGGGTCTGTTCGCCATCGGCGAAGCGGCCTGCGTGTCGGTCCACGGTGCGAACCGCCTGGGCTCGAACTCGTTGCTCGACCTGGTCGTGTTCGGCCGCGCCGTGTCTCATCGTTGCGCCGAGCTGATCAAGACGGGCACGCCGCACTCGGATCTGCCGGCCAATGCGCTGGACAAGATCCTTGCCCGCTTCGACGGCCTGCGTCACGCCGACGGCTCCAAGCCGACGGCGGACATCCGCGCCGAAATGCAGATGACCATGCAGTCCGACGCCGCGGTGTTCCGCACCGGCGAGACACTGAAGGAAGGCAAGGCCAAGATCTCCGAGGTCTACTCGTCGTTCGGCCAGGTCAAGGTCAGCGATCGCTCGATGGTCTGGAACTCCGACCTGATCGAAACGCTGGAGCTGTCCAACCTGCTCGCGCAGGCCGTGGCCACGATGCATTCGGCCGAGCAGCGCCCGGAGAGCCGCGGTGCCCACGCTCGCGAGGATTTCCCCGACCGCGACGACCATGACTGGCAGAAGCACACGCTGGTGTGGATCGACGAGGCCGGTAACTCCAGCTTCGACTTCCGCCCGGTGCATATGTACACCCTGACGGACGACGTTGAAGTCGTACCGCCGAAAAAGCGCGTTTACTGATACCGGACCGGAGAGGCAATCGTGGCAGAGTTCACGCTACCCAAGAATTCCAAGATCCAGGCCGGCAAGCATTTTCCGGCGAAGGGCGCGAAGAACGTGCGCACCTTCAAGGTCTATCGCTGGACGCCGGACGACGGCCAGAACCCCCGCACCGACACGTACGAGGTGGATCTCGATACGTGCGGCCCGATGGTTCTCGACGCCCTGCTGAAGATCAAGAACGAGATCGACTCGACGCTCTCGCTGCGCCGCTCGTGCCGTGAAGGCATCTGCGGGTCGTGCGCGATGAACATCGATGGCACCAACACGCTGGCCTGCACCCGGGCCATCGACGAGTGCAGCGGCGGTACGGTCAACATCTACCCGCTGCCGCACATGCCGGTGGTGAAGGATCTGGTGCCTGACCTCACGCACTTCTACGCCCAGTTCGCGTCGATCAAGCCGTGGATGCGCACGCAGAGCCCGGCCCCGGCCGACAAGGAGCGCCTGCAGTCGCCGGAAGACCGCAAGAAGCTCGACGGTCTCTACGAGTGCATCCTCTGCGCCTGCTGCTCCACCTCGTGCCCGAGCTACTGGTGGAACGGCGACCGTTACCTCGGTCCGGCGATCCTCCTGCAGGCCTATCGCTGGATCGTCGACAGCCGCGACGAGGACACCGGTGCCCGCCTGGACGATCTCGAAGACCCGTTCAAGCTTTACCGCTGCCACACGATCATGAACTGCGCGCGCACCTGCCCGAAGGGTCTCAACCCGGCCAAGGCGATCGCGGAGATCAAGAAGCTGATCGTGCAGCGTCGCTCGGCGTAATGGTCAGTTTGCTCCTTGTGGGAGCCGATTCATCGGCGAATGGGTGCTTGCCGCACCCTGGTGGCCGCTTCGCGGCCATCGCCGCTGAAGCGGCTCCCGCAACGAGCACTCGCCATCTGACCCGCTGACATGGAAGAAGCCCGCCTCAAACGCCTGCGCTGGCGTACCCGCCGGGGTACGCGTGAGCTCGATCGCCTGTTTGGTGGCTGGCTGGACGAGCGCTACGCCGACGCGGATGAAGCCACGCGGATGGCATTCGACGAACTGCTGGACGTGCAGGATCCCGATCTCTGGGATTGGGTGATGGGCCATGCCCGCGCCCCCCGCGACGACTGGCAGGCAATCATCGATGAGATTCGCGCACGGCATCAGCTTTGACGTTAGACCTTCGCCTCTGTTGAGCCGTTGCGTGCTCCTGATAGTCGCGCTCGCCACGGTCGCGCCCCTGTTCACTTCGCTCCCCTGGATTGCTCGCCTGACGCTCGCCGGCCTCATCGCGGCGATCGGGCTTGTACGTGCGGCGCATGGTCGCAGGCCAGCTGTGCGGGTTCTGGACTGGGCCTTTGATGGCCTGTGGACGGTACGGGATCGCTCAGGACGCTCCTTTCCAGCCGAACTCGTGGCCTCGCGCGTGGTCGGAACCTCGGTCTTCATGCATTTTCGGTGGAAGGGCGGGGCAGGCCATGTGGCCTTGCTGCCCGACAACACCGATGCGGACCATTTGCGCGTGCTCAGGGCCCGTCTTTCCGCGGCGCGCTGAGGCGGCCAGCTTGCCGGAACCGGCGGCATCGGGCACTCTGCCGCGCGGTGCGTGCCTTTCGTGGCGGGCTCCCTTCTTACAGGCTGCGATCGACAGGTATGTTCAGACCCCTCGAACTCTTTATCGGACTGCGCTACACGCGCGCCAAGCGTCGCAATCAGTTCATATCCTTCATTTCCACCGTTTCGATCGTCTGCATCGCGATCAGCGTCACCGCGCTCATCACGGTGATGTCGGTGATGAACGGCTTCGACAGCGAGTTGCGCACGCGTATCCTGGGCGCCGTGTCGCACGTCACCGTGTCCGGTATCGACGATACCGTACAGAACTGGCAGACCGCGGTGAAAACGGCCGAGGGCACGAAACATGTGCTCGGCGCCGCCCCCTATGTCGAAACCCAGGCTTTCCTGCAGGCCAAGCGGCCCAGCGGCGCACTGATCCGCGGCGTGGTGCCGTCGATGGAGCCGAATGTCTCCGACCTCGACAAGCACATGGTCGAAGGCAAGATGTCGGACCTGACCGACCGCAGCTGGAAGATCATTCTGGGTCGCGAACTTGCCCTCACGCTCGGCGTGAACGTGGGCGACAAGCTCACCGTCGTCGTGCCGCAGTTCACGGCCACGCCGATGGGTGCGGTACCGAAGCTGCGCAGCTTCACGGTCAGCGGCATCTTCGAACTCGGCATGCAGGAGTACGACGCGAACCTCGCGTTGGTGTCCATGCCGGATGCAGAGCGCCTCAACGGCCTCGAAGGCCCCACGGGCATCCGCCTCAAGCTGGACGACATGCGCCAGGCGTGGCCGGTCGCACAGGAGCTGGTCAACAAGCTCGGTCAGGCCTACCGCGTCGAAACCTGGATGGACACCCACGCTAACTTCTTCCGCGCGATCGACATGGAGAAGACGGTGATGTTCGTGATCCTGTCGCTGATCATCCTCGTCGCCGTGATCAACCTGATTTCCATGCTGATGATGCTGGTGACCGACAAGCAGGCGGATATCGCGATCCTTCGCACGCTGGGTTCCACGCCGCGCAGCATCATGGGCATGTTCATGGTCCAGGGCATCCTGGTCGGTATTGTCGGTATCGGCTTCGGCGTACTGCTCGGTGCATTGCTGTCGTTCAACCTGCCGGGCATCGTGAAGTGGATCGAGCACGTCACCGGGCAGACGTTCCTGTCGCCGGACGTCTACTACATCAGCGAACTGCCGAGCCAGCTGCTGTGGTCCGACGTGGGCTGGGTGGTCCTGGTGACCTTTATCTTCTCCCTGCTGGCCACGCTGTATCCGGCGTGGCGCGCCTCGCGCACGCAGCCCGCCCAGGCGCTCCGTTATGAATAAGCCCAACGACGACATCGTCCTGCGCGCCACGGGCGTCGCCAAGGTCTACGAAGAAGGCGACCTGCGCACAGGCGTGCTTTCCAACGTGAACTTCGCCCTGCGCCGCGGCGAGACCATGGCCATCGTCGGTGCGTCCGGCTCGGGCAAGTCCACGCTGCTGCACATCATCGGCGGGCTGGACACGCTCAGTGCCGGCAAGGTCGAGGTGAACGGTCGCGTGCTGTCCGAGTTGTCGGATGCCGAGCGTGGGCGTGAGCGCAATCGCTCGCTGGGTTTCATCTACCAGTTCCACCATCTGCTGCCCGAGTTCACCTCGCTGGAGAACGTGTGCATGCCGCTGCTGATCCGCGGTGTGTCCATTGTCCAGGCGCAGAAGGAGGCCACTGCCTTGCTCGAGCGCGTGGGCCTGGGTGCGCGCCTGCGTCACCGCCCGGCGGAGATGTCAGGTGGTGAGCGTCAGCGTTGTGCTGTGGCGCGTGCGCTGGTGACGCGTCCGGCCTGCGTGCTTGGCGACGAGCCGACGGGCAATCTCGATGAAGCCAATGCAGCCCACGTTTACGAGTTGATGATCGAGCTCAATCGTGAGATCGGCACGAGCTTCGTCCTGGTGACGCATGACACGCGCCTGGCCGGCCGCATGGATCGGACGCTGGAGTTGCACTCGGGTGAGTTGCACGAGCGCTGAGGCGAGCACCCATTCGCCGCTGAAGCGGCTCCCACACAGAGCCGAAAGCTCCTTGTGGGAGCCGATTTATCGGCGATGTTCTTTCAGATAGCCTTGATGACCACGCGTTGGGCGGCAGCCCGGCCTGCCGTATCGGCGAGCGCCACAACGGCGTAGTTATGCCAGCCGTCCGACCAGTAGTTGGCCAGCAGACCGTTGTCCTCGCGCTCGCCGCGGGGTAACAGGTGCCGCGCCGCACCCGGCGGCCGTACGTAGAAGCTCACCGTATGGCCGTTACCGTCGTCGTACAACACCATGGCGGCCGGCCCCTGGTCGGTGGCGAAGAGTCGGCCGCCCATGGGCCGGAAACCGGCGTCGGCGAGGTCGGGCAGGTGTACGGTGGCACCGACGCGCCCGGCCAGCCACGCCCGCAGGTCGCCTTCGTTACCGGTGGTGATATCCATGCCTACGCCGTGATCGACGGCGAGGAGCTGATAGGCCTGCATGGCATCCGCCATCGGCGCCGTGCTGCCTGCTCCCATGCCGCGTGCCGCCCAGCCGCCCGCGCCGCCCAGCGCGAGGCACAGGAACAAGCTGGCCGCCATGGCAGCCCGGGTCACGCGACGCTTGTGGCGACGCATCCGGATGGCCGCCGGATCCATGGTGGCTTCCTGTGAAGGCGCCGCACCGAGATCGCCGGCAAGCAGCGTGCGCAGCTGCTGGGCATCCTGGCGCCAGGCGTGGACTTCCTCGGCGCGCTCGGGGTGGCGGCTGAGGTAGCGCTCCACTTCTCCGCGTCGCGGACCGTCGAGATGGCCGTCCACGTAGGCATGGATGTCGTGTTCGCTGGGGGGCGTGGTGGTCATTTCAGCAGTCGCAGGGGAGGGGTTTCAGTACTGCCGCCCTCGCCGAGCAGGCGCAATGCCCGGCGGGCGCGCGAGAGACGGGACATGACCGTACCGATTGGGATTTCGAGGATATCGGCCACTTCCTGGTAGCTCATGCCCTCCACGGTGATCCATAGCAGCAGGCTGCGCTGTTCCACCGGAAGGCCCGCGAAGGCGGCGAGGGTGGAGTTGGCGATGGCGACGCGTTCGGCCGAGGGCCAGGTGGGTTCGTCGGCGTGGAGGCTGCCGAGCAGCAGGGCATAGCGGCTGGCTCGCCGCTTTCCATCGAGGAACAGGCGGTACAAGATCGCGAACAGCCACGCGCGCAGACTCTCGTCTTCACGGCGCGATGCCCATTTCGACAGGGCGCGCTCCACCGTCGACTGCACCAGATCGTCCGCCGCAGAGGGATCGCGAGCGAGCCATAGCGCGAAGCGCCGCAAGCGCGGCAGCATCGTGCGAAGGGCTTCGTCGATTCGCGGGTCGGACATGCCGGGCCTCATACCTGGGCGTTCCATGACTGTCAGACGCCTTCCGGAGGAGATTATTCCCCCGGAATGGAATAAAAGTCGTGGACGTACGTCCCACACTGGAAACGCGATCCCGCGAGGAAGGAGCAGGACCATGCAAGAACCCAAGAAGCGACCCCCGCCGGCCAACGTGGCCGGACGCTGGGCCGTGATAGGCCTTGTCGTTGTAGCCGTGGCCGCGGCTTTTGCGTACGTGGGCGGTTGGCTTACGCCGTCGCGCCTTACCCCGAAACGAATGGTCGACGCGCTGCAGGCAAGCAGTGGCGACCATCCCGGCTACCGGCGCAACCATGCCAAGGGCATATGTGTCGGTGGTTACTTCGAGGCCAGCGGTGCACTGGCCAAGTATTCGTCTTCCCCGCTGTTCGCCGGTGGCCGTACCCCGGTGGTCGGGCGTCTGGCGATTCCCGGTGGTAATCCGTATGCCGCCGACAGCAGCGTTCCCATCCGCAGCTTCGCGCTGCGCTTCGACCTCGCCGACGGCGAGCAGTGGCGTACGGGCATGAATGCCATGCCGGTCTTCCCGGTCTCCACG
>CBIGPO010000066.1:0-17111 GCA_966191635.1 uncultured Luteibacter sp.
GAGCTTTCGGGGCATGTCGAGCGAGGCGAGCGGCTCGTCCATGAGGAGAAGGCGCGGGCGCGACAGCAAAGCGCGGCCGATGGCGACGCGCTGGCGCTCGCCGCCGGACAGGGAGCCCGGCCGGCGCTGGAGCAACGCCTTCAGCGGCTACAAGGACAATTATTGGGGACCGGCGCCGGTGATGAGTTTCGCGGCGAACCCGTTCGGCCTGTACGACATGGGTGGCAACGTCTCCGAATGGGTCGGCGATTGCTGGCACGACAACTACATCCGTGCGCCGCGCACAGCGGAAGGCTGGGTCAACCCGGGCTGTTCCCGACGCGTCATCCGTGGCGGCTCCTGGGGCAGTGCGCCGGATATGGTCCGTTCCGCCTATCGCCAGGGAGCGGACGCCGATCTGCGTAGCGCGCGTGTCGGTTTCCGCGTCGTTCGCGAGCTGTAGTACCGGCCCGGAATGTTTGCCGAAAAACCGTGTTACGTAACGCTTGACGCCGACCCGTTACTGGTTACAAATGTGACTTGGCCTGTCCGACGCCATGAGGTGTGCGCGTGTCTACCTCCATCATCGTTGGCTATCGCCCGTTCCCGGGCCGCACCGATCTGGTCGTCTCGATCCTGCTGGAGATCTACGAGGCCATGCAGCGCGCAGGCCTGATTACGGCGCGACGACCCTGGATCATGCGGAGCGAAGACGGCGACGTGGTCGCGGCCTTCGACATGACCGATCAGTACTCGTTCGCGGCGTCGGAGAAGTTGCGCGAGGTGAGCATCCTGCGGGCTCGTCTGATGGGCATTGCCGAGCGGCTCCCACTGGCAAGCCTGCCCGAAAGCGGCCAGCCCTACGCTGAGTTCGAGACGACCACCGGGTATCCGGCGCCAGCGCCGGAGGAGAGCGCGGCACGCTGAGCGTCAGGTGCTGCTGAGGGGCAGTCGCAGGGTGAAGCAGGTGCCGTCTTCCGTGCTGGAGCAGACGGTGAGCGCGCCGCCGTGCGCTCGTGCGATTTCCGATGCGATATACAGCCCGAGGCCAAGGCCCGGGCGTGGCGTCGCGCTTTCCGGCCGGAAGAACGGTTGAAACAGCATGACCTGCGTCGCCGGATCGATCGGTGTACCGAAGTTGGTCACGGCCAGGACGATGGCGCTTTCCTCGAGGCGCCCATCTACGCGGATAGGGCGTCGCGTGTCGCCATGGGCGACCGCATTGTTGAGCAGGTTGGCGAGTAACTGCTGAAGGCGCACGGGATCGAAGCGAAGTTCGCCTGGAACATCCACATGGCTGACAATCGTGGCGGCAGGATGTGCTGCGGCTACTTCGGCAACCACCCGGCCGATCACCGCGGCCAGATCCCCCTGGTCGAGCTGGGCGACAGGGATCCCTGAGGCAAGGCGCGCACGGGCAAAATCCATGATGTCGTCGATCAGGTCGGCCATACGCTTGGTGCTGGCGGTAATGACTTTCGCAAGGCGTCCGGCACGAGGCGGCAGCGCCATGTCGGACAGCGTTTCGGCAGCCATGCCCGCCGCCTGCAACGGGCTGCGCAGGTCATGACCGACCACGGCGAGGAACTGTTCGCGCAACACGCCTTCGTCCATTGAGGTGCGCAGCGCGCGTTCGGCGCGTTCGACGCGCCCTTCGAGTGCCATCTGCGAGGCGATGAGTTCGCCGTAAAGAATCATCTCCGAGGCCAACTGGTCCTCGTCCACGACGAGTGGCCGCGAATCGATTGCGCACAGCGTGCCGAAGAACTCCCCTTCAATGGTATAGATCGGTACCGATGCATAGGACTCGAGTCCGTAATGCTTCGGCGTGTGATGCTGTGAATAGACCGCATGCGCGCTGGCGTGTCCGAACACCACGGGCTGGCGGTGCGAGCGGATGTCGTTGCAGATGGTGGTCTCGAGGACCAGATCTTCGCCGGGCTTGAGGCCGAAACCCAGGTCATCGCGCACGGCACAGGCGGTCCAGCGGTTTTCGGTCACCCGGGCGACGGCCGCGAAGCGCATGCCGGTGGCACGAACCACGGCGTCGAGAATGCGCGGCACGACCGACAGGCGAGAAATCGCCCTCACCGACGCATCGATATCCGTTTGCAGTATGTCCCTGGTGTGACTCATAGGCTCCAGTTTAGCGATTTGATCGGTGCTATGCTTTTATGGACTTTTCGATCCAGAAGTGGTGAAGCATGGCGCGTCCACGTGAATTCGACCGGGATACCGCACTCCAGCGTGCGATCGAGACGTTTGCGGCCCATGGTTTCGAGGGGACGTCCACTCCCATGCTGCTGGAGGCAATGAAGATCGGCCGGCAGAGTCTTTATGACACGTTCGGCGACAAACGCAGCCTGTATCTGGAGGCATTGCAGCGTTATTCGGAAGAGAGCACCGGCGCGACGCTATCCGCCATGTTCGCGAGTGACGCCGTGCTCCAGGGGATCGAGCACGCCTTGCTGAGATTTGTCGACGACGCAGTGTCCGATGCGGCGCCGGCGTGCCTGGGCATCCACGCGATTACGGAGTTCGGCACGTCCGAGCCCGATGTTCGCGCCGTGACGGACGCTGTCGGTCACCGTACCTTGCTCGCGTTCGAGAGTCGCCTTCGTGATGGCATTGAGCGAGGAGAGTTGGCTGCGGATCTCGACACGGGCGCTGCAGCGCAGTTCTTGCTGGCGACGCTGTCGGGGTTGAAGGTTGCCGCTCGCGGCGGGGCGTCCCAGGCGGCGTTGCATGGAATCGTCGGCGTGGCGCTGCGGGCGTTATCGGCTTAACACCTCATTGTGGAATGAACGATCAAGAACAGGTTAGACTTGTCCTGTACTTGACCAATCAATCCATAACTGGAGAAGCCATGAATACACGACCTCTCGAAGGAAAAGCCGCTTTCGTCACTGGTGGCTCCCGCGGCATCGGTGCCGCCATCGTCCGTCGACTCGCCCTGCAGGGCGCCTCGGTGACGTTCACCTACGCGGCAGCTGCTGAGGCGGCGGAGGTCCTGATGGCTGATGTGGCGGCCTCAGGTGGCCACGCTCACGCTGTTCGGGCCGACAGTGCCGATGCGGAGGCCCTCGCAGCCGCGATCGATGCCGCAGCCGCGGCGCATGGCCGTCTCGACATCCTCGTCAACAACGCGGGCGTGATTACCCACGGCCCCATCAATGACCTGCCCGTCGAGGAGTTCGATCGGGTGTTCGCCATCAACGTACGCGCCGTCTATGCGGGTACGCGCGCGGCGGTGAAGCATATGGGCGAGGGTGGAAGCGTGATCACGGTCGGCAGCATCGTCGCCGATCGCAGCGGCTTTCCGGGGACGGCGATCTATAGCGCCTCAAAAGGCGCCATCAAGTCGATGACACGCGGCTTCGCACGCGACCTCGGCCCGCGCGGCATTACCGTCAACAACGTGCAGCCAGGTCCAATCGCCACGGACATGAATCCGGCCTACGTCGAGGACCTGGTGCTGCCGTTGATTCCGTTGGGCCGGATGGGACGGGCGGATGAGGTTGCCGCGATGGTGGCGTACCTCGCCGGGCCGGAGGCTCGTTTCACGACGGGCGCCAGCCTCACTATCGATGGCGGCTTCATGTCCTGAGCCGCTCCATGGGGGGATCCTCAGGGCCGACTGTCCGTCGCGACTACGGAGGGCGCCTGAGCAGAAGAAGGCTGCGCATAGATCACAAAAGGAACCGATTGCATGGAAGGCGCGGGATATGACGGCTTCAGAAAACCCCAGATAGTGCCGGCTGTAGCGAGAGCTCCGAACACGATGATTACGATCCATTTTGTCTGCGCGGAGAACATCTGATGGATATCGGCACGCATGGTTTCCATGCTGCCACGCATTTTTTCCATGTCGGTGCGAATCTCCGATAGCCCTGTTTTCAGGTCGGCGCGCATGTCCGTGACAGCAGTCGCAACCCGGGCCTCACTTGCCTCGAGGCGGGCGTGTACTTCTTCGCGATTGATATCTGTCATGGCGGGTTCGGCCGGGCTGTTCTGGGACTGTCAGGCCGGCATCGTACGTCTCCCTTGCAGAAGTATCTGTAGGCGAGCAGGCGGCGAAAGCGACAGACATTGCGCCGACTGCGATCCGGGCACGTCCCGGGGTGCGGCGATGGCAACAAAAAACCCGCCGGAGAGGCGGGTTCATTGAGAACATTCGAAGGGTACGTGTGCTACCCCGAGGTTGTTGTCTGGTGCGAAAGAGGGAACCGAAGGTCGTTGGTGCCCAACGCTTACAGCCGTTTGGCCTGACTATTACTCCCCAAGTTACTCGCAAACGCGTTTGCGTAGATGAGCCTAAAATAATCCCGGGGTGAGTCACTAGGGAGGATGGATCATGCGCAAGGTAATTTTCGCGAGCGTCGTGTCGCTGCTGCTGGCTGGGTGTGCGACTGGAGAAAAGATGCGTCGCCTGGATGCCGGGATGGACCGGCAGACCGTCGAGAAGCAGATGGGTCGCCCTGACGGGTTCAGCGAGCAGGATGGGTTTCAGGTGCTCACCTACAAAAATCGCCTGATGAGCGGGTGGTCGTGGGACCGAGCTGACTATCAGGTCTTGCTGAAGGATGGCCGGGTCGTCCAGTACGGCCCTGGCGTGGTGCGGCAGAACCAAGCGAACACCGGGTTGGTCATCGTAGCCCCCGTCCGGTGAGGGTCGGACTCCTGGCCGGTTGCCTCGCTCTGGCAGGCTGCACGACCGCCCACCACATCCGTGGGACCAACGGGGAGGGCGTGGTGATTGTCGAGTGCGGCGCTGCCACGTCGTTCTCGCTCTGCTATGACCGGGCTACGAAGGAGTGCCCGAACGGTTACCGAACAGTTTCGGAGGACCCCGGGTTCAATCGGAAGACGCTAAAGGTGGAGTGCACGCAGTGAACGAGGCAGGGAATGGCACAGCGGGCCCCGAGAAAAGCCCGGAGGATGAGTTTCGGGACTGGGTCGCGCTTGAGCGCAACATCGCACACATTGCCATGGCTAAGCGGTTGCTCAATGCGATCACCGTCACCGGGCCCTCTACTGAGGCATTTGTGGGGTGGATGCTGGGAGGCATAGGAGCTGCCGTCGTTCTTCTGATTTCGAACCTAGACAAGCTCAGTCCAGCATTGTCGTCCGAGGGCTTGGTCACCTCTATCTGTTGGCTAACTCTGGCTGCGGTCTTCGGGGTGTTCGCGAAGGCCAACTATCAGAGCGCGTCTATCAATAAGGCGGTGGGCGATGCAGCGTCAGAAGGTCTGCTCTCCTCTCTAGCAGCCTACGACCGGGAACGCAGGCCACACCTTGACGCTGAGGCTAAGCGCCTCGGCCTCGTTGAGCCTGACGGACCGGACATGAACGAAGCGGTACGGATGGCCCTAAGCGGACAACCGTGGCTGGCGCGATGGGCCGCAAACCGAGGGACTAGGATGGCTGCTGGTGCTCAACACGTAGAACTGGTGGTGGACGGTCGGGCCGCTCGGTGGACCTTCTTTCAGCGGCTTAACTGCCTGATGATGATCTGCGTTGCAATCGTCGCCGTCCTAAACACTCTGTGCTTCCTGGCACGACCGCCGTTCTTCACCAGCGTCCTGTATAGGCTGTTCTGAACCTGCTCTCGGCTGTTGATATCTGTTGTTATCAATGCCGCCTCGGTTGATATTCTTTGATTGTTTATCAAAGACGGGCGGCCCTAAACCGCCCTAACTTCCCTATACATCCATGGCAGATCGTCACACTGTGCGATGCCCCCCGCAGGAAACCCAGACGGTAACCCACAAATAACCCAGACGGTTTCCGGCATCACTACTTTAGTGAAGGGCCACCTCTAAATATTTCTACTTTAGAAATTCCGTTTCTCACGGTGAACACCGTGCCCTCAACAGGCCGGCCGAGCGTCCTCGCTTCGAGCAAATGTGATGTCCATCGCGAACCCGCACATGTAGGACTTTCCCTACATCCTACCGGGCGAGCCCCCTACAGACGCGACAGGCTGAACTAGTCAGCATCTTCGCGCTGACGTCGGAGCGATAACGGAAGCGCCGACGAAGGCCACCGGACACCGGAACTTCAATAACCAGGCCCGCCGAGTCCGTTACGCGGTAAAGCGTGGCTTTCGGCTTGAGCGTGCGGAGTTTGGCGTCGGTGAGCATATGAGTAACCCGAGGACGCTTGGTGAGTACGGCTCTACCTTACGCACAAAGTTACTCACACGTAATAGGGGGTGTATCGGGATTCGTCGGGACGCTACGGGTGACCAAACAACAAAAAACCCGCCGAATGGGCGGGTTCTCTGAGGTCCTATCGCTGGCATGGGATGCCATGTTTTTCTTGTCTGGTGCCGAAAGAGGGACTCGAACCCTCACTGTATCACTACAAACGGATTTTGAGTCCGCCGCGTCTACCGGTTCCGCCATTTCGGCATGGGGCCACGCATTATGCGGGAATCAGTGGATCTGGTCGAGACCTAGCTGGCGTTCGGTGCGCTGGTACCAGTCGTCGCCCTCTGGCTTGAACACGGCGCACTGGGTCATGCGGCCGGAATAGATGTGCAGGCTGACCGCTACCGCATCCTCGCTGGGATTGCGGATGGTGTGGTACTCGTGCGGCGGTATGAGGCTGCCAGCGGAGCCGGGGCCGGCCTGGATCGAGCCGACCGGGCGAAAGTGGTAGCGCTGGGCTTCGTGTTCGCCCAGTTCGTACTGGACGATCTCGAGCGAGCCGGCCCAGACGCCTTCGACGCACCACATGCCACTGTGATCGTGGATGAGAGTGCCCTGGCCCGGACCCCAGGTCATGGCGATGACGCTGTAGCCGTGGTCTTCGCTGCGGTAGAGCTCGCGGCGGGCGTAGTGGTCGCCGGCCATTTCGAACACGCAAGCGGGGAGTTTGACTTCCTCGGAACGGATCAGTCGACACAGCGCGTTGCGCAGAGCGTCGGTAATCGCCGGAGTGCTCGCCTGGGCCACCGAGGCATCGATGGCATCGATGAGCTTGCGGCTGCCCGGGAAGTCGACCGTGATCATGGCTGGAACCTCTGGATGGCGGTGGCGTGGGGACGCCGGTAGGTCCCGATGATAGCAAAAGGCGGTGTGGGAGCCGATTCATCGGCGATCCCGCGGCAGCGGGCCGGGTTGTGGCTAGCACCCATCGCCGCTGAAGCGGCTCCCACAGGGAGCAAGTCCCGACAAGTAGCAGGGGATCAAATGGAGCGCAGGAACCCACCGATGGCTCGGCTGTAGTTCTCGATGTCGACCAGGAAGGCGTCGTGACCTTGCGGGGAATCCAGTGCCACGAACTCGACCTTCGCGCCGGCGGCTTCCAGGCCCTTGGCGATGGTTTCCTGCTGTTCCAGTGGGAACAGGATATCGGTGCTGACGCCGATGACCATGGCGCGTTCGACCTGGATCCGGCCCAGGCCACGCATGACGTCGCCCTCGCCGTACTCGGAGATGTCGAACCAGTCGCTGGCGCGGGAGAGGTAGAGGTAGCTGTTCGGGTCGAACTGGCGATTGAAGCGCCTTGCATGGCCTTCGAGGTAGGACTCCACCTGGAACTCGAAACCGAATGGCTCGTTCTCTTCACGTTGGTCCGCGTCGAGCCGGATGCGGGCGAAGCGGCCGTTCCATTCCATCGCGGAGCGATAGGTGATGACGCCGAGCTTGCGGGCGATGCTCATGCCGTGTTCGGGCCAGTGCTCGTTGTCGTAGCGCCCTTCGTTCCAGTGCGGGTCGAGGCGGATGGCCTCGCGCTGCAGCGAGCGAATGGCGATGGCGAACGGCTGCGCCTGCGGTGCCGTATCGACACTCAGATGCGTGCGCGCCGAACCTGGGTGAAGGAGCATGTAGGCGAGCGCACTCATGCCACCCATCGAACAGCCGACAAGGCAGCCCAGTTCGGTGATGCCGAGTCCGCTCACGGCTTCGTGTGCGGCGTTGGCGACGTCCTCCAGCGAGAGTTCGGGGAAGGTGAGGCGGTAGGGCTCACCCGTGGCCGGATCGATGGACGCAGGGCATGTCGAGCCCTTGTCGCTGCCGAGCGAGTTCACGCAGATCACGAAGTGGCGGTCGGTGTCGAAGGCCTTGCCGGGGCCGATCATGTCGTCCCACCAGCCCGGCGTCGGATCCGCGGCGTTCGCCGCGGCGTGCGCGCTGGGCGAAAGGCCGGTGAGGATCAGCACTGCATTGCCGCGCTCGCTGTCCAGGGTGCCCCAGGTTTCGTATGCGACGCGTGCGCCATGCAGTTCGCCGCCGCGTTTCATGCGGAACGGAGAGGAGAGCGTGTGGTAACGGCGTGCGTCGCCCATGGGAACGTCCTTCAATGGATACCCGCCATGGTGCCACGGGTTACTTCTGTTGCGCGCGCTTGTCGGCCTGGGCGATCTGTTCGGCGACGGCGTGTGCGACGTTCGAATCCGGATCGAGCATCGGTTGTAGCGTCTTCCAGGTCGCCGATGCTTCGGTGTACTGCTCGTGCTGGAACTGACTGATGCCGAGCAGCCACAGCGCGCGCTGGTTCTGCGGATTCGCGGCAACCGCAGCCTTGAGCAGGTCGAGCGCACGCCCCTCGATACGATGATCGTCACGGACCAGTGAATCGGCCTCGGCCCAGCCGACCATGGCGGCACCATTGGTCGGATCGGCCTTGAGTGCGCCGTCGTACGCGTCGCGTGCGTCCGCCGGCTGCTTGAGCATGGTGAAGGTCTGACCAAGCAGCAGCCAGCCTTGCGCGTCCTCCGGATGCTCCTTCA
The DNA here is from genome assembly GCA_966191635.1 of uncultured Luteibacter sp. GTDB lineage: Bacteria > Pseudomonadota > Gammaproteobacteria > Xanthomonadales > Rhodanobacteraceae > Luteibacter. The sequence goes on from CBIGPO010000066.1 coordinate 8,720, forward strand.
GGCGCGCGCGCAGCGCGGCGATGGCTTCGTTGACGTCCATTTCCCTGGCGGGCTCGACACCCGCCAGCGTCGACGGCGTGCCGACCAGCGCATAGAGGCCCACGCTGGCCAGCGGAACGACCAATGTGATCGCGACCAGCAAGGCGAACACGCCGCGCGAACGACCATGGCGGCGGCCATGACGAACGATCGGAACCAGGAGCAGGGCCAGCGCGAGGGCCAGCATGGCCCCGGCCGTGAGATAGAACGCGTAGGTCACCAATCATCCCCGGTATCGTTGATCGGCGTCGTGTCGGCAGGGGACTGGCGAGCGCGGCGGCGCACCTGCACGGCGACGACGATGCCGCCGATGGCAAGCAGCACGAGCGGACCGAACCAGAGCAGCCACGTACTGGGCTCGACCGGCGGTTTGTAGAGTACGAACTGCGAATAGCGGTCGACGAGGAAGGCCTTGATCTCGTCGTCGCTCTTGCCTGCCTGGATCATCTCGAAGACCTGGCGGCGCAGGTCGTGGGCAATCGGTGCATTGGAATCGGCCAGCGTCTCGTTCTGGCACATCGGGCAACGGAGCTCGGCGCTGAGATGCTGAAAGCGCACTTCTTCGGCGTGGTTGCGGAACGGCAACGGCTGGATCGCCTGGGCGACACACAGCGCGGGCAACAGGAGAAGCCCCAGCACGAGTAGCCAGCGACGCATCACGGCGCTTCCTTCGCCAGCGCGGCAAGTGCCGGGCGGATTTCCTTGTCGATCACCTCGGGTGTGATTGGCCCGATCCGCTTGTAACGAATCACGCCCTTCGCATCGATCAGGAAGGTTTCGGGCGCCGCATAGACACCGAAGTCGATACCGCTGCGGCCTTCGCGATCGGCAACGATCACATCGAAGGGATTGCCGTGCTCGGCCAGCCACGCGGTGGCCGCCTGCGGATCGTCCTTGTAGTTGAAGCCGACCAGCGGCAGGCCGAGCTGCTTCACTTCGGTCATCAGCAGGGGATGCTCGTGTACGCACTCGATGCACCAGCTGGCGAACACGTTGAGGAAGTACGGCTTGCCCAGGAGCGAGGCCTTGGTAACGGTGTTGCTCGCATCGCCAAGGACGGGCAGGGCAAATGCAGGTGCCGGTTTGTCGATCAGCGGCGAGGCGATCTCGTGCTGGTCGTGCTGGGTATTCCACCAGATGCCGAAGCCGAACAGGCCGACCAGCACGAGGAAACCGAACAAGGGCAGCAGGCGACTCATGCGAGCGACTCCTTCACCGGCGGTGTCACCGTCGTCGTCACGGTTTCTGCCGACGGGGCCCGCTTCGCGCGGAAGCGACGCTCCGCAGCGGCAACGAAACCGCCCCCCATCATGAAAAGACCACCCAGCCATATCCAGCGAACGAACGGCTTGTGATACAGGCGCAGGGCCCATGCGCCTTGCACGTTCGTCGCATCCATCGGTTCGCCGAGGGCAACATAGATATCGCGGAACAGCCCGGCGTCGATCGCGGATTCGGTCTGCACCTGGCCGCGTGAATACGTGCGCTTTTGCGGGTGCATCGTTGCCAGCGTCTTGCCGTCGCGCAGGATGGTGACGATGCCTTCGTCGGCGCGCCAGTTCGGGCCTGAGGTCTCTTCGACGCCATCGAAGCGGAAATCGTAGCCGCCCACGGATTCGGTCTGGCCGGGCTCGAGGCGAACGTCGCGTTCCACGCTTAGCGATTCGGACAGCATCACACCGATCAGGAAGATGGCGACACCCGTATGCGCCAGCAGCATGCCGGCCATCTCGGCGGGATAACGGCGACCGCGCGGCATCTCGCGCCAGCGCTTGATCACGTAGGACAAGGTGCCCGCAGCTACCCATACCGCACCGCCGATACCGGCGATCGCGCGCAGGTGGCCCTGGGCGAAGAATGCGGCGACGATGGCGCAGATGATCGCGGCGATACCGGCACGCAGCGCCATGGTGGTCAGCTGGCTACCTTCGGCGCGGCCCCAGCGGAGATACGGTCCGAACGGAAGCAGCAACACCGCCGGTGCCATCAGCAGCACGAACAGGAAACCGAAGTAAGGCGGCCCGACGGAAACACGGCCGAGATTCAGTGCGTCGCCGATCAGCGGAAACAGCGTGCCGAGCAGGACCATGGCTGCCGCGGTGGTGAACAACAAGTTCGCGACCATAATCCCCGTCTCGCGCGACAGCGGCGCGAACGGCTTGCCGGTGGCGACCTTCGGCGCGCGGATTGCGTAGAGCAGCAGCGAACCGCCGATGACGATGATCAGGAAGGCCAGGATGTACAGGCCGCGGCGCGGATCGGAAGCGAAGGCATGCACCGAGGTCAGCACGCCCGAACGGACGAGGAAGGTGCCGAGCAGTGACAGCGAAAACGCGAACAGCGAAAGCAGGATGGTCCAGGCCGGCAGCGAACCGCGCTTTTCGGTCACGGCCTGCGCATGGATCAGCGCGACGCCGACCAGCCACGGCATGAACGACGCGTTCTCGACCGGATCCCAGAACCACCAGCCGCCCCAGCCCAGCTCGGCGTAAGCCCACCAGCTACCGGCAACGATACCGAGGGTCAGGAACGCCCAGGCCACGTTCGTCCACGGACGCGCCCAGCGCACCCAGGCCTGTTCCATGCCACCACCGAGCAAGGCCGCGATCGAGAAGGCGAACGCCACCGAGAAGCCCACGTAGCCCATGTAGAGCACGGGTGGGTGGAAGGTCATGCCTGGGTCCTGCAGGACCGGATTGAGGTCGCCGCCATCGGCGGGCATCGGCAGCTCGCGCAGGAAGGGGTTGGAGGTGAACAGGATGAAGGCGAGGAAGCCGACGCCGATCAGGCCCAGCACGCCCAGCACGCGGGCGAGGAAGGCCGGCGGCAGGTGGCGGCTGAAGGCGGCCAGGGCCACCGACCAGACATTGAGGATGAACACCCACAGCAGCATCGAGCCTTCGTGCGCGCCCCATACCGCGGTGACGCGGTAGTACCAGGGCAGCGCCAGGTTCGAGTTGTCGGCGACATAGGCCACCGAGAAGTCGTAAGTGAGAAAGGCGTAGATCAGGATCGCCATGGCGGCGAAGACGAACACGCCCTGGCCAGCCGCGGCGGGACGTGCGACGGCGATCAGCGCGGCGTTGTTGCGCCACGCGCCGACGATCGGCAGCACGCCCTGCGCAATCGCAAGAAGGAGCGCGAGGACAAGGGCGAACTGGCCGAGCTCGGGGATCACTTCGGGGTGTCCTTCATCGCGGTGTCGTCGATCTTCTTGTTCTGGTGGGCCTTGGCCATGGCGTCCTTGAGCTCCTTCGGCATGTAGTTCTCGTCATGCTTGGCGAGGACCTCGCTGGCGATGAAACGCCCGCCATCCATGCGGCCGGTGGCGATCACCGACTGGTTGTCGCGGAACAGGTCGGGAAGGATGCCGGTGTACTCCACGGGCATGGCGCCGTCGGCATCGATGACGATGAAACTCACGCGCAGCGTGCTTGTAGCGCGCTGGATGGAACCGGCCTTGACCATGCCACCGAGGCGAAAGCTCGTGTACTGCGTGGCCTGGCCTTCCTGTACCTGGCTCGGGGTGAACAGGTAGCTCATGTTCCGCTGCAGCGCGAACACGGTGAGGCCCACCGCGACGACCGCGGCGGCGAGGACGGAGATGACGATGGCGAGACGACGTTTACGCGTTGGATTCATTGCTTGGCGGGGTTCCGGGCCGGCGGCGGTTTTCCTGGCGCGCGAGCCGCGCGCGGAGTTCGCGCAGGTTGCGGCGGCGCCGGGCTAGCGGGGCCAGCGTGTCGATGAGAAGGACGATGAGGAAGGTGGCGAACGCGGTCCACACATACGAACCGTATCCGCCCATGGCGAGGAACTGGCTCATGCGGCGTCATTCCCGGGCTGGCCGAGCGCAATGTCGCGCACCCAGGCCTTGCCACCTTCCGAAGCGATGAGGTCGGCGCGCACGCGCGCGAACAGGCTGGCCACGTAATAGCACTTGGTCGCGACCATCATGGTCAGAAGTGGCCAGAGCATGCTCGCCTCGATGTGCGAGGGGCCGAGCAGGCGAATCGTGGAGCCCTGGTGCAACGTGTTCCACCAGTTCACCGAGAAATGCACGATGGGCACGTTCACCGCGCCCACCAGCACGAGGAAGGCCGCGGCGCGTGCGCCCTGGCGTCGATCTTCGAAGGAGTGGTACAGCCCGATGATGCCGAGGTAGATGAAGAGCAGCACCAGCTCGGAGGTGAGCCTGGCGTCCCAGGTCCACCAGGTGCCCCACATCGGTTTGCCCCAGAGCGAGCCGGTCACCAGTGTGATCAGGGTGAACGCCGCACCGACCGGGGCGGATTCCATTGCGACCACTTCGGCGATCTTGATCCGCCAGACCAGCCCGACAAAGGCGGCCACGGTCATCGCGCCATAGATGAAGAGACTCATCCAGGCACTGGGCACGTGGATGAAGATGATCCGGTAGGCGTCGCCCTGCTGGTAGTCCGCGGGAGCCACCACGAGGCCGCCATAAAGCGCGACGGCACCCAGCAGCAGCGCCAGACCGAATGCCCACGGGCGCACGGTGCCGGCGAACCGGTAGAACACCGGCGGTGAGCCGAGGCGGTGAAGCCAGAGGGGAACCCAGTTAGCCATCGTTACCTGCTATGCGTTCGGACACCGTGAGTCCGCGAATCGGCCCCCACGGTTGCGTGCGTTCATGTGTCCATGGCGATGCGAAGCGCGGCAGCGCAGGCCAACGGCGCGAGGACGAGTGCCATGGCCAGGCCCGCGCCCAGCCAGGCGATCGGCGCAACCCACGGCAAGCCTTCCTGCGCGGCGGCCAGGGCTCCGGCGGCGAAGATCACGACCGGCACGCACAACGGCAGCAACATGAGCGCCAGAAGCATACCAGAGCGCCTCGACCCGGCCGTCAGCGCGACCAGCACCGCGCCCAGGAGGCATAGCAGGGGCGTGGACAGCAGCAGCGCGATCACCAGCACCGGCATGGCCTCCGGCGGCAGCTTCAGCATGCTGGCGAGCACCGGCGCGACGACGATCAGCGGTAGCGACGAGGTGATCCAGTGCGCGAGAATCTTCATGCCGACCAGCAGCGCCAACGGTTGCGGCGCCAGCATCAGCAGCTCCATCGAGCCGTCCTCGATGTCGCCGCGGAACAGGTGATCCAGCGACAGCAGGATCGCCAACAACACGATGACGAAGACCACGCCCCCGGCAATGCGGGCAAGCAGGGCCGGCTCGGGGCCGATCGCGAACGGAAACAGGGTCGTGACGATGACGGCGTAAAGCACCGGCATGGCGATATCGCCACGGCGCCGCCAGGCCAGCGTGAGGTCGCGTCGCAGCAGGGCGGCGCAGGCGGCGGGCGTGCTCCCGGGCGTCACGCGTGCAACCGGATACGACGCGGCTCGCCGCCGGCGAAACTCACGGCGCCATGGCTGGTCACCAGGGCTGCGCCACCGCGTGCGGCGTGCTGTTCGAGCAGGCGATTGACCAGGGCGATGCCTTCGCGGTCGAGATTGGCGTAGGGCTCGTCCAGCAGCCACACACGGGCCGGCAGCAGAAGAAGGCGAGCCAGCGCAGCCCGCTTCTTCTGCCCTGCGGAGAGCTGGCGCACCGGCTCGTCTTCGTAGCCGGCGAGACCGACCTCGCGGAGCACCGCGTTCTCGTCGGTACCGCTGCGCAGGCCGTAGAGACCAGCGGCAAGTCGCAGGTTCTCGCGGGGCGTCATGTCGAGTTTCAGGCCCAGGTGATGACCGAGGAAAACCAAGGCACCGGCCACGGTATCGAGCGAGAAGGGTGCGCCGTCGAGCAATACCTCGCCCTCGCCAGGGCGGAGCATACCCGTGAGCACGCGCATGAGCGTGGTCTTGCCGCTGCCGTTGTCACCTTCCACCAGCGCGATTTCACCGCCGAGCAAGGTAAAATCGATCGGCCCGAACACCGGCTCGTCCTGGCGCAGGAAACACAAGGCACGTGCTTCAAGCAGGGCGGGAGTGTGAGGCTCAGTCGTCATCCGATCGATTATCCCGCGTTTCGTAGGTGCTTTTTGTAGGAGCCGATTCATCGGCGATTGGGTGCTAGCGAAGCAGCTCACCGTCTCGCGACTCAGCCCCGCTCAAACGCCTGCTTGGGCAAAGGCGGCAAAGTCGCCTCCAACGTCCGAACGGCAGCCTCAAGGTCAACATCACCCACCGACTCATGCCCTTTAAGCAACTGCTCCACCAACACATCCTGCGCCTGCCCACGCTCCAGCGCATACCGGTACGGCAGATGCGTAAAGGTCACCATCCGATAGCGCGGCAGGTAATGAGTCGGCGAACGCTCGGCTAGCAGGCCACCCAGTTCGCGCTTGCGCAGGTAATGGGGATCCGCAACCGAATCGCGCATTTCCACGTAGTTCTCCAGCGCCATGCGGGCGATCGCATCCGCATTCGGCTTGCGGCGTTGCTCGAACGCGGCGAAGACGGCGGCAGCATCGTTCGGCTGCGCGGCGAAAAGATCGGCCAGATCCGCGGCGTCTTCGAAGCCGCAGTTCATCCCCTGGCCGTGGAAGGGCACCATGGCGTGTGCCGCGTCGCCGATCAGCAGGGCGCGGCCGCCGATGTGCCAGCGGTCGAGATGCAGCGTGGCGAGCGTGCCGACCGGATGGGCCGCCCAGTCGGTGGCGAACTCCGGCATCAGGGCCAGCGCATCCGGGAAGTCGGTGCGGAAGAAGGTCTCCGCGGCGCCGGCGCCCGCGATACTGCGGAAGCTCGGGTGCTCGCCTTCGTTCGGCAGGAACAGCGTGACGGTGAAGCTGCCTTCCCGGTTTGGCAGGGCGATGCACATGTAGTGACCACGCGGCCAGATGTGCAAGGCGTTGCGTTCGATCGCGAAAGGTGCGGAGGTATCCGCTCGCGGCGGAATCTCCAGTTCCTTGTAGCCGTGACCGAGTTCCTCGATGCGCTCGCCCAAGGGCGAATGAAGGTGCATCGCCGCGCGCAGCGCGGAACCCGCGCCATCGGCGCCGATCACGATGGGAGCCTCGACGGTACGCACGTTGCCGGAGCCGTCGCTAAGGGTCAGCGTGCCGGCGTCGAGATCGGCCAAGACCAGGCCCTGGTCGAAATGGACTGTGGCACCCGCGGCTTCCGCGGCGTCGAGCATGAGCGTGTTCAGACCGCCGCGGGAGACCGACCAGATCACCTCGGAGTCGTCCACGCCGTAGCGCTGCAGGCCGCTGTGGCCGGCGGGATCATGGACCATGCGGCCACGCATCATTACCGCCTGATCGAGCACCTTGTCGGCCAGCCCGGTGGCGCGCAGGGCATGCAGGCCGCGTTCGGCAAGGGCAAGGTTGATCGATCGGCCGCCCTGAAAACCGGCGCGACGTGGATCGGAGCGCTTCTCGTACACCGTGACGCGAAAGCCGCGCTGGGTAAGCAAGGTGGCAACCAGGGCGCCGACCAATCCGGCGCCGACCACGGCGATGTCGTTACGGGGCATGGGCGGCCTGATTCGGGGGGCGCGATATTGCAGGGCAGCGCATCGTGCGCCGCAGCGCCGCCGGGAGCAAGCCCGCGGCGCAGCGTCAGGATTAGCTGGCTTTCTTGCCCGTCGGGCGCGTGGTCCGCGTGACAGGTTCGGCCGGCTTTGCCGTGGCCGCATCGAGGAAACCACGCTGCATCGACTTCCATACGTCGAGGTTGCGCTCGGTCATCTCGTTGAGCATCGACCAGGGGGTCTGGCCCATCAGGCTGTTCAACTGGTTTCGGAACTGCTGCTGCTGGTCGAGGAATACCTGCAGGCTACGCTCCAGGTAGGGCCCCATGAAGCCCTGCAGCGAGTCACCGTAGAAGCGGATGATGTGCGATAGCAACTGCGGGGAGAGCATCGGCTGACCGTGCTCTTCGTGCTCCGCAATGATCTGCAGGAGGACGGAGCGCGTCAGATCCTCGCCCGACTTGGCGTCGCGGACTTCGAAGTTTTCCCCATCGAGCACCAGCTGGCGGACTTCCTCCAGCGTGATATAGCTCGAGATCTCCGTGTCATAAAGACGGCGGTTCGGGTACTTCTTAATGATGCGTAGGGTTTGTGCCATGCGGCGAAAGCTACCACGAGGTATTGCGCCGCACCAGTTGCCGAAAGGGGGCGTAATCGTTTTCGGATTTCACATGCCGTCTTTAAATCGATTCAGATAACGGCAATTTAATGGCTCTTCAGTTCAGTCCCTAGGGAGTGGGCTCGCCTACGGCCTCGCTTTCATGCTCGCTTTGCGGCGCAAGAGCCGGCGGGTGCCACCCTCGGGGCCACGCTGCGGCGACCCGCTAGGGAAGGGCCGCCCAAAAGCGGCCGTTTACTTATTGCCCTGCGGGCCGGGTCGGGCTCCGACTGGGGGTTTTCGACGCGACTCCTG
>CBIGPO010000067.1:0-15680 GCA_966191635.1 uncultured Luteibacter sp.
TCTTCGTCGCTGTGCTGATCTGGTTCATGCGCCAGATGCAGGCCGGTTCCGGTGGTCGTGGCGCCATGAGCTTCGGCCGCTCGCGTGCCAAGCTGCAGGGCGAAGACCAGGTCAAGGTCAACTTCACCGACGTCGCCGGTTGCGACGAGGCGAAGGAAGAAGTCGGCGAACTCGTCGAGTTCCTCCGCGACCCGGGCAAGTTCCAGAAGCTCGGCGGCAAGATTCCCCGTGGCGTCCTGATGGTGGGTCCCCCGGGTACCGGTAAGACGCTGCTCGCCAAGGCGATCGCCGGCGAAGCCAAGGTGCCGTTCTTCTCAATCTCCGGTTCGGACTTCGTCGAGATGTTCGTCGGCGTCGGCGCAAGCCGCGTGCGCGACATGTTCGAGCAGGCCAAGAAGCACGCTCCCTGCATCATCTTCATCGACGAGATCGACGCCGTCGGCCGCCATCGTGGCGCCGGCATGGGCGGCGGTCACGACGAACGCGAGCAGACATTGAACCAGCTGCTGGTCGAAATGGATGGCTTCGAAGGCACCGAGGGCGTCATCGTCATCGCCGCCACGAACCGTCCTGACGTGCTCGATCCGGCCCTGCTGCGTCCGGGTCGCTTCGATCGTCAGGTCGTCGTCGGCCTGCCGGACGTGAAGGGACGCGACCAGATCCTCAAGGTGCACATGCGTAAGGTGCCGACCGCGGCCGATGTCGACCCGATGGTCATCGCGCGTGGTACCCCTGGCTTCTCGGGTGCGGACCTGGCCAACCTCGTCAACGAGGCGGCGCTGTTCGCTGCGCGTGAGAACGGCCGCGAAGTGCGCATGAGCCACCTCGACCGCGCACGCGACAAGATCCTCATGGGTGCGGAGCGTCGCTCCATGGCCATGAACGACGAAGAGAAGAAGCTCACCGCGTATCACGAGGCGGGCCACGCCATCATCGGTCGCCTGGTCCCCGAGCACGATCCGGTCTACAAGGTCACGATCATTCCGCGCGGTCGCGCGCTGGGCGTCACCATGTATCTGCCCGAAGGCGATCGTTACAGCATGAACAAGGTGGCGATCGAATCGCAGCTCTGTTCGCTGTACGGTGGCCGCGTTGCCGAAGAACTCATCTTCGGTCACGACAAGGTCACCACTGGTGCGTCGAACGATATCGAGCGTGCGACCAAGATGGCTCGCAACATGGCGACGAAGTGGGGTTTGTCCGACGAACTCGGTCCGGTCACCTACGGCGAGGAAGAGGACGAAGTCTTCATCGGTCGCTCCGTCACGCAGCACAAGAGCGTCTCTAACGAGACCGCGCGCAAGATCGACGAAGTGGTGCGCACCATCCTTGATCGCGCTTACGCGCGCAGCAAGGAGCTGCTGACCACGAACATCGACAAGCTGCACATCATGGCCGAGACGCTCCTGCTGTACGAGACCATCGACGCGCGCCAGATCGACGACATCATGAATGGTCGCGAGCCGGGCCCGCCGATCGACTGGACCAAGCCTGGTTCGCCGCCTCCGCCGCCGCCGCGTGGCGACGCTGGCTCGGCACCGGACAAGGTCGGCAAGCCTGCTACGCAGCTGTAAGAAGGGAGGGGCGGCCACCGGCCGCCCTTCTTCGTTAGAGGTATGGGGAAACGACAGCTGTTGTAGGAGCCGATTCATCGGCGAAAGGGTGCTCGCGAATACGCACGCCTTTGTCCAACCAGACGGCCAATTACCTCACTTGTTACCGTTTCGAGAAAAAAACTTTCAGAAAAGTGTTGACGCCCACGCTCGATATCTGAATAATTCCGCTTCTCGACACGGCGCCAACGCTTCACAGCGGTAGGCAACGAGTCAAAGGTTTAAAGTGTGCGCCCGTAGCTCAGTTGGATAGAGTACCAGGCTACGAACTTGGTGGTCGGGAGTTCGAATCTCTCCGGGCGCACCATCTTTAAAAGCGGTTGAAAGTGTGGTGTGTTCATACGGATTGACGGGCTTGGGCTAGACCCGTAACATTTGAAGGCTTCACCTAGCCATATCGGTGAGTGCTTTAAGTTTCGGGGTATAGCTCAGTCTGGTAGAGCGCCAGCTTTGGGAGCTGGATGTCGGGGGTTCGAATCCCTCTGCCCCGACCAGTCGGCGTTCTACGTACAGTGCCTGCGCCTGTAGCTCAACCGGATAGAGCATCGGCCTTCTAAGCCGACGGTTGCAGGTTCGATTCCTGTCGGGCGCGCCAGATCGTGTTTTATGGTGGGCGTAGCTCAGCTGGTTAGAGTACCGGATTGTGATTCCGGATGTCGTGGGTTCGAGTCCCATCGTCCACCCCACTTACAACGTGCGATGTGTTTCAAAATGGGCCGTTAGCTCAGTTGGTAGAGCAGTTGACTCTTAATCAATTGGTCGTAAGTTCGAATCTTACACGGCCCACCATTTTGGAAGGCGCTTAGGGAAACCTAAGCGCCTTTTCTTTTTTTTGCCTTCATTCTTTCCGCAGGTAAAGCGATGGAAACCGGCAAACCTGGCAAACCGAGAACACCGCGACGCGATGGTCGTCCAGGCCCTGGCCTGTTGATCCGGCCGCATGTTGGTGCGGAGACGCGAGTGAAGTCGGGTGGTCGCGCGGAGCGTGCTTCGGTGACGGAAGGCGCGGCTTCGAGCGACGTATCAGACGTCGCTCGAAGTGATCGGACTTCCAAGGGCTGGAGCGAGTCTTAGTGAGGTCGGATTGTTTCCGGATCAGAATACGTTGAACGACTTTGCGTCGTGGGCGCATTGGCCTCCGGCGCGATGGCGCTCAAATGGGGCGCGCGAGTCGCTGCGTTCGCGTTTGCGCTCGGTTCCAGAGGTACCTCGGTGTGGCACGAGCCCCCACCAAGCGTCTCGGGACTCAATCTCACAACACTCCCCTTGGATACATTCGCCCCGAAACTGGCACAGATGCGCTCGTCCAACTCCCGCGTGGCTTGCGGTTGAGAGCCGTGCAGATAGAGGTAGTCGCCGTTTTCGAGCTCGATGAGATGCTGCTCGACGAGCGTATCCATGCCTTGCTCGTCTTTCAGAATTACGTGCCGGACGACGCGTTTTTCGCCCTCGGGTGAAATGGTGGCGCTCTGGTGGGTGACCTGCGCAGCGGCGAGGGCCGGCAACGCGGTGGCGCAGAGTGTGAGCAGGTATCGCATGGGGGTGCCTCCTGGCTGGGAGGTTCAGCATCGACGCATGGGCAGGCCGATTACATACGCGGATTCTGAAAAGAGGCCTACACGACGATTCGCGCCGCGCCGCGAGAGTTGCCTTGCCTGCCTGCGTGGCCCGGCGATGGACCTGAGCGGCCGCGGGACCTAGAATGGCGCCGCGAGCGAGAGTGGCGGAATTGGTAGACGCACCAGATTTAGGTTCTGACGGGTAAAACCGTGCGGGTTCGAGTCCCGCCTCTCGCACCAACCAGGGATCGACCCATGACCAGCGATGAGCAGCTCATTCGCCGCCTGTATGACGGGTTCAACAAAAGGGATATCGAGGCCGTACTTGCGGCGCTAGCCGCCGACGTAGCCTGGGCTAACGGCATGGAAGGCACGCACGTCCATGGGCGCGATGCTGTTCGCGAGTACTGGACTTACCAGTGGTCCGTCATTGATCCGTCAGTCGCGCCGCTAAGCGTCGCTCGAGGGGACGACGGAGCGACAATCGTCGAAGTGCACCAGGTTGTCCGCGATCTGCAGGGTCAGATCCTTCTCGATGAAGTCATCCACCATTCTTTCCTTGTGAAAGATGGCCGGGTGCAGCGCTTCGACATTGTCGGGCCATCCGATCTCAAGAACGTTTCCCACTAACCCGGCCCGCAGGGTCACGGCAGGATAGTCGTCTTGAATTCAATGCAGGGGACTGCGTCGAGGTTCTGGTGGTCGAAACTTGCCGGCATTGCTGCCCTGGCCGGTTTTTGCACGACGCTGTTCATCCACGTGCGAACCATCCTTCATCTATCGATTCCGACGGAGCTTTCGGCGGGTTTCCCGCTTCCGTTTCCGTTGTTCGTCGGTGTGATGCTCGTGTTCGGGCCGATGATTCTCGACGCGGGCGACGGGAAATTGGGGCGGGTGTCGAATTCGCGGCTTGTCGCTGGCATGCCGACGTGGGCGCGCGTTGCGATAGGCGTCTGCGCTGTCTACGTCGCCATCAACTTCGTCTGGTTCATGGTCGGCCATGGTTACAAGGTGCACGTTTCGGATGGCAAGGCCGTCGCTTATGCGTCGGGCACCTCGCGAACTCTCACTGACCAAGAGTATCGGGACTATCTGGAGTGGCAGGCCCGCATGTGGTCGGGCCACCTTCTCATCGTCTACCTGGCGCCTGCGTTTTATTTTCTTTGCGGACCCGGATCGAAGGATAAGGCTGCTCGATAGACGCCTGAGGCGACTGCGAAGACGGGCGTTGCGAGATGAGATGCGTCAGGACAGCAACTTGACGATCAGCTTGATCATGGCAATGACGAATGCGGCGCCTGCCGTAGCTGAGTCAAACCGGAGCCTGCGTCCTCCGCGCCACTACCGTGCCCAGAACGGCAAGCACTACCGTAATCGCAAAGTTCGCCGCAAACGCCGCGGTATGCGACACGTTCAACAGCGCAGCGAACAACGTACCGCCGATCGCCAGCGTCGTCGCCACCATCAACGACTCGCACAGCTGCAGCGCTGAACTGTTGCTGCCTTGCTCGTGTTCGCCTGACATGGAAAGTGCGAGCACGGAAACGGTGCCGTAGAGCATGCCCATGCCGAGTCCGGTCAGCAGCCATCCCAACACGGCCGCAGGTACGGGCATCCACGCAAACGTAGCGAGCGATGCGGTGATGGCTCCGATCACCATCAGTGCCGTGCCACGACGGAGCAGTGCGTGTCGCGAAATGGTTGCGTAGTGTCCCTGGTACCACGAGCCCGAGAACCATCCGATCGCACCGACGCTGATGGCGAGACCCGACCAGGTGGGTGACAAACCGTGCTGCTGCGAAAACACCAGCGGCAGGAAGGCTTCGGCGCCGAAGAAGGCGGAGGCAGCCACGCCGCGCAGTGCGATGACGGCCGGAAGCCCGCGAGCGGCGCGCAGCGTGCCGACGGGAAGAAGTCGGTGACCGCAACCGATAAGCAAGGCGACGGCAGGCACGAAGAGAGCGGCGGCCAGCCAGCCATGTTCCTGGCCGGCGACGAACAGCAGGCAGGTCCCCACGGAGGCACCGATGGCATTCACCATGTGACCGGGCTTGTCCTCCTGCACATGCCTCGGCGGTGCCAGGGACTTCATCGGCCCTCGAAGGGCTGCTGCGGCAGGTAGGGCGAGCAGGGGCACCGCGAGGAATACCCAGCGCCAACCGACATGCTCGACGATCGCACCACTGATGGCGGGGCCGATCAGCGCCGGCACCACCCATCCTGCCGAGAACGACGCGAACACCTTCGGGCGCAGCGATTCCGGATAGAGGCGCGCAACGATCACATACAGCGCGGGCGACAGGCAGCCCGCGCCGAGGCCCTGAACGAGCCTGCCGATGATGAGGGTGGGCATGTTGTGGGCGAATCCGGCGATCAACAGGCCTGCCACAAAACCGACCAGACCCGTCCACACCGCAGGTGCCGGGCCCTTGCGATCGCTCCAGCGTCCTGAGAGGGCCATGCCGATCACGCTGGTCGCAAGCAATCCACCGAACGCGAGGGCATAAGCGCGGAGACCGTCCAGCTCACGGGCCACCGTCGGCATGGCCGTGGTCACGGCCAGCGCTTCGAAGGCGAGCAGGGAGATCAGCGCGACCATGCCCAGCGTGGCTGCCCGGTACGTAGGGGAGAGGATGCCCTCGGCGCGGGGAGTCGCCGATGGCTGGGTAAGGTCGGGGTTCGACATGCCCACGTTCATTCTTTTCTTCCTTGGGGGTAGGGAGTTTCGCACGCTTGCGTGCGAAGCCCGGGACGCGCAGGATGCAATCTCAACCAAGGTTGAGGTCAAGCAATGCGGGAACTGAGCGTAGGCGAGGCGGCGAAGCGCGCGGGTGTGGCGGTTTCGGCTCTGCACTTTTATGAACGAAAAGGGCTGATTCGAAGCCTGCGAACGGCGGGGAACCAGCGTCGCTATGCCGGTGACGTACTCCGCCGGATAGCGGTCATCCGGGTGGCCCAGCGGGTCGGCATCCCGCTGGAGGCCGTCCGGCGGGCGCTTTCCGCGCTGCCGGACGAACGGACGCCCACCCGCGAGGAGTGGGCGCTGATGTCGGCGGCGTGGCAGGAGGAGCTCGATGACCGGATCAACCAGCTGGTGAATCTGAAGGACAAACTGACCGAGTGCATCGGCTGCGGCTGTCTTTCACTGACGGCGTGTGCCCTGGCCAATCCGGGTGACGCGCTGGCGGTGGATGGTGGTGGGCCGAGGCGCTGGACGCCCGCCTGACGCCTGTTGCGGCGGTGGGAGGGCAAAACGTAGAATGGGCAGTCATTTGCGGGGTTTTTCACCCCATCGCGCCACGACTCGTGGTGGTTTCAGGAGAGGTCATGCAGGTTTCGGTTGAGAATGTCGGCAAGCTCGGGCGCAAGCTCACGGTGAAGTTCCCGGCTGAGCGCCTCGAGTCGCAGGTCAGCCAGCGCATCGCGGAGATGGGTCGCACGGTGCGCCTGAAGGGCTTCCGTCCGGGCAAGGTTCCCACCAACGTGATCAAGCAGCGCTTCGGCGCGCAGGTCCGTGGCGAGGCACTGTCCGAGCTGATCGGTAGCACTCTGCGCCAGGCCGTCGAGCAGGAAAAGCTCCAGCCGATCGCCAATCCGGCGGTGGACACCACGGGCAATCCCGAGAACGGCGAAATCGCCTACACCGCCACCTTCGAGATCATGCCGGAGTTCCCGGTGATCGACGTCGCGGCGCTCGAAATCGCCCGTCCGAAGGCTGAAGTGAAGGACACCGACATCGACAAGATGATCGAGACCCTCCGCACTCAGCGCCGCAGTTTCGACGAAGTGGCTCGCGCCTCCAAGGACGGCGACTTCGTCATGTTCGAATACGCCGCCGAAGCGGGCGACTACCGTTTCCCGACCGAAGGCCTGGAGCGCGCGGGTAGCGTGCTCGGCTCGGGTACCCTGTTCAAGGCGCTCGACGAGGCCCTGACCGGCCGCTCGGCCAATGAAGACCTGGTCCAGGACGTCGACTTCCCGGAAGACTTCCGTAACCCGGAGCTCGCCGGCAAGACCGCCAAGGTCACCTTCAAGATCGTCAAGGTGCAGGAGCCGAACCTCCCGGCCATCGACGCCGAGTTCGTGCAGCTGTTTGGCGTCGCCGACGGCGACATCGAAACCTTCCGCAAGGAAGTCCGCGCCAACCTCGAGCGCGAGCTCAAGGCCACCGTGATGGCCCGCCTGAAGTCCGAAGTGGCCGAGAAGCTGGCTAACGCCTTCCCGGACCTCGACGTGCCCGACCTTATGGCTGATGCCGAGGCACGCAGCCTCGCCGCTGGCAACATGCCGCGCGGCCAGGAGCCGAGCCCGCAGATGGTCGCTGAGGCGACTCCGTTCGCCCGCAAGCGCGTGCTCGCCGCGCTGCTGATGGGTGAAATCGCACGCAAGAATGAGATCCGGATCGATCGCAAGCGCATGGCGGAAATGCTTTCCGCGATCGCTTCGACCTATGAAGAACCGGAGAAGGTCATTGAACTGTATAACGGCGATCCCCAACTGATGTCGGGACTGCAGAACCGCGTCATGGAAGATCAGGTGGCTGAGTGGGTGGCGGATCACGCCAAATCCACCGACCAGGAACTGAGCTTCGACGAGGTGATGCGACCGATCGGTGCCTAATCGCACCGATCACTTGCAACAGCCGGGCCCCACACGAAGGAGAGACCGCATGTCCATGGCTCCGATCCAGAACCTCAACCTGGTGCCCATCGTCGTCGAACAGACCTCACGCGGTGAGCGTTCGTACGACATTTATTCGCGTCTCCTCAAGGAGCGCATCATCTTCGCCGTGGGGCCGGTCGACGATTACATGGCCAATGTAATCGTTGCCCAGCTGCTGTTCCTTGAGTCGGAGAACCCGGACAAGGACATCAACCTGTACATCAACAGCCCGGGCGGTTCGGTCACGGCCGGTATGGCGATCTACGACACGATGCAGTTCGTGAAGCCGGACGTCAGCACCATGTGCATCGGCCAGGCCGCCTCGATGGGCGCCCTGTTGCTGGCGGCAGGTGCGGCGGGCAAGCGTTACTCGCTGCCGCACTCGCGCATCATGATCCACCAGCCCTGGGCTGGCGGCATCTCGGGTCAGGCCACGGACATTGAGATTCACGCCCGTGAAATTCTGACCATGCGCGAGCGTCTCAACGCCATTCTTGCCCACCACAGTGGCAAGACAGTCGACGAGATCGCCCGGGATACCGAGCGCGACCGCTTCATGAGTGGCGCCGAGGCCCAGGCCTATGGCCTGATCGACTCGATTCCCGAAAAGCGCACGGTCGATACCGTCCGTTCAGCTTGATTTGAACGTTTTCGCTTTTGAAAACCGGCACTTCGCTCCTGATTCCAGGGGCGAAGTGCTGTGCTATTCTCAAAGCGTACCTGGATTCTCAGTAGGGCCCAAAGCATGAGCGACGAGCGGCAAAGCCGTTCCAACGACGGCGGCAAGATTCTTTACTGCTCCTTCTGCGGCAAGAGCCAGCATGAAGTGCGCAAGCTGATCGCCGGCCCCAGCGTGTTCATCTGCGACGAATGCGTTGAGCTGTGCAACGACATTATCCGCGAGGAACTGGAAGAGAAGGCGGCCTCCGGCCGGACCCAACTTCCTAAGCCACGCGAAATCATGGAAGCCCTCGACCAGTACGTGGTCGGCCAGACGCGCGCCAAGAAGGCGTTGTCCGTCGCGGTCTACAACCACTACAAGCGCATTGAATCGCGCCAGAAGAACGACGAAGTCGAGCTGGGCAAATCCAACATCCTCCTGATCGGTCCGACCGGTTCGGGCAAGACACTGCTGGCTGAAACGCTGGCGCGCCTGCTCAACGTACCGTTCACCATCGCCGATGCCACGACTCTCACCGAGGCGGGCTATGTCGGTGAGGATGTCGAAAACATCATCCAGAAGCTTCTGCAGAAGTGCGACTACGACGTCGAGAAGGCACAGAGCGGTATCGTCTATATCGACGAAATCGACAAGATCTCGCGTAAAAGCGAGAACCCGTCGATCACCCGCGACGTCTCCGGCGAAGGCGTGCAGCAGGCCCTGCTCAAGCTCATCGAGGGTACGCTTGCCTCGGTGCCGCCGCAGGGTGGCCGCAAGCATCCGCAGCAGGAATTCCTGCAGGTGGACACTCGCAATATCCTGTTTATCTGCGGCGGTGCGTTCTCGGGTCTGGAGAAAGTCATCCAGCAGCGTTCCGAGACCACGGGCATCGGCTTCGGTGCCGAAGTCCGCTCGAAGGAGCGTACGGAGAACGTCGGCAAGATGCTTTCGGAAGTCGAGCCGGCGGATCTGGTCCGTTTCGGTCTGATTCCCGAGTTCGTCGGCCGCCTGCCGGTGGTCGCCACGCTTGACGAACTCGACGAGGCTGCCCTCGTGCAGATTCTCACCGAGCCGAAGAACGCGGTCACCAAGCAGTTCAAGAAGCTGTTCGACATGGAAGGCGCCGAGCTGGAATTCCGCCCGGAGGCCCTGTCCGCCATCGCCCGTCGCGCGCTCAAGCGCAAGACCGGTGCACGTGGATTGCGTACCATTCTCGAACAGGTGCTGCTCGACACGATGTTCGAACTGCCCTCGCTGGAGCATGTCAGCAAGGTCGTGGTCGACGACGCCGTGATCGATGGCCAGGCCGAGCCGTATCTCATCTACCGCGGGAACCTGCAACAGCAGCGGATCGCGGGCGAGGGCGGCGACGCAGCCTGATCACAGCGTGACGCAAGCTACTGCGGCCCCGGCGTCCAGCGACGCCGGGGCCGTTTTTCTTTGTGCCGGTGGCTCTTGATCGTCTGTTTGCTAACCACCACTTGACTGGTATGGCGGCTCCGGCGCAGTGTCGGGGCGAACCCCAAATTCTCTGAGGGAAACCCCAAGCACATGGCGAAGAATCGCAGCCAAACCACGAGCGGATCCGAGCTGGACCTGTTGCCGGTCCTGCCCCTGCGTGACGTCGTCGTCTACCCGCACATGGTGATTCCGCTGTTCGTGGGTCGAGACAAGTCCATGCGCGCGCTGGAGCGGGCGATGGAAGGCGAACGGCAGATTCTGCTCGTCGCTCAGAAGAGCCCCGACATCGACGATCCGTCGATCGGCGACCTCCACTCGGTAGGCACGCTCGCGGGCGTCCTGCAACTGCTGAAGCTGCCCGACGGCACCGTGAAGGTGTTGGTCGAGGGGCAGTCGCGCGTGCAGATCGACGCCTTCGAAGACGAAGCCGGCATGATGAGTGGCAAGGCCCGCGTCATCGAGCCCATCTACAGCAGTAACGAACGCGAACTCGACGTCGTGTCGCGCTCGCTCGTTTCCCTGTTCGAACAGCTGGTGAAGCAGAGCCGCAAGCTCCCGCCGGAAATCCTCGCGACGCTCTCGGGCATCGACGATCCGTCACGCCTTGCCGACTCGATCGCCGCGCACCTCTCCGTGCGCATGGGTGACAAGCAGCGCGTGCTCGAAGCAGCCGATGTCGGCCAGCGCCTCGAGTTGCTCATCGGCCTCGTCGACGGCGAGATGGATCTGCAGCAGGTCGAAAAGCGCATCCGCGGCCGCGTGAAGTCGCAGATGGAGAAGAGCCAGCGCGAGTACTACCTCAACGAGCAGATGAAGGCCATCCAGAAGGAGCTGGGTGAGGGCGAGGAGGGCGCGAACGAGATCGAAGAGCTGCAGAAGAAGATCGACGCCGCCGGCATGCCCAAGGCCGTGCTCGCCAAGGCGCGTCAGGAATTCAACAAGCTCAAGCAGATGTCGCCGATGTCCGCCGAGGCCACCGTGGTCCGCAACTACCTCGACTGGGTGGTGGGCGTGCCGTGGAAGAAGCGCAGCAAGGTCCGCAAGGATCTCGCGCTCGCGCAGGAAACCCTCGACGCCGACCACTTCGGTCTGGAGAAGGTCAAGGAGCGCATCCTCGAGTACCTCGCTGTGCAGCAGCGTGTGAACACGATGAAGGGCCCGATTCTCTGCCTTGTCGGCCCGCCCGGTGTGGGCAAGACCTCGCTCGGCCAGTCCATCGCCAAGGCGACCAACCGCAAGTTCGTCCGCATGAGTCTGGGTGGCGTGCGCGATGAAGCCGAGATCCGTGGCCATCGTCGTACCTACATCGGTTCGATGCCGGGCCGCATCGTGCAGAACCTCAACAAGATCGGCACGAAGAACCCGCTGTTCGTTCTGGACGAAATCGACAAGATGTCGATGGACTTCCGAGGCGATCCCTCGTCCGCCCTGCTGGAAGTGCTCGACCCCGAGCAGAACAACGCCTTCAACGACCACTACCTGGAAGTCGATCTCGACCTCTCCGAGGTGATGTGGATCGCGACTGCGAACTCGCTCAATATTCCGGGTCCGCTGCTCGACCGCATGGAAGTCATCCGTATCCCCGGCTACACCGAGGACGAGAAGCTCAACATCGCGCTGAAGTACCTGGTACCCAAGCAGCTGAAGGCGAACGGTCTGAAGGCCGAAGAGCTCACGGTGGGCGAGGATGCACTCCGCGACATCGTGCGCTACTACACCCGCGAATCCGGCGTGCGTAACCTCGAACGCGAGATCTCCAAGATCTGCCGCAAGGTGGTCAAGGAAATCGCGCTGGGCACCGTGCCGACGAAGGCCAAGGCCAAGGTGAAGAAGCCTGCGGCCAAGGCAGCGAAGGGCAAGGTGCTCGCCCCGGATCAGGTGCGCGTGGACGGCGAGAACCTCGATCACTTCCTCGGCGTGCGCCGCTTCGACTTCGGTCGTGCGGAACTGCAGAACGAAGTGGGCCTGGTCACCGGCCTGGCCTGGACTCAGGTCGGCGGCGATCTGCTCAGCATCGAAGCGTCGGTTGTTCCGGGCAAGGGTCGCCTGATCCAGACCGGTCAGCTCGGCGACGTGATGAAGGAATCGATCCAGGCTGCGCTCAGTGTCGTTCGTGCACGGGCTGAAGCCCTGGGTATCGATCCGGACTTCCACCAGTCGCTCGACATCCACATCCATGTGCCGGAAGGTGCTACGCCGAAGGACGGTCCGAGTGCCGGTATCGCCATGTGCACGGCGCTTGTGTCGGCCCTTACGAAGGTGCCGGTGCGTTCCGAGGTCGCCATGACCGGTGAGATCACCCTGCGTGGTCGCGTGTTGCCGATCGGTGGCTTGAAGGAGAAACTGCTTGCGGCTCATCGCGGCGGCATTACCACGGTGATCATTCCGGACGAGAACCGGAAGGACCTCATCGACCTGCCGGAAAACATCACGACCTCGCTGGCCATCCATCCGGTGAAGTGGATTGACGAGGTGCTCAATCTCGCGCTTGAGCGTCCGCCGGCTCCGAAGAAGGCCGGTGACGGCGGTGAGGCCGTCGAGGTGCCCCTCGAAGAGGCCAAGACAGGGAAGGGTAAGGGCAAGGCATCGCCTTCGCTCACGCACTGATTCGGGCTGATCGTTTCGTGTAACGAACAAGGGCGCACGTAAGTGCGCCCTTTTCGGTTTCGCTGTCCTGTCATTGTTGGTTCGCGATAATCGTTTTTCTCTCCCCGCGCAAGCCTCCGTGAAGGATGCATACGCGCTGAAAGCGTTGGTATTGCTCGTATTGCGATGGGGGGAGGGCACTGGTATAAAGGCGGCTCCGCAATCGTCCGCGCCGCAAGGGCGCCACGGATCGCGGGTCGTCGAACGATGCCAAAAGCTCGCGTTCGAAGATCTATCGTCTTCTCGTACAGGATCGCTGTCTGGCGATTCGAATTACCTTTGAAAGGGAGTTACGTAATGAATAAAACCGACCTGATCGCCGCCATTGCTGAAAAGGCTGAACTGTCGAAGGCCGACGCTGGCAAGGCGCTCGAAGGCCTGATCGAAGCCGTGAAGGACACCCTCAAGAAGGGTGAGGACGTCGCCCTCGTCGGCTTCGGCACCTTCAAGCTGCGCAGCCGCGCTGCCCGTACGGGCCGCAACCCGCGCACGAACGAAGAGATCAAGATTCCTGCGTCCAAGGTTCCGGCCTTCACGGCTGGCAAGGCGCTCAAGGATCACGTAAACTAAGTAGTCTTGCCGTAGGGGGTGCTTAGCTCAGCGGTAGAGCGTCGCCTTTACACGGCGCTGGTCGGGGGTTCGATCCCCTCAGCACCCACCAACGGGAAGTGGAGTGGTAGTTCAGTCGGTTAGAATGCTGGCCTGTCACGCCGGAGGTCGCGGGTTCGAGTCCCGTCCACTCCGCCAATCCGCAAAGGCGCCCGTGTGGCGCCTTTGCTTTATCTACCGTCGGTAAGGATTTGCCGACGCCACCTGTGCGAGTCGCATCATGCTGCAAGCCCTGCGTAACAAGATCCACGGTTGGCCCGCCGCCATCATCCTTGGCGTTTGCGTGTTCGCCGTTGCCTTCTTCGGCATCGAGTCGTACTTCGTATCGCGCGTCGATACGTATGTGGCGAAAGTGGGCGACCACGAGATCTCGCAGCAGGACTGGCAGAACCGGATGAACGAGCTGCGTCAGCAGATCGCCGCGAATCCGAATGCGCCGTTCACCGTTGCCGACCTCGAAAAGCCCGAGCTGAAGAAGCAGGTGCTCGACGGCATGATCGGCCAGGCACTGCTGCTCAAGGCCAATACCGATCTCGGCCTCGTGGTGTCCGATATGAGCGTGCGAGAGGCTATCGGTTCCGATCCGGGCTTCGCCGTGAATGGGCAGTTCAGCCCCGACGCGTACAAGGCGATTCTTTCCATGCAGGGCATGAGCCCGGCCATGTACGAGAACAAGATCCGCACGGATCTCGGCAACCAGATCATTCCGCAAGCCATCTTCTCGACCACCCTGGTCAGCGACGCCGATGTCGATGCGTTCTTCCGCCTCCAGCTCCAGCAGCGCGACCTGCGCTTTGCGGAACTGCCGCGTCCGTCGCTCACTGACGCCACGGTGGCTGACGGAGATATCGACGCGTTCTACAAGTCGCATATTGCCGACTACACCACGCCCGAGCAGGTCTCGGTGCAGTACCTCGAAGTGAAGCAGGCCGATCTGAAGGTCGGTGAGCCGACCGACGAACAGCTTCATGACTTCTACGCCAAGTTCAAGCAGCGCTACGCGCAGCCTGAGCAGCGTGAGGTCTCGCATATCCTCATCGATGTGCCCAAGAACGCCACGCCCGAGCAGCAGAAGGCCGCGCTCGAGAAGGCGAAGAAGATCGCCGCCGAAGCCACGCCGGAGAACTTCGCCAAGCTTGCCGCCGAGAACTCGGAAGATCTGGGTTCCAAGCGCAGCGGTGGCGACCTGGGTTGGCTGGAAAAGGGTGTCGCCAACGCTGCTTTCGACACCGCGCTCTTCAGCATGAAGAAGGGTGAGATCTCGAAGGAGCCGGTGCTTTCGCCGGAAGAGGGCTACCACATCATCTGGCTGCGCGATGCGCGTGAGGGCGACGCCAAGCCATTCGCCGACGTGCGCGCACAGCTCGCCACGGATTGGGCGAAGGGCGAGGACGAGCGTCTCTACAACGAGCGCGCTGGCCAGCTGGCCGACCTTGCCGAGCGCAACCCGGGTTCGCTCGATGCCGCCGCCAAGGAACTCGGCATCGAGATCCGTACCAGCCCGATGTTCGGTCGCGAGGGCGGTGAAGGTCTTGCCGCGAATCCGAAGTTCGTCGCCGCTGCCTTCGCGGACGACGTGCTGAACCAGGGCAACAACTCCTCGCTGGTACAGGTCGACAAGGGCGACGCTATCGTCATGCACCTGTCCAAGCATGCTGCCGCCGCGCCGAAGAATCTGGCCGATGTTCGTGACGCGATTCGTCAGCGCATTCTCGACGAGCGTGTCGACGCGATGGCGAAGAAACAGGCCGACGAGATCGTCGCGCAGCTGGCCAAGGGTGGCGACATAGCCGCCCTCGCCAAGGCGCCGGTACGTGCGCTGCCCGCGCTCGAGCGCAGCAAGCTCGCCGCGATCAAGGATGTGCCGCAGGCCATCCTGCAGCAGGCTTTCACGCTGCCGCGCCCGGTCGATGGCAAGCCAGGCTGGTCGGTCGTCCGGACGGACAGCGCGGCGTATGCAATCGTCGCCGTGGACAAGGTGACGGACGGCGATCCCGCCAAGGTCCCCAAGGCCGATCGCGATGGGCTGCGCGGCCAGATGACCGCTGCCATGGCCAGGGCGGCCACGAGCGAATACATCGAGGCACTCAAGGCCCGTGGCGACATCAAGATCGCCCTGGACCGCATGTAACGCCACGAAGCCTCCAGCGCTTCGTCGAAAGGCCCCTCGCTGAGGGGCTTTTTTTTTGGCTCATCGCGGGCTCCGGGGACGCCGAAGGCGGCGGACGTCGCGGCGTAGAGCCTTCGGCGAACGCAGACGTAGCGGAGCAGAGCCTTCGGTGCCCACCCTCGCTGCTCAGACAGTCCTCCGCGCTCGGTCCGGAAGGCCGCTTCGCGGCCCATGTCTTATGTGGCCTGCGGCCGCTCGCTTGTGCGGAACTCGCCTCGAGGGTGGGCACCGAAGACTCTCCCGAACCCTGAGGCTCGCGTGGGTCGAGCCAAAGCGCGGCAGCACCGTCAGCAGGCACG
>CBIGPO010000068.1:0-15631 GCA_966191635.1 uncultured Luteibacter sp.
TGGTCTTGCCGTGATCGACGTGACCGATGGTGCCGACGTTGACGTGCGGCTTCTTGCGCTCGAACTTACCCTTTGCCATGACCTAAAACCTCGAGGAGAACGTTATGATTTTTTGAAGAAGAAGCCCTTATCAGGACTTCTTCATGACCTGCTCAGCGATGTTGCTGGGCGCCGGCTCGTAATGGTCGAATTCCATCGTGAACGTGGCGCGACCCTGCGACAGCGAACGAATCGTGGTCGCATAACCGAACATCTCACCGAGCGGGATCATCGCATTGATGGTCTTGCCCGACGGCGTTTCTTCCTGACCGGTCAGCATGCCGCGACGGCGAGAAATATCGCCCATCACGTCACCGACGTAGTCTTCCGGCGTCACGACTTCGACCTTCATGATCGGCTCAAGCAGTACCGGCTTGGCCTTGGCGAAGCCCTGCTTGAACGCCATCGACGAGGCGAGCTTGAACGCCATTTCGGACGAGTCGACGTCATGGTACGAACCGAAGACGAGCTTGACCTTCACGTTGACGACCGGGAAGCCCGCGAGCGGACCGCTGGTGATCGTCTCACGGAGACCCTTCTCGACCGAGGGAATGAATTCCTTCGGGATCACGCCACCGGTGATGTCGTTGATGAAGAGGAAGTCGTCCTTGATGGACGGGGCGATCTTCGGATCCGCACGATCAGCATCGGTGATGGGCGACAGCTCGATCACGACGTGACCGTACTGACCCTTACCACCGGACTGCTTGGCGTGCTTGTAGTCCGACTTGACGTCGGCAGCCTGAATCGTCTCGCGGTAAGCCACCTGCGGCTTGCCGACGTTGGCCTCGACGTTGAACTCGCGACGCATGCGGTCCACCAGGATGTCCAGGTGAAGCTCACCCATGCCCGAGATGATCGTCTGACCCGACTCTTCGTCCGTCTTGACGCGGAACGACGGATCTTCCGCAGCCAGACGGCCGAGGGCGACACCCATCTTTTCCTGGTCCGACTTGGTCTTCGGCTCAACCGCCATCGAGATCACCGGCTCCGGGAACGTCATGCGCTCCAGAGTGATGATGTGATCCTGCGCGCAGAGCGTGTCACCGGTCGTAACGTCCTTCAGGCCAACCGCAGCGGCGATATCGCCAGCGCGGACTTCCTTCAGTTCGTGACGCTCGTTGGCGTGCATCTGCAGCATGCGGCCGATGCGCTCCTTCTTCGACTTGACCGGGTTGTACACCGGGTCACCAGCGTTCAGCGTGCCCGAATAGACACGGAAGAACGTCAGCGCACCGACGAACGGGTCGGTCATGATCTTGAACGCGAGGGCAGAGAACGGAGCATCGTCCTTCGCTTCGCGGGTGTCCGGCTGCTCGTTCTCGTCGATGCCTTCGACCGGCGGACGGTCGAGCGGCGACGGGAGCAGGTTGACCACCGCGTCGAGCATGGCCTGGACGCCCTTGTTCTTGAAGGCCGTACCGCAGAAGACCGGGATGATCTCGCTGCGCAGGGTGCGCAGACGCAGACCTTCGATGATCTCCGCTTCGGTCAGCTCTTCGCCGCCAAGGTACTTGTCCATGTACTCTTCCGTCGCTTCCGCGGCGGCTTCGATCATCTTGATACGGTCTTCCTGCGCCTTCTCGAGAAGCTCGGCCGGAATGTCCTTGTAATCGAACTTCATGCCCTGGGATTCCATGTCCCAGTTGATCGCCTTCATCTTGAGGAGATCGACCACGCCTTCGAAGTTGTCTTCGGCGCCGATCGGCACCTGCATCGGCACCGGATTGGCACCAAGGCGAGACTTCAGCTGGTCGACAACCTTGTAGAAGTTCGCGCCGGTACGGTCCATCTTGTTGACGAACGCGAGACGGGGAACCTTGTAGCGATTGGCCTGACGCCAGACGGTCTCGGACTGCGGCTGCACACCACCCACGGCGCAAAGCACGAACACCGCACCGTCGAGCACGCGAAGCGAACGCTCCACTTCGATGGTGAAGTCAACGTGCCCCGGGGTATCGATGATGTTGAAGCGGTGCTCGGGCAGCGAACGATCCATGCCCTTCCAGAATGCCGTGGTGGCAGCGGAAGTGATGGTGATGCCGCGCTCCTGCTCCTGCTCCATCCAGTCCATCGTCGCCGCACCGTCATGCACCTCGCCAATCTTATGACTGACACCGGTGTAGAACAGGATGCGCTCCGTGGTCGTGGTCTTGCCGGCATCGATGTGAGCCATGATGCCGAAGTTGCGGTAGCGCTCGATGGGAGTGGTGCGTGCCACGGTCTTTCCTCAATCTGAAGCTGTAGTAATTACCAGCGGTAATGCGAGAAGGCCTTGTTGGCCTCTGCCATACGATGCGTTTCTTCGCGCTTCTTGACGGCGCCGCCACGGGATTCCGAGGCTTCGAGCAGTTCAGCGGCCAGCTTGCGCGGCATGGACGTCTCGCCGCGCTTGCGCGCTGCGTCGATCACCCAGCGCATGGCAAGCGCCATACGACGGCCCGGACGGACTTCGACCGGCACCTGGTACGTAGCACCGCCAACGCGACGCGACTTCACCTCGACGGCCGGGGCGATATTGCCCAGGGCCTTCTCGACGAGCTGCACCGGCTCACCGTGCTTTTCGCTGATGTGCTGGAGGGCGCCGTACACGATGGCTTCGGCTACGGACTTCTTACCGGACTTCATCACCATATTGATGAAGCGGGCAATCAGCTGGCTTCCGTGCTTCGGGTCCGGGAGGACCACACGGGCGGGATGGGAACCTTTACGCGACATAATTCTTGTCCTTTGCTCAGCTCTTCGGGCGCTTGGCGCCGTACTTCGAGCGCGACTTGCGACGCTTGGTCACGCCGGCGCAGTCGAGACTGCCGCGAACCGTGTGGTAACGCACACCCGGGAGATCCTTGACGCGACCGCCACGGATCAGGACCACCGAGTGCTCCTGGAGGTTATGACCTTCGCCACCGATGTAGCTGATGACTTCGAAACCGTTGGTGAGGCGCACCTTGGCAACCTTACGCAGCGCCGAGTTCGGCTTCTTCGGGGTGGTCGTGTAAACGCGCGTGCAGACGCCGCGACGCTGCGGGCTGCTCTGCAGGGCCGGCGACGCGCTCTTGTACGCCTTCGGGCTGCGGGCTTTGCGAACCAACTGGTTGACTGTCGTCATGCGAAGCTATTCCTGAGAAACATAAAGGCAGACCGAATGATCGGCCCGCCAGATAAGCGTTGTTGACGTGCGCCTCCCGCTAAGCGGGGTTGGCGCCCATCGTCCATGATTCCGAACACGAGGCGCATCCTTGCGCCTCATTTCGTATGTACAAGCAAAACCCGGATCGGGCCTTACTCGGCGCTATCGTTGGACCCGGCGGAGGCCTCTTCAAACGTGACGACCGGGGTCGAACCCGAGAGGGTTTCGAGCTCCGAGGCCGTCAGGCCGCCCTGGCTACGACGCGAGGCGTGGTATGCCAGACCCGTACCCGCAGGGATTAGCCGTCCAACAATAACATTTTCCTTGAGGCCGCGCAACGTGTCGCGGGTGCCACGAACCGCCGCTTCCGTGAGGACGCGGGTGGTTTCCTGGAACGAAGCCGCCGAAATGAACGACTCGGTGGCCAGCGACGCCTTGGTGATACCCAACAGGACCGACTCGAACCCGGCCCGACGCTCGCCCCGCTTCTCGGCGCGATCGTTTTCCTCGTTGATCCGGACGCGCTCGACCTGCTCACCGCGGAGGTAGGTGCTGTCACCCGCCTCGGTGATCTCGACCTTGCGAAGCATCTGGCGAATGATCGCTTCGATGTGCTTGTCGTTGATCTTCACGCCCTGCAGGCGGTAGACGTCCTGGATTTCCTTGACCAGGTACGAGGCCAGCGGCTCGACACCCAGCAGGCGCAGGATGTCATGCGGATTCGGCTCGCCGTCGACGACGGTTTCGCCCTTCTCCACGTGCTCGCCTTCGAACACGATGACCTGACGCCACTTGGGAATCAGCTCCTCGTGCTCGTTGCCGTCCACATCCTTGATGATCAGGCGCTGCTTGCCCTTGGTGTCCTTGCCGAAGCTGACGATACCCGAGCGCTCCGCGAGGATCGCCGGCTCCTTCGGCTTGCGGGCTTCGAACAGGTCGGCAACGCGCGGCAGACCACCGGTGATGTCGCGGGTCTTCGAGGTTTCCTGCGGGATACGGGCAACGACGTCGCCCACGCCCACTTCGGTACCGTTCTGGATCGACACGATCGCGCCGGCCGGCAGGAAGTACTGAGCCGCGATGTCCGTACCCGGCAGCTTGAGCTCACGGCCCTTGCTGTCTTCCAGGCGGACGATCGGGCGCAGATCCTTCGCCTGCGTACCGCGACGCTTCGGATCGGTGACCACTGCCGACTCGAGGCCGGTCAGTTCGTCGGTCTGCGACTGCACGGTGATGCCATCGATGAAGTCGATGAAGCGCACCACGCCCGCCACTTCCGTGACGATCGGATGGGTATGCGGATCCCAGTTGGCCACAGTCTGGCCGGACTTGACCGGGTCGCCATCCTTCACCGCAATGGTCGCGCCGTAAGGCACCTTGTAACGCTCGCGCTCGCGACCGTTCGAGTCGATGACGCTGACTTCACCCGAACGCGAGACGGCGACCAGGTGCCCCTGGCTGTGCTCGACCGACTTCAGGTTGTTGAACTTCAGCGCACCGGTCGTACGGATCGTGACGTTGTCGACTGCCGCCGCACGGGACGCCGCACCACCGATGTGGAACGTACGCATCGTCAGCTGGGTACCCGGCTCACCGATCGACTGAGCGGCGACCACACCCACGGCCTCGCCCATGTTGACCAGGTGACCGCGAGCAAGGTCGCGGCCGTAGCACAGGGCGCACACGCCATGGCTGGCACGGCAGGTGATCGGCGAACGCACCTTGATCAGCTGCACGCTGGCCTTGTCGAGCTTGTCGACCAGGTACTCGTCGAGCAGGGTGTCGCGGGTCACGATGGCCTGGTCGTCGTCGCCGGGGGCGTAGACGTCCTCGACCACGACACGACCGAGCACGCGCTCGCGCAACGGCTCGACCACGTCACCGCCTTCGACGATCGGGGACATCATGACGCCGTCTTCCGTGCCGCAATCGTGCTCGGTGATGACAACGTCCTGCGCCACGTCAACGAGACGACGGGTGAGGTAACCGGAGTTCGCGGTCTTCAGCGCCGTATCCGCGAGACCCTTACGGGCACCGTGGGTGGAGTTGAAGTACTGCAGCACGTTCAGGCCTTCACGGAAGTTCGCCTTGATGGGCGTCTCGATGATCGAGCCGTCCGGACGAGCCATCAGGCCACGCATACCCGCCAGCTGACGAATCTGGGCCGCGCTACCACGCGCACCGGAGTCCGCCATGATGTAGAGCGAGTTCATGGACTTCTGGTTGACCGTCTTACCGTCGGCGTCGATGACCTTCTCGGTACCGATACCGTCGATCATCGCCTTGGCGACGAGTTCGTTGGTACGGGACCAGATGTCGACGACCTTGTTGTAGCGCTCACCGGCGGTCACGAGACCCGACTGGTACTGCTCCTGGATCTCGACGACTTCCTTCTCGGCTTCCTCGAGGATGCCCTTCTTTTCAGCCGGGATCTTCATGTCGTCGATACCGATGGAAATACCGGCGCGCGTCGCGAAACGGAAGCCGGTATACATCAGCTTGTCGGCGAACACGACCGATTCCTTCAGGCCGAGCAGACGGTAGCTCTGGTTGATCAGGCGCGAGATGTTCTTCTTGGTCAGCTCGGTATTGACCAGCGCGAACGGCAGGCCCTCCGGGATGATTTCCATCAGCAGGGCACGGCCGACCGTCGTATCGACGATGGCGGTACGCGAGGAGGTTGCACCCTCTTCGTCCTGCTCGGTGATGTGGATACGGACCTTGACCTTGGCGTGCAGCTCGACGGCGCGGTTGTCGTACGCACGACGCACTTCGGCGACGTTCGCGAACACCATGCCGGCGCCCTTCACGTTGATCAGCTCGCGCGTCATGTAGTACAGGCCGAGCACGACGTCCTGCGACGGCACGATGATCGGCTCACCGTTTGCCGGCGACAGGATGTTGTTCGACGACATCATGAGCGCGCGGGCTTCGAGCTGTGCCTCGATCGACAGCGGCACGTGGACGGCCATCTGGTCACCGTCGAAGTCGGCGTTGAATGCCGTACACACGAGCGGATGCAGCTGGATCGCCTTACCTTCGATAAGGACCGGCTCGAACGCCTGGATACCCAGGCGATGCAGGGTCGGGGCACGGTTGAGCATGACCGGATGTTCGCGGATCACGTCTTCCAGGATGTCCCACACCTGTGCTTCTTCGCGCTCGACGAGCTTCTTCGCGGCCTTGATGGTCGTGGCTTCACCACGAGCCTGCAGCTTGGCGAAGATGAAGGGCTTGAACAGCTCGAGCGCCATCTTCTTCGGCAGGCCGCACTGGTGCAGACGCAGCGTCGGACCGACCACGATGACCGAACGGCCCGAGTAGTCGACGCGCTTGCCCAGCAGGTTCTGACGGAAGCGACCCTGCTTACCCTTGATCATGTCGGCCAGCGACTTCAGCGCGCGCTTGTTCGTGCCGGTGATGGCACGACCGCGACGGCCGTTGTCGAGCAGCGCATCGACCGATTCCTGCAGCATGCGCTTCTCGTTGCGGACGATGATGTCCGGCGCAGCGAGTTCGAGCAGGCGCTTCAGGCGGTTGTTACGGTTGATGACGCGGCGGTACAGGTCGTTGAGGTCGGAGGTCGCGAAGCGACCACCGTCCAGCGGCACGAGCGGGCGCAGGTCCGGCGGCAGGACGGGAAGGACGGTCATGACCATCCATTCCGGCTTGTTGCCAGACTCGAGGAACGCCTCGATCAGCTTCACGCGCTTGGTGAGGCGCTTCAGCTTGGTCTCGGAGTTGGTCGACGTGATCTCTTCCTTAAGGCGAATGACTTCGCCCGGCAGGTCGAGGCTCTTCAGCAGCTCGTAGACGGCCTCGGCACCCATGCGGGCATCGAACTCGTCGCCGTGCTCTTCGGTCGCTTCCAGGTACTGGTCTTCGCTGAGCAGCTGGCCGCGCTCGAGCGCGGTCAAGCCTGGATCGATCACGACGAAGGCTTCGAAGTACAGGATGCGCTCGATGTCACGCAGCGTCATGTCCAGCATGAGGCCGATGCGCGAAGGCAGCGACTTCAGGAACCAGATGTGCGCGGTCGGGCTGGCCAGCTCGATGTGGCCCATGCGCTCGCGACGGACCTTGGCCAGGGTGACCTCGGTGCCGCACTTTTCGCAGACCACGCCACGGTGCTTCATGCGCTTGTACTTGCCGCACAGGCACTCGTAGTCCTTGATCGGACCAAAAATGGCCGCGCAGAACAGACCGTCACGCTCAGGCTTGAACGTGCGGTAGTTGATGGTTTCCGGCTTCTTGACTTCACCGTACGACCACGACCGGATCAGCTCCGGCGAAGCCAGAGCGATCTTGATCGCGTCGAAGTCCAGCGTCTGTCGCTGCTGGTTGAACAGATTGAGCAGGTCTTTCATGCGTAATCTCCGGTAGCCGCGACGATCACTTGATCTCTTCCAACTCGATATCGATGGCGAGCGAGCGGATTTCCTTCACGAGCACGTTGAAGGATTCCGGCATGCCAGCCGCCATTTCGTGGTTGCCGTCGACAATGTTCTTGTACATCTGGTTGCGGCCCTGCACATCGTCGGACTTGACGGTGAGCATTTCCTGCAGCGTATACGCCGCGCCGTAAGCTTCCAGCGCCCAGACTTCCATTTCGCCGAAGCGCTGACCACCGAACTGCGCCTTACCACCCAGCGGCTGCTGGGTAACGAGCGAGTACGGACCCGTCGAGCGCGCGTGCATCTTGTCGTCAACGAGGTGGTTCAGCTTCAGCATGTGCATGTAGCCAACGGTAACCGGGCGATCGAACGCTTCGCCGGTACGGCCGTCATAGAGCATGGTCTGGCCGGATTCCGGCAGATCCGCGAGCTTCAGCATGTGCTTGATCTCAGACTCCTCGGCACCGTCGAAGACCGGGGTCGCCATCGGCACGCCGTCGCACAGGTTGTCTGCGAGCTGGATGATCTCGGCGTCCGTCATCGACTTGAGGTCGACGTGGCGCACCGCACCTTCCGCACCGGCATTGCCGTGGTTGTAGACCTCGTCGAGGAACTCGCGCAGCTTGGCCGGCTTCTCGTTGGCTTCGATCATGCGCTCGATCTTGTGGCCCAGGCCCTTGGCGGCCCAGCCCAGATGGACTTCGAGAATCTGACCGATGTTCATACGCGAAGGCACGCCCAGCGGGTTCAGCACGATGTCGACCGGACGACCGTCGGCGGAGAACGGCATGTCCTCGACCGGAACGATCATCGACACGACACCCTTGTTACCGTGGCGGCCGGCCATCTTGTCGCCCGGCTGGATGCGGCGCTTAACGGCCAGGTAGACCTTGACCATCTTGAGCACGCCCGGTGCGAGGTCGTCGCCCTGGGTGATCTTGCCCTGCTTCTCCTTGAAGCGCTTGTCGAAGGCCTCGCGATGACGCTTGACCTGATCGGCCGCGCGCTCGAGGAACTCCGAGACTTCCTCTTCCTTGACGTTGATCTTGAACCAGTCGTCCTTCTTGAGCGTATCGAGGTACGCGTCATCGATGACGGTGCCGCGCTTGAGGCCGCCCGGGCCGCTCATCGCGGACTTGCCGACGAGCTGCGAACGCATACGAGCGTAGATCGCGCCTTCGAGGATGCGGAACTGGTCGTCGAGATCCTTGCGGATACGCTTCAGTTCGGTCTCTTCGATCTGCTTGGCGCGCTTGTCCTTCTCGATACCGTCGCGGGTGAAGACCTGCACGTCGATGACATTACCGTCCATGCCCGGGGGCACGCGCAGCGAGCTGTCCTTAACGTCCGAGGCCTTCTCACCGAAGATGGCGCGGAGGAGCTTTTCTTCCGGCGTGAGCTGGCTCTCGCCCTTCGGCGTGACCTTGCCGACGAGGATGTCGCCAGCCTTCACTTCCGCACCAATGTAGACGATGCCGGACTCGTCAAGACGGGCCAGGGCCTGCTCGCCGACGTTCGGGATATCCGCGGTGATTTCCTCGGCACCCAGCTTGGTGTCGCGGGCGATGCAGGTCATTTCCTCGATGTGGATCGAGGTGTAACGATCTTCCTGGACCACGCGCTCGGAGATCAGGATCGAATCTTCGAAGTTGTAGCCGTTCCACGGCATGAACGCGACGAGCATGTTCTGGCCGAGCGCGAGCTCACCGAGGTCGGTCGAGGAACCGTCCGCCAGGGTGTCGCCTACCGCTACCACGTCACCGACGTTCACCAGCGGACGCTGGTTGAGGTTGGTGTTCTGGTTGGAGCGGGTGTACTTGGTCAGCGTATAGATATCGACGCCGGCGTCGTTCTCGTCCACTTCCGCTTCGTTCACGCGCACGACGATACGGGCGGCATCGACCTGGTCGATGACACCGCCGCGCTTGGCGGACACGGTAACGCCCGAGTCACGCGCCACGGCGCGCTCGATGCCCGTGCCGACGAGCGGCTTCTGGCTGCGCAGCGTCGGGACGGCCTGACGCTGCATGTTCGCACCCATGAGGGCGCGGTTGGCATCGTCGTGCTCGAGGAAGGGCACGAGCGCCGCTGCGACCGACACGGTCTGCATCGGCGAGACGTCCATGTAGTTGATTTCGGCCGACGGACGCAGCTCCGACTCACCGCGGAAGCGGCAGGAGACGAAGTCTTCGATGAACTTGCCTTCCTTCGTCAGGGGCGAGTTCGCCTGCGCGATCACGTGGTCGCCCTCTTCGATCGCGGAGAGGTAATCGACCTTGTCGGTGACCTTGCCGCTTTCGACCTTGCGGTACGGCGTCTCGAGGAAGCCGTAGGCATTGGTGCGGGCGTACACGGCCAGCGAGTTGATCAGGCCGATGTTCGGGCCTTCCGGCGTTTCGATGGTGCAGACGCGGCCGTAATGGGTCGGGTGCACGTCGCGCACTTCGAAGCCCGCGCGCTCACGGGTCAGACCGCCTGGTCCAAGCGCGGACACGCGGCGCTTGTGGGTGACTTCGGACAGCGGGTTGTTCTGATCCATGAACTGCGAGAGCTGCGACGAACCGAAGAACTCCTTCACCGCTGCCGCAACCGGCTTGGCGTTGATCAGTTCCTGCGGGGTCAGGCCTTCGGATTCAGCCAGCGACAGGCGCTCGCGAACCGCGCGCTCGACGCGGACGAGACCGATGCGGAAGGTGTTCTCCGCCATTTCGCCGACCGAACGCACGCGACGGTTACCGAGATGGTCGATATCGTCGACCGTTCCGATACCGTTACGGATGTCGATGAGCACACGCAGCACGTCGAGGATGTCCGACGTCTCGCCCTGCTCGGCGACCAGACGCTGCGACTCCTCTTCCTTGCGCTCGCTGAAGTACTTGTGGTCGTACAGCACGCCCGGACCGATGACGTCCTTGCGGCCGACACGACGGTTGAACTTCATGCGGCCGACGCCCGACAGGTCGTAGCGATCGAAGGTGAAGAACAGATTGAAGAACAGGTTCTGCGCGGCATCCTTGGTCGGCGGCTCGCCCGGACGCATCATCCGGTAGATTTCGACCAGGGCCTCGAGCTGCGTGCGCGTGTTGTCGATGCGCAGCGTGTTCGAGATATACGCACCGCGATCGAGATCGTTCACGTACAGCGTCGGCACCGTCTCGATACCGCCCTTGCGGAACTTCTCGAGGTGGTCGAGCGTGAGCTCGTCGTTCGCCGCGGCGATGATCTCGCCCGTGTCCTTGTCGACCATGTCGACGGCCACGATGCGGCCGACCGGGTAGTCATCCGGCACTTCGAGCGTGGTGATCTTCTCGCTGGCGAGCTGGCGAACGTGGCGCGCAGTGATGCGCTTGCCAGCTTCGACCAGCACCTTGCCGTCGACCACGAGGTCGAACGAGAGGGTCTCACCGCGCAGGCGCTCGGCGACGAGATCGAGCGTGACGCCGCCCTTCTTGCCCAGGTGGAATACGTTGTGCTCGAAGAAGATCGAGAGGATCTCTTCGTTGTTGTAGCCGAGCGCGCGCAGCAGCACCGTCACCGGCAGCTTGCGGCGACGATCGATACGGGTGAACAGCGCGTCCTTCGGGTCGAACTCGAAATCGAGCCACGAACCACGGTAAGGAATCACGCGAGCCGAGAACAGGAGCTTGCCCGAGCTGTGCGTCTTGCCACGGTCGTGATCGAAGAACACGCCCGGCGAACGGTGCAGCTGCGAGACGATGACGCGCTCGGTACCGTTGATGATGAAGGTGCCGGTGTCGGTCATGAGCGGAATCTCGCCCATGTAGACCTCCTGCTCCTTCACATACTTCACGGCCTTCTTCGACGCCGGGCTGTCCTTGTCATAGATGACCAGGCGCACGGTGGTACGCAGCGGCGCGCCGAAGGTCATGCCGCGGTTGCGGCATTCACGCTCGTCGAACGCCGGTTCGCCGAGCCTGTAGTCGACGTATTCAAGTGCTGCATTGCCGGAATAGCTCGAAATCGGGAACACCGACTTCAGCGCGGCGTGGAGACCCTTCTCCTCACGCTGCTTGGAGCTGACCTGCTCCTGCAGGAATTCCTTGTACGAGTCGGTCTGGATCGTCAGCAGGTTGGGCACGCCCAGCACGGGCGGACGCTTGCCGAAATCCTTACGGATGCGCTTCTTCTCGGTAAACGAGTAGGTCATGGTGGGTACCGCCTCGGTTCAGTAGCAAAAATGAATCGAAAATCGGAGATCGAGATTCGACTGCAGGGCATCGCTGCCCTCAACTCCCGATGTCCCATTTCCGACGAACGGAACATGGAACGTGGATCTTCAAACACGATCGGTCGAACATGGCCAGGAACGGCCAAAGCCCGGGGGCTTACGCCCCCAGGCTCACTTGTCGCGTGTCGAACTACTGGCGCGCAAAGCGCCGATTACTTGAGTTCGACCTTGGCGCCCGCAGCTTCCAGGTCCTTCTTGAACTTGGCAGCGTCATCCTTCGAGGCAGCTTCCTTCACGACGCCGCCGGCCTCGGTGAGGTCCTTGGCTTCCTTCAGGCCGAGGCCGGTGATGGCGCGAACGGCCTTGATCACGTCGACCTTCTTGTCGCCGGCGGAGATCAGGATCACGTCGAATTCGGTCTGCTCTTCAGCAGCGGCAGCGGCCGGACCGGCAGCAGCAGCGGCAACCGGAGCGGCGGCCGAGACGCCGAAGGTCTCTTCGATCGACTTAACCAGTTCCATGATTTCCATCAGGGACTTGGCCTTGATGGCTTCGACGATCTGTTCGGTGGTCAGGGTGGACATTGTTTCTTACCTTCTGAAATGGTTTCGGTATGGAAAGTCGACGGGATCAGGCTTCGACCGGGGCTTCTTCGGCAGCAACAACGTCGCCACCACCCTGCTGGTCGGCCACGGCCTTGACGGCGCGGGCAAACATCGTGATCGGCTCGTTGAGGACGCGAGCCAGCATGGCCAGCGCTTCCTGACGGGTCGGCAGCGAAGCAAGCACATCAACGTGGGCGGCCGGGAAGAGCTTGCCTTCCACGGATACGACCTTCGCGATCAGCTTGTCGTTGGTCTTCGCGAATTCCTTGATCACGCGCCCGGCAGCACCGGGCTCTTCGAGCGAGAACGCATACAGCAGCGGACCGACCAGGGCGTCTTGGACAACCTGGAAATCGGTACCGGCCACGGCACGCGACGCCAGCGTATTCTTGACAACTTTCAAGAAAACGCCGGACTCACGAGCCTTCTTACGCATCGCGGTCATCTGAGCGACCGTGGTGCCTGCGTACTCGGCGGCGACCAAGGAGTGAGACTTCGCGGCGATTTCTGCCAGCTCGGCGACTACTTCTTGCTTCTGGGACAGATTGAGAGCCATTGCACTCCTCCAATTGAACTCCGCTCACGACTCCTGCCGCTTGCGGTCCTGGGCGACATCGTCCTGACGTCGGGGACACGAGGTGTCCCGGGTGGTGGCCTTTCCAGATTCGAAACGAATACCAGAAGGGGCAGCACCATCTACGCAGGCCAGATCCATGGAGGCATCCGATTAAGCGATCCCGCTAACGACGACGGCGTATCCATGCCAACACGAGCTCCCTGCTCGTCGCCGTCGCGCGCTGATCGCGCCTACGGTCTTTGACGGCTGCACCGGACTTTCGACCGGGGCTGCCTTCAAAAACGTTCCTCCGCCGGGAGACCCAGCGGAGGCCGTAAAACGAATTACTTGGCCGAGGTGTTCACAGTCGAGGTATCGACCGGCACGCCCACGCCCATGGTGCTCGACACCGAAACGCGCTGGATGTACTGACCCTTCGCCGCGGCCGGCTTGGCCTTCAGCAGGTCGGCAATCAGCGTGTTCAGGTTGTCCGCCAGCTGGGCAGCGTCGAAGCTGGCCTTGCCGATGGTGGCGTGGATGATGCCGCCCTTGTCGTTACGGAACTTGACCTGGCCGGCCTTGGCATTCTTGACGGCCGTGGCGACGTCGGCGGTAACCGAGCCGTCCTTCGGGTTCGGCATCAGGCCACGGGGACCGAGGACCTGACCGAGCTTACCGACGACGCGCATCGCGTCCGGCGTAGCAATGACGCGGCCGTAGTTCAGATCGCCAGCGGCCATCTTCTCGGCGAGGTCGTCCATACCGACAGCGTCGGCGCCCGCGGCGAGAGCGGCGTCAGCCTTCTCACCCGGCGGCACGAACACGGCGACGCGGACAGTCTTGCCGGTGCCGTGCGGCAGCAGCGAGGAGCCGCGCACGCCCTGGTCCGACTTCTTCGCGTCGATACCCAGACGGACGGAGACGTCCACCGACTCGGCGAACTTCGCCTTGGCGTTGTCCTTGACGATCTTCAGAGCCTCATCGAGACCATAGGTCTTGCCGGGCTGAACGGCGGCCGTGGCGGCCTTCATACGCTTCGTGAGCTTTGCCATTTCTTAACCCTCCACTACCAGGCCCATGGAACGCGCGCTGCCGGCGATCGTACGCACGGCGGCATCCAGATCGGCAGCCGTGAGATCCGGCTCCTTCTGCTTCGCGATTTCCTCGAGCTGGGCGCGGGTGACCTTGCCCACCTTGTCGGTGTTCGGCTTGGGCGAGCCCTTGGCCACGCCCGTGATCTTCTTGAGGAGGATCGAGGCCGGCGGGGTCTTCGTGATGAAGGTGAAGGTACGGTCCGAATAGGCCGTGATCACGACCGGGATCGGGAGACCCGGCTCGAGCTTCTGCGTGGCGGCATTGAACGCCTTGCAGAACTCCATGATGTTCAGGCCGCGCTGACCGAGCGCCGGACCAACCGGCGGCGAGGGGTTAGCCTGACCGGCCTTCACCTGCAACTTGATGTAACCAATGACTTTCTTTGCCATTTAACTTTCCTCGCGAGTGCTGGCGCCTTGCGGCTCCTCGCTGTAGACCTTCCCTGGTGGTGATGGATCCGCTTATGCGAACCCCTGAAACACGGACACGCCGGAGCATAAAGCTCCAGCGTGGACCGGGCATTATAGGCGTCCGGTGCGGGTTATGCAAACCCCGTGCCGGATGGGTCGGGATGACCGACCAGGAGGCCCTTAGGCCTTCTCCACCTGGCCGAATTCGAGCTCGACCGGGGTAGAACGACCGAAAATGAGCACCGCGACGCGCAGGCGGCTCTTTTCGTAATTCACTTCCTCAACGACGCCATTGAAGTCGTTGAACGGACCTTCGGTGACACGGACCATTTCACCCGGCTCGAAGAGGACCTTCGGGCGCGGCTTCTCGACACCTTCACGGACCCGGCTGAGGATGGCCTCGGCCTCGGTGTCCTTGATCGGGTGCGGACGGTCGGCGGTGCCGCCGATGAAACCCATGACCTTGGGGGTTTCCTTGACCAGATGCCAACACTCGTCATCGATACGCGGCGTCTTGCCGTTGGTATCGGTTTCGATCTGCACCAGGACGTAACCGGGGAAGAACTTGCGCTCACTGCGACGCTTCTGGCCGCCGCGCATTTCGATAACCTCCTCGGTCGGAACCAGGATTTCACCGAACTTCTCTTCCATGCCCTCGCGCACGACGCGCTCGGTCAGGGCCTTGCGGACCTGCTGTTCGAACCCCGAATAGGCGTGAACCACGTACCAGCGTTTGCTCATGCCTTACCTCAATGTCCGAGCTTAAGCAGCCAATCGAGCACGACCGTCTTCAACAACCAGTCGATCAGCCCCATTAGCAGCGAGAGAATGATGACGACCACGATGATGATACCCGTGGTCTTCAACGTTTCGTCGCGCGACGGCCAGACGACCTTGCGCAACTCGAACTGCGACTCGGCGACGAAGCCGCGCAGCTTACGGCCAGGGACCGTGAAAGCACCGATCGCCAGGGCGGCGGCGACAGCGGCAATAACGCCGACAACGCGCGCGAAAGACGGCACGTTCGGGTTATCGCTGAAATAGTAGAAACCGACGATGCCGGCGATGAGCACGATGGAAGCAAGCGCTAGCTTGCCGATGTCGGCCGGGCCCATACCCTTGGCTTGTTCTGCCTTCGTGTTCATGCGCGCTCAAGAATGGCACGCCAGGAGGGACTCGAACCCCCAACCTGCGGTTTTGGAGACCGCTGCTC
>CBIGPO010000069.1:0-14771 GCA_966191635.1 uncultured Luteibacter sp.
CCGCACATCACCGACGAGATCAAGCACTCCATCCACGAGGCGACGCGCGGTTACGACGTGGCGCTGGTGGAAGTGGGCGGCACCGTGGGCGATATCGAATCGCTGCCTTTCCTCGAGG
The DNA here is from genome assembly GCA_966191635.1 of uncultured Luteibacter sp. Classification (GTDB taxonomy): domain Bacteria; phylum Pseudomonadota; class Gammaproteobacteria; order Xanthomonadales; family Rhodanobacteraceae; genus Luteibacter. Next base: position 119 of record CBIGPO010000069.1, read on the forward strand.
CCATCCGCCAGCTGCGCATCGAGCACGGTGCGGAGAAGTGCATGTTCGTGCACCTCACCCTGGTCCCGTATATCAAGGCCGCCGGTGAGATCAAGACCAAGCCGACCCAGCATTCGGTGAAGGAACTGCGCTCGATCGGTATCCAGGCCGACGTCCTGCTGTGCCGCTGCGAAGAGCCGTTGCCGGATGCCGAGCGCCACAAGATCGCGCTGTTCACCAACGTGCCCAAGAACGCTGTCATCAGCACCATCGATGTCGACGTCATCTACAAGCTGCCCATGTGGCTGCATGAGCAGGGCCTGGATGAACTCGTTATCAAGCGCCTGGGTCTCGACGCCGGTCCGGCCGATCTCTCCAGCTGGATCCGCACGGTGGAAGCCGTGGAGCATCCGCGCGACGAAGTCACTGTGGCCATCGTCGGCAAGTACGTCGAGCACAAGGACGCCTACAAGTCGCTGGCCGAAGCGCTGCGTCATGGCGGCATCAACCAGTCCACGCGCGTGAACCTGCGCTGGGTGGATTCCGAGGACGTGGAAGCGCGCGGCGCCCGCACGGTGCTCGGTGACGCCGACGCCATCCTCGTGCCGGGCGGCTTCGGCAAGCGCGGCTTCGAGGGCAAGATTCTCGCGGCGCAGTTCGCCCGCGAAACCGGCATCCCGTACTTCGGTATCTGCTACGGCATGCATGCGGCCGTGGTCGAGTTCGCACGCAACACGGCCGGCCTCAAGCAGGCCGATTCGAGCGAGAACGACCGCAACACGCCGGACCCGGTCATCGCACTGATCACCGAATGGACAACCGCCACCGGTGAGACCGAGCAGCGCACCGAGCGCTCGGACCTCGGCGGCACCATGCGCCTGGGCGCACAGGAGTGCCGCCTCAAGGCTGGCACGCTGGCGCGCGAGCTCTACGGCGAAGACGTGGTGCGCGAGCGCCATCGTCACCGCTACGAGTTCAACAACCGCTACCGTCAGTCGTTCGAAGACCTCGGCCTGGTCATCTCGGGCAAGTCCATGGACGACCTCCTCGTAGAAATCGTCGAGCTCCCGCGCCAGGTACATCCGTGGTTCCTCGGTTGCCAGGCGCATCCGGAATTCACCTCCACGCCGCGCGAAGGCCATCCCCTGTTCATCGGCTTCGTCCGCGCCGCCCGCGAGTACAAAGCCGTCCGTGACGGTGAGAAGCTCGCTATCCGTTCCGAGGAGTCCGCTGCATGAAGCTCTGTGGTTTCGAAGTCGGCCTTGACCAGCCGCTGTTCCTGATCGCCGGTCCGTGTGTCATCGAGTCGATGCAACTCCAGCTCGATGTCGCCGGCAAGCTTAAGGAGATCACCGATCGCCTGGGCATCAACTTCATCTTCAAGTCGAGCTTCGACAAAGCCAACCGTTCCTCAGGCGGCAGCTTCCGCGGCCCCGGCCTGGAAGAAGGCCTCAAGGTGCTGGACGCCGTGAAGAAGCAGATTGGCGTGCCGGTCATCACCGACGTGCACGAATACACCCCGATGAACGAGGTGGCTGCCGTCGTCGACGTGCTACAGACCCCGGCGTTCCTTTGCCGCCAGACCGACTTCATCCAGAACGTCGCGAGGGCCGGCAAGCCGGTGAACATCAAGAAGGGTCAGTTCCTCGCCCCGTGGGACATGAAGAACGTGGTACAGAAGGCCTTCGACGTTGGCAATAACGACATTCTCGTCTGCGAGCGCGGCGCCAGCTTCGGTTACAACAACCTGGTTTCCGACATGCGCTCGCTCGCGGTGATGCGTGAGACCAACTGTCCGGTCGTGTTCGATGCCACCCATTCGGTGCAGCTGCCTGGCGGGCAGGGCACCAGCTCGGGCGGGCAGCGCGAGTTCGTGCCGGTGCTGGCACGCGCGGCGGTCGCGGTGGGCGTCTCCGGCCTGTTCGCCGAGACCCATCCGGACCCGTCCAAGGCCTTGAGCGACGGTCCGAACGCCTGGCCGCTCGACCAGATGGAAGAACTGCTCGAGACCCTCATGGAGCTCGACGGCGCTGTAAAGCGCCGCGGATTCAAGAACCACGCTTGATCGTTCCTCCGGAACGGTATGATTGACGGTATAGCGGAACCGCAAAGGTTCCGGGGAGACAGTCTGGATGGTCGAGGACAACGGGATCCATGTCGCGGGCGAACCTCGCCAGCGTGCGGCGCGCCTGCCGCAGTCGGGTCACGGCATCGCCTCGTTCGTCATTGCCCTTGTTTCCGGGCTCGTCGTCCTCGCCGGCATTTCCTTCGCCGCGTTGATGGTCGCCTCGGGTGACCCCGAACAGCATATGGCGGTGTTCGGCGTCGTCGGCCTTGTTCTCTGCGTCTTTCTCTTCCTTGCCTTCGTCGGCCTCGTGCTGGGTATCGTCGCCCTGCGCAGGCAGGACCGCCGCCGCACGTTCGGCGCGATCGGGCTGGGACTCAACGCTTTCATCCTGATCGGTACCGTGGGACTCGCTTTCCTCGGTACTTTCTTTCGTCATTCCAACTCGTAACGGGAACCGCATGACCACCGATATCACCAAGATCCACGCCCGCGAAATCCTCGATTCCCGCGGCAATCCCACCCTCGAAGCCGAGGTCACCCTGGCTGACGGTTCCTTCGGCCGCGCGGCCGTACCGAGCGGCGCCTCCACCGGCACGCGCGAGGCCGTGGAGCTGCGCGATGGCGACAAGAAGCGCTACGACGGCAAGGGCGTCACCAAGGCCGTCGGCAACGTCAACACCACGATCGCCAAGGCGCTTGCCGGTTTCGACGCCGCCGACCAGAAGGGCCTCGATGCGAAGCTCATCGCGCTCGATGGCACCGACAACAAGGGCAACCTGGGTGCCAACGCACTGCTCGGTGTTTCCATGGCGGCGGCCCATGCCGTGGCCGCTTCGAAGAAGCAGGCTTTGTGGCAGTACCTGATGGTCGACGGCGGCGGCTCGCTGCCGGTGCCGATGATGAACATCATCAACGGCGGCGCGCATGCGGATAACAACGTCGACGTGCAGGAGTTCATGGTGCTGCCGGTCGGCGCGCCGAATTTCGCCGAAGCGCTGCGCTACGGCGCCGAGATCTTCCACGCGTTGAAGTCAGTGCTGAAGGGTCGTGGCCTGAATACTTCGGTGGGTGATGAAGGCGGCTTCGCGCCGAACCTGAAGTCCAACGTTGAAGCGCTCGACACCATCCTCGAAGCCGTGAACAAGACCGGTTACAAGGTCGGCAGCGACATCCTGCTCGGCCTCGATGTGGCTAGCTCGGAGTTCTTCAAGGACGGCAAGTACGACCTCGAAGGCGAGGGCAAGGTGTTCACGCCGGAGCAGTGGGTCGACACGCTGGCCTCGTGGTCGAAGCAGTACCCCATCGTCACCATCGAAGACGGCATGGCCGAAGGCGACTGGACCGGTTGGGCCCACCTGACCAAGGCGATCGGCGAAGGCATCCAGCTGGTCGGCGACGATCTCTTCGTCACGAACCCGAAGATCTTCCAGGAAGGCATCGACAAGAAGATCGCCAACGCCATCCTGATCAAGGTCAACCAGATCGGCACGCTGTCCGAAACGCTCGAAGCGATCGCCATGGCACATCGTGCCAGGTACGCGGCCATCGTGTCGCATCGCTCCGGCGAAACCGAAGACACCACCATCTCGGACATCGCCGTGGCTACCACCGCGACCCAGATCAAGACTGGCTCGCTGTGCCGCACCGATCGCGTGGCGAAGTACAACCAGCTGCTGCGTATCGAGGAAGCTCTCGGTGCGAAGGCCCGCTATGCCGGCCGGGACGCATTCCCGAGCCTGTCCAAGCTGCCCGGCTGAGTCGTGCCTTGAGCAACGCGGCAATCCTGCGCTGGATCGGACTGATCCTCGTCATCATCCTCATCGCGCTGCAGCTGAAGCTGTGGGTCGGCGGTGGGGGTATGGCCGAGGTCGATTCGTTGCGCGCGTCGGTCCAGAAACAGACCGAGGAGAACGCCACACTGCTCAAGCGCAACCAGGCGCTTGCCGCGGACGTGGAAGATCTCAAGCATGGTGAGCAGGCCACCGAAGCGCGTGCGCGCCAGGAACTTGGCCTGATCAAGCCGAACGAGACCTTCTACCAGATCGTCGAGCCGGGAGCGGCGACCAGCGCGCCGCCGCCCCCGCCGCCCGTCGGTCCCGGCACCCAGTGATGGATGCCCTCTGGTGCGTGGTACCGGCCGCCGGCAAAGGCGTCCGGGCCGGCGGCGATCGGCCGAAGCAGTACCAGTCCCTGGCGGGCCGGCCCCTGCTCGACCACACACTCGAACGTCTGGCGGCGCATCCGCGTATCGCAGGGCTGGTCGTTGTCATTGCGGCGGACGATCACCATTTTTCTGCCGTCGAATCGATCGGCGGCAAGCCCCTCATCGCCGCCATCGGCGGGAGTGAACGCAGCGAGTCCGTGCTGGCCGGCGTGCTTGCCTTGCCAGTCACGGTCGCGCAGGAGCATTTCGTGCTCGTCCACGACGCTGCGAGGCCGTGCGTGCGTGCCGACGACATTACCCGCCTGATCGATCAGGCGGGTAAAGGTGAGGGTGGCCTGCTTGGCGCACCCTTGCGCGACACCCTCAAACGGGCGGACGCCACCTGTCACAGCACCGCCACCGAGCCGCGCGAAGGTCGCTGGCGGGCATTCACGCCACAGATGTTTCGGCGTGGCGCCCTTGCGCATGCACTCGCCCTTGCCACCGCCGACGGTATCGTCGTCAGCGACGAGGCCATGGCGATGGAGCGCACGGGCATCATGCCATTGCTGGTGGAAGGTTCGGAAGACAACATCAAGGTGACGACGCCGGCGGATTTCGCGCTGGCGGAGTTCCTGCTCGGGAGAACTCGGTAATGCGTATCGGACAGGGATTCGACGTCCACGCCTTCGGTGAAGGCGATCACGTGATGCTCGGCGGTGTGCGCGTGGCGCATTCGCAGGGTGTGCTTGCGCATTCGGATGGCGACGTCGTGCTGCACGCGCTCTGCGACGCGTTGCTCGGTGCGCTGGCGCTGGGTGACATCGGCAAGCACTTTCCGCCGTCGGACGAGAAATGGCGCGGCGCGGACAGTCGCAGCTTCGTCCGTGCCGTGGCGGACATGCTTACCGAACGCGGCTACGTTCTGGGCAATGCCGACATCACCGTGATCTGCGAGGCACCCAAGGTGGGCCCGCATGCGCAGGCTATGCGCGAAGCGATCGCCGCCGATCTCGGCATCGATATCGATTGCATCAGCATCAAGGCGACCACCACGGAAACCCTGGGTTTCACGGGGCGCCGCGAGGGCATCGCTGCCCTGGCGACGGTGCTGGTGCAGCGGACATGAGCGAGAGCGAGTCCCGAACGGCCACGCCCCGCCTGCACGACCGGCTGGAGGCGATCACCGACCTCCTGCGCCGACGCGAAGGCCTGCTGGCCTTCGCTGGTGCGGCACCGGACCGCGATGACTCACCTCTCGGTGCAGCCGACGCGGAACTTCAGGCGCTCCTCGACGGACTTCATCCGGCTGACCTTGCCGACGTGTTCGAATCGCTGCCGCTCGAAGATCGCCTCGCCGTCTGGCAGCTGATTCGTAGCGACCGCGACGGTGACATCCTTCTCGAAGTTTCGGACTCGGTGCGCGAATCGCTCATCGCGGACATGGATGATCGCGAGATCCTCGCGGCGGTGGAACCGCTGGACGCGGATGAACTTGCCGACCTTGTCGACGACTTGCCCACCGAAGTGCTGCCCGAACTCATGGCCAGCCTCGACGCGCAGGACCGTGAGCGCGTGCAGGCGGCCATGTCCTATGAGGACGACCAGGTCGGCGCGCTGATGGACTTCGACATGGTCACCATCCGCGAGGACATCAGTCTCGAGGTGGTGCTGCGCTACCTGCGCCGCTTCGACGAGTTGCCTGCGCAGACCGACAAGCTTTTCGTGGTCAACGCCGATAGCGTGCTGACCGGCGTCTTGCCACTGCACTGGCTGCTGGTGAACTCACCGGACAAGATGGTCCGCGAGATCATGGCGCCCGACGTGAACACCTTCCGCCCCGAAGACGACGCCTACGATGTAGCCCAGGCCTTCGAACGCTACGACCTGGTCACCGCACCCGTGGTAGATGCGGGCATGCGGCTGATCGGCCGTATCGCCGTGGATGCCATGCTCGACTTCATCCGCGAGGAGAGCGAGACCGAAGCGCTTTCGCGCGGTGGTCTGCGCGAAGAGGAAGATATCTTCGCTTCCATCTGGAAGTCCGTGCGCAATCGCTGGGCGTGGCTGGCGATCAACCTGGTGACCGCCTTCGTCGCGTCGCGCGTCATCGGCCTGTTCGAACATTCGATCGAGAAGCTGGTGGCACTGGCCGCGTTGATGCCCATCGTCGCCGGCATCGGCGGCAATTCGGGCAACCAGACCATCACCATGATCGTTCGCGCCATGGCACTGGAGCAGGTCGGTACCTCGCAGGTGCGCCGGCTGTGGCGGAAAGAACTCGGCGTGTCTTTGTTCAACGGACTTGTGTGGGGCGGTGCCGTTGGCATCGCGGCGTGGTTGCTCTACGGCAATCCCGCGCTCGGCCTGGTCATGACAGCCGCCATGACACTGAATCTCCTGCTCGCGGCCTTCATGGGCGTAGGCATTCCCATGCTGATGATCAAGCTCGGTCGCGATCCTGCGCTGGGCTCCAGCGTGCTCATCACCGCCGTGACCGATAGCGGCGGTTTCTTCATTTTCCTGGGGCTGGCGACGATTTTCCTGCTCTAGAAGGCCGCAAGACATGACAGACAACGAACTTCCCTTCGCCTTCGGCGCTCCGCCGCTGCGTGGCCGCCTGCGCTCGACGCCCGAGGATTTCTTCGTCGAGGAAATCCTCGGTTATGAGGCCGACGGTGCAGGCGAGCATGCCTTCCTGCTGGTTGAAAAGCGCGGTGCGAACACCGAGTGGGTGGCACGCGAACTGGCCAAGTTCGCCGGTATCCAGCCGATGAATGTCGGCTATGCGGGCATGAAGGATCGCCATGCGGTCACCCGCCAGGTGTTCACCGTGCACCTGCCGGGCAAGGCTGATCCGGACTGGTCGGCCTTGCCGTCCGACGACGTGAAGATCCTTTCGGCTGGTCGTCACTCGCGCAAGATCAAGCGCGGTGCGCTGCGCGGCAACCGCTTCGTGCTCGTGCTGCGTGAGGTGGAAGGCGACCGTGCCGCCGCCGATGAGCGTCTCGCCTCGATCGCCAGGCGCGGTGTGCCCAATTACTTCGGCGAGCAGCGCTTTGGTCTGGGCGGCAACAACGTCGCGCAGGCGAAGCAGATGTTCGGTGGCCGCCGCGTCGATCGTGACAAGCGTTCCATCCTTCTTTCGGCTGCGCGTTCACACATCTTCAACGGTGTGCTGGCGGAGCGGGTTGGGGCAGGGCAGTGGGACGCGCCGATGGATGGCGAGATCTGGTCACTGGAGGGTTCGCGCTCGTGGTTCGGGCCGGAGGCGTTCAACGACACGCTTGCCGAGCGTCTCGCTCGCTTCGATATTCATCCCTCGGGCCCGTTGTGGGGCGATGGCGAGCCGCCGTCGGCTGGTGCGGTCGGCGAGCTCGAACGCGCGGTCGCCGCTCGCGATGAGGACCTGGCGAAGGGCCTGGCTGGCGCGCGCATGGACCAGGAGCGTCGCGCGCTGCGGTTGCTGCCGCGCGATCTTGTGTGGCGCTGGCTGGAAGACGGGGCGCTCGAGGTGTCGTTCGGGTTGCCCGCTGGGGCTTATGCGACCACCGTTCTGCGGGAAGTCGCCGCCACCCTGTAACGCTCCTGTGGGAGCCGCTTCAGCGGCGATGGTCTTGCGGCGACCTGACTATCGCCGCTGAAGCGGCTCCCACACAAGTCGGGCAGGGCATCAGCCTTTCAGCAGGACGACGACCGCCCCGGTTCCGCCCTGCATCGGGCGCGCCGACGCAAACGCCACCACGTCATCCCTTCGCCGCAGCAAGCGGTCCGTCAGGCCCTTCAATACCGGCCCTGCGGCCTTGGAGCGCAAGCCCTTGCCGTGGATGATCCGCACGCAACGGATGCCGTCGTGGCGGCATTCGGCAAGGAACTCGGTGATCGTCATCTGCGCTGCGGCGGCGTTCATCTGGTGCAGGTCCACGTCGGCCTGGATACTGAACTGGCCGCGCTTGAGTTGCTTGAGCAGCTTCGGCGGATAGCCGTCGCGCAGGTAAGAAAGCTCTTCGCCGACTTCCAGATCGGCAGGGTCGTAGTCGAACACTAACGATTCGGCTGGCACGGCGGCCTCGTCGGCGTCGCGCATGTGCGGATACGGTTCGGGGCGCGGGCGCTCAGGCAGTGACTCCACGGGCGCCATGGGCCTCACGTCGCCGATCGCCTCCCGAAAGAGCCGGCTGTCGTCGTCATGCAGGGGTGGCGCGCGTCGCTTCATTGCCGTCATCCTAGCCGCGTTTCGTGAATCCCGCTGCCCGCTCCGGTAGACTTGGACAGGTAGGGCGGCCTTGTAGATATAGGGCCGCCGCACCCGATTTTCGATCTGGATCAGCATGCAAGTTCTGGTTAGCAACGACGACGGCGTAGAGGCTCCGGGCATCCGGATCCTCGCCGGGCGTCTGGCCGAGTTCGGCACGGTGACCGTGGTTGCCCCCGACCGCGATCGCTCCGGCGCGAGCAATTCGCTCACCCTCGATGCTCCCATCCGGGCCCATCGCATGGAGAACGGGTTCTACCGTGTCGCAGGCACACCGACGGACTGCGTTCACCTCGCGCTGGCGGGCATGCTCGATCATGAGACTGACATCGTCGTCTCCGGTATCAACAACGTCGCCAATCTCGGTGACGATGTCATCTACTCGGGCACGGTATCGGCAGCCATGGAAGGACGCTTCCTCGGTCTTCCCGCCATCGCCGTTTCCCTGGTGACGAAGGAAGACTCCGGCCGCCACTTCGATTCGGCGGCGAGCGCGGTTCTCATGATCATGCGTCGGTTGATCGTCGATCCACTCCCGGCCGACACCATCCTCAACGTGAATGTGCCCGACCTGCCGTGGGAAGAGATTCGCGGCTTCGAGGTCACCCGGCTGGGCAAGCGCCATCGCGCGGCCCCAGCCATACGCACGGAAGATCCGCGCGGCCGCACCATGTGGTGGATCGGTCCGCCGGGTGAAATCGACGATGCCGGCCCCGGCACCGATTTCAACGCGGTCAGCCGCGGCTTCGTGTCGGTCACGCCGATCCACACCGATCTGACCCGCTTCCAGGCGCTGGAAAAAGTCAGTAGCTGGATGCTCCCGCTGTCTTCGGCAATGGATAACGAGGAGGCGGCCTGAGGTGGTGAACCTGCATGCCCTGCCTGCTTCGGCCCTGCGCGGCGAGGGGATGACCTCGCAGCGCGCGCGCGACCGTCTGGTCGCGAAGCTGGTCGAGGAAGGTATCCGCGACGATCGGGTGCTCGAAGTCATCCGGCAACTGCCGCGACATCATTTCATCGACCAGGCGCTGCATTCGCGCGCGTACGAAAACACCGCGCTACCGATCGGGCATGGCCAGACCATTTCGCAGCCCTGGATCGTCGCCCGCATGACCGAGGCGCTGATCGAACACGGCATGCCCGAGCGCGTGCTCGAAATCGGCACGGGCTCCGGCTATCAAGCTGCCGTGCTGGCCGGCATCGTGACCACGGTCTACACGGTAGAGCGGATCGAAGAACTGCTGCGCCAGGCGCGCCGCCGGTTTCGTCAGCTCGGTATCGAAAACCTCCGTTCCCGCCACGACGACGGCAAGCTGGGTTGGGAGTCGGACGCACCATTCGACGCCATCATCCTTACCGCCGCCGGCGATCGCGTGCCGATGAAACTGCTCGATCAGCTCGGGCCGGGTGGCGTGCTCGTCGCGCCGGTGGGCAGTCCAAGCCAGCAAGTGCTCCTGCGCCTGCGCAAGGGCGAAAACGGCGAAGTGATCCGGGAAGAACTGGGCGCGGTCAGTTTCGTACCCTTGCTCGGCGGCATCGGCTGATGCGCCTCCACTACAGGGAAAACCGCTGAATGCGGATATTCGCTTCGCTCTACGAACGCGCCATCGTCTGGGCGCGTCATCGTCATGCGGTCCGCTACCTCGCGGGCCTGTCCTTCGTCGAGGCCTTCATTTTCCCGATCATGCCGGAAGTGATGCTCGCACCGATGATGCTGGCCGAGCCGCGCAAGGCATTCCGCTATGCGAACTGGAGCCTGCTGTTTTCGCTGGCAGGCTCGCTGGTCGGCTACATGCTCGGCCACTATGCCTACGAGGCACTGAAGCCGTTGCTCGAGTCGATACATCTGCTCGCGCCGATTCAGAAAGGCGTGGCCAGCCTGCAGGCCGACATGACTGCGCATTCGTTCGCCCTGTACGTTGTGCTGGCAATGGCGGCTCTGCAGCCCGTCGTGCCGATGAAGTTCGTGACCTGGGCGGCCGGTATCGTCGGCGTGCCGCTGTTGCCGTTCCTGCTCTGCGTGCTGATCGGCCGTGGTAAGCGGGTCTGGCTGCTGGCCTTGCTCGTCCGGCTGTTCGGTGAACGCGCGGAGCGGGTCTTGCATAAACACATAGAGCGGATAGGTTGGGCTGCTATCGTTGCAGTCGTCCTCCTGGCCGTGTGGTGGTTCCTGTTGCGATGAGTGCCCGTGAAAGGAAATCCGCGATGCTCATGATCCGTCCGCTCGCCCTGGCGAGTGTGCTGTCGGCCGCCGTGGTCCTGGCTGGTTGTGATGTCACCCGCAGTTCCGTCGTCGTCACGCGAAGCCCGGGTGGGTACACCCCAACACGTGCCGCGACGCCGCCCCCGGCACCGCCCGGCGGTAGCTATCGGGTCATGAAGGGCGACACGCTCTACAGCATCGCTTTCCGCAACAAGGTGGATTTCCGCGATCTGGCCAGTTGGAACGGCATCGCTTCGCCGTACACCATCTGGCCCGGCCAGGACCTCCGGCTGGCGCCGCAGGGGCACGAGAACAAACCGGGTCCGTCGCACGCCGCACCCGTGCTCGTTGCGGTGCCGGCACCCAGCGGCAGCACGCCGCATGGAACGCCGGTGCCTCCGCCGGCACAGCCTGCGCAGCCCGCTTTCCATAACGTGACCGAGGCCGAGGCGGCGCCTCCCGCAGTGCCGGCGCCGGCGACCACGACGAACACGCCCGTGGTCGTGGCCGGCAAGCCTTCTGAATCCGTGGTTCCCGTGCCGGTTCCGGTCCCGCCGCTGGGTGCTGCCAACGCTCCCGTCCCGACAGCTGCGCCTGCGCCCGTGGAGAATCCCCCGGCCGCCACGCCCATCGTCACCAGTGGCGCGTCGCGCAATGCAGGCGGCATCGCCTGGCGCTGGCCCGCTGACGGCACGATGTTGAAGAAATTCTCATCCGGCGATGCCATTCCCGGTATCGAAATCGGCGGCAAGGCCGGCGACCCGGTGCGATCGGCCGCCGACGGCGTTGTCGTCTACAGCGGCAACGGCCTGGTCGGCTACGGCGAGCTGGTCATCATCAAGCACAGCGACAGCTTCCTCTCCGCCTACGGCCACAACCGCAAGCGACTGGTGAAGGAAGGTGAGAAGGTGAAGGCTGGCCAGGCAGTGGCGGAAATGGGTTCGAGCGGCGCAACGCGCGACGAACTCCAGTTCCAGATCCGCCGCGACGGCAACCCCGTCGACCCGCTGCAGTACCTGCCCGCAAAATAAAACAATCATGTGGGAGCTGCTTCAGCGGCGAAAAGCCAACGAAGCGGATAAGCTGCTGCACCCATCGTGGAATGTGGGAGCCGATTCATCGGCGAATAGTGAATAAACGCGCTGCGCAGCAGCGCCTCCCTCCAGGTTGCTGGCCTCAGTCCCTGTCGGAGAAGAAAGAGCTCGCCGATGAATCGGTTCCTACAAAGAGCTGATCTTCAACCCTGACGCTTGCTTCGGATCTCAAACGCCTGCAGGTGCGTGAACGCCACCTCGAGCATCGGCGCTTTGATCCCCGCATCCCGCGCACGACGCAACATGTCGCCGACGATATGGTCGGCCTCGATGCGCTGCCCCGATTCCAGGTCGCGGAGCATGGACGCGGTCAGCGGTGAGCCTTCCTGTGTCAGGGTTTTCCAGGCAAAGGCGCGGGCATTGTCCGGTACCGCATGGCCGGAAGCGCGGGCCACTGCCAGGCATTCCTCATACATCTGCTCAATAAGCTGGCGACCATCGTCCGTGGCGACGATGTCGCCGACGCTGGCGCGGAACAGGCACGTCGCCCCGGCAAGCGTGGCAAGGAAGGAGAACTTGGCCCAGAGGTCGCGTTCGATATCGGTCGAGTGCGTGTGGTCGACGTTCGCCTTGGCAAAGGCGTCGGCGATGGCGGCACAACGGCCGTCATGGTCGGCACCGTCGCGTTCGCCAAAGGTCACCGACGCCCCGTTGCCGAAGTGAAGGATCTCGCCCGCCGGCCCCTTCGCCGCACTGATTACGCACATGCCGCCGATGACACGCTGCGGGCCAAAGCGCTTGTCGAGTACCGGGTAGTGAGCCAGACCGTTGAGGATCGGCAGGATCGCCGTGGCCTCGCCGATCGCCGGATCGATCGCCTCGATGGCCGAATGCAGGTCGTAGGCCTTGCAGGAAAGCAGCACCAGGTCGAAGGCACCCGCGGCCGACACGGTGTCGGCGGTGACGTGCTTTACCGTCAGGGTGGCGTCGCCGAACGGGCTTTTGATGATCAGGCCCGATGCATCCAGTGCCGCTGCCCGGTCCGGTCGGACCAGGAAGGTCACGTCCGCGCCAGCCTGGCTCAGGCGGCCGCCGAAGTAACCACCGGTGCCGCCGGCACCGAGGACGAGGATGCGCATGGCTTGCTTACCCCTGGGGCAGGATGAAGGCCGCCAGGACCTTGCGGCCCTCGCCGGCCAGAAGGCTATACGTGCGAGCGGCAGAGCCGTTGGTCATCGCCTCGACGCCGATGCCCTGGCGCAGGAAGCCAGCCATGACTTCGGCCGGCGGGAAGACCTGGCGTTCGCCGGTACCAATGATGACCAGCTCGGGCTTCAGGGCGGCTATCAGGGCGACATCGTCCAGCGTGAGCTGCTTCGCGTCGGTCACCGGCCAGTCCTCGACCACCTTTTCGGGCGTCAGCAGGAGGCTCTTGTGGAAGTCGCGGTCGACAATCGTGACCGTGTCCGCGCCGACCCGGCGCACGAAGAGGTACTCGCCAGGATGCTCGAACGAGAGGTCCATGGCGGGTTACCGGGGCAGGGCGAGCTTCGGGTCCTGCTCGTTCCGGCGGAACAGGACGACGATATGGCCGATTTCCTGGACTTTTTCGGAGCCGGTCTGGCTGGTCAGGAAGTCGATCTGGGCCTGGCGCTCGTCCTTGTCGCCTCCGGAGAGCTTGACCTTGACCAGTTCATGGATGTCCAGGGCCTGTGCCAGTTCCTTGGCGACGGCCTCGGTGGCGCCCTTATTGCCCAGCAGGACGACCGGCTTGAGATCGTGGGCCATGCTGCGGAGATAGCGGGACTGTGTAGGGGAAAGCGACATTGCGTTCAGGTTCGATGTGCGGCTGACAGGCGTCAAAGGGTATCATGCAAGGCCCGCTCCTTATTAAGACTCTGGTCGAAAGCCATGGCACGCAGCAAGACCAGCTCCCAGTGGCTGAAAGAGCACTTCGACGATCCCTATGTCAAAAGGGCTCAGGCGGAAGGTGCGCGCTCGCGCGCCATCTACAAGCTCGAGGAGCTGATCGAGCGCGATCGCCTCATCAAACCTGGCATGACCATCGTCGACCTCGGCGCGGCACCGGGCGGCTGGTCCCAGCTGGCTCGCCAGCGCCTGGGGGATACCGGAAGGGTCATCGCCATGGACATCCTGCCCATGGCCAGCCTGGCCGGCGTGGAGTTCATGCAGGGCGATTTCCGCGAAGAATCCGTTCTTCACGAGCTGGAGTCCATGCTCGGTGGTCAGAAGGTCGATCTTGTCCTGTCGGACATGGCCCCCAATATGTCCGGTGTGGCACTGGCCGATCAGATCCGTGCGATGGACCTTTGCGACCTGGCCCGGGAGTTCAGTCTCGGCTGGCTCAAGCCGGGTGGTTCCTTCCTGGTGAAATTGTTCCAGGGCGTGGGGTTCGACGAGTACCTTAAGAACTTGCGCACTGACTTCAGTCGCGTGACGATGCGTAAACCGAAAGCCTCCCGCGCACGTTCGGCGGAGGTGTATGCACTGGCGACCGGCCTCAAGTCGGCGTCCCGGTAACCTGGCGAGAACACCGCATGAATGAGATGGCAAAAAATCTGTTGCTCTGGCTGATCATCGCGGTGGTCCTTCTGACCGTGTTCCAGACCTTCAATCCCCATGGCGGATCGTCGCAGGACATGTCCTACACGACGTTCGCCCAGAATATCGATAACGGCAACGTCGCCAGCGGCACGATCACCTCCACGGCGCCGCCGACGATCACCGGCAAGCTGAAGGACGGTGGCGCTTACCGCACCGTGGTGCCCATGGTCGGCATGTCCAGCAGCGACCTCGTCAAGCAGATGCGCGACAAGGGCGTCGAGCTGCGCCAGGAGCCGGCCGACAATGGCTTCTCCCTGCTCGGTCTGCTGTTCAACTGGCTACCCATCATCATCTTCGTCGCTGTGCTGATCTGGTTCATGCGCCAGATGCAGGCCGGTTCCGGTGG
>CBIGPO010000070.1:0-14165 GCA_966191635.1 uncultured Luteibacter sp.
ATTCTATATCGTTTTTCGTTTCCGTCAACACCCTCGTGAATCTTTTTTTCGAGGTGGTTGGTGGAGCCGAGGAACTGTCGCGTGGGTGACTTTCGTCGCGACCAGAAGAGAAGTATAGGCTCGGGGAGCACTTCTGTGAAGGGGTTTTCGACATCTTTCTGAAAAAAAGTCACACGGTAGACTTATAACTTCCGCTCACACTAATAAGGTGTAAAAAAATGTATGCACGGCTTCTTCCCGCGGCACTGATTTTCCTGTCGCTGGGCGCCCACGCTGCAACGCCTCCCACTGTCACGCTGCACGGCAAAACCTTCAGCACGGAATTCGCCACGGACGACGCTTCGCGTGAGCATGGCCTGATGGACAGGACTGAGCTGAAGGCCGATCACAGCATGCTTTTCTTCTTCCAGAACGATGAGCCGCGCGCCTTCTGGATGAAAAACACCCTCATCCCGCTGGACATCCTGTATTTCGACGGCGCGCGCAAGCTCGTCTCCATGCAGCTGAACGCTCAGCCGTGCAAGGCCGATCCCTGTGCCATCTACCCCAGCGATGGGGCGGCGCGTTACGTTCTGGAGCTCCCGGCGGGTACCGCGGGCAAATTGGGGCTGAAGCTGGGCGAGCCGCTGACCATCACCGGCGATCCGGGCACGGTGCGCTGATCGGGCAAGAAGCCGCGCTCGCACGGCAGGCCAACGTGATACGGGACGAGGGACGACGGATCGATGCCGGCCAGCTCGTCCCACTGGTCTTCAAACGGAATGAATCGCTGCATGACAGGCTTCCTCCACGGAATCGGCGCACATTGCGTGGCCTCGTGACTATGGAAGCAGGCATTCCTGCCTTATTACTGACGGAATGGGGCGAAACGATGTCAGCCCCATCCCGGCGATCGGGGCGGTAAGGCTTCACCGCTCCGTTGGCTTTCGCCGATGAATCGGCTCCTACATGCCGATGCATCGGCTGCTGCCGTATCAGTCGATCTCGACCATTTCGAAGTCGTCCTTGGTCACGCCGCAGTCCGGGCACGTCCAGGTATCCGGGATATCTTCCCAGCGGGTACCGGGCGCGATGTCCTCTTCGGGCAGGCCCAGGGCTTCGTCATAGATGAAGCCGCAGACGACGCACATCCATTTGCGAAGGGTGGTTTCGGTGCTCTGGCTCATGGCTTTGCGTACTGTCGTGAAGCGAGGAAGTCGCCCATTCTGTCACCCTCCGGCGCAACGCCGCTAGCGCGCCACCGTCACATTCCAAGGATTTCCATGACCACCCTCCTCCGAAACCCACTCCGCGGCCAGGGCGTCTACGCCATTACCGACGGGCCTCGCGACGACTTGTTTGCCGCCGTGGAAGCCGCCCTTGCCGGCGGCGCCCGCCTCTTGCAGTACCGGGACAAGACCAGGGACACCGAGCGGCGGCGGGCCGAGGCGACCGAGCTGGCCAGCATGTGCGCCCGCTATGAGGTGCCCCTGATAGTCAACGATGACGTGCCGCTCGCCCTCGAGGTTGGTGGCGGCGTGCATCTGGGCCGTGAGGACGTGTCAATCGCCGAGGCCCGTGCGGCGCTCGGTCCGGACGCCATCATCGGCGTGTCCTGCTATGGCTCGATCGACCGTGCCCGGCAGCTTCACGCCGAAGGGGCCGATTACCTGGCTCTGGGCGCCATGTACCCGTCCACGACCAAGCCGCATGCGCCCGTGGTCCCGCACGACGTATTGACGCAGGCGAAGGCCCTGGGCCTTCCCGTCGTGGCGATCGGCGGCATCACCCCCGACAATGCACGGGTCTTGATCGACGCAGGTGCCGATTATGTGGCTGTGGTATCCGCGATTTTCGCGGCGGCGGACATCCAGACGGCAACCCGGCAATTCGCCAACCTTTTCGACCCACGTCCCGGAATCATTCGATGACCACGAATCATGACCTCTTCGCCCGCGCCCAAAAGCTGTTGCCCGGCGGGGTGAACTCGCCCGTGCGCGCCTTCCGGTCCGTCGGCGGCGAGCCATTCTTCACCGAGCGCGCCGACGGCGCGTATCTGTGGGACGTGGAGGGCAAGCGCTATATCGACTATGTGGGTTCATGGGGCCCGATGATCGTCGGCCATAACCATCCGGCGGTGCGTGAGGCTGTGGAGCGCGCCATTCGCAACGGCCTGTCGTTCGGCACGCCCTGCCCCGCCGAAGTGACGATGGCGGAGACAATCGTCTCGCTCATCCCGTCCGTGGACATGGTACGCATGGTCAATTCGGGTACGGAGGCCACGATGTCGGCTATCCGCCTTGCCCGGGGCGCCACCGGCCGCTCGAAGATCGTGAAGTTCGAAGGCTGCTACCACGGTCATGGCGACAGCTTCCTGGTGAAGGCCGGCTCGGGCGCGCTCACTTTTGGCGTCCCCACCTCCCCCGGCGTGCCCAAGGCCTCGGCCGACCTGACGCTCACCCTGCCCTACAACGATATCGACGCTGCAAGATTGCTGTTCACGCAGGAGGGCAAGGACATCGCCGGCCTCATCATCGAGCCGGTCGCCGGCAACATGAACTGCATTCCTCCGAAGGAGGGCTACCTGCAGGCGTTGCGCGAGCTGTGCACGGAACATGGCGTGCTGTTGATCTTCGACGAAGTCATGACCGGTTTCCGCGTTGCCCTGGGCGGCGCGCAGGCCTACTACGGCATCACGCCGGATCTCACCTGCTTCGGCAAGATCATCGGCGGCGGCATGCCGGTCGGCGCCTATGGCGGTCGCCGTGATCTGATGGAACAGATCGCGCCAGCAGGCCCGATCTACCAGGCCGGCACGCTCTCTGGCAATCCGGTGGCCATGGCCGCTGGCCTTGCCATGCTCCAGCTGATCCAGGCGCCGGGTTTCTACGAGGACCTGACGGCACGCACCGTCCGGCTCACCGACGGCATCCTCGCCGAAGCAAAAAAGGCGGGCGTGCCTTTCAGCGTGAACCGCGTCGGCGCGATGTTCGGCCTGTTCTTCACCGACGAAGCGGTGGAGAGCTACGCACAGGCGACCACGGCGAACGTCGCGGCCTTCAACCGTTTCTTCCACGGCATGCTGGATCGCGGGGTGTATCTGGCGCCGTCGGCGTTCGAAGCTGGCTTCGTTTCCAGCGCGCACGATGACGAAGTCATTGCCGAAACGGTCGCGACGGCGGCCGAGGTTTTCGCTTCGCTGAGGTGAGCGACGAGGCCTGGCTTTGTGTGGGAGCCGGCTATGCCGGCGATGGGTGTGTGGCTACACCGCTCCGTTGGCTTTTCGCCGCTGAAGCGGCTCCCACAGAATGTCGGCCCTGGTGAATCAGGCGACCTTCGATTCCCGCGCAAACGCCGCCAGCGATGCATGGAGCCGCTCGAGACCTTCGGCGGTTTCTTCATCGGTGATGGTCAGCGGCGGAACGATGCGCAACACGTCCGGGCCGGCCTGGAGAATCAGCAGGCCATGCGCGGCGGCAAGGTCGAGGATTTCACCTGCGCGGCCCTTGTAGGCATCGTCCAGCACGGCACCGATCATCAGGCCGCGGCCACGGATTTCCGAGAACAGATGGAATTCGTGGTTGAGCTTGTTCAGGCCCGTGCGAATGTCATTGGCCTGGCGCTCCACGTTGAGCATGACGGCCGGCGAAGCGATCTTGGCCAACGCCACGCGCGCAACCGCCGCAGCCATCGGGTTACCCCCGAACGTGGTTCCGTGGGCGCCGAACTGCATCACCTCGGACACCTTGGGGCCAACCAGCATGGCGCCGATCGGGAAGCCGGCTCCGAGTGCCTTGGCCAGGGTAACGATGTCCGGCGTGACGTGATCGTGCGTATGCGCGAAAAGCGTGCCCGTGCGGCCCATACCGCACTGGATCTCGTCGAGGACCATGAGGGCGGCGTGCGTGTCGCACAGCTCGCGCACTTTCTTCAGGAAGCCGGGCTCAGCCGGCATGACACCGCCCTCACCCTGCACAGGCTCGAGCATCACCGCGGCCACGTCGCCGTGGGCCATGGCCTCTTCGAGCGCCGCCGGATCGTTGAACGGTACATAGCGGAAGCCACCTGGAAGGGGCTCGTAGCCTTCCTGGTACTTCGGCTGGGCTGTCGCCGTCACCGCGGCGAGGGTGCGGCCGTGAAAAGAGCCCTTGAAGGTCACGATCACGCGCTTTTCCGACGGACGGCCCTGCGAGGTGGCCCACTTACGCACCAGCTTGATCGCCGCCTCATTGGCCTCGCTACCGGAGTTGCAAAGGAAGACGCGCTCGGCGAACGGCGCGTGCTCGACCAGTTCCTGGGCCAGGCGCAGCGGCGGCTCGGAATAAAAGACATTGCTGGCATGCCAGAGCTTGTTGGCCTGGCCGACGAGGGCGGCGACGAGGTCCGGATCCTGGTGACCGAGGGCGTTAACGGCGATACCGGCGCCGAAATCGATGTAATCGCGGCCTTCCGTATCCCAGACACGGGAGCCCTTCCCATGATCGAGGATGACCTCGCGCGGGCGATAGATGGACAGCCAGTAACGCTTGCCCAGGCCAACGAGATCGGAGGGTTCGACAGGGTGCGACGACATGGTGCTGACTCCGGGCCCCGGCCGCAGCGCCGACACCCCTACAGGAACGGATGGAATCGCACGGTACGCTCTGCGGTCCGACATCGATCCGAAATCACCTCATCCTATAAGGCGCAGCCCGCGCCGACAACGCACGGCGTGTACCGCCGGTGCAACGTTTTGTTACACGTCGCTACACCGCCTGAACGCCCGGTTTCGGCGCACTTGCCGGAAACTCCTTGCGAATCAAAGGAAGGCTCCCGTGGCACGGCGCTTGCTGCCGTAGTGACAAGGCCCTGTGAAGCCCGCAATGTTCGTTCGCCCGACGACCCTGCCAAGCCGGACGACGAATGGGAACTCCCGGTCCCAGAAGGCCGGGAGTTTTCTTCACTGGCATGTTGCCGAAAAGGCCGGACCCGGTCAGCGCAGCTGGTCGAGCGCGAGTTGGTGTTTCTTGCACAGGCGGTAGACGGTCACGCGGGATACTCGCAGGCGCCGCGCGCATTCGCTGATGTTGAATGCGCTTGCGCGCAGGCAATCGACGATCGCCTCGCGTTCGGCGGACGTGCGGGCGCTACCCAGGCTATCCCGGTCGGTGCCAGGGAGGTCGGCGCTCAGCTCGAGATCTTCCGGGGTGATCAGCGCATCGTCGGCGATCACCGCCGCACGCTGCACGCGGTTCATCAGCTCGCGCACGTTGCCTGGCCACGCGAAGGCATTCATGGCCTTGCGGGCGGCCGTGCTGAAGGCCCGTGCGCGCGTGCCGTAGCTTTCGCGGAAAGCGTCGAGGAAATACTGGGCGAGCAGTTCGATGTCGCCATTGCGTTCTCGCAACGGTGGCATGCGCAGGCGCAGCACGTTGAGGCGATAGAACAGGTCCTCGCGAAATCGTCCCTGCGAGACGGCTTTTTCGAGATCTACGTGAGTCGCGGCGAGCACCCGCACGTCCACTTTGATGGACTGGCAGCTGCCGATACGCTCGATGGTGCCTTCCTGCAGCACCCTCAACAGATTGGTCTGGGCGTCGAGCGGCAGGTCGCCGATCTCATCCAGAAACACCGTACCGCCATCGGCGGATTCAAAGTGACCGATGCGCCGCGCCGTAGCCCCGGTGAACGAACCCCGCTCATGGCCGAACAGCTCGGACTGGACCAGGTTGGCTGGTAGCGCTCCGCAGTTGATCGCCGCGAAAGGGCGCTCGTGACGTGCCGAGAGCTGATGCAGCGCGCGGGCCGCCATCTCCTTGCCCGTACCGGTCTCGCCGGTGATGAGCAGGGGCAGTTCGACCGGGGCGAACTTGCGGATGTTCTGCGAGAGCATACGGATAGCCGGGCTGTCGCCGGTCAGGATGCTCGGGCGGGTATCGACCGGTGTGGGTGCATCGCCCGGTGCGCGTTGCAGCGCCAGGCGCAGAGCGCTGAACGAGGAAGGCCCGTCGATGATCTCGATAGCCAGGGGTAGAGCCTGGCGAACCGAGGGCTCATGGGCCGGCGTGCGTGACCCTGTCAGTCCGATCCAGGCCATGTCCGGGTGGTTCTCCAGCAGCAGGTGAAGGATGCGAACGGCGGCCAGCGCGCTGGCACGAAGGTCGACCACGGCTATCGCCGCGTCCCCGCATTCGGGTAGTACTTCGCTCTGGCTGGCCGGATCGGCAACCAGGGTGCGCCAACCCGCCCGGAGCAGACCAAAGTGTTCTTCAACGCTCGGCCTGCCAACCCAGACGACGCAACGCCCCGACATTTCCCCGCGCGACATGCCTGCTCCTCACCCGTTACGTGGCCTGCTGCCGGCTTCGCGAAGTCACTCCTGGACCCGCCGCCGGCACCCCTGCAGGCCGGCAAGCCCCACATCGTCGTGCGTGTGTCAGACGACAGCGACGGGCTCGAAGTTATACCGGCGTGCCGAAAGCGGCCATACACCAAACGGGCTAGCCTCCAGAGCCATACGGGTGCATCGGCGCGCTAGCTACAGAAACAAATCCGGTAGAAGCGGCTGACCGGGTGCCACGGCGTAACGATCGAAGTCGGTGATCCCCTCTTCTCGCAGCACGTCTTCGTCGATGTAGAACTGCCCGGTGAAGTCACGTGAGGGACGGGTGAGAACCGCATGGGCGGCATCCGCGACGATATCCGGCGTGCGGCAGTTTTCGGGGCGAACACCGTCGATCATGGCGATGGCTGCCGTGGCAATGACGGTTTTCGGCCACAGCGCGTTCACCGCGATGCCTAGCGATTTGAACTCGGGCGCCATGCCAAGCACACACAGACTCATACCAAACTTGGCAATGGTGTACGCGACATGTGGTTCATACCACTTCGGATCGATGCTCGGCGGTGGCGACAGCATCAGTACCTGCGGGTTCTCGGCATTTTTCAGGTACGGCAGGCAGGCCTGGGTCGTCAGGAAGGTGCCGCGCGTGTTCACCTGCTGCATGAGATCGAAGCGCTTCATCGGCGTGTTCTCCACGCCGGCCAGCCAGATGGCGCTGGCATTGTTCACCACGATGTCGATGCCACCGAATCGTTCGGCGGCCGTGGCTGCTGCCATGCGCACTTCGGACTCTTCGCGGATATCCACCTTCAAGGGCAACGCGACACCACCCGCCGCTTCGATTTCCGCCGCTGCGCTGTGAATGGTGCCGGGCAGCTTGGGATTGGCGACGCTGCTCTTCGCCGCGATGACGATGTTGGCACCGTCACGTGCCGCGCGCAGCGCGATGGCCAGCCCGATGCCGCGAGAGGCTCCCGTGATGAAGAGCGTCTTCCCTGCGAGTGAAGTCATGGCAAGTCCTTAAGGGCGCTGGAAGCGCGGGAGAATGTCACGTAGTTCGGCGAGTCGCTCGAGGGGATCGTCCAGTTCGAGCATGTGCTGGCACTCGTTCGGATCCAGCGGCAGCAACTCGGAAAGGCGGAAGCCTACCCAGCTGGCATCGTCTGAGCGCGCGGCTACGTCGTGCCGCCACGGTGGCTGCATCTGGTCGACGAGCCGCTCAAGGATGGTGGCAAGCAGGCCGAACTCCGGCGGTAGCGGCGCGATGTCCTCAGCCCGCCAGGTGGCGATGTCGCCGCGGACCTGTCCGTCGGAGCGGATGCGGGTGCGGGTGACGCGAAAGCGCAATCCGCCCTCGGCAACGATGCCGAGCAAGCCATCCTCACCGGTGTGGAAGTCCGTGATCGTGGCCAGCGTACCCACGGCAGCGGGCACGGCCGGCTGCCCGGCTTCGCTGCCTTCGAGGATCATACAGACACCGAAAGGCCGGCCTGTTCGTGCGCACTCGCGCACGAGGTCGATGTAGCGCGGCTCGAAAATGCGCAGCTGCAAGTGACCGCCCGGAAAGAGGACGTTCGACAGGGGAAACAGCGGGTAGTCTTGTCCGGGCGTGGTGGCAGCCATGCCCGCCAGTCTAACCCGCGCGCAGCGCGGTAAAAAAGCGCCGCGGCGCCCCTTCGAAGCCACCGTTGGACATGAAGACGACATGGTCGCCGTCCCGTGCGTTCGCGGCGAGAGCGGCGACCAGTGCATCCACGGTGGCTACCGTCGTACCGCGGCCATCGAGCGCCGCCGTGACACGCGCCGCGTCCCAGGCAAGCTCGGGACGATGCAGGAAGACCACGTGATCGGCATCGGCCAGCGAGGGCGCCAGGGCTTCCGCGTGTGCGCCCAGACGCATGGAGTTGGAGCGGGGTTCGAGCGCTACGACGATGCGCGCGCTGCCGACCTTTGCGCGCAGGCCGGCCAGCGTCGTCGCGATCGCGGTGGGGTGATGCGCGAAGTCGTCATAGACCGTGATCCCGCGTGCCTCGCCGATCACTTCCATGCGACGGCGCACGCTGGTGAAGCTGGCGAAAGCCGGCAGCAGGGCCACCGGATCTGCACCTGCCGCCGCTGCCGCCGCAAGGGCGGCCAGGCCGTTCATCACGTTATGCCGGCCCAGCGAGTTCCAACGGATCTCGCCGAGCACGCTGTCGCCACGACGCACACGGAAGTGCGAGCCGTCGGCGGCGATCAGTTCGGCGCGCCAGTCGCCCTTGTCGAAACCGAAGGTTTCCACCGGTGTCCACGCACCCATCGCCAGCACTTCGGCGAGGTAGGCGTCTTCCGCGTTGACGATGAGGCGGCCGTTACCGGGCACGGTACGCACCAGGTGGTGGAACTGACGCTGGATGGCAGCCACGTCGGGGAAGATATCCGCATGGTCGTATTCGAGGTTGTTGAGGATGGCGATGCGCGGGCGGTAGTGGACGAACTTGGAGCGCTTGTCGAAGAAGGCCGAGTCGTACTCGTCGGCTTCGATGACGAAGGGCTTACCCTCGCCGCGACGCGCCGAGACGTCGAAGTTGCCGGGCACGCCGCCGATGAGAAAACCCGGCGAGAGGCCGGCCGACTCAAGCAGATGCGCGAGCAGGCTCGTCGTGGTGGTCTTGCCGTGCGTACCGGCCACGGCCAGCACCTCACGTCCTCCCAGCAGCGTTTCGCCCAGCCACTGCGGGCCCGAGATGTAGCGCAGGCCTTCGTCGAGCATGTACTCGACCGCCGGGTTACCGCGCACCATGGCGTTGCCGACGACGACGAGGTCGGGCGCGGGCTGCAGGTATTCCGCCTTGTAACCCTGCATCAGGCCGATGCCGAGCGCTTCGAGCTGGTCGCTCATGGGCGGGTAGACGTTGGCGTCCGAACCTTCGACGGTGAGGCCAAGCTCGCGGGCGAGCGCGGCGACGCCGCCCATGAAGGTGCCGCAGATACCGAGAATATGGACGCGCATGAGTCGACTCATTGGGGCGCGGTGCCGCCATCGGCATCGCGGAACGGCCCGCCGGAGCGGGCCGTAGGGGTCAGGCGCTGGCGGCCTGGACGCCGCCGGGCAGCACGTCGAGAACGCGCTGGGTCACGGCGTCGAGCTCGCCGTCACCGTCGACGACCCGCAGCTTGCCGCGCTGCTCGTAGAAGCTGGCTACCGGCGCGGTCTGCTCGGCATAAATGCCCAGGCGCTTCTTTACGGTCTCCGGCTTATCGTCGGGACGGCCTTCTTTCTCGAAGCGCACTTCGCAGCGGCCGACGATGGCGTCATCCGGCACGTCGAGCTTGACCACGACATCCAGCGGCTGACCGATACGGGCGAGCACGTCGTCCAGCGCGGCGGCCTGGGCCAGGTTGCGCGGGTAGCCGTCGAGGATGAAGCCCGGCTTGGCGTCCGGCTGGCTGAGCCGGTGCTCGATGATGCCAAGCATGATGTCGTCCGGCAGCAGGGCACCCGCGTCCATCAGGCCCTTGGCCTTGAGGCCCAGCTCGGTCCCTTCCTTGATCTCCGCGCGAAGCAGGTCGCCGGTGGAGATATGGGGGACGCCGAGGCGCTCCTTGAGGCGGGTGGCCTGGGTACCCTTCCCGGAACCCGGGGCGCCGAATAGCACGAGTCGCATTGATGCTCCGTTACGTCGGGCGACAGGGGATAACCCCAGCGCCGGACACAAGAAAATGGGTCTCAAGGTAACGGTAGGGCCTCACTCGCGTCAAACGGCCGACACCGGGGCCGTGTAGGCAGGCCCGTCCAGCGTGTCATCGTCATGCCGCACGCGCTACGCTCGGCACTCCCAAGGTGACGAGGAAGTGCGTATGGCCGCCGGTAAAATCCTGTACGCCCAGTCAGGCGGCGTGTCCGCCGTCATCAACGCCTCCGCCGCGGGTGTGATCGAAACCGCGCGTGACAAGGGCATCATTGTCTATGCTGCGCGGAACGGCATCCTCGGGGCGCTTCGCGAGGACCTCATCGACACCTCCAAGGAAGCCAAGGCCAATATCGCCGCGCTGAAGCACACGCCCGGCGGCGCCTTCGGCTCATGCCGCTACAAGCTCAAGTCGCTGGAAGAGAATCGCCTGGAGTACGAGCGCCTCATCGAGGTATTCAAGGCGCACGACATTCGCACCTTCCTCTATAACGGTGGCAACGATTCGGCCGATACCGCCAACAAGGTCTCGAAGATCGGCCAGACGCTGGGTTACGAGGTCAACTGCATCGGCGTGCCGAAGACGATCGACAACGACCTCGTGGTGACCGACACCTGCCCCGGCTTCGGCTCGGTGGCGAAATACACCGCCATCGCGGTGCGCGAGGCCAGCCTGGACGTGGTCTCCATGATGGATACCTCGACCAAGGTCTTCATCATCGAGGTAATGGGCCGTCACGCGGGCTGGATCGCCGCCGCGGCCGGCCTGGCCGGTTCCGCGCCGGGCGACGCGCCCCATGTCATCCTGTTTCCGGAAAACGTGTTCAACCCCGAGACCTTCCTGGCCAAGGTCAAGGCGACGGTCGAAAAGGTCGGTTACTGCACGGTGGTCGCTTCGGAGGGCGTAAAGGACAGCAACGGCACCTTCCTCGCCGAGTCCGGTGCACGCGACGCATTCGGTCACGCACAGTTGGGTGGTGCGGCACCCGTGCTCGCTGCCCTGGTCCGCGAGAAGCTTGGCTACAAGTACCACTGGGCGCTGCCCGATTATCTACAGCGTTCCGCGCGGCATATCGCCTCGAAGACGGATCTCGAGCAGGCCTATGCCGTGGGCAAGAAAGCCGTGGAATATGCCGCGGAAGGCCTCAACGCCGTGATGCCGGTGATCGTGCGGACCTCCGACGAGCCGTACAAGTGGAAGATCGAAGCGGCACCGCTGGACAAGATCGCCAACCACGAGAAGAAGATGCCGAGGAACTTCATCTCGAAGGACGGCTTCGGTATCACCGCGGCGGCCCGGCGTTACATCGCTCCGCGCAGGCAGGGCGAAGCCCCGCCGCCGTATGGTACCGAGGGGCTGCCGATCTACGTGACGCTGAAGAACGCGTCGGTCCCGAAGAAGTTGAAGAAGTTCAAGATCTAGCTATTGAGCGTGTTGCCTCGGTTTCCTGTGGGAGCCGATTCATCGGCGATCCCGCGGCAGCGGGCCAGGTTGAGGCAAGCACCCCACCGCCGATGAATCGGCTCCTACATAAAGCAGTAAAGCATCGCCGCTGAAGCGGCTCCTACAGGGGTTTCGATGGATCTGATCATCCGCCACGCCAGCCTTCCCGACGGTCGCCGGGATGTCGACATCGGCATTGCGGACGGACGCTTCGCGGCGATCCAGCCGTATCTGCCGGCGAAGGGCGTAGAGGAAATCGACGCGGGTGGACGACTGGTCGCGCCGCCTTTCATCGACGCGCACTTCCACATGGATGCCACGCTGTCACTCGGGCTGCCTCGCCTCAACGCCTCGGGCACCCTGCTCGAAGGCATCGCGCTGTGGGGCGAACTCAAACCCGACCTCACCATCGATGCCCTGGTCGCCCGCGCCATGGCCTATTGCGACATGGCGGTGGCGCAGGGCCTGCTGGCCATCCGCAGCCATGTCGACATCTGCGACGACCGGCTCCTGGCCACCGAGGCACTGCTGGAGGTGAAGCGCCGCGTGGCGCCCTACCTGCATCTGGAACTTGTGGCCTTCCCCCAGGACGGCCTGCTGCGCTCGCCGACCGCCAAGGCCAACCTGATCCGCGCGCTGGACATGGGTGTGGAGGTGGTCGGCGGCATTCCGCACTTCGAAAGGACGATGGCCGACGGCGCCACGTCCATCCGCTGGCTTTGTGAACTCGCGGCCGACCGCGGCCTGCGCGTGGATATGCACTGCGACGAATCCGACGACCCCCTTTCGCGGCACATCGAGACGCTCGCCGCCGAAACGATCCGCTGCGGCCTGCAGGGTCGCGTGACCGGCTCGCATCTCACCTCCATGCATTCGATGGACAACTATTACGTGTCCAAGCTGCTGCCGCTGATCGCCGAAGCCGGCGTGCATGCCATCGCCAATCCCTTGATCAACATCACCCTGCAGGGGCGGCACGATACCTATCCAAAACGCCGCGGCATGACCCGGGTGCCCGAGCTGATGGCTGCGGGCGTCAACGTCGCCTTCGGCCATGACTGCGTGATGGATCCCTGGTACGGCCTGGGCTCGGGCGACATGCTCGAGGTCGCGCATATGGGGTTGCACGTGGCGCAGATGACCTCGACAGCCGGCGTGGCGAACTGCTTCGAAGCCGTGACCTCCAACGCGGCGCGCGTACTCGGCCTGGAGGGCTATGGCGTCGCACCGGGCAACCGCGCGGACTTCGTCCTGCTCCAGGCCGGCGACACCTACGAGGCCATCCGCCTCAGGGCGACCCGCTTACTGGTCGTTCGGGGCGGAAACGTCCTCGCCCGCACACCTGAACGACGAACTTCGTTAAATCTTGCGGATCGCGCGCCAGAACTCACCCTTGAGTTCCGTCCCGGATCGATTTCCTGAACGGGGCGGTTCAGTAGCTGTCGCGTCAGTGAATGCTTTCGCGAAACTTTCGATTCGTAAGACTTCGCATTCAGGAACATCTTCATATCTTCCAATCGTCGATCGGCCGTAGCGACTTGCGGCGTGACGATCGTCCTGGAGAGATGCGATGAAGATGATGCTGCGTACCGCGTTTGCCGCCCTTGCCCTGGTCGCCACGACAGCGGCCTTTGCCGACGATCACCGCGATCACGACCGCGATCACCGCGGCTACGACCGTGGCCATGACCGTGGCCATGACCGTGGACACGACGATCGCGGCCGGCATGGTGACTACGGCTGGCAGGGCCATCGCCCGCCGCCGCGTTACTACGGACACGGCTATTACAACGGACCTGCCTATTATCACCGTCCGCCCCCGCCGCGTTACTACGGGCACTGGGAGCGGGGCCACCGCTACTACGGTGGTAACACCGTTGTGTACGACTACGGCAGCTACCGCCTGCGTCAGCCGCCGCGCGGCTACCACTGGGTGCGCGAAAACAACGATTTCCTGCTGGTCGCGGTAGCGACCGGCATCATCCTCGACATCGCTACACGCTAATCCGGGAGATTCCGCATGAAATTGCTCAGCAAGATCGCCCTCACTCTTGCCGCCTCGGCTGTCATCGCGCCGGCGTTCGCTTTCAGCCCGGCGCCGTTCCAGCCGGCTGGCATCCAGCAGTCCCGCGATGACCATGGCAACGATCAGAACGATCGCCGCGATGACCATCGTGACGATCGTCGTGATGACCGTCGTGACGACCGTCATGACAATCGCCGCGATGATCACCGCGACCGCCGCTACGACAATCACTACGACAACCGTGCCAATAACTGGCGCCCTGGCCCCGGCGGTCATTGGGAGCGCGGTCACCGCTACGACGGTCGCGTGATCATCGTTAACGACTATCGCGAACGTCATCTGCGTGAGCCGCCACGTGGCTACCGCTGGCAGCGCGCCGACAACAACGACTTCCTGCTCGTCGCTATCGCCACGGGTGTAATCGTGGACATCATTTCGCAGTAACGCCGCTCCACCGGGCCGGGCCCCGCATCGCGGGGCCCGGCCTTTCTTGTGGTTCATCGCGGAATTCCGGGGACGCTGAAGGCGGGCACGGACGTCGCGGCGCAGAGCCTTCGGCGGTCGGAGACGTAGCGGCGCAGAGCCTTCGGTGCCCACCCTCGCTGCTCAGACAGTCCTCCGCGTTCGGTCCGGAAGGCCGCTTCGCGGCCCATGTCTTATATGGCCTGCGGCCGCTCACTTGTGCGGAACTCGCCTCGAGGGTGGGCACCGAAGGCTCTCCCG
>CBIGPO010000071.1:0-13495 GCA_966191635.1 uncultured Luteibacter sp.
CTGCGCAAGCTCGGCAAGGCCAGTAAGAAGGGCTGTGGTGGTATGAGAGCGACTGTGCGCGGCTCGGCGATGAACCCGGTCGACCATCCGCATGGCGGTGGTGAAGGTAAGACCTCTGGCGGCCGTCACCCGGTCAGCCCGTGGGGTACCCCGACCAAGGGTTACAAGACGCGTAACAACAAGCGCACCCAGCAGTTCATCGTGCGTCGTCGCAAGTAATTAGGAAACGATCATGCCGCGCTCTCTAAAAAAAGGTCCGTTTGTCGACCTGCACCTCGTGAAAAAGGTGGAAGCCGCCGTTTCCGCCAATAACAAGCGTCCGATCAAGACCTGGTCGCGTCGTTCGATGATCCTGCCGGAGATGGTCGGCCTGACCATCGCCATCCACAACGGCCGCCAGCACGTGCCTGTGTTGATCAACGAGAACATGGTCGGGCACAAGCTCGGCGAGTTCGCGGTGACCCGCACGTACAAGGGCCACGCCGGCGACAAGAAGGGCAAGTGATGAGCACTGAAGCCAAAGCGATCCTGCGCAGCGCCCGCATTTCGGCGCAGAAGGCACGCCTGGTGGCTGACCTGGTCCGCGGTATGCCCGTGGGCCGAGCCAGCGACGTGCTCGCCTTTACCAACAAGAAGGCCGCTCACCTTGTTCGCAAGGTGCTGCTCTCCGCCGTCGCCAACGCCGAAAACAATCTCGGTGCCGACGTCGACGAGCTGAAGGTCGTCCGCATCTTCGTTGACGAAGGTCCGGCGATGAAGCGTATGTACGCCCGCGCCAAAGGCCGCGGTTCGCGCATCCTGAAGCGCACCAGCCACGTTACTGTGGTTGTTGGCAACTGACTGGGGTAAGACACGATGGGTCATAAAGTACATCCCACCGGTATCCGCCTCGGCATTGCCAAGGATTGGAACTCGAAGTGGTACGCCAATAAGGGCGAATATGCGGTTTATCTCGCTGCCGACCTCAAGGTCCGCGAGATGCTCCGCAAGAAGCTCGCCGCTGCCGGTATCTCGAAGATCCAGATCGAGCGTCCGGCCAAGACCGCCCGCGTGACGATTCACACCGCCCGTCCGGGCGTGGTGATCGGCAAGAAGGGCGAGGATATCGAGAAGCTGCGTAAGGAAGTCACCGACATGATGGGCGTTCCGACGCACATCAACGTCAGCGAAGTCCGTAAGCCGGAGCTCGATGCCCAGCTTGTCGCAGAATCGATCGCTCAGCAGCTCGAGCGTCGCATCATGTTCCGCCGCGCCATGAAGCGCTCGGTTGGCAACGCGATGCGCCTCGGTGCCCTGGGCATCAAGATCAACGTTTCCGGCCGTCTGAATGGCGCCGAGATCGCTCGCTCCGAGTGGGCCCGTGAAGGTCGTGTTCCGCTGCATACCCTGCGTGCGGATATCGACTACGGCACCGCCGAAGCCAAGACCCAGTACGGCATCATCGGTGTCAAGGTATGGGTCTATAAGGGCGAGATCTTCGATCTGGCAGCAGCTACCGCCGAGTCGAAGGAAGAACAGCAGCCTCAGCAGTCGCGCCGCGATGGTGGTGAAAACCGCCGCGAGCGGACGGCCAAGTAAGGAGCGTTGCCATGTTGCAACCTAAGCGTACCAAGTACCGCAAGATGCATAAGGGTCGTAATGACGGCCTGGCATTCAATTCCAACCTCGTGAGCTTCGGCGAGTACGGCCTCAAGGCGACGACGCACGGTCAGTTGACCGCACGTCAGATCGAAGCGGCCCGTCGTTGCATCACGCGCTTCGTCAAGCGTGGCGGCAAGCTCTGGATCCGCGTGTTCCCGGACAAGCCGATCACCCGTAAGCCCATCGAAGTTCGAATGGGTGCAGGTAAGGGTAGCGTCGAGTTCTGGGTCGCTCCGATCCAGCCCGGCCGCATGCTTTATGAAATCGAAGGTGTCGACGAGACGACGGCACGCGAAGCGTTCCGCCTGGCGGCAGCCAAGCTGTCCGTGCAGACTCAGTTCGTCTCCAGGGCGGTGATGTAATGGCCAGCAAAGATATCAACCAGAAGTCGGCGGACGAGCTCAAGCAGGATCTGCTGGACCTTCGCAAGGAGCAGTTCAATCTGCGCATGCAGAAGGGCTCCGGTCAGCTCACCCAGCCGCACCAGCTGCGCCGCGTTCGGCGTGACATCGCCCGCACGAAGTTCGTGCTCGGCGCTAAGAAGTAAGGACGGCGGACATGAGCGAAACAACGAAGACCGCGCGCACCCTTACGGGTCGCGTCATCAGCAACAAAATGAACCAGACCGTGACCGTGCTGATCGAGCGCCAGGTGCAGCATCCGCTGCTCGGCAAGATCATCCGTCGCTCCACGAAGCTTCACGCACATGATGAGACCGGTGCGAACGAAGGTGACCTGGTGCGCATCGCGGAATGCCGCCCGCTGTCGAAGACCAAGCATCACCGCGTGGTCGAAATCGTCACGCGCGCTGAAGTCTAAGGAGATCTGCCATGATTCAGGTACAGAGCTCGCTTGCTGCAGCGGATAACAGCGGCGCGAAGGAAATGATGTGCATCAAGGTGCTCGGCGGCTCCAAGCGCCGTTACGCCAGCGTTGGTGATGTCATCAAGGTGACCATCAAGGACGCCATTCCTCGCGGTAAGGTCAAGAAGGGTGAGGTGTACAACGCCGTGGTGGTTCGTACCGCCAAGGGTGTGCGCCGCGCCGATGGCTCCGTTATCCGTTTCGACGGTAACGCTGCCGTCCTCCTCAACAATAAGCTCGAGCCGATCGGTACCCGTATTTTCGGGCCGGTTACCCGCGAGCTGCGCACCGAGAAGTTCATGAAGATCGTCTCGCTCGCGCCCGAAGTGCTCTGAGCGGAGGCCAGACCATGAACCGTATCCGCAAGGGTGATAACGTCGTCGTCATCACCGGCAAAAACAAGGGGCAGCGCGGCGACGTGCTGCGTGTTGACGGCGAGCGCGTTGTCGTCTCGAACGTCAACCTCGTCAAGCGTCACACCAAGCCGAACCCCCAGGCCAACCAGCCTGGCGGTATCGTCGAGCGTGAAGCTTCGATCCATATCTCCAACGTACAGCTCTTCAACTCCGCCACCAATAAGGGCGAGCGCGCTGGCACCAAGACGCTCGAGGACGGGCGCAAGGTGCGCGTGTTCCGCTCTGGCGAAGTGGTCGACGCGTAAGGAACCGAAGTCATGACCCGCCTTGAAACGTTTTACAAAGAGTCGGTAATGTCGAAGCTCACTGAGCGCTTCGGTTACCAGAACGTCATGGAAGTCCCGCGCATCACGAAGATCACGCTCAATATGGGCGTCGGCGAAGCCGCCGGTAACAAGAAGATCCTCGAGAACGCGGTCGCCGATATGACCAAGATCGCCGGCCAGAAGCCGATCACGACGAAGGCCCGCGTGTCGGTCGCTTCGTTCAAGATCCGCGACGGTTGGCCGATCGGCTGCAAGGTCACGCTGCGTCGTGCCCAGATGTGGGAATTCCTGGATCGCCTGATCAACATCTCGCTGCCGCGTACGCGCGACTTCCGTGGTGTCTCGGGCCGTGCTTTCGATGGCCGCGGTAATTACAACTTCGGCATCAAGGAACAGATCATTTTCCCGGAAATCGACTTCGATCAGGTTGACGCGCTGCGCGGTATGGATATCTCCATCACCACCACCGCCAAGACCGACGAAGAAGCCAAGGCGTTGCTGGAAGCGTTCAGCTTCCCGTTCCGCAACTGATTACAGGTAGAACATGGCTAAGACCTCGATGATCCAGCGCGATATCAAGCGCACCAAGCTCGTCAAGAAGTTCGCTACCAAGCGTGCCGAACTGAAGGCGATCGTTCTGAGCTCCACCGCCTCGTATGACGAGAAGATGGCAGCCCAGACGAGCTTGCAGAAGCTCCCGCGTGATGCCAGCCCGGCGCGCCAGCGTAACCGCTGCGCCCTGACCGGCCGCCCGCGTGGCGTTTACAGCAAGTTCGGCCTTGGTCGCAACAAGCTTCGCGAAGCCACCATGCGCGGCGATGTGCCGGGCCTGCGTAAGGCTAGCTGGTAAAAAACTCGCCATCGGCGGGGCAAGCTGTTATAGTCGTCGGTCTGCGCAACGCAGACCGACGTCTGTCGGCTTTACAATTTAAAGATTTCCGGTAATTCGGATATCGGTGCACTCTCAAGGGTTTTCTTATGAGCATGACTGATCCCATCGCCGATCTGTTTACGCGCATCCGTAATGGCCAGGCATCTGGCAAAGCGGTTGTTCGTATGCCGTCGTCGAAAATGAAGCTGGCCCTCGCGCAGCTCCTGCAGAAAGAGGGTTATATCCTCGACGCCCGTTCCGCTGATGAAGCGGGCAAGCCGGTCCTCGAGATCAAGCTGAAGTACTTCGAAGGCCTCCCGGCCA
This sequence comes from uncultured Luteibacter sp., assembly GCA_966191635.1. Classification (GTDB taxonomy): domain Bacteria; phylum Pseudomonadota; class Gammaproteobacteria; order Xanthomonadales; family Rhodanobacteraceae; genus Luteibacter. The sequence goes on from CBIGPO010000071.1 coordinate 4,383, forward strand.
TCGAAACCATCTCCCGTGTCAGCCGTTCCGGTCTCCGCGTCTACCGCGGCAAGGACGAGCTGCCGAAGGTCCTCGGCGGCCTGGGCATCTCCATCATCTCGACTTCCGCCGGTCTTCTGACCGACGCTCAGGCCCGTGCTAAGGGTCTTGGCGGCGAAGTCATTGGCCAGGTGGCGTAAGGAGTCCCGTATGTCACGTGTAGCCAAGTTGCCTATCAATCTGCCGAAGGGCGTCGAGATCTCGATCGCCAACGGTACCGTCTCCGTCAAGGGCCCGAAGGGCACGCTGACGACCCATGAACTGCCGGGCGTCTCGTTCCAGCAGGACAATGGCGTCGCCACGGTGGTTCTCGCCGAAGGCGCCGACGACAAGTTCGGTGGTACGGCTCGCGCCGTCGTCGCCAACATGGTCCAGGGCGTCACCGCCGGTTTCGAGAAGAAGCTCGAGCTGGTCGGCGTGGGTTACCGCGCACAGCTTGCCGGCAAGGCCGTCAACCTGTCGCTCGGCTTCTCGCACCCGGTTGTCTTCGAGGCGCCGGAAGGCATCACCATCGAAGTCCCGACGCAGACCGAAATCCTGATCAAGGGCGCTGACAAGCAGCTCGTGGGTCAGACGGCGGCGAAGATCCGTGCATTCCGTTCGCCGGAGCCTTACAAGGGCAAGGGCGTCCGTTACGCGGGCGAGAAGATCATCCTGAAGGAAGCCAAGAAGGCCTAATCGGTCTATCCGCTTCCTGGAGATATAACGATGAACAAGAACGATTCCCGCCTGCGCCGCGCCAAGTCGACCCGCTCTCACATCCGTGAGCTCGCGGTTCACCGCCTGAGCGTGCACCGCACCGGTCAGCACATCTACGCCCAGGTCTTCGCACCGAACGGTACCGTCGTGGCAGCCGCCTCGACCGTGCAGTCCGCGGTTGCCGAGGGTCTGAAGGGTACGAAGAACATGGAAGCCGCGACCACTGTTGGCCGCATCGTTGCCGAGCGCGCCAAGGCCGCTGGTATCGAGGCAGTCGCGTTCGATCGCTCGGGTTTCCGTTATCACGGTCGCATCAAGGCTCTCGCCGATGCTGCTCGTGAAGCCGGCCTCAAGTTCTAAGAGGCGTCAGGCGACGACATCGGTCCTTCGGGGCCGGTGTCGCCCGATTTAGTTCCTACAACTCCAAGCGGCGACCGAGCCGTAAACAGAAGTCCCGGCTAATTATCATTCCGGGCTATCAGGAAAAGAGATGTCCTCGACAGATCGCGAAAATTCGGACGGCATGCTTGAAAAGCTTATCGCCGTCAACCGCGTGGCCAAGACCGTCAAGGGTGGCCGCCAGATGAGCTTCACCGCGCTGACGGTTGTCGGCGACGGCGAAGGCCGCGTCGGTTTTGGTTATGGCAAGGCACGTGAAGTGCCGGTCGCCATTTCCAAGGCTATGGAACGCGCCCGCCGCAACATGGTCACCATTGAACTCAACCAAGGCACGCTGTGGTACGCCATCAAGGCCAACCACGGTGCGGCTCGCGTCTACATGCAGCCCGCTTCCCAGGGTACCGGCGTCATCGCCGGCGGCGCCATGCGCGCTGTCCTCGAAGTGGTCGGCGTGAAGGACGTGCTGGCCAAGGCCGTCGGCTCGCGCAACCCGATCAACCTCGTCCGCGCGACGATCAAGGGTCTGCAGGCCGTCGCCTCGCCGAAGCGCATCGCCGCCAAGCGTGGCAAGACGATCGAAGAGGTCCTCGGCAATGGCTAAGAACACCGAAACCGCCGTTGGCGGTACCGTCCGCGTCCGCCTGGTCAAGGGCCTGCGCGGTGTGCAGGGTCGTCATCGTCTGAGCGTGAAGGCCCTGGGCCTGAGCAAGATCAACGATGTGCGCGAACTGAAGGATAGCCCGCAGGTCCGTGGCCTTATCAATAAGGTCTACTACCTGGTTCGGGTCGAGGAGTAAGAATCATGCGTCTTAACGATCTACGTCCCGGTAAGGGCGCTCGCAAGTCCCGTACCCGCGTTGCTCGCGGTATTGGCTCCGGTCTCGGCAAGACTGCCGGCCGCGGTCATAAGGGTCAGCATGCACGTGCCGGTGGCACGCATCGCTACGGTTTCGAAGGCGGCCAGATGCCGCTGCAGCGTCGCCTGCCGAAGGTTGGCTTCCGCTCGCTGAAGAAGAAGGACACCGAAGAAGTGCGCCTGTACCAGCTGGCTGCCATCAAGGCCGACACGATCGATCTGATCGCTCTCCACGCCGCAGGTCTCGTGACCAGCCGCGCGAAGAAGGTCAAGATCGTCCTGAAGGGTGAAATCACCCGCGCGGTCAAGCTTTCGGGCGTGCTTGCGACGGCCGGCGCCAAGGCGGCTATCGAAGCCGCCGGCGGCAGCGTGGAGTAATCAGGTGGCAGCAGCGCAGGGCACAACGCTCGGCTCGCTGGGCAAACTGACGGAACTTCGTCAGCGCATCTTCTTCTTGATTGGTGCGCTGGTGGTCTTCCGCCTCGGTTCGTTCATTCCCGTTCCGGGCGTGAATCCCGAGGCGATGACCAGCCTGGTTGAGGGCGGCGGCGGTCTGCTGAACATGGTCAACATGTTCTCGGGCGGCTCGCTTTCCCGCTTCTCGGTGTTCGCTCTTGGTGTGGTGCCGTATATCTCGGCGTCGATCGTGGTGCAGATGATGGGCTCGGTCATTCCGTCGCTCATGGCTCTGCGCAAGGAAGGCGAGTCGGGTCGTCGCAAGATGACCATGTACACGCGTTTCGGCACGGTTGGCCTGGCGGCATTTCAGGCGTTCGGCATCGCTGTCGCCCTGCAGAAGCAGGTCGGCGCGAGCGGTCCGGTGGTCTATATGCCCGGTGCGGGCTTCGTCATGGCTTCCGTCGTCGGCCTCACCGCCGGCACGATGTTTCTGATGTGGCTCGGCGAGCAGATCACGGAGCGTGGTATCGGCAATGGCATCTCGATGCTGATCTTTGCCGGTATCGTGGCCGGTCTCCCGGGTGCCATCGCGCACACGCTGACCATGACGAACAACGGAGAGCTGTCGGTTCTGAAGCTGCTCATGGTGACCGCGCTGATTCTGGCGGTAACCGCTTTCGTGGTGTTCATGGAGCGCGCTCAACGGCGTATTACAGTGAACTACGCGAAGCAGGGCAGTCAGCGCCAGTTCCAGCGCCAGACTTCGCACCTGCCGCTGAAGATCAACATGGCGGGTGTTATTCCGCCGATCTTCGCGACCAGCCTCTTGCTCTTCCCCGCGACCGCGGCGACCTGGTTCGGCACTGCCCACCAGTCGCGTTGGTTGCAGTGGTTGACCACGGCGCTGAGCCCGGGTGAACCGGTGCACGACATCGTGTTTGCGGTGCTGGTGATCGGGTTCGCCTTCTTCTATACGGCGATCGTGTTCAACTCGCAGGAAACGGCCGATAACCTCAAGCGTTCGGGCGCGTTGATTCCGGGCATCCGCCCGGGTCGCGCCACGGCGGACTACATCGATGGCGTCATGACCCGGCTTACCGGTGTTGGCGCGGTTTACATCGTCCTGGTCTGCCTGGTGCCCACGTTCATGCAGAACGCCTGGCACGTCCCGTTCTATTTCGGCGGCACTTCGCTGCTGATCGTGGTGGTGGTGGTGATGGACTTTACGGCTCAGGTCCAGGCCCATCTCGTCAGCCACCAGTACGAGAGTCTGCTTAAGAAGTCCAATCTCCGTCGCAGCTGAGACGCAGCGGAGACCCCCAAGTAGGGGAGGCCTTGGCGCCCAGCGCCGCAGGACTTCCCGTTTAGGTTAATTCAGGTTAGAATTGCGCGTTTACCGCGCACGAAACGCATCGGAGACAGTACATCATGGCGCGCATCGCGGGTGTCAATTTGCCAGTCCAGAAGCATGTCTGGGTCGGCCTGCAGAGCATTTATGGAATCGGCCGTTCGCGGGCGAAGAAGGTTTGCGTCGACTCGGGTGTGGTTCCGACCACCCCCATCAAGTCGCTTAGCGAAGGTGAGGTCGAGAAGATCCGCGCCGAGATCGCCAAGTACACGGTCGAGGGCGATCTTCGCCGCGAGATCGGTATGGCGGTCAAGCGTCTGATGGACCTCGGTTGCTATCGTGGCCTGCGCCACCGTCGCGGCCTGCCGGTGCGCGGCCAGCGCACGCGTACCAACGCCCGTACCCGTAAGGGTCCGCGTCGTCCGATCAAGAAGTAACGGATACCGATTATGGCTAAGCCGGTTAAGACCAAAAAGAAGATCAAGCGCGTCGTCACGGATGCCGTGGCCCACGTGCAGGCTTCTTTCAACAACACCATCGTCACGATCACCGATCGCCAGGGCAACGCCCTGTCGTGGGCGACTGCAGGCGGCGCGGGTTTCCGCGGCTCCCGTAAGTCGACCCCGTTCGCCGCACAGGTGGCAGCCGAAAAGGCTGGCCGCGCTGCTGGCGACTACGGTGTGAAGACTGTGGAAGTTCGCATCAAGGGCCCAGGCCCGGGCCGTGAGTCGGCCGTGCGTTCGCTGAATGCGTTGGGCTACAAAGTGCTCAACATTATTGACGTCACGCCGATTCCGCATAACGGCTGCCGTCCCCCCAAGAAGCGTCGCGTCTAAGGAGCATACCCATGGCCCGTTATCGTGGAGCTACCTGCAAACTTGCGCGTCGTGAAGGTGCCGACCTCGGTCTGAAGAGCCCGGCCCGCGCGCTTGATTCCAAGTGCAAGCTCGAGAACAAACCCGGTCAGCATGGCGCTAACAAGCGCGCCCGTCTGTCCGACTACGCCGTCCAGCTGCGTGAAAAGCAGAAGGTCAAGCGCATCTATGGTGTGCTCGAGCGTCAGTTCAGCAACTACTACACCAAGGCTTCGACCCAGAAGGGCAACACGGGTGAAAACCTGCTGCGTCTGCTGGAAAGCCGTCTCGACAACGTCGTGTTCCGCATGGGTTTCGCGGTTACCCGCGCCCAGGCTCGTCAGCTCGTGGCCCATAAGGCCGTGACGGTCAATGGCAAGAAGGTCAATGTGCCTTCCTACCACGTCCGTCCGGGTGACGAAGTCTCGCTGACCGAAAAGGCTCGCAGCCAGCTGCGCGTCCAGGAAGCAGCGACGGTTTTCGACACGATGGACCTTCGTCCGTCCTGGGTCGAGGTCGACAGCAAGAAGTTCGCAGGCACGTTCAAGGCTGTGCCGGACCGCGGTGATCTGCCGGCCGACATCAACGAAGCCCTGATCGTCGAGCTTTACTCGAAGTAATTCACCGGAGCCTTGCATGGCAGTTTCGTCAACTAGTGTGCTGCGGCCTCGTGGCCTCAGCGTCGAGCAGCTTGGAGCGAACCGCGCTAAGGTGGTGGTCGAGCCGCTCGAGCGTGGCTTTGGTCACACCCTGGGCAACGCGCTGCGTCGCGTGCTGCTCTCTTCGATCCCGGGCAGCGCCATCGTCGAGGTCGAGATCGACGGCGTGCTGCACGAGTACACAACGCTTGAGGGTCTGCAGGAGGACGTGATCGAAGTCCTGCTCAACCTCAAGGATGTTGCCATCCGCCAGCACAGTGGTGACGAAGTCACCCTGACGCTGTCGAAGAAGGGCAAAGGCGTGGTCACCGCAGGCGATATCGCGGTTGATCACTCCGTAGAAATCGTTAACCCGGACCACGTGATCTGCCACCTCACCAAGGATGTGGCACTGAACATGCGTCTGAAGGTGCGTCGTGGCGTCGGCTACCAGCCGGCCAGCGCGCGCCAGCATCCGGATGATGAGACGCGGCCGATCGGCCGTCTGCAGCTCGACGCATCGTTCGCGCCGGTCCTGCGCGTGGCTTACGAAGTGGACGCCGCTCGTGTCGAGCAGCGCACCAACCTCGATAAGCTCGTTCTGGATATCGAGACGAACGGCACGATCGGTGCTGAAGACGCTGTCCGCAAGGCTGCTGAAATCATCAACGATCAGCTGTCGGTTTTCGGCGATTTCTCGCGCCGCGAGAGCGATTCGACCAAGGCGGAGAAGGGCGGGTTCGATCCGCTCCTGCTGCGTCCGATCGACGATCTCGAACTGACGGTCCGCTCGGCGAACTGCCTCAAGGCCGAAAGCATCTACTACATCGGCGACCTGGTCCAGAAGACCGAAGTCGAGCTGTTGAAGACGCCGAACCTGGGCAAGAAGTCGCTGACGGAAATCAAGGATGTGCTGGGTGGGCGTGGTCTCGCCCTCGGCATGAAGCTCGAAAACTGGCCGCCGCCGGGTCTTTCCCACGGTATGCAGCTGGGCTGATGTAAACGGGGCGACCGCATTTCGGTCGCCCCGATTCTTTGCACCATCCGGCGGATGCCTCGCGCATTTCCACCGGAATTCCAAAGCGGTCCAAAGAGGCCGTGCTCTTATAGCGAGGCGTTCTGACAGCCTTGCATCAGCGGGTAATCCGCGGGAAGCCGCTCATTCCGACGGCTTTTCATAACAACAGACCTTAGAGAGTAAACGCCATGCGCCACCAGAAATCCGGTCGCAAGCTCAACCGCACGAGCAGCCACCGCGAAGCGATGTTCAAGAACATGGCTTCGTCGCTGATCAAGCACGAGCTTATCCGCACCACCCTTCCCAAGGCGAAGGAACTCCGTCGCGTTGCCGAGCCGCTCATCACGCTCGCCAAGGTCGATGGCGTCGCCAACCGCCGCCTGGCTTTTGCGCGTCTGCGCGACAAGCAGGCCGTCGGCAAGCTCTTCGTCGAGCTCGGTCCCCGCTACCAGTCGCGTCCCGGTGGCTACCTTCGCATCCTCAAGTGCGGCTTCCGTCCGGGCGACCACGCCCCGATGGCTTATGTCGAGCTGGTGGATCGCCCGGCCAAGACCGAAGCGGTCGACGCCGAGTAAGCTGGACACAGCTGATTCGAACGAACCCCGGCAGGGCGACCTGCCGGGGTTTTTTCGTTTGGGGGTGCGGCCGGTTAACTGCGACAATTCTTACGCAAGCTATTGATCCATGGTTACAAAAGAAACTTTACGCAGTTGCTGACAAGCACGTGCACAAAGGGTTAACGTGGGCGTTCCCCATCCCATATCGCCCCTATGAACCTCTCGTTCCGCGGTCGCTACCTTGCCGGTTTCGTTGTCTGTGTGGCCCTCATGGCGTTCGCGCTGTACGCGCAATACGTCATGCAACTGGATCCGTGCCCACTGTGCATCTTTCAGCGCATCGCGGTGTGCACCATGGGTCTGTTCTTTCTTATCGGTGGCCTGCACGCGCCCCGCAAGACGGGCGTTCGCGCCGTGTACGCCATCCTGATCACGCTGGGCGGACTCTGGGGCATCGCTACGGCGGGTCGCCATCTGTGGCTGCAGTCGCTCCCCGCGGCGGACGTTCCGGCTTGCGGGCCCGGCCTCGGCTACCTGTTTGACGCCTTTCCGTTCACGAAAATGCTCAAGCTTGCGTTCACTGGTTCTGGCGAATGCGCGAAGATCGAACCGATCCTCGGCATCCCCATGCCGGGTTGGACGCTGTTCTGGTTCGTCGTGCTGACCGTCTGGGCGCTCGTCGCCATTCGCCGCACCGTCCGTTGATTCCCCCGCGCCACGTAAGGCGCACACCTAAGGCACCGCAGTCATGCAGCACTCCCTCAAAGCCGTAGCACCCCCGTCCCTCGACTGGACGCCGGGTTCGTGGCGGTCGAGGACCGCCCTCCAGCAACCGACGTATAACGACGCCGGCGAACTCAACCGTGCCCTCGAGCAGCTCGGCCAGCTTCCGCCGCTGGTTACCTCGTGGGAGATCCTCGCCCTGAAGCAGCGCATTGCCGAGGCTCAGGACGGCGAGCGTTTCCTGCTCCAGGGTGGCGACTGCGCCGAGAGCTTCGCGGACTGCAACAGCCCGATCATTTCCAATCGCCTCAAGGTGCTGCTGCAGATGAGCCTCGTGCTCGTCCACGGTCTGAAGAAACCCGTCCTTCGCGTCGGCCGTTTCGCTGGTCAATACGCCAAGCCTCGCTCGGCGGATACCGAAACGCGCGACGGCGTAACCCTGCCTGCGTTCCGCGGTGACCTGGTCAACAGCCCCGAGTTCACCCCGGAAGCTCGTCGTGCGGATCCGAATCGCCTGATCAAGGCACACGCGCGTTCGGCGATGACGATGAACTTCGTGCGTGCACTCATCGATGGCGGTTTCGCCGATCTGCACCATCCGGAGTACTGGGACCTGGCGTGGGTGGAGCATTCGCCGCTCGCCGCCGAGTACCGTCGCATGGTCGCCAGCATCGGTGACTCGCTGCGCTTCATGGAGACGCTCGCCGGTCAGTCGATCTCGAGCTATTCGCGCGTCGATTTCTACACGTCGCACGAAGCCCTCCTGCTGCATTACGAGGAAGCGCTCACGCGACAGGTTCCGCGTCAGGATGGCTGGTTCAATCTGTCCACGCACTTCCCGTGGATCGGCATGCGTACGGCGGCGCTCGACGGCGCCCACACCGAATACTTCCGTGGCATCCGTAATCCCATTGCGGTGAAGGTCGGCCCGACGGTGCAGGCAGACGACCTGCTGCGCCTGATCGACGTGCTGAACCCGAACGAAGAACCGGGCCGCCTGACCCTGATCCACCGCATGGGCAACGACAAGATCGGCACGCATCTGCAGCCGTTGCTCGAGGCGGTGAAGCGCGAAGGGCGCCGCGTGCTTTGGGTCGCCGATCCGATGCATGGCAACACCGAGAGCACGACCAACGGCTACAAGACCCGTCGTTTCGCCAACATCGCCGGCGAACTCGATCAGGCTTTCGACATCCATGCGGCAGCCGGCACTCGCCTGGGTGGCGTGCACCTCGAGCTCACGGGTGAAGACGTGACCGAGTGCCTCGGCGGTGCTCGCGACCTCGTTGAGGGCGATCTCGACCGCGCCTACCGCTCGATGGTCGATCCCCGCCTGAACTACGAACAGTCGCTGGAAATGGCGATGCTGATCGTGCGGAAGTCGGGTGGGATGGTCTGATCGTGTTACGTACGATGTAAGCAAGCCCGGCCCTATGCCGGGCTTTTTTTGGCTCTCTGTGGGAGCCGCTTCAGCGGCGATTCGCCGGACGGTGGGCTCGCCTTCGGCCTCGCGTTTTGCGCTCGCGTTGCGTCGCAAGAGCCGGCGGGTGCCGCCCTCGGGGCCACGACTGCGGCGACCCGCT
>CBIGPO010000072.1:0-13138 GCA_966191635.1 uncultured Luteibacter sp.
GCCGCACCGCTCACCGCTCGGGTAACGCCGCGGGCGTCGACCTCGATGCGCAGCGCTGTCACCGGGCAGCTCGAGGGCTCGAGCAGCCAGGTGACCGGCACGACGTCAAAGAGGGTCGGCGTGATCTGGCCCCAGCTGTTGAGGAGCCGCCACTGGTGATAGAGCAGCGCCAGCGCGTCCGCGGCCGGCGAGCCGTAGGCGAACAGCCGGTCGCGGCGCACCTCGTCGAACTTGATCTGGGTGGAGTCCAGCGGAAACATCCGCACCGCCACCTTCGACTGCAAGAGCGCCATGAGGCCACTTGGGGCGGAGGCGACGTTGTATTCGGCGCTCGGCTCGGCGACGGGTATGGCTCCGCCCTGGTTGTATCCCGCATGAATCGAGCCGCCCATCATCACGACCTGTCTGAACTCCTGGAGCGCCCGCAGATCGCGCCGCGCCAGCGCCTCGATGTTGCTGAGCGGCGCGAGCGCAATGAGCGTGATCTTTCCGGGGCGCTTGTGCGCCTGCTCGCGCAGGAATTCGATGGCATCGGGGGCGGGCGAGGTGTCGGTAGCACCGAGCGCCCACTTCTTCTGGGTGAAGGGCACCGGGTTGGTGGTCGCCGGCCCCTGGGCGACCACGACGTCCTGGCGGCCGAGCGTCGCAAGGAGCCGGCGCACCAGGAGTGTCCGCGTGCGGGTGTCTCCCCAGGCGGTGGTGACGCCGATCACCTCAAGACGCGGGTCCTGGAGCGCAATGGCCAGCGCAAATGCATCATCGATGTCATCGCCGACATCGGTGTCGATGATCACCGGCACGGAGGTCACCGCGGCTGCAGGCGCAGCGGCCGGTGCCGGTGACTGCACGGCCACCCCTGACAGCAGTGCTAGCGAGAGCCGGGCAATCCCACGCATCAGGGCACCTTGTAGAGCGCGCTTAAGACAGGTAGATGAAGCGCGCGATGCAGATCGCCGCGAGCACATAGATCAGCCAATCGCGTGGCCGTACCTGTCCGCGCACCAGCTTGAGGATCGCATGGCTCGTAATGCCGAATGCGAGGCCGTTGGCGATCGAATAGGTGAACGGAATGATGATCACCGTGAGGAACGCCGGTATGGCTTCGGCGGCATCCGACCAGTCGATTTCCGCCAGCGCGCCCATCATGAGCGCTCCCACCAGGATCAGTGCTGGCGCCGTGGCCGCGGGGGGAATGGCCTGCACCAGGGGTGCGAAGAACAGCGTCGCGAGGAAGAGGATCCCGACCACGATGCTCGTGAGACCGGTACGGCCACCCACGGCGACACCCGCGGCGCTCTCAATATAGCTCGTGACCGGGCTGGTCCCGACAACGGCACCGAAGAGCATTGCGATGGAATCCGACAGCAGAATCCGGTTCAGACGCGGGATGGTGCCGTCCGGTGCGATGAGGCCGGCCCTCTTGGTGACTGCCACCAGCGTGCCGATGTTGTCGAACATGTCGACAAACAGGAACACGAACACGATCTCGATGAGCGAGAGCCCCATGCCGGCCTTCCAGTTGAGGGCCTGGTGCACGTCGAGCTTGAATGCCGTGGCTGAGAGGTCGCTGAGACTGTAGGCACCCGGTGAGAAGTGCGAGAGACCGAACAGCCAGGCGATCGCGGCGGTCACCAGGATGCCGAGCAGGATCGCACCCCGCACGCGGCGCGCCTGCAAAGCGGCGATCATGAGCAGCCCGAGTATCGCGAGCGCTGGCGTTGGCGCGGTGAGGCTTCCCAGTTTCACCATCGTCCCCGGAGTGGAGATGACGATTCCAGCAGCGGCGAGGCCGATGAAGGCGATGAAGAGGCCGATGCCGCCCACGACCGCCGCGAACAGCGGGCGTGGCACGGCGCTGACGATCAGTTGCCGCACGCCCGCGAGCGTGAGAATGAGAAAGGCCACTCCGGAGATGAACACGCAGCCGAGCGCCGTCTGCCACGGCAGCCCCATACCCTTGACGACCGTGTAGGTGAAGTAGGCGTTAAGGCCCATTCCCGGCGCCAACGCCAGCGGGTAGTTGGAGAGCAGTCCCATCAGGATGCTGCCGAGGCCTGAGGCCAGGCAGGTCGCGACCGCCACGGCCGCGACCGGCATGCCCGCGGCGCCGAGGATCGCCGGATTGACGACGACGATGTAGGCCATCGTCACGAAGGTCGTCAGTCCGGCAAACACCTCCGTGCGCACGGTAGTGCCGTGCCCGCTGAGGTCAAAGAAGCGCTCCAGCATGCGCCGGGGATCAGAAGCGCACCATCACCTGGCCACCGATGATCCGCGGGTCGTTGATGAATCCGGTGAAGTTCTCGAAGTTGATGCCACCGATGTTGCGGATCTGGTCGGTGCAGTTGCGGCAGAAGGCCGCGACCTCGAACTTGTTGTTGTTCCAGGTGTAGCCGATGCGGGCGCCCAGCTGGAACAGCGCGGGACCGGTGAACTCCAGCTCCTTGTCGAGGAAGAAGTTCATCTCGCTGCGATAGGACATATCACTGAAGAGATACAGCTCACCGTCCGGTCCCATGGGGATGCCGTAGCGCAGCGAGAAGTCGCCCGTCCACCTGGGGGCCTGCGGCAACGGGTTGCCGTTGACCAGCGCAAAGCCATTGGCATTGAGCGGATTCAACTCCGTACAGGCCTGTCCCCCGGGGAGGAAGCTCCAGTTGAAGCAGGGACCGACTGCCAGCGTCGGATCCTCGATGCGCGTGTAGTTGTAGCTGGCGGCCAGGTTCAGCTGCAGGTTGTTCATCGGGCGAGCGTGCAGTTCCAGCTCCGCGCCCTTGCCGATCGTGTCCTGGGCGTTGATCAGCTTGACCTGGTTGGATTGGCCGCCGACCGCGGTGAGCTGCTGATGGCTGACGTCGTAGTAGTAGACGTCAAACGCAATCGAGTAGCGCCGGTCCGTCGACTGGGTCTTGATGCCGATCTCGTAAGAGATGTTGTCCTCGGAACTCGCCACCTGAATGCCGAGGGGCGGTGGCCCGGAGGTGGGCTCGCCGAAGCTCGGTGCGCGGAAGCCCGTCGCGACGCGGGCGTAGAGATTCGTATCCGGCGTCACCAGATAGGTCGGCGCGAGATCCCAGTTAAACTTGTCGGCGCTCGCGGAATTGTGTTGCGGTACCGGCAGCCCCGCCAGGTTGCTGAAGGGTACGTCGAAGGTCTTGTGATCGAGCGTATAGCGCACGCCGCCGCGCAGCTTGAACGCCGAGCTGAAGGCGTACTCCAGTGAGCCGAAGACCGCCTCGGCATCGTTCTTCTGCTCCGACCTGGTCGTATCCGTCACCTCCAGCGTGTTGTAGACGTAGTCGTTGCCCAGGCTCGTGGTGTGGTCGTAGAAGAAGAAGAGACCCCCCTGACCCTGGAGCGGTCCGGAGGTGTGCGAGAACAGCCGGAACTCCTGGGTCAGCTGGTAGTTGGTCACGTCACCGCCGGTTTCGACCGGGAAGGGAATGAAGCCGGGGCCCCATGCCGAAGGGGGCGCACCGCTAAAGAATCCGGGGCCAAAGCCGCCGTCGATGTCACCGATGGTCAGGTAATGCCGGATGGATTCGTAGCCGGTGATCGACTGGAAGGTGAAGCTCGGGAAGGTCCAGTTCAGGTGCAGGTTCGACCCGATGCTGGTGTAGGACTGACCGTTGTAGCCGTCGGTGTAGATCTTGCTCGGGTCGAAGCCGGGCACGAGCGCGTTGCTGCCTTCGCTCATGACGTTGGCGCGGAAGAGACGCGCCGAGCCACCCAGCCAGCGTGTGTGCAGGTTCAGGAGGGCGTCGAAGCTGTCGCTCGGCCGGAAGAGCGCCTGCAGGCGCACCGCCCAGTCATCGTAGCCTTCCAGATGCTGGTTGCCCGGCAGGTTGTTCGGAGCATCCACCCAGTTCGCGCGGTGCTGTCCCTGGGTGGACGCGCGAAAAGCCCATGCCTCACCCACCGGAATATTAAGCACGGCTTCGATATTGGAGGTGTCATAGGTACCGTAGGAGAGCGTGGCGTACCCCCCGAACTGATGCAGCTGGGGTTTCGCGGACTCGATCTTTACCACGCCGGCTGGCGCATTGCGCCCGAACAGGGTGCCCTGCGGGCCGCGCAGGACCTCGACGTCCTGCTGGTCGAAGATCGGGAAGCCCTTCAGCGCGGGATTTTCCTGGACGATGTCGTCGTAGTAGAGGCCGACGGGCTGCGAGGCGAAAGTCGTGAAGTCGGTGTTGCCGTAGCCGCGGATGTAGAAGCGCGGGAAGGTACGACCATTGGACGATTCAATGTTGAGGCTCGGCACCGCGAAGGCGAGCTGCCGGATGTCCTGGCCGGAACTTCCGAGCACCGCGAGCGATTCGCCACTCAGCACCGCGGTCGAAACCGGCACCTCGAGGAGTCGCTCCTCGCGCCGCTCGGCGGTGACGATCACTTCCTGCAGCGCCCCGGACTCAGCTTCGGTGCCCGCCTGGTCAGCCGCACGCGTGACGCCCGGATTCAGCAGCACTGCCGCCGCGGCCGAGGCCGCAAGTGCGACCAGCGGAAGATTGCGGCGCGGCGACATCGAACCAGCGATCGCGCACCGCAGCATTGAACCCGAGTTACTGATGTCCATCGCGACCTCCCCGTGGTTTGCGTACGCGCAACAGTCGTCACCTGTGCGGGCTTGAGGTCTCATTGCCGGATGCCCGTCGATTCGTTGTTTCTGCGTAGTAAAACGTTACACTAGCAGCTGCCAAAACGCTACACCATGTACGCACTCGCTGTAAAGCACCCCGGGGTCGATACGCAACAAATCTCTTCGGTCCGTGGATGGCTCGCGCCAGAATTTTCTGGACCGTGACCAATGGCGACGGTGAAGGACATTGCAGCGGCCGTCGGCGTATCGGTTGCCACCGTCTCGAATGCACTGAACGGCAGACCCAATGTGGGTCGCGCGACGCGGCAGCGAGTGCTGCGCATCGCGCAGCAACTGGACTACCGCCCCAATCGCGCGGCTCAGGCCATGCGCACCGGACGCACGCGCGCCATCGGACTGGTACTGCCCGATCTCACCAATCCCTTCTTCCCCGAACTCGCGCAGGCGGTCGAGAACACCGCGCGCAGCCGTGGCCTGCTCGTGTGCCTGGTCGACAGCCAGAGCAGGCCGGAGGGCGAGGCCGACGGCTTCTCACTGCTCATGCAGCACGCAGTCGACGGCATCATCTGGTGTCCGCTCGGTCCGCGTCTGCCCGCGCAGCTGAAGAATCTCGCGCGCCCCGTGGTGCTGATCGACCGACCGCGCCCGGGCTATGCGGTGGTGCATTCGAATTACCTCATGGGCGGACGGCTGCTCGCCGAATACGCCGCGCGCATGGGCCACAGGCGGGTGGGACTGTTGTCGGGGCCACAGCACATCGAGAGCGCCCGGCAACGACGCGACGGCTTCGTCAAGGCCCTGCCGAGCGGCAGCGAGATCGCGTGGGAAGTCTGCGTCGGCTTCGACGGCGTGCTGACGGAGGAGGCGTGCGCGGCGCTCCAGCGGCGCCGCAAGGCCACCCTCATCGTGGCGGGCAACGACCTGATCGCCATCGGCGCGATCCGCCGACTGGCGGAACAGGGCGTGCGGGTACCCGATGAGGTGTCCGTGACCGGTTTCGACAACATTCGCTGGACGGATCTCGTGACGCCACGGCTGACGACCATCGCCCAACCGGTGGGCGCGATCGGTGCCAGGGCGGTGGAGCTGATGCAGGAACGAATGTCCGGTGGGAAGATCGACAGTCAACGCACCGTCTTCGATGTCGAGCTGATCGAGCGGGACTCGGTGCGAAAATTAAACGGAGCGAGTTAGGGGAGGGTTGAGCATGGCACCCCGTATTGCGGTCGTCGGCAGCGCCAATACCGATCTCATCACCTTCAGCGACGCCTTTCCGCGGCCTGGGGAGACCATCTTCGGCCAGAACTTCGACTTGGGTTTTGGCGGCAAGGGTGCCAATCAGGCGATCGCGGCGCGGTTGTGTGGCGCGGAGGTGGTCATGGTCGCCCGCGTCGGCAGCGACCTGTTCGGTGAGGCCACGATCAACAACTTCAAGTCGTTTGGAATCGACACGACGCACGTGAAGATCTTGCCGGGCGTCCCCACCGGGGTGGCGCCGATCTTCGTCGACCCGAGCGGCCAGAATCGCATCATCGTCGTCAAGGGGGCGAATGATCGGCTGCTGCCCGCGGACGTCGACGCGGCCGCGCCGCAGCTGCGTGGCGTCGACACCATCATTCTGCAGTTTGAAATTCCGCTCGAGACGATCTATCACACCGTGCGCTTTGCCCGCGCCAACAAGATCCGCTGTATCGTCAACCCGGCACCGGCACTGCCGGCGGATCTCGCCCAGCTCGCGGCCGCGGACTATTTCATACCGAACGAGACGGAGGCCGAGCTCATCGGCGGGCATCCGGTGCACACGGTAGAGGACGCGGTTACCTGCGCCACGGCCCTGTTGCGCAAAGGCTTCCGCAAGGTGGTGCTGACCTTGGGCGCACGCGGCTCGCTACTCGCGGACGAGAGCGGCGCGGTGCACGTCCCCGCGTATGCGGTGACGGCGGTCGACTCGACCGGTGCCGGCGATGCCTTCATTGGCAGCCTTGCGGTTTTTCTCGCCGAGGGAGTTCCCGAGAAGGAGGCCGTCGCGCGCGCCAATCTCTACGCCGCTCTTTCGACCACCCGTGTCGGAACTCAGAAGTCCTTCCTCAAGCGCGTGGACTTCGACACCGAATGCGCGCAGCGCGGGTAAGGGCGCCGCTGCGCAGCGCCGACAAGAGACAACGAATTCAGGCAATTACTCAGCAGGTCTAAACCATGTTCGTAGTGCATAGCTATCCCCTCGCGGTCCTGTTGTGCGTCATCACCATGCTTTGCTGGGGTTCATGGGCCAACACTCGCAAGCTCGCCCGCAAGGACTGGCGCTTTGAGCTCTTCTACTGGGACTACACCATCGGCGTGCTGTTGCTCACGCTCGTGCTGGGACTCACCCTCGGCAGCAGCGGCAGCGAGGGACGTCCCTTCGCTGCCGACCTGTCGCAGGCCTCCACGGCGAGCATCCGCTCGGCGCTCATCGGTGGCGCCATCTTCAATCTCGCCAACATCCTGCTGGTCGCGGCCATCGAAGTCGCAGGCATGGCGGTTGCGTTTCCGGTCGGCATCGGGCTCGCGCTCATCATCGGGGTGGTCGTCAACTACCTCGCCACCCCGGTGGGCAACGGAGCCTTGCTGGCGGTCGGTGTGCTGCTCGTGATACTCGCGATCATTCTCGATGCCGTTGCTTACCGGCGCCTGCCCGGCCCGGCGGCCGGGGTGAGCACCAAGGGGCTGGTCCTCTCGGTGGCCTGCGGGGTGTTCATGGGCATGTTCTACCGCTTCGTGGCCGCGGCGATGTACGGCGACGGCGTGCACCCGGAGCCGGGCAAGATGAGCCCGTATGCGGCGGTGTTCGTGTTCGCGGTCGGGGTCTTCCTCAGCAACTTCGTGTGGAACACCCTGGTGATGAAGAAGCCCTTCGTCGGCACTCCCGTGCGCTTCGGCAGCTATTTCCAGGGCGATTTCCGCACGCATCTCACCGGCATCCTGGGCGGTATAATCTGGGGACTGGGCATGTCGCTGAGCCTCATCGCCTCGGGTCCGGCGGGCTTTGCGATCTCATACGGGCTCGGACAGGGGGCGACGATGGTCGCTGCATTCTGGGGCGTATTCATATGGAAGGAGTTCGCCGCGGCCCCTGCTGGCACCTCGAAGCTGCTCACGGCGATGTTTGCCTCCTTCCTTACCGGGCTCGCGCTCATTGTGCTGGCGCGGCTCTAGGACAGACCAACCTAACGGGGCCTAGAGTCATGACCTCTTCTCGTGTACAGCACATCGACGTGAGCGAGCGCAGGCCGGATCTGCCGCTGGTCGCACCGGGCGGCGAGCGCCAGGAGCTCTTGCACCTGCAGGGCCCTGCGCTGGTCGCCAACAGCGGCGTGGCGCTCAACGTCGACTGGGTCGACAGCGTGCGCATCAACACGAGTGCCGTCGAGCGCCGCGCGGCGACCCTCGCCACGCGGCGCACCGTGAAGAAAGACTGGCAGGTCGCGTGGCTTCTGCGCGCGATCACCTGCATGGACCTCACCACGCTTTCTGGCGATGACACCGATGAGCGGGTACGGCGGCTGTGCGCCAAGGCCATGCGACCAGTGTCCGAGAGCGTCAAGGCGGATCTTGGCATCGAGGAACTGCGGATCCAGGTGGCGGCCGTCTGCGTCTACCACCTCTTCATCGAGACGGCCCGCAGGGCGCTCGAGGGCACACCGATCCGCGTCGCGGCGGTTTCGGCTGGCTTTCCGGCCGGGCTCAACCCATTCCCGGAGCGACTCGCAGAGGTGCGGCGTTCGGTCGAGGCGGGCGCGCATGAGATCGACGTCGTCATCACCCGCGCTCACGTGTTCGCCGGAGACTGGCAGCGTCTTTACGAGGAGGTCGCGGCCTTCAAGGAGGCGTGTGGTCCGGCGCACTGCAAGGTGATCCTCGGCACCGGAGACCTCGGAACGCTGCGCAACGTGGCGCGGGCCAGTCTCGTCGCCATGATGGCGGGAGCGGATTTCATCAAGACTTCCACCGGCAAGGAGCCCGTCAACGCCACGCTCCCGGTAGGTCTGGTGATGACACGCGCGATCCGTGAGTATCGCGAGCGCACGGGCATGGCCGTGGGATTCAAGCCCGCCGGCGGTCTGCGCACCGCGCGCCAGTCGCTCGACTGGCTCGCGCTCATGAAGGAGGAGCTCGGACAGAGCTGGCTCGCACCGCAGCTGTTCAGGATGGGCGCGAGCGGCATGCTGGGTGACATCGAGCGCCAACTGGAATTCCACGGCAGCGGCCGCTACTCCGCCGGCTACCATCACCCCCTCGCCTGAGGACAAGCCGATGGCAAACACCAGCGTCGCCGAGAAGTTCCGCAGCATGGAATACGGCGCGGCGCCCGAGGATCCGGCCAACTCGCTCAGGTGGCTCGACCAGCACCGTCGCCGCTTCGGTCATTACATCGGTGGCAAGTGGAAGCCTCCGGCGCAGGGCCGTTACTTCGCGACTACAGACCCCTCGACCGGGGAGAAGATCGCCGACATCGCACAGGGAAACGCCGCGGATGTGAACGCGGCCGTCAAGGCGGCACGTGCGGCGCTGCCGCGCTGGCAGGCATTGACGCCGCACGCGCGGGCACGCTTCCTCTATGCCCTCGCGCGGCAGGTGCAGAAGCACTCGCGTCGTCTCGCCGTGCTCGAGACGCTCGACAACGGCAAGCCGATCCGCGAGAGCCGCGACATCGACATCCCGCTCGTGGCGCGGCATTTCTACTACCACGCCGGCTGGGCGCAGCTGCTCGAGGGCGAATTCCCGGGCCACTCCGCCTGCGGGGTCGTCGGCCAGATCATTCCCTGGAACTTCCCACTCCTCATGGTGGCGTGGAAAGTCGCCCCCGCACTCGCCGCCGGCAACACGGTGGTGCTGAAGCCTGCCGAATTCACGCCGCTCACGGCGCTCGCGTTCGCGGAGCTGTGCGACGAAGTGGGCCTGCCCCCGGGGGTGGTGAATGTCGTCACCGGCGATGGCACCACGGGTGCTGCGCTGGTCGCGCACCCGGACGTCGACAAGATCGCTTTCACGGGTTCGACCGAAGTCGGGCGGGCGATCCGCCGCGCCACCGCTGACTCGCACAAGAAGCTCTCGCTCGAGCTCGGTGGCAAGTCGCCGTTCGTGGTGTTCGAGGACGCGGATCTCGACAGCGCCGTCGAGGGCCTGGTCGACGGTATCTGGCTGAACCAGGGGCAGGTGTGCTGCGCGGGCTCGCGGCTGCTGATGCACGAGAGCATCGCAACGTCGCTGATCAGGAAGCTGCAGGCGCGCATGTCGTCACTGCGGGTCGGCGCGCCGCTCGATAAGAGCACGGACATCGGCGCGATCGTCGCGCCCGTGCAGCTCGAGCGCATTACGGGCCTGGTCAGCCAGGGCGTGGCCGAGGGAGCTTCCTGCTGGCAGCCGGACCTGACGCTGCCGACCAAGGGTCTTTATTACCCCCCGACGCTATTCACGAATGTCCATCCGACGTCCGTCGTGGCGCAGACCGAGATCTTCGGTCCAGTGCTCGCGGCGATGACTTTCCGTACCCCGGCAGAGGCCGTGGAGCTCGCCAACAACACCGCGTATGGACTCGCGGCCAGCGTCTGGAGCGAGAGCGTCAATGTCGCTCTGCAGGTGGCCGCGCAGGTGAAGGCGGGTGTGGTGTGGATCAACAGCACTAACCTGTTCGACGCGGCGTGCGGTTTCGGTGGCTACCGGGAGAGCGGGTTCGGCCGGGAGGGCGG
Organism: uncultured Luteibacter sp.; assembly: GCA_966191635.1. Taxonomy (GTDB): domain Bacteria; phylum Pseudomonadota; class Gammaproteobacteria; order Xanthomonadales; family Rhodanobacteraceae; genus Luteibacter. The sequence goes on from CBIGPO010000072.1 coordinate 10,330, forward strand.
ACGCGAGGGAATGCGCGAGTACCTCGAGCCGACGTGGCTGCGCAAGGCCCCGCCGCTACGGGCACGCGCGACCCGTAGTCCACGGCGGACGCAGCGGGCGGACGCGGCGGGGCTCATCGACCGGACCGTGAAGCTCTACATCGGCGGCAAGCAGGTGCGTCCGGATTCGGGCTACAGCCTCGAGTGCCGCAGCCCCAACGGGGTGCTGCTCGGGCAGGCGCCACTCGGGAACCGCAAGGACATCCGCAACGCCGTCGAGGCGGCGAGACGCGCGCAGCAGTGGAGCGTCGCCACGACGCACCAGCGCGCCCAGGTTCTTTACTACGCCGCGGAGAACCTCACGCAGCGGGGCGCGGAGGTCGCCGCACATCTTGCCGCGGTCGTTGGCAGCAAGCAGGCGGCCGAAGAGGTACGCCTCGGGATCGAGCGACTATTCGCGTACGCAGCCTGGACTGACAAGTATGAGGCCGCGGTGCACTCGCCGCCTTTCAGGAATATCTCGGTCGCGATGAACGAAGCGATCGGTACCGTTGGCGTGATCTGTCCGGCGGAGGCGCCGTTCCTGGGCTTCCTGTCTCTGGTGCTGCCGCTGGTGGCGGCAGGCAACTGCGTGATCGCGGTCCCCTCGGCCAGCTATCCGCTCGTGGCGGGTGACCTCTACCAGCTGTTCGACACGAGTGACGTGCCGGGTGGCGTGATCAATATCGTCACCGGGCGTCCGACTGAGCTAGTGAAGGTGCTCGCCGAGCATGATGATGTCGATGCGCTCTGGTGCTATGGCGAGGAGGCGCTGTGTGCGGAGGCCAAGCGCCTGTCGGCCGGCAATCTCAAGCAAGTCTGGACCAACGAGGGGCGGCGGCTCAATTTCTTCAGCGCCCTTCAGGGCGAAGGGCGCTGGTACCTGGACCATGCATTCCAGGTGAAGAATATCTGGGTACCCTACGGCGAGTGACGGCTCAGTGCGGCGGTGTCGGCGCCTTGAGCAGCGCCAGCGTCATTTGCTCGAGCCGCGGCACGTCGACCTCGAACACCACATTCACGGGCCGCTCGCCCAAGCGCGGACCCTCGCCTGGCGCCCAGCTAAGTGTGTTGCCATTGCCGGCCGTGAAGCTGGTATCGACATCAACCAAAAGCGTCTTCGCGCGGGTGACGATCGAGGGGTCGAGCCACACCGCCACCGCCATCTCATCCCACATCGGGTAGGACTGGCCAAACTTGCCCAGATAGTAGTCGAAGGGCGCCTTGCCCGTGGCGACATCGCTGATGAACTCCTTCTTGAAGAAAGTCTTGGTCGTCGGGTCGATCGGCACCTCGGTGATCTTCTTCCACGGCTCATGCAGCACGATCGATGCGGCCTCCGGGTCGAATCGCATGTTGAACTCGCGCCGTGTCGCATTCACGTATTCCGCGGCGAAGGGATTGTTGGCGGGCATCGGATTGAAGCTGCCGCCCATGAAGACGAGCTCCTTCACCAAGGAGGAGAACTGCGGATCGAGCCGCGAGGTGATTGCAATGTTGGTCAGCGGGCCCGCGCAGATGATGGTGACCTGGCCCGGGAACTCGTGCACCTTGCGCGACAGGAAGCTGGAGGCGCTTTCGTGCGCGGGCTGGATCTTCGGCTGACCGGCGGGCGAGACGGGCACGAGGTATGGATCAGCGTGATACGGCGTACGGCGCACCGCGCCTTCGTCGGGCCAGGTCTCGGTCCAGGCACCCTTGTAGAAGAGCGGACCATAGAGCGCTTCCCAGCGCTTGGTGCGCTCCTGTGTGTTGACCAGCGGGAAGACCGCTCCGGGAAAGACCGGGACCTCCGTACGCTGCGCGATCTCGAGGAGCCGCAGAGTGTGGCTGACCTCCTCGTCGCGCCAGCCATCGCCGCTCGGGATCGTGATGCCGAGCACTTCCACATCCTTCGACTGCAGCAGCAGTAAGATCGCCTGCATGTTTGAGCCGGCCGGCCCGTACGCATCCTGGTCGATAATGACCTTGCGACGCGCGCCTGCCTCGGCCGCACGGCAGTCGTTCATCACGCCGAGCACCAAAAGCGCCGTGATCACAGCGACCATCAGGGCTGGCACGCGACCGATGAAGAGCTGCGCCATGCGGTATGGCAATCGTTTCACTGTGGCCACCGAGTCGGTTGCTTGCGTTGGGGTCTAGCTTAGCATTCGCCCCGGGGAAGGCTCACCCGGGTGCGGTGCGGATTGCGCACGTTTTGGCTTCGGACCGGTGCGTCCTCAGTGTTGGACACACGCTATCTGTTCTGCGATTCACCTTCGACGGTTCAACGACGGCATCACCAAACGTCGATGCGCTACACTCAGTCGGGGACGAGATGGATTCGCACGGCTATGGTTGACCTACATATGCATTATTTAGGTCATCTGAGTTAGGTCATGGCTGACCTATATATTGTAGATGTAGGTCATGAGACTTGGAAGAAGTCGACCTCGCCGCCCAGACCCTGTTTGCTGAGCTGGTCCAACGTCCACTGGATGCGGAATTCGACAGCGAATACACCGGGAGGGGAGATTTATCCGCAGAGAATCCAAGGGGCGGGACTATTGGCACTACCAGTGGCAGGATGGCGAGGGGATCAGAAACAAATACGTAGGTAGGTTTCGGAAGTGATGCGCCCATCACCGAGCCCGTTCAGCGTTTCGCGACCCTGAAGGCAAGCTTCAAACCTGCGTCCCGAAAATCTCGCGCTGCTGGAGCAGCACCGGGTGTTGGCCGTGGAAGTGCGCTTTGACCCCGAGGAGGGGATGGCACTGTTGGCCAAGCGAAGGCGCAAGTTGCATGGGAGGAT
>CBIGPO010000073.1:0-13038 GCA_966191635.1 uncultured Luteibacter sp.
AAAACGAGACTCGGGCCGCTCGTGACGTAGCTTCCCGACCTTGTTGCGCGTACTCGCTCGGGGTCGGGTGGCCGAGCGATCCATGAGGTCGATGCTGGTTGTAATCGATCCGCCAGGCTTCCAGTTTCTGCCGCGCATCGTCGATGGATTCGAACGCATGAACGTTGAGACATTCATCCCGCAGACGACCGTTGAATGATTCGATCATACCGTTCTCCGTGGGGCGACCCGGGCGGATAAAGTCGAGTTGGATGGCGTGGTTGTACGTCCACTCGTCGACGACCTTGCACGTGAACTCCGTGCCGTTGTCCACCGTGATCGCCCGAGGCAGTGCATGTCCCCTTCCGAGCCGTTCGAAGGCGTCGATGACGCGCCGGCCGCTCAACGAAAAATCGGCCTCTAGCAGGATACTCTCGCGACTCCATTTATCCACCACGGTCAACACTCGGAAAGGCTTTCCGCTGACGAGCTGGTCGTGGACGAAGTCCATCGCCCAGTACTGATTCGCGGCTGCAAGCCTTCCAGGCAGTAGAGCCGGTGCACGCGCTTGCGACCCACCGGCCAGCCTTCGCGTCGCAGCATCACCATGATGCGTTCGTAGCCAAATCGCGGGCGTGCCTGTGCCAGATCGCGGATCCGCATGCGTAGTGCGGACTGGTCCTTCGCCTGGCTGCGGTAGTACCACGTCGCTCGTTGTATGCCGGCCAGCCCGCATGCGCGTCGGGCGCTCACCTGAAACCGCTCGCGAATCCAATGCGCGATCCCCCGGCGGCGAATCGGCCACCAGCCGTTTCAACCGTCCGTTCTCTTCCTGCAGCTGTCTCAGCTGCCGAAGCTCCGACACCCCCGAGGCTGGCGTACTTATTCTTCCAGACGTAAAACGTGGCCTCGCTGATGCCCAGTTGGCGGCAGACATCCGTGACCACCGTGCCCGACTCAGCCAGGCGCAACGCGTAGATGACCTGCTCTTCGGTAAACCGCGACTTCTTCATCGCTCCTCCCGGCCCCGCGGGCCTGTGGATGAGGCGACCTTAACTCCAGTTTTCAGCGGTGTCGAAAAAGTGGGCCGACGTCCGCCCGCCCTTGCGCTGACCGAATTGGGGACGCCGCGTCGCAAGTGTTCTTGGCAGACCGCTTATGATGCGAAGCAACCAAGCCCCCAGCCCCTGTCGACTTCGCGGGAAGGGGAAGTCCACATGGTTCCCGAGCCCAATCCATGATGCCTCTGCCCACCGTTCATGCCCTGCTCTCCTCCCCAGGCCCCGCGACCCTTCGCCGTCACCAGACCGCCCTGGTGAGAACCGTCAGTTGGCTGGTGTTGATCACCGACGTAGGACTGGGCAGCTACAGTTTCTGGCAAAACCTTCCCAGCGAGCCGTGGTTCGCATACACCCATCTCGCCCGGGATACGGGCCTTGCTATCGCTTCCGTCGCAGCACTGTTCCTGATGCGGCGCCACTTCGGTTACGCCTGCCGGGCACTGCTGGCAGGACTTAGCTTTTACCTGGTGTGGCACTACGTCTCGAACGACATGCGCGTGTTGCCGAGTGCTCTCCTTCCACTGCTGATCATGATCATCGCCGCCTATACGATCGGAAGGCGCGCCCTGTGGGTGGTGACGGGCACCGTTGCCCTCGCACTGTTGGGTTCGGTGATCAACGAGGCATGGTCTGCGGGTTTCGCCGAGATCGGTAAGCCCGAGTATGTCGTCGCCCTGTGCAAGCAGCTGTTCCAGGTCCCGCTCGCCGCGTGCCTCGTGGACCGAACGATCGTGGTGCTGCGCAACGCCATGGAATCGGCCGATCTGCGCCGGGCGGAATCTGAGGAGCTCCACCGGCGACTCGCTGACCAAATGACGCATGCCTTCGAGTTGCAGCAGCGCCTCAACCGGACGGCTGCGCTTGACGGCGCTGCAGCGATGTCGGCCGCCATCTCCCACAATTTTGGCAACTTGCTCAATGTTATCGAAGGCTACGCGGACATGGCCTGGGAGTCGGTCGTGTCCCTCGACACACCACTGACTCGTGCCCTGGAGGGGATTCAGCGCGCCGTGGGAGAGGCGCTGCAGCTGAACCGTCAGGTGATGGACATGGTGCGCGCCGACACGCGCGAGCCCTACCCCATCAGCCTCGACGCGGCGATGATCGACATCACCCCGCTCCTGAAGGTCACCGTGGGGAAACACATCGATGTGGCGGTAGAGATAGGAAACGTGCCGCCGGTGCTCTTCGACGAGCCTTATCTGGCGCTCATCTTGCTGAACCTCGCCGCTAACGCGCGCGACGCCATGGGAGCGCGTGGCGCCCTGACACTCAGTGCACGAGAGCAGGATGGATCGGTGGTTTTGACGATCCTGGACAATGGCCCGGGCATCGAGGCGAAGGCCGCCACACAGGTATTCCAACCGTTCTGGACGACGAAACGCCGGGGCAAAGGCACGGGGCTTGGCTTGTTCAGCGCCCGGCAGATGGCTGAATCGCTCGGCGCACGGCTGTTACTGTGCGCGAACACCGGTACGGGCGCGCAATTCGAGTTGGTCTTGCGAACGGCCGGAAACGGCGTTCCATGATGCGGCGCGTCACGACTCCAACAGCGCGTATCCCGCCCCCCGGATCGTCACTATCTCCATGCGCGGGTGCTCGCGGCGCGTCAGTTTCCGGCGAAGGCGATGAATCAGCACCTCGATTCGATGCGGGTCGAAATCTTCGACGTCGGTCGTCAGCGACTCGATAAGCGCTTCACGGTCGACGGGCTTCCCGTGACCCTGCCGGAGCCGATTAATGACGGTTCGCTCCGCCTGCGTCAATGCAACCAGCTCCTCGCCTTGTCCATGGACATACCACCCATCGTGGGCCGGCACAGCGCCTCCCGCTGTTGGCGTCCGCGTCCAGCTCCGTCGGAGCACCGCGTGCAAGGCCGAGGCGAGCAGGCCGACGGTAACCGGCTTCATGAGGTACAGGTCGCTCCCCAGCTGAAACGCAGAGAGTCCGGCAGACTCGATGGGCATGGCGCTCAACGCGACGATGCCTGCCTGTGATCCTTCGCACCGCAGCCGCTGGATGATACGCAGACCACTCTCATCAGGCAGATTGACATCGACGACCAGCAGATCGAAAGCTGCCGTCGCTCGTTTGAGGTGGAATTCCGCCGCCGTAGCGCAGGTCATCACCTCAAACCCATAGCACGCCAATCCGCGGCCGAGAATTTCCTCACGCAGGTCATCGTCGTCCTCGACCAAAGCAACTCGTGCGAGCACTGATACCCCCCACCACGTCATTCGGCCATGGGGCTACCGTAGCTTGGATTTGCCGATTTTGCGAGGTGCTCGTCAGAACTCGCGCCACTCCCCGGTGGCAGGGACGGACGGGGCGACCGACACCACCGAGGGCGTCCTGACGGGCTTGACCGCGGATGTCGCCGGGGTCGTACCTTCAACAACTGTATCCGCAAGCGTGAAGAACGCCACCTGCCGCGTCAGCTCCTGGGCCAGCTCCAGGGCTTGCCGGCTTGCGGCACTCGCTTCTTCCACCAGTGCGGCGTTTTGCTGGGTCACGTCATCGAGGGAGGCGACAGCGACATTCACCTGTTCCACGCCGGCCGACTGTTCGTAGGAGGCAGCCGAGATTTCATTGACGATGTCCGCGACCCTGGTGGCGCTGCTGCCGATGGCGACCAGCGCCTGCCCGGTGCGATTCACCAGGTCGGAGCCCGTGGTCACCCGCTCTACCGTGGTGCTGATCAAGGCCTTGATGTCCTTGGCCGCCGACGCGCTCCGCTGTGCGAGGTTGCGGACTTCGGCGGCCACGACCGCAAAACCACGCCCCTGCTCGCCAGCGCGCGCCGCTTCCACGGCTGCATTGAGGGCCAGGAGATTGGTCTGGAAGGCAATTTCGTCGATGAGCACCGCTATCTCACCGATGTTCCGGCTGGCCTCGGTAATCTGCTTCATCGCTTCGACGGCTTCTTCGGCAACCACACCACCACTCTTGGCATCGTTGCGCAAATCCTGGGAAATCTGCCGGGCGAGCGCCGCGCCTTCGGCGTTTTGCTTGACGGTGGACGACATCTCTTCCATCGATGCGGCCGTTTCCTCGAGCGACGAGGCCTGTTCCTGGGTGCGACTGGACAAGTCGTCGTTACCGGCCGAGATGTCCCGCGCCGCGTGTTCGACCTGGAGAGCATTCCCCCGTACAGACCCGACAATGCGCGCCAGGTTCTCGTCCATGGCGTGCAGGGCATTGAGCATGCGGCCCAGGTCGTCGCTGCGCGTGACCGCAAATGATTCGCCCAGGTGACCAGCCGCGATGCGTGCCGTCATGGCAGAAGCGTTTTCCAACGGGGTCAAGATGCTCCGCACGAGCACGGTGGCCACGCCGAGGATGGCCAGGATGGCGAGTAGTCCGCCGCCCAGCAAGATAGCGTCCGTGCGTACACGCGTGAGGTCGGCCTGGGCCGAGCGCTGCTCCAAAAGTGTGGTCTCGGCACCAACGAACTTGGACAAGAGGTCACGCATTGCGTCCATGCGCTTCTTTCCCTTTCCCAGACGGACATAGGCGAGCGCTTCTGGACTGGACGTTCCGGACCCATCCACCTTTTTCTGAAGGGCAATGGCAGGTTCAATTGCATCCGCCATCCAGTCGCGATGAATCGCAGCGAGGTCGGTGAGGCGCTGCTGTTGCGCCGGGTTGTCAGCCGTGAGGCGACGCAGGCTCTCGAAAGCATCCGCGTAGGCGCCTTCCCCAAGCCGAACCGGAGCAAGAGAGGCTTCCTGCCCGGTTATCAAGTAACCGCGCTCACCCGTTTCGATGTCGACCAACGCGGCAAGCAGGCTTGCTTCTATCCTAAGCACCTCGTGCGTGTGCAGATCCATGCGCGTACTTTGATCCATGGTCTGCAGCGAGGCATAAACGATGCCGACGAGCACAACGACCACCGTGGCGATGGATGCAAAGCCGCCGAAGATCAACTTGTTCCGTGATGCCAGTTTGAACAGCTGCATGTACCCCCCAGGCAAGGTGATGAGCGACAGCCCGCCGGGCGCACACGCCGGCGGGCTGTCGGGTCGTTACTGGACAGACATTGCCATGACCGAAAACGAGGTCGTGGGAGTGATACCGGTAACACGCATGTAATAGGTGCCTGCCGCGGGGGCAGAAATCGTCACCGACTCGTTGTTGCCTGTGTGTGCCGAACTGTAGGCACCGGTGGTGGTCACCGGAACCGTGTCCTTTCCGACCACCAGGGACACATCCCCGCTTCCGCCCATGGTCCGGAAGGTGGCCACGCGCGCGCTCGCAGGCACGACGAACTTGTAGATGATCTCGCTGGCGTTATAGCCCGCCTCCCTGCGCACCACGACGCCGCTGACCAACGGGATGGCACTCTGTGAAGGGCTGCTATTGGGATCGAGCGCTTTGGTAACGGCAGCATAGGTATCCAGGATGCCGACACCATAGGACTGTCCATTGGACTGCGGAAAGCCGCGTGTCGTCGAGGTCAGGTAATCCTTCACCTGGTTCGGCGTGAGGGCGGGCAGGCCCGCCTTCTTGCGCGCTGCGATCATGAGGGCCGCTGCGCCGGCGACTTCCGGCGTGGCTTGCGAGGTACCCGCCATGGAACCGTAAGTGGGCGCCGCTGGCACCGTCTCACCCGCGTTGATGGCCGACCACGCAAAGCCAGCAGCCACCGGCGTGCCCGACGATGCATCATTCGGGAAAACGCCACCACCGGGTGCCGAGAGCGTGACATTGCTGCCATAGTTCGAATAGAAGGCAGGCTTTCCCGTGATGCCGTTGGATGCAACCGTGACCACGCCGGGGCAATTGGCCGGACTGGTGTTGGACGCGTCCTCGCCGCTGTTGCCGGCCGCCACGATCACCGACACACCAAGGCTCATCGCGGTATTGATGGCCTTGCCCAGGTCGGTGGTTGCACTGCATGCCCCTCCTCCTCCCAGGCTCATGTTGATGACCTGCGCGGGGAAGGCATTGTCGTCGAGTCCATCGACATGACCACCGGCCGCCCAGACGACGGCATCCGCAATGTCGGACGTGGAGCCGCCACAATGGCCGAGCGCCCGAATGGGCAACACCTTGGCTTTCCCGGCCACACCGGCCATGCCTACGCCGTTGTCCGTGAGTTCGGCGATGTTGCCCATCACGTGCGTGCCATGCCACGAACTTGCCTCGGGCGGGATTTGCGAGTTGTCGACGCAACCACCGTTTGCTGCGAGGTACTTGCTGTCTGTGGTCCAGTCGCCCAGATCCCACGCGCCCCTGGCACGGCCGTCGGCCGATCTTCCGGAGACGAACGCATCTGAAATAAAGTCGTAACTCTGATCCGTCAGCGATGTGTCGAGATCGGGGTGAGCCGTTGCTCCCGTATCGATCACTGCAACCACGACGCCGTCGCCCTGCGAAAGGCTCCATGCCTTGACGGCGTTCGACCCACCCTTGTTGGCAAAGGCCTGGGTGTCGCGGCCAATGGTCTCCGTCGTGCCATCCCCTGCGCGAAAGTGCCATTGATAGGAGAAGTTGGGGTCGTTGGGAGCCCCTGATGTCGCGTCCTGCAGACGATAATCCCGGAAGGGATAGAGCCGGATGTCGGGCTCGATGGACTCTACTGCCGGATTCGCAGCCGCTTCGCGCATCAGGGCCTCCGCCGCAGGGCCGTCCAGCGCCTTGCTGGCACGCACGACATAGCCGCCTACCGCCGTTTTCCGCTTGAACGAGAAGCCTGACGTACGGAACGCATTCGCCAGCACGCTGGATCCGGCTGTCGAGGAGCGGGCCAACGATGAACCGGCCGCCGATATGTCCTGCGCCGCCGCATTCCCTGCAGGTGCCATTCCGGCTTTGTAATGCACGATGAAGCCATCGATGCGCTGTCCGGAGGGCAGCGTCACGCTTGCTACCTTTGCGTCGACAGTCTGACCCAGTGCGCAGGGCGCCATCGAGGCCAGCAACGCACCAAAGATCCACTTGTTCTTTACTAGGTGTTTCACACCAATTCCCCTCTGAGATGATGAGATGTGTCTGTAGGGCGACGCCAAACCGGATTACCAGCCGAAGCTGACGCCCACAGTCCCACTGCTCTCGCCGCCGCCCGCCAGGGCGCCGCCGACGAGGACCGCACCGCGACCCGGAAGGCGATGCGCGTAGCCAACCGCGAGCGCTCCCTCGCCACGGTAACCACCGGCCGCGGCGCTCACCCGGTTATCGGTGCCTTCGGCGGCCGCAATGGCACCAGCCATACCGCTCATGGCCGATCCCATCGCCCCGACGCGGGCCACGCGCGTATCCAGCGCACCGAAACGCTGTTCGACCCGATTTTCGAAGGCATTGAAGTCGGTGCGACTCACGGCGTTGGCCACTCGCGTGTCGGTGTATCCATTGGCGCTGGAAAGCGTCTTCGCATCACCCGCGTCGGTATACGACTGAGCCGTTTGCACCGCCTGCGCCGTGGCCGAGTCCATCTGCTGCCGGTTTACCGCGTCGGTGGGGGCCTGGCCCGCGGCAACATTCGTCACGCGGCGCTGCGTGGTGGCATTGCCGACCGACACAGTGTTGGCCTGGTCCGCCACGGAGCCGGCCCCGAGTGCAACGGCTCCGGCGGCCGTTACCGCAGCGCCTTGACCGAGCGCCGTACCGGAGGGACTTTGGACGGAGGACGAGGCGCCAACCGCGACAGAGTTCTGAGCCGCGGCGGCGATGGTCGCGTTGGCACCCACTGCGGTACTTTGGTCGGCACCGACTCTCGCGCCGCCACCGACCGCCGTGTCACCAGGACCGACTGCGAGCGTGTTCTGTCCCACTGCCGTTGCCATCTCTCCGCCGGCCCGTGAAGCGTTACCGATTGCCACCGAAGAAGTGGCTGCAGCCACGGACCCTTGGCCCATGGCAAGGCCTCCTGGCGCGCCTGGGGTTATGCCATGCGAAAGCGACGACACTGCGCTGTCGAGCGCACCGATAGCACCTGCGACGGAGGTAAAGTCCTGACCGAGCACCGACACCTTGAACCCACCCAGATGGCCGGTGGGATCGACGATCGCGCCGCCACCGAGAATGCTTGCAAGGGTGGACATGCCCTGATTGAACTGGCCGCCATTCACCGCCTGATGGCTGGTCGAGACCAGCGAGCCGTCGGCGACATTGTCGACGACGGTCCCCGACGCGCCAGCCAGGACAAGCGTTTGCTTATTGCTGTCGCTGTAGGTCACCGCTCCGTTCGCAAGGCTGCCGATATCACCCGCCACGGACCGCAGTTGCGCGACATTGACCGCATCGGTGTCTTGCTCGCCAGCAGCGACGTTCGTTATCTGACGCTCGGAACCTGCCGTACCGATGGACACGGTGTTGTCCCGGTCCGCGACGGATCCGGCACCCAGTGCCACGCTGTTGTTGACGATCTTCGGATCACCGTCATCGAAGAGGCTGATGCCGACCTTGGCCCCCTGACCCAGAGCGACGGAATTGCTACCAAACACTTCAGAATTCGACCCGATGGATACATCGTTGGCGAACTGAACCGCAGGCTGGTCACCGTCGGGAAGGCCCGAGTGCCAGACCAACGCCTGATGGCCGATGGCGATGCTATCGGGCGCCTGAGCCCACGTGCCGTAACCGATGGCCGTGCCATAAGTGCCGGCGACAAGGTTGCCGTAACCCAACGCGACGCCGCCGTCGGCATAGACCATGTTGAAGCCGCCGACTGCCGTGCTGTACGCCGTGCTGACCGTATTCCCCGCACCAAGCGCAGTAGCCCAGTCGGCAGTGGCCGAGGCCCGGTCGCCGATCGCGGTCGCGTCATAACCTGTCGCCGTGGTTTTGTAGCCCATGGCTATCGAGCGAACGCCGGATGCCGAGGCCATCGTTCCGACGGCCGTCGACGCGTACTCGGTGGCCTGGGCGCCCGAGCCGAACGCACTGGCAAGACGAGCGGTGGCCTCCGTTCCCTGCAGCTGCTGCCCTTCGAATCCTTCGCCCAACTCGTCATAAAGCACATCGACCACGCCGCCCACCGCGACCGCTGATCGATCACCAGCAAAAGAGCCCGCACCGACGGCGCCGGCATAGATGCCTGTCGCGCGTGCGCCCGCGCCCAACGCCATGGACGCGAGGCCACTTGCTTGCGTGGCGGAGGTGCCGCTGAGGATGGGGGTGCCATCCGCCGTTTCGTTCCTGCCGCCGATGGCCAACGAGGCCACACCGCTGGCGCTCGCGTTGCCGCCGAGCGCCACCGTGTTGGCATCCGTCGCCGACGCGCCGTACCCTTCCGCCAGAGCGAGGTTGCCGGTTGCAACGGCCTGGCTCCCAAGACTCGTTGCACCGCTTCCCAGCGCAAGCGCTGCCGTGCCAAAGGCCGCTGACTCCGAACCAGATGCCAACGCGCCCCTGCCCAGCGCGACTGCACCGTCCCCATCCGTCACTGCGGGTGCGCCGTCCCCATTGGGGTCGCCGACACTCAGAAATGTTCCTGCCACGTGGGTTGCGTCGGTCAACTGCGCGAGGTTGACCGCGTCGGTGACACCTGTGCCTGCGGCAACATGGGTAATCTGGCGCTCTGCGCCGTTGGCGCCCACCGATACAGTATTGCTGCGATCGGCTACGGAACCTGCGCCCAGGGCGACAGCGTTGGTGGCGATGGCCTGAGCGGCGGTGCCAAGCGACAAGGCGCCTGTGGCCGTGGCGACCGCCGAGGCGCCCACTGCCATGGCACCATCGGTCCTGGCAAGCGCATCGACACCGAAAGCGGTCGTGTTCTGCCCGTTTGCAATGGCACCACCCCCTACGGCCGCAGCGTGATCCCCATTGGCAAGGGCAGAGGCTCCGAACGCAGTGCTTCCGGCGCCGATTGCCGAGGCGCCATCCCCGCAAGCCGTACCATCCGCCGCGACCGCCGTGCCCGCAGCAGCGCCCTGGCTGTTGCTGCAAACCGTTTGCGCATTGCTCGCTGCGCTGTATCCCAGGCTGATGCAGACGGCCACGCTCAACACCTTTACACGCCGCACCGACTCACTCGTCCTCGAAGCGCCGCCGACGGTACGCGTCGTTTTCATACCCATCTTTCCCCACCCCAGTAGTGTCCCCTGAAGTGGCGACCTTCACCGAACTGCAACGTGGTTGTCACGCACACAACCTCTCACTAGATCACCAAAAGCGTGAGCCATCCGGCGCAGGTGGCCGAGGGTACAGAGAGTCTTCCGTGCCATAGCGCATCACCTCGGCGGCTGGTGATCCACGTCCATCCAGCCGCGAGGGCGGTTCAGGGCCGACTCAATCTCGCGGGCATCCGCGTCGGACAGGCATTCGCCGGCCAAGACGTTGCTGATGATCACGCGCGGCACGCCCAAGAACTTTGATCGTGAGGTCGGCACCCGCACATCTTGGCCAGCCAACTCGCGTATGACGTTGATCAGGTTACGCCGTCGACTCCTTTGAATGCGCCGTTGCCGCTCAGTCGACTCCTGTGTGCGCGCGCAGACTGCCCCTTCTGTTGTCTCAGCAAGGGGTTGATGGCGCAAGCGATTGAATACCTTTCCGCCGCGGTACCCGGACCCGTCACGCTCACTCGGCAGGCGTCTCCCCAGCATGAATCGACAAAAGTCAGGCCAGTCGGCAGGACCTTCTTGCGGCCTCGATCGCCGAATGATCGCGCTGCCAAGTCGTGTAGGCATCCAAACACCGTGACCGTAGCCTGCAATCAAGCCCTTCTCGGCAAGGCTTTCGCAGATACCTTCAGCGAAGCTGCTCGCTGCCGGACATTCGTGCGTGCAGATTCTCGCCAACGTCTGCGCCTCGTCCGGAGTCAACGATTCAAAAGTGAACGGATGAATCAACGGGGTGCGCACTGAGATATCCCTATACGGCTGCTTGCTCACCGGCATGCACTGACGACGTCGGATCCAAAGCGCTCTTTGACTAGCAAAGACGCAGTAGCAGCTTAGCCAACTCCTCGCGAGCCATCCTCACGTCTGCAGTGAGGTTTGGAAATATTGAGTAACCACGTGGCGGCAAATGTGGTGCCGTTCCAGGCGACCAGGACCGGCGCGTAAGTGTGAGGCGGTACGGCATCTAATCGAGATGCATGCCCGCCCGCTGGACGATTGAGCTGGCGCAGATGCGGTGACGGGCGAGCGGTGCGCTTTGCGAACTGACGGATGTTGCGGGTCGCGACCCGGCAAGTTCGTACATCGGCCATGGCATGAAAACCGTACCGCATGACCTCGGCCCTTTTTCAGCCGTGTCGAAAAAGTGGGATAACGTCACGAGCGGCCCGAGTCTAGTTCTGAAGTGTCTGAAAAAAGGTCCGACGTCACCCCTGTCGACTGCTAGCATCACAACTCACCGTGACCCGCACCGTCGAAGAGGCCGGCTGATGAGACGGCACGATTGCGTCCCTCTCGCTTTGCTGCGTAAAGTGCCCGGTCTGCCATCGTGACAGCATCGGTCCAGCCCTCCCCAACGCCGAAGAGGTGATATCCGATACTGACTGTGCAGGCCAGGTCGTATGCCGGCACGACCGTGATGGTGTGTGCCTGCACCGCTGCGCGGAGTTCCTCCGCGAAGGCCTGCACCTTGAGTGCGTCGACGTCTACCATCAGCACCATGAACTCCTCGCCCCCAACCCTCGCCAGGAGATTTGGAGCATGCGTGTGTCGACAAAGGAGCTTGGCAATGGCAATGAGCGCCTGGTCGCCACCCGGGTGCCCCCACCGGTCGTTGATGCGCTTGAAATGGTCGACATCGATGATGAGAACCGCAAATCGCCGTCCCGACTGCGACGCTTCGACTGAGATCCGCTCCCCGAGTTCCCAGATGACGCGTCGGTTGGCGATTCCCGTGAGGGGATCCTCCTTGGCCAGTTGAACCAACTCAGCGTCGAACTGCCGACTGAGCATCCACAAGATGCACGGCGTGATCACCCATGTAAGCAGCAGGCGAGCCAACAAACCGAACGCTGAGGTTGGATCGTGCGCCCCGCTCGTGAGGGGATGGAATTCCCACCATGACACCCGCATGAAGAGCGTCGCTGCCCACAGCCCATGAAAGGCCGCAGCGACCCGCGCCGCCTGCCTCTGCGCGACGTCGCGACAGCGCCAAAACGCAATCGCCGTTGCAATCGTCAAGACTATTTTCAGACTGCCGCCAACGACCACCATGAAACGGAGGTCCTCGCCATGACTGAGGACGTACGTTACCTCTATCACCGCGATGCTCGACGCAACGGCAAGGACGAACCCTATGCGAAACGTCTGCTTGAAGTAGACCAGGACGGCGGCCAGACCAAAGGCCGTGCCCACATCGATAAGCATGTTTCCGAACAGTCCCAATTCGGGAAAGGCGACGCCGAAACCAGGCAGGACGAGCGCAGAGAATCCGACGGCAATCAGCGCGTGGCTCGCCGCCCAGAGTAAGAGACCGCGTATCTGGCGTGTCTTTTTAAGGCTGAGATGGAGCGCCGTGAAGATGATGGAAGAAAGTGCTGCGAGTAACGCATTAACGATCAGCAAGGTGCCAGCGTGCGCCAGACTTGCAAGCGATTCCACAAGGTTCCTCGCGTGTCATGTTTGAGGACCCCACGCCTCGCGGCTCATTATATCTAACGCTCGAGTACAACGCCTTCCTGGCATGTGCGATGCCCGGGCGAAGGCCATGGCCTATTGAGAGGTCTACGTGGTATTCGCGATGCCGAATTGCGTCAGTGATTACGCAAAGGGCTGAGGGCTCCGCTCCATCTGGCCATGACTGCTCGCCAGACGCCCCCTCTGCGCGTCGTGGCGGGTCAGGCTTTCGAACCGATGGCGATGCACGCACTGCTCTTTCAGCGTGCGGATAACCCGCTCGACCATGCCGTTTTGCTGCGGGCAATGAGGCGTGATGAACTCTTGCTGCAAGCCATAGCTTCGGACCAGGCTGGTGTATTTGCGGCTGGTAAAAACCAAGCCGTTGTCCGATCGAAGCAGGAAAGGTGCGTTGACCTTCCCCAGGGTGCCGAAACGGCTGATCAGGGCCTGTTCCAAGGCGCCGGCGGCCGTAC
>CBIGPO010000074.1:0-12426 GCA_966191635.1 uncultured Luteibacter sp.
CGGGTCGCCGCAGTCGTGGCCCCGAGGGTGAGACCCGCCGGCTCTTGCGACGCAAAGCGAGCCGCGCAAACGCGATGCCGAAGGCGAGCCCGCCCCAGGAAATACGCAAAGAGTCGATTTTTCCCCGCCGTCGCGAACTGGATTTAGGCCCGCCTAAGGCGACGCTAAGCTCGGGGCACGGATACTATCGGTGTCTCCGCCACAGGGTCGCCCTCTTGCATATCATCCTCGTCGAAGACGACGCGCAGCTCGGTGATGCGATTCGCAGGGCGCTGGAGCGGCTGGCGTACACCATCAGCTGGTTCCGCGACGGCAACGAAGCGCTGGCAGCCATGCGCGACCACGAAGCCGACCTGGTGCTGCTCGACCTGGGCCTGCCTGGCAAGGACGGCATGGACGTCCTCATCGAGGCGCGGCAGTTGCGTGTGACCACGCCGGTGATTGTCATGTCGGCCCGCGAAGCCCTGGATTCGCGTATCCGTGTTCTGGATGCCGGCGCCGACGATTACCTGGTCAAGCCGTTCCATCTGGACGAACTGGCGGCGCGCATTCGTTCGCTCGCGCGCCGGGTACGCGGTGATTCGGTCAACCGGCTGGAGGCTGGCGCGCTGAGCCTGGACCTGGGCAACTGCGAGGTTACCTGGCATGGCGACAAGATCGACCTGACCCGGCGTGAATTCGCGCTGCTGCAAGCACTGATGGAGCGCGCCGGGCGTATCGTCCGGCGCGAGGCGTTGGAAGCCTCGCTTTACGGGCCCGAGGCGGCCATGAGCACCAGTGCGCTGGAGGTGCTGGTGCATGCCCTGCGACGCAAGCTCAGCCACGACGCGATTCAGACCGTGCGCGGTTTCGGCTATATGGTGCCGCAGGAGCCGAAGTGAGGTTGAAATGAAACCGTTGAGCCTGCGCTCGCGCCTCCTGGTCCTGATCATTATCGTGCTCGCCGCGGTGCTGCTGCCGCTCGGCGTGCTCAGCGCCAAGCGGACGCTGGAAGAAGTAGACGAACTCTCCGACGGGCGCCTCGCCCAAGCGGCGCGTACGCTCGAAGTACTGGTCGGCCGGATCGGTGTGGACCAACTGCGTAGCCAGCGCGCCGCCCGCCTGCTGGTGCCGAGCGTGTCCAACCATCCGCAGGAGCTGACCGTCCAGGGCCGCACCTATGAGTCCGAGGTGGGCTTTGAAGTGTTCGATCGTGACGGCACGCTGCTGCTCGCCACGGAGAATCTCGCCGGGCTGGCGAACACGCCTGCCGCCGACGGCACCTTCAAGGACGTTACCAGCGGCAGCCATACCTGGCGCGTGTTCACCCTCATCATGGAAGGCGATGGCATCACCATCCGCTCCGGTGAGCGCTACGACAGCCGGCATGAGATCACCCGCGCGCTCTGGATTGAACACGGCCTGCCGACGTTTCTCGGTTTGCCCCTGCTCGCCGTATTGGTAGGGTGGGCCATTCGTCGGGGCCTGGGTCCGCTGGAGACTCTGGCTCGTGCGCTGTCGCGACGGGAACCCGGTAGCCGCGAGCCGATCGGTCTGAATGACGCACCGACCGAGCTGAAACCGGTGATCGACGCGCTCAACGGCCAGATCGACCGCCTGGAAAGTGCGCTCGCACGTGAGCGGCGTTTCAGCGCCGACGTCGCCCACGAGCTACGCACCCCGTTGGCATCGACTATGATCAATCTCGAAAACGCCATGGCCTCGGCCCAGCCGCACGAGGCCCAGGCGGCGTTGGAAGCGGCACGCGAGTGCCTGGTTTCGCTGGCCCGGCGCACCGAGCAGTTGCTCGCACTGGCCCGCCTGGAAGTCGGTGCCGCCTCAGGGCCACGCAGTCGCGTCGATCTTGGCGAACTGGCCCTCGAGGTCGTCGAGGAGCTCGCGCCGCTGATCGGCCGCGGTGGCGTGGAGCTGAGCATTCGTGCGTTGCCGGAGAACCTCGTCGTGGAAGGCTACGGTGTCGCTCTTGGTGCCTTGCTGCGTAACCTGCTGGAGAACGCCTTCCGACACGTGCCGGCCGGTGGCCACGTGGAGCTGTCGATCACCCGCGACGACGATGAGGCGATCATCGAAGTCGTGGACGACGGCCCGGGCATTCCCGCCAGCCGCCGCGCCTCCATGTTCACCCGCTTCCAGCGTGGCCTCGACGCCCAGGGCGAGGGCTACGGCCTCGGTCTCTCCATCGTCCAGCGGGCTGCCGAACTGCACGCCGCGAAGATCCAGTTGCTGGATGCGGAGCCGGCGCCGGGGTTGCGTGTCGTGGTGACGTTACCGCTGTTGTAGGAGTCGCTTCAGCGGCGAACCCTCAACGGTGATCTTCTCCAATCACCGTAACAAACCTCGGCGCATACTCAGGGGCCCCCACGTGGAGCGCAACAATGAAGAACCCTGAAGCGACCAAAGCCAAGCGCAAAGCCGATCTGCATACGCCCACCGGCCTCGGCGCAGACGCTACCCGCGACATCTCGGCCGAACTCAATGCCCTGCTTGCCGATACGTTCGCGCTTTACCTGAAGACCAAGAATTTCCACTGGCACATGTCGGGTCCGCGTTTCCGCGACTTGCACCTGCTGCTCGACGAGCAGGGTGAGCAGATTTTCAACATGACCGACGATCTCGCCGAGCGTGTGCGCAAGATCGGCGGGACCACGCTGCGTTCGATCGGACACATCGCGCGCCTGCAGCGCCTGTCCGACAACGATGCCGATTTCGTCACCCCGCAGGACATGCTCGCCGAACTGCGCGAGGACAACCAGCGCCTGGTCGGTTTCCTGCGCGAGACACACTCTCTGTGCGACGAGTATTCCGATGTCGCCACGGCCAGCCTCATCGAGAACTGGATCGACGAAGGCGAGCGCCGCGTGTGGTTCCTGTTCGAGACCAATCGCGAGAACACCTGACCAGGAAGGCGGCGCGGCTGATGCCGCGCCGCCTTCTTTATCTACGTGCGCTACTTACTTGCGTGGCGTGGCGATCACGCCGATGAGATCCTTGCCGTCACCGCGCACCAGGTGCGGATACTTCAGTCCGCCGTGGTAGTCCACCTTCACCGTGCTGTATTCGTCGATGTTCTTGACCAGGAACTCGATCGGCGTCGTGGTCGACTTCGCGTCGGTCACCGCATCTTTCAGCACCTGGCTGGAGAAGTCCTTGCCGTTGACAGCAACGATGGTAAGGCCTGGCACGAGGCCTGCCTTCGCCGCGGTCCCGTCCCATTGCACGTCCTGGATCACGCCCTTGTCGGATACCTGCACACCTAACGAATAGGCGAAGTTGGCCGACTTTCGGATAGTTTCGGAGGTCTTGTCGAAGCCGCTCGGCTTGTCGTCGAAAACGACCTTCCAGCCGCCGTTCTCGATGCCGTGCTCGGGCAGGGTGTTGCCGGTGGCATCGAGGCGTTGGCGCAGGAAACTGGCCCAGTCATAGGCCTGTACGCCGTTGAGCGTGCTTACGACGTCGTCGAACGTATAGGTCTTCGTGCCGTATTCGCCGTTGTCCATGCCGTAGAACGCGTGCGCGAAATCGTCGAGCGAATGCTTGCCGCCGGAGAGGTCGCGGATTTTCGTGTCCACGTCGAGCCAGAGCAGCTGGCCTTCGGGATAGAAGTCCGTACCGCGACGATAGTTCGACCAGCCGCCACTACCGGCATAGGTGAGCGGCGCCGCATCGGCGGTGTCCTGCAGCGAGCGCCACGAGCGGCCGGTGCGGTTGGACATGCCGGCCGAGATGCTGGCCAGCGAGTCGCGCCACTGCTCGGTCGTCCAGATGCCGGAGCGTGCGGCGAGTACGCCGCACCAGTAGTCGGTCAGGCCTTCGTACACCCAGAGCAGGTCGTCCTGCATCGTCTCGGTGAAGGTTGGCGTCCACAGGTCGGCGGGGCGGCGGAACTTGCCGTTCCATGAGTGCACGTACTCGTGCGGAAGCAGCGTGCCTGCGGCGAGGTTGACGTCGTTGTCAGTGAAGAAATTGGCGAAGAGTCGATCGTCGCTCGACTGGTGGTGCTCGAGGCCGAAGTGTTGCGTGTGATCGGAGTTGATCAGCAGGAAATCGTAGTGCTTGTAGTGATGCGCGCCGAACAGCTTGTTGGCCTGCACGATCAGGGCCCGCTGGCCGGCGATCTGCTTGTCGGTGGCTTTGACGCTCGCGGCGCTGTCGCCGACGATGTTCAGGTGAACGGCGGTTTGCGCACCCGGGGCGAGGTCCACGCGATTAAAATGGCGACCGGCAATCAATGGTGAGTCGACAAGATTCTCGAAGCTGACCGCCTTGAAGCTGGGTGAGGCGCTGTCGGGCGTGTCCGTTTCCAGTGAGCTGGCGAACTTCCATCCCGCTGGGAGCTTTACCGTCGGCTGGATCATGATACGGCTGGTATAGAAACCCGCCGGGTAGAACGCCACCTGGTTGAACTCGAGGGCGACGAAGTTCGGCGTGGACGAAGGGCTGGACGAGAAACCGCCCGCTTCACGCGGCGCGAGGAACTCAAAGGTCACGTCGAGCTTGTCCACGCCGGCCGGAACATCCACGTGCAGCGCGTACATTTCCTTAAGGTTGCGACGCCAGGCCAGGGGTTTGCCGTTCGCGCTGATCGTCAGGCCGGCCACGTTCTGGATCGGGCCCGTGGGCGAGTGCTCGCCGGGGATCCACTTCGGGTAGAACAGCGTGAGGGGACCGGCGGCGACCGGGATGGTCTCGCGTACGTGATAGATGTTCTTCGGCGCATCGGTGAGATCCACGCTCAGGCCGAGGGTTCCCTGGTAGGGCTGGTCGACCGGCGTGGGAAGGTCCTGGGCGAGAGCGGAGGAACCTGAAAATGCCATCGCCACGGCGAGGGCGGCGGGCAGGGTGGCGCGGCGGAGCGTAAGGCGCATGGCTCGGATTCCGGCGGCAGGTAGTAGCGATCGATGGTAGGCGCGTGGACATGGATGGCCCCCTGCCATTGGTCACCCCTCGTTTAAAACGGGGGGCTTCGTTCGGCCACCCGTCGCGACTAGGATGGCTGGCTCCCCGATCCCGAAATCCTCGTCATGAAAGCAAGTACCCTGCGGCGCGTCCTCAACGGGTGGCCT
Organism: uncultured Luteibacter sp.; assembly: GCA_966191635.1. Taxonomy (GTDB): domain Bacteria; phylum Pseudomonadota; class Gammaproteobacteria; order Xanthomonadales; family Rhodanobacteraceae; genus Luteibacter. Next base: position 5,064 of record CBIGPO010000074.1, read on the forward strand.
CCGTTCCTGTTCGCCGGTGTCCGGGTGCTGCGGCTCGATGACGATTACCGCCACGCGCGGGTGAGGCTCAAGCTTGCCTGGTACAACCGCAATTACGTGCGCACGCACTTTGGCGGCAGCCTGTTTTCGATGACCGATCCGTTCTGGATGATCATGACGCTGAAGAACCTGGGTGATGACTACATCGTCTGGGACCAGGCGGGCGAGATCCGCTTCGTCGCACCTGGGCGGGAGGATGTGTTCGCGGAATTCCGCATCGAGGAGGGTGTGCTCGATGAGCTGCGTGCCGCGACGGCGAATGGCGAGAAGTGCCTGCGGTGGTTTGATACGGATGTGCGCACGGCGTCCGGCGAGCTGGTGGCTTCGGTGCGGAAGCAGTTGTACGTGCGGCGCAAGAAGGGGCGCTGAGGTTCCTTGATTCGCCGATGAATCGGCTCCCACAAGAGCATCGCCGATGAATCGGCTCCCACACAGAGCGGCTCTTGTGGGAGAGCGGCTTTGTGTGGGAGAGCGGCTCTTGTGGGAGCCGCTTCAGCGGCGATTCCCTAGAAGACCAGCGAAGCCATCTTCCGACGGTACTGGCTCACCAGGGCCGTATCATCCAGCGTGGTGAAAGCTGCGAGCAGGCGCTTCTTCGCCTGGCCTTCGTTCCAGTCGCGCTGGCGCTTGAGGATGTCGAGGAACTGATCGAGGCCGGCCGCAGCCTCGCCCTCGATCAGCAGGCGCACTCCGAGCAGGTCGCGCGCTTCCCAGTCGTTATCGTTCGATTGCACGCGGGCCCGCAGGTCCTCCAGCGAGGGCGCACCGGTCAGGGCACGGGCGAGTTCGAGCTGGCTGCGCAGGCGCACCGCGCGCGCGTCGGTGGCGAGGTTGGCGGGCAGGGCGTCCAGCTCGGACTGGGCCGAGGCCACGTTGCCGGCGCGCATCAGGGCCAGGGCGAGGTCGAGCTTGAGCTCGGCGCGCTCCGGCTCGGCAGCGATGGCCTGCTGGATCCGGTTGATGGCTTCTTCGGCTGTTTCCGGCGTCGCGGCTTCGGCATCCTCATCGTTCGCGGCTTCGCCTGGCTGCACACCGTGCTTGGTCAGGAACTCGCGAATCTGGCCCTCGGGCAGGGCGCCCGCAAATCCGTCCACCACCTGGCCACCGCTGATCAGGATCACGGTGGGAATGCTGCGTACACCGAACATGGCGGCGAGCTGCTGCTCGGCGTCCACATCGATCTTCGCCAGCCGGAATCCGCCGTTGTACTCCACGGCGAGCTTTTCGAGGATCGGGCCGAGCGATTTGCAGGGGCCGCACCATTCGGCCCACAGGTCGACGAGGACCGGAACCTCGAGCGAGGCCTGGATGACGTCGTTCTCGAAGCCGGCCGTGGTCGCGTCGAAGATGTGTTCGCTGGTGGTCTGGGCGCTGCTCACGGGGGCTCCTGGGACTCTGATTCAATGCCCCGTAAATCGGGGAAGGGGCGGAGCATATCAAGCCCTTACACTTATTTAGGACAGATCCTACGCCGCCCGTCATGCGCCGTTTACGCGGATTTGCGATCATAGACAGACAGGCCACCATGGCCTTGAACCGCCGGGACGGCATGCACCACGCCCAGAACCTGATCATTTGCGAGCACTGCGACTCCGTCTACCAGAAGCGGAAGCTGTCGCGTGGGCAGGTGGCCGACTGCTCCGTCTGCGGCGCCGTGCTGGAGCGCCACCAGTGGATCGGCGTGGACGGGCAGTTCGCCCTGATCATCGCCGCCCTGATCGTGTTCCTGATTGCCAACGCCTCGCCCATCGTCACCCTGAAGCTTTCCGGCATGGCCGCGACCACCACGCTGTGGGGCGCGGTGATCGCCATGTGGCAGGACGGCGCACAGCTGGTTGCGGCGCTCACGGCTCTCACCCTGTTTTTCTTCCCTCTAAGCCAGCTGATCATTTTTTGCTGGGTGCTCTGGTTCGCCCGTGATGGCCGCCGCGCTCCCGGCTTCGCCCAGGCCATGACGGCGCTGGTGCGGGTCAAGCCCTGGAGCATGATCGAGGTATTCATGCTCGGCACGCTGGTGGCCGTTGTTAAAGCGCACACGTATTTCGATGTGGTCCCCGGGCCGGGCATCTGGGCTTTCGGTTTCCTGACCGTGCTGATCACGGTGTTCTCCAGCCACGACGCCCGTCATCTTTGGGATGTCACCCGGGACGCGAAAGCATGAACGCACCTCCGCGGGCCCGGGAACTGGGCATGATGTCGTGCCACGTATGCCGCCTGGTCACCGCCTATAGCGACAACCCACAAGCGCACTGTCCGCGTTGCCACAGTGCCTTGCACGTGCGCAAGCAGGGCAGCATCACGCGCTCGTGGGCGCTGCTGCTGGCTGCGGCGATGTTCTACATACCGGCCAATGTATTTCCGATCATGCGCACGCAGAGTCTTTCCTCGAAGGACGACAACACCATCCTCAGCGGCATCTTCGAGCTTTGGCGTGCCGGCTCGCCCGGCCTGGCGGTCATCGTCTTCACGGCGAGCATCGTGGTGCCCATGCTGAAATTCATCATCATGAGCATCCTTCTGGTGTCCGTGCAGCGTTCGAGCGGGCTCGTTTCGAAGCAGCGTGCGAGGCTGTACCGCTTCGTCGAGCTGATCGGCTACTGGTCCATGCTCGATGTGTTCGTCGTGGCGATCCTCTCCGCCCTCGTCCACTTTCAGATTCTCAGCCGCGTCGAGCCTTTGCCCGGCGTGGTCTATTTCGGCGTAGTCGTCGTACTGACGATGCTTTCGGCCATGAGCTTCGATCCCCGTCTGATCTGGGACAACAGGAAATCGCAATGAGCGACACCAACCAAGGAAACACGCCGTCGCTGGACGACGACCTGCCACAACCGGAGGTGCGCAAGTCCAAGCTCGGCTTCTCGCTAATCTGGCTGGTGCCGATCATCGCCGCCCTGGTCGGCATCTCCCTGCTGGTGACGCACTTCACCTCGGCAGGCCCGAAGATCACGGTCACCTTCCTCACCGCCGAAGGCATTGAAGCCAACAAGACCCAGGTCAAGTACAAGAACGTGGTGATCGGCAAGGTCACCACCATGCGCCTGTCGAAGGACCGCACGCACATTTCCGTGGTGATCGACCTCGAAAAGGACGCCGCGGCGTTCGCGACCAAGGGCACGCGCTACTGGGTGGTTCGTCCGCGCATCGGCGCGAGCGGTGTGTCGGGCATCGACACCCTGTTGTCTGGCGCCTTCATCGGCGCGGATGCCGGTGATTCGGAAGAGGACCAGAACGACTTCACTGGCCTGGAAACCCCGCCTGCCGTGACCCATGGCGCGCCGGGCCGCCGCTTCGTGCTGCACGCCTCCGACCTGGGTTCCCTCGATATCGGTTCGCCGGTGTATTACCGGCGCATCCAGGTCGGTCGTATCGTCTCGTACGAGCTGGACAAGGACGGTAAGGGTGTTTCTCTTCAGCTGTTCATCGATGGCCCGAACGATCGCTTCGTCACCAAGGATGCGCGCTTCTGGAATGCCAGCGGTGTCGACGTCTCGCTCGGCGCCGATGGCCTCAAGCTCAACACGCAGTCGCTGGCGACGGTGATCGCGGGCGGCGTCGCTTTCCAGTCCCCCCCTGGGCCGCACGACGAAACCGTAGCGCCGGAAATGAACGATTTCACCCTGTTCAATGACCAGGCCACGGCCATCGCACCGCCGGACGGCAAGGCGCGTTATATCCGCATGCGCTTCGAACATTCGTTGCGCGGGCTCACGGTGGATGCTCCGGTCGAGTTCCTTGGCGTGAAGTTCGGCCGTGTCGTGTCGGTCAATCTCGACTACGACGCGAAGACGCAAACGTTCCCGGTCATCGTCGGCGCGGTGGTCTATCCGGATCGCCTGGGTCAGGCCCACGACAAGCTGGCAAAGCTCTCCGGTGGCACCGACGATGCGGAGATGCCGAAGATCATGAGTGGCCTCGTGGCTCATGGCCTGCGTGCACAGGCCCGTAACGGCAACCTGCTTACCGGCCAGCTCTATATCGCGCTGGACTTCGATCCCAAGGCGAAGAAGGTCGTCTTCAACGAGAACGCCAGGCCGTTCGAGATTCCGACCACGCCGGGCGACTTCGACCATCTGCAGGAACAGATCGCCAGCATCGTCGACAAGGTCGAGAAAATCCCGTTCGATTCGATCGGCAAGAACCTCGACGGCAGCCTGCATGAGCTCAATGGCACGCTGAAACAGGTCAATACCGAGCTGCTGCCGGAAGCCAGGCGCACGCTGCAGGGCGTGAACAAGACCGTCGGCACAGCCAACGATGCGCTGTCGGAGGATTCCCCGCTCCAGCAGAACATCGGCAATACGCTTGAGGAGCTGCAGCGCACGGTGCGCTCGGTTCGCGCTTTCACCGACTACCTCGGTCGTCACCCCGAGGCGCTGCTGCGCGGTCGGGGTGCCGACGCCGCGCCGCCGGTTTCCACGCCGTCGACCCCGAAGCAGGGCAAGGATGTACAGCCATGATCCAGACACTTCGCCTTGTCGGCGCCGCCAGCCTGATCGCCGCGCTCGGCGCCTGCTCTTCGGCCCCCACGCACTTTCACACCCTGGTACCACCCTCTGCTCCCATGACGGGCGTGACCGCTCCGTACGTGATCGACGTGCAGGCGGTCGGTGTGCCGCCGCAGGTGGACCAGCCGTCCCTGGTGCTGCGCCACGGCGCCACCGGCGTGTCCGTACTGGACGGCGAACGCTGGTCCTCGCCGCTGGGCGACGAGATTCGTGGCGCGCTGACGGCCGACCTGTCCGCCCGCCTGGGCACGCACGACGTGCACGGACTGCCGCATGCCAAGGGCGACAAGGTCATTCGCGTACAGCTTGACGTGCGCCGCTTCGACTCCGAAGTGGGTGGCAGCGCCACGCTGGAAGCGGGCTGGTCGGTTCGTTCGGGTGAGACGATCGGCGCCGCCTGTGCCTCGCGTGCCAGTGAGCCAGCGGGATCGACCTACGACAGCCTTGTCGAGGCCCACCAGCGGGCCATCGGCCAGGTAGCCGACCAGGTAGCCGCCGCCGTCCGGGCGGTAGCCGCCGGCCAGTCCACCTGCATGTAGGAGCCGATTCATCGGCGATTCCTGCGGAGCAGGGCATTGAACCCATGCCGCTAGCACCCGTCGCCGATGAATCGGCTCCTACAGAAAGCCCGCCCCAAGCCGCCTTTCGCTTTGCCTGAATCGTCGTCGTGGGATAGTCTCCCGCGATTGTGAGCATCCCACCGGTACCCAACACCATGCAGGACACCCAAGACCAGGGCACGCGCGAACAGGGCGGTTACGCCCCTGACGCCGTCGAGACCGCCGCGCAGCACTTCTGGAACGCCACGCGCGCGTTCGAAGTGACCGAGGACGCGAGCAAGCCGAAGTATTACTGCCTCTCGATGCTGCCGTACCCCTCGGGCGCCCTCCACATGGGTCATGTCCGCAACTACACCATCGGCGATGTGATCAGCCGCTTCCAGCGCCAGCAGGGCAAAAACGTGTTGCAGCCGATGGGCTGGGATGCCTTCGGCCTGCCCGCCGAGAACGCCGCGATCAAGAACAACACGGCGCCTGCCAAGTGGACGTACAAGAACATCGAACATATGCGCGAGCAGCTCAAGCGCATGGGTTTCGCCTACGACTGGACCCGTGAGGTCACCACCTGCCGCCCCGAGTACTACCAGTGGGAGCAGCAGATGTTCACCCGGCTGATGAAGAAGGGCCTGGTGTACCGCAAGAACAGCGTCGTCAACTGGGATCCGGTCGACCAGACCGTTCTTGCCAACGAGCAGGTGATCGACGGGCGTGGCTGGCGCTCCGGGGCCCTGGTCGAGAAGCGCGAGATTCCGCAGTGGTTCCTCAAGATCACCGCTTACGCGCAGGAGCTCCTCGACGGCCTGGACACGCTGCCGGGCTGGCCCGATGCGGTCAAGACCATGCAGCGCAACTGGCTGGGCCGCTCCGAAGGCCTGGAAATCCACTTCGATGTGGATGGTGAGGCCGAGCCGTTGACCGTGTTCACCACACGCCCTGACACCTTGATGGGCGTGTCGTATGTCGCGGTGGCCGCCGAGCACCCGATCGCCATGCGCGCTGCCGTGGGCAACCCCGGTCTGGCCGGCTTCATCGAGAGCTGCAAGTCCGGTGGTGTATCCGAAGCCGAGCTCGAGACCCAGGAGAAGCGTGGCTACTACACGGGCGTCGATGCCACGCATCCGCTTACCGGCGAGAAAGTGCCGGTGTGGGTCGCCAACTTCGTGCTGATGGGTTACGGCACGGGTGCCGTCATGGCGGTGCCGGGCCATGACCAGCGCGACTGGGAGTTTGCCCAGAAGTATTCACTGCCGATCAAGATGGTCGTTGTCGATCGCGGTGTGGTGGACGCTGTCGCGGAGCTTCGCCGCGACCTCGCCGCCGACGGTGGCGATGCGGTGCAGAACGCACTGGAGGGCGGTTCGTCCGACGCCTACCAGTCGTCCTCGGCCGTCGAGACGATCAAGACCTTCGAATCCAATATCCAGACCGCCGGTGCGTATACCGAGTACGGCACCCTGATCAATTCGGGGCAGTTCGACGGCCTCGAATTCAGGGCGGCCTTCGACGCGATCTCCCTGGCGTTGATCGCTGTCGGCCGCGGGGAGCGCCGGGTCAACTGGCGCATCCGCGACTGGGGCGTGAGCCGCCAGCGCTACTGGGGCTGCCCGATCCCGGTCATCTATTGCCCCAAGTGCGACGCCGTGCCCGTGCCGGAAGACCAACTGCCGGTGGTGTTGCCCGAAGACGTCGCGTTTTCCGGTGTGCAGTCGCCGATCAAGGCCGACCCGGAGTGGCGCAAGACCACCTGCCCTTCGTGCGGTGGCCCGGCCGAGCGCGAAACCGACACCTTCGACACCTTCATGGAGTCGAGCTGGTACTACGCGCGCTATACCAGCCCCGGTGCGAACGCGCAGGTGGACGAACGCGCCAACTACTGGACACCGGTCGACCAGTACATCGGTGGCATCGAGCACGCCATCCTGCACCTGCTGTATTTCCGCTTCTATCACAAGCTCATGCGTGACGAAGGGCTGGTAAACAGCGACGAGCCGGCCACGAACCTGCTCTGCCAGGGCATGGTGATCGCCGAGACCTACTTCCGGAAGGAAGCCAACGGTTCGCTCACCTGGTTCAATCCCGCCGATGTGGACGTGCAGCGCGACGAACGCGCGCGCATCGTGGGTGCTGTGCTGCGTACCGATGGCAAGCCGGTGGAAATCGGCGGCATCGAGAAAATGGCCAAGTCCAAGAACAACGGCGTCGACCCGCAGTCGATGGTCGACAAGTACGGCGCCGACACGGTGCGCCTGTTCTCGATGT
>CBIGPO010000075.1:0-11891 GCA_966191635.1 uncultured Luteibacter sp.
ACTTCCAGGTCATCCACATCGACAGCGCCGCGCACTCGCCGAGCGAGACGTGCTCGTCGTAGCGGATGCCGCCCTTGGTCGGACCGAGGACGCTCGAGTGCTGGACTCGGTAGCCGGGAAAGACCGTTCGCCGGCCCTCGTCCCGCCGAGCTGCACACGTTCCAGGAGATCAACGGCGTGCACCGCGCGGTGTCGACGCCTGGCGACATCCTGCTGCACATACGAGCGATGCGCGAGGATCTTTGTTTCGAGCTGGCCGCACAGATCATGTCGCGTCTGGGCGATGCGGTCACCGCGCTCGATGAAGTGCACGGTTTCAAGTACTTCGACGATCGCGACCTGATCGGTTTCGTCGACGGCACGGAGAACCCACAGGACGCCGACGCCATCGAGGCCGCGGTCATCGGTGACGAGGACGCCGCCTTCACCGGCGGCAGCTACGTGATCGTGCAGAAGTACCTGCACGACCTGAAGCGCTGGAATGCCGTGCCCGTCGAAGCGCAGGAGCGCATCGTTGGCCGGCAGAAGCAGACCAACATCGAGCTGGACGATGCCGTGAAGCCGTCCTACGCACACAACGTGCTCACCACTATCGTTGAGGACGGTGTCGAACTGGACATCGTGCGCGACAACATGCCGTTCGGTGAAGTGGGGAAGGGCGAGTTCGGTACCTACTTCATTGGCTATGCCCGCTCACCGGCGCGCACAGAGCAGATGCTCACCAACATGTTCGTCGGCAAACCGCCGGGCAACTACGACCGCCTGCTCGACTTCAGCACGGCGGTCACCGGCAGCCTGTTCTTCGTCCCTTCGGCAACCTTCCTCGATGGCATTCCGGACGCGCCGGCCGCCCAGGCAGGCGCCCGCAACGATGCAAATGGACAAGACAGCACGCCACGCGCAACGGATGGTTCACTCGGTATCGGTTCGCTAAAGACGGAGAACACTCATGAATAACCTGTTTCGCGAACTCGCACCCATCAGCGGTGGTGCCTGGGAGCAGATCGAAGACGAGGCCTCGCGCACGCTGAAGGAATACATGGCGGCGCGTCGCGTCGTCGACGTCATCGGCCCCAAGGGCTACGACTATCCCGGCGTCGGCAACGGTCACACGCAGGCGATTGAGACACCCACCGACGGCATTCAGGCGAAGCAGCGCCAGGTGGCCGCGATGGTCGAACTGCGCGTGCCCTTTGTCCTATCGCGTCAGGATCTCGACGACGTCGCGCGCGGTTCGAACGATCCGGACCTCCAGCCGCTGAAGGATGCCGCCAGGAAGCTCGCCTTCGCCGAGGATCGCGCCGTGTTCGACGGTTACGCCGCGGCCGGCATCGCGGGTATCCGCAATACGTCAAGTAACAAGACCATCGCATTGCCCGCCGACCTGACCGCGTATCCCGTTGCCGTCGCACAGGCCCTGAACGAGCTTCGCCTTGCTGGTGTGAACGGACCTTACAAGCTGGCCATCGGCGCCAAGGCCTATGCGGACCTCAACGGGGCGACCGATGAAGGTTACCCCGTGTTTCGCGAGCTGCATGCCATGCTCAATGGCGGCATCGTCTGGGCACCGGCCATCGAGGGTGGCGTGTTGCTCACGGCCCGCGGTGGTGACTTCGAATTGCACCTGGGGCAGGACGTGTCGATCGGCTACGATTCGCACGACGGATCGAGCGTACGCCTGTACCTGCAGGAAACCTTTACCTTCCTGTCGCTGACCACGGAAGCATCGGTGAGTCTCACCGGCTAGCCGTTCCGCGATCCGGGCTTTCTGCAACGTGGCCGTCCACCTTCACCCGAAGGTGTGACCGGCATTGCAAGATCATCACGTTCAAACCGTCGGGTATGTTTCCAAGACGGCCTTCGGTGCATCGGAGACGCTGATAAGCGCGTCGGTACCGGACTGTTGGCTCGCGACGCCTTAGACCCTGGCAGGCAAATCTCATCTCCGACGGAGGGGTATTGTCATGGCGTCAAAATTCATGCGGTCCGCGCGCTTGCAGTTCCTGACAGCGGCGGCAATCGCCGGAACCATCTGTACCGTCTTGCCAACACCCAGCCACGCTGCAAGCGCTCCTCCCATGCAAGCGGCAGCGTCGTCCGAAGATACGTCCATTCGTCCTTTTCCGAAGATCCACTTTTCCGATGAGGCCCTTCAGGACTTGCGGCGGCGAGTCGCTGCGACCAGTTGGCCGAGTCAGGAAATTGTGCCGGACGCGACGCAGGGCGTGCAGATCGCGACGATGAAGAAGCTTGCCGACTACTGGCAGAACACGTACGACTGGCGAAAGGTGGAAGCACGGCTCAATGCGCTGCCTCAGTTCGTGACCACTATTGACGGCGTGGACATCCATTTCATCCACGTGAAATCGAAGAACAAGAACGCATTGCCGATCATAATCACGCACGGCTGGCCGGGTTCCATCATCGAGCAGATGAAGGTAATCGATCCGTTGGCCAACCCGACGGCGCACGGCGGTAAGGCGTCGGATGCTTTCGACGTGGTGGTTCCGTCGCTTCCGGGCTACGGTTTCTCAGGAAAGCCGACGGCCGTCGGCTGGGATCCGCAGCACATCGCCCGTGCCTGGACCATCCTGATGAAGCGCCTCGGCTACAAGCACTTCGTCGCGCAAGGCGGCGACTGGGGTGATGCCGTCTCCGAGCAGATGGCTGTCCAGGCCCCGCCGGAACTGCTCGCCATCCACACCAACATGCCCGCGACGGTTCCCGACGAAATCGCCAAGGATCTCGCTGCAGGCTCCCCGGCGCCGGCAGGCCTGGCGCCTGACGAAAAGAATGCCTACGACATGCTCGACTTCTTTTACAAGCATGGCCTCGGTTACGCGCAGGAGATGACGAATCGTCCGCAGACGTTGTACGGACTCGAGGACTCACCGGTCGGCCTGGCGGCCTGGATGCTCGACCACGACGCGCGTAGCTACGCGCTGATTACCCGTGTTTTCGATGGGCAGCCCGAAGGGCTTTCCCGGGACGATATCCTGGACAACGTCACGCTCTACTGGTTAACGCATACCGCTGTATCGTCCGCGCGCCTCTACTGGGAGAACAAGCTGGCGTTCTTCGAGCCCAAGCACATCACCATTCCGGTGGCGGTGAGCGTGTTCCCCGACGAGATCTACGCGGCGCCGCGCAGTTGGGCGGTAAAGGCCTTCCCAAAGCTCATCCACTTCAACACGCTTCCCAAGGGTGGCCACTTCGCCGCGTGGGAACAACCAGACGAATTCGTCTCGGAGATCAGGGCATCGTTCAAGACCGTACGCCCGAAGTAGCCGTACGTCCAATGGAGCGGCCCCCACCGATGAATCGGCTCCCACAGAATGCCGGGGACGCGTTGGGCATAATTGGGGCATGATGGCGCGGGAAAAAAACTTAGGGGGAAGGCATGGAAACGAATCCGTTAGTCCTGTCGGAAGAGCACGTGCGGCTACGCCACCTGGACCGTCTGACCATGATGTCCGATGGTGTCTTTGCCATTGCCCTGACGCTGTCGGCGGTGGAACTCCATCCGGAGATGGAAGCGGGTAAGACGCTGCTCCAGGTGTGGTCCATGCCTTTAGCCGTCTATTTCATGAGCTTCCTGCTCATCGCCGCGGTGTGGGTTGCCCACCGCCGTAACCTCGCGCACCTGCACTCGGTGGACGGTCCGACCACCTGGCTCAACCTTCTTCTGCTGAGCATGATCGGCCTGTTGCCTGTGGTCGTGCGCTTCTTCCTGGTCAATATGGAGGCGCAGTCGCGAGCAGGCATGGTGGCGTATGCGGTGGTTCTGTCGGCTACGTATTTCAGTCTCGCGCTGACGTGGGGATACCCTGCGCTTTATGCGAAGCACACGCCAAGTGTGTCGCGGCGACGCGCATGGGCATGGTTTGCCGAATATGTGTTTGTGGCACTTTTATTCGCGGCAGTCGCACTTTATGCAGTAAGCATGACGTGGTTGGCGTGGCCTGTCGGTGTGATCGCCGTGCTCCTGCGCATCACGTCCTTGCGATTGGGTCGCGTGACAGGCGTCGCATAAAAGCAAGCGTTTTGCCGTATTTGCATGGTGTTTTCCGAAATCGCATAAGCGGAATTCGTAAGAACTTGCTGCTTGCAAAGCCGTCGCTCTTCTTCGAAGAATAAGGCGTCAGGGGATAAACGGCATGGACCTGATCCATGCCTTCACGTGAAGGGATTCAGGGGCCGGCGCTGCCAACATATCGACATGATTCCGGCGGAACATGGTGTCCGCGGCAGCCGCCATCCTGAGCACAGTCATCGTTTCCATGTAGTGATTCGTCAATCGCGTCGTCACCGCGATTGCGTCTTTCGTTTGCAGAGGAGTACGCATGTCTAGCAGTGTGAGTCCGTCAGAAGTAACGTATACCGTGGTCGTCAACCAGGAAGGGCAGTACTCGATCTGGCCGGCAGCGAAGGCGTTGCCCGAAGGCTGGACAAAGGTCGGCAAGCAGGGTTCCAAGGACACCTGTCTTGCCTTCATCAGCGAGGTATGGACCGACATGCGTCCACTGTCACTTCGCCGCCAGATGGAGTCCCTGCAGTCACATTAGTGACTAAGCGGTAGCAGGTTGTCCGCACAGCCCGGGGGGGCGTGGATGCGCGGTATGCCATGAATTCCGGTTCGCACGGCGATCCGGAGGCGGACTCACGGCTCGGTACGGATACGCCTTGTGAAAACCATCCTTCTTTTCGCGGGACAGGGGTCTCATCACTTTCAGATGGGACGGGAGCTGTTCGAGCGAGATCCTGTGTTTCGCTCAACCATGCAACAGATGGATCGCGTTTTTTGTGATCGCTGTGGCGAATCGTTGCTGTCGGTCCTGTTCGCCGACGACACCGCGCGGGAGATGCCGTTCGATCGGCTACTGCACAGCCACTGCGCCATCTTCATGGTCGAGTACGCGCTGGCGATGTCCCTGATCGAAAGAGGTGTGCGGGTCGATATGGTCCTGGGCGCGAGCCTCGGCTCCTTCGCCGCGGCGTCCATCGCCGGGTGCATCGATGCCGACGCGGCATTGCAGGCGGTGATCGAGCAGGCGCTCGCCGTGGAAGCCCATGGCGAGCCTGGCAACATGATTGCCGTGATGGGCGAGCCGGAGCGCTTTCTCACGCCCGATCTGCTCGCGCTGTGTGAGTTGGGCGCGCGCAACTTCGCCACGCATTCGGTCATCTCGTGCTCCGGGCGGAACGTCGCCACGGTTGAAGATCATCTCCGCCAGCAAGGTTTGGCGTTCCATCGACTTCCCGTCAACTATGCCTTTCATTCGCGCTGGATCGATGGTGCGAGGGAACCGTATGCGACTTTCCTGCAGACGTTGACATGCAGAACAGGCGAACTTCCGGTCGTCTGTTGTGCGACCGTCACAGTATCGAACGCGTTGCCTGTCGACTACTTCTGGTCGGCCGTTCGTGACCCGGTTCTCCTTCTGAAAACCCTCGAACTGATCGAATCGCGGGGCAGCTACCGCTATATCGACGTAAGCCCGGCCGGAACGATGGGGACGTTCCTTAAGTACGCCTTGCCGGCGGATTCGAAGTCCCGGATACACCACGTCATGTCGCCTTTCGGAGGCGACATGGATCGTTTGCAGGCATTGGAGTCACGCACGATGAAGGCAATCATTTTCCCCGGCCAGGGTTCTCAGTTCAAAGGCATGGGCAAGGACCTCTTTCCCCTTTTCCCCGAACAGGTCAGGCAGGCATCCGACATTCTCGGCTACTCGGTCGAGGACCTGTGCCTGAACGACAGTGAGGGATTACTGTCGCAGACGCAGTACACGCAGCCGGCACTGTTCGTGGTCAATGCGTTGCATCACTACCGGCAGCAGGAACAGCAAGCCGAAACGACACCGGATTTCTTCGCCGGGCACAGTCTGGGCGAATATAACGCCTTGCTGGCAGCCGGCGTGTTCTCCTTTGAAACCGGGGTCAGGCTGGTAAAAAAGCGTGGCGAGCTCATGGGCAAGGCAAGCGGTGGCGGCATGGCGGCCGTGCTGGGCGTCTCGGCTCGTGAGGTCAGGGCGTTGCTCGACGAACACCAGCTCACGCAGGTCGATATCGCCAACTTCAATACGCCCACCCAGACGGTGATCGCCGGCGATAAGGAAGCGCTCGTCGCGGCGACCGAACTGTTCTCGCGGATGAACCTGCGTTGCGTGACGCTGAACGTCAGTGCGCCGTTCCATTCCCGGCACATGCAACCGGCGCACGCCGAGTTCGCGGACTTCCTTCGACAGTTCTCGTTCGCCACTCCCGAAGTGACGGTGATAGCCAACGCCACCGCGCGTCCCTACGACGGTTCACGCATTGCCGAGACACTCGCCAAGCAGATTGCGACACCTGTGCAGTGGGTGGATTCGATTCGCTATGTGATGGGGAAGGGCGATATCGAGTTCCACGAAGTGGGCGCCAGCGTGCTTTCAAAGATGGTGACTGAGATTCGAAGCACGCAGGCGCCGATTTTCGACGATGTTTCTACCGAGGAAGTGCTGCCTGTCGTGACTTTGGACGGTGTCCCGACCGAGTCGATCCGCGATGCTATCCCGGGGGCGTCGAGGCCGATAGACGCGATTTCACTCGGTAGTTCCGTGTTTCAGCGCCGGTTCGGCCTCAAGTACGCGTATATGGCCGGTGCGATGTATCGCGGCGTGGCTTCGGCCGAACTCGTTGTGCGCATGGGCAAGGCGGGCTTCCTGAGCTTCTTCGGTGCGGGCGGTCTTTCCCCGCAGAAAATCGAGGCGAACATCGTTCGTATCCAGGCCGAACTGAGCGCAGGGCAGCCTTATGGCATGAACCTGTTGGCGAACTACGAATACCCGGCCATGGAAGAGGCGGTCGTCGATCTCTACCTCCGCTATGGCATCCGGAACGTCGAGGCCGCTGCCTTCATGCAGATGACACCGGCGCTGGTCAGGTTTCGCTTGCAAGGCTTGCGCATGAATACGCGCAACGAGCTGGTCTGCGATCACCACATTGTCGCCAAGGTTTCCCGGCCGGAAGTGGCGAAAGCATTCATGAGTCCGCCGCCGTTATCCATCGTGGAGAAGCTGCTGGAGCGGCACCAGATAACGCCACAGCAGGCTGAGTGGTCGCAACGCATCCCGGTCAGCCACGACATCTGCGTCGAAGCCGATTCCGGCGGTCATACCGATGGCGGCATCGTGGCGGTGATGCTGCCGCCGATGCTGCAGTTGCGCGACGAGATGCAGCGCAGTCATCGCTATGGGGAACCCATCTGTATGGGCCTGGCCGGTGGCATCGGTGGACCCGAAGCCGCCGCGGCTGCCTTTCTGCTTGGCGCGGACTTCATCGCCACCGGCTCGATCAACCAGTGCAGCGTGGAATCGGGGATGAGCCCGGACGGCAAGTCGATGCTTCAGCAGATGGATATCCAGGACACCGAGTACGCGCCGGCCGGAGATATGTTCGAGATGGGCGCGCAGGTCCAGGTGCTGAAGAAGTCGGTGTTCTTCCCCGCGCGCGCCAATAAGCTGCTCTCGCTCTATCGCCATTACGACAGCCTTGACGACATACCGGCGCGTACCCGCCAACAGCTGGAAGGTACGTTCTTCAAGAAGACTTTCGATGAAATCTGGGCCGACACGGCGAGCTACTTCCGTTCGGTAAACCTCGAACACGAAATCGCCAAAGCCGAAGCGAACGGCAAACACAAGATGGCGTTGGTGTTCCGCTGGTATTTCGCCTATTGCACGCGCATCGCCATGGAGGGAAAAGGCGACGACCGCGTGAACTACCAGATCCAGACAGGGCCGGCGCTGGGCTCGTTCAACCAGTGGGTCAAGGGTACGGAGCTCGAGCCCTGGACCAACCGCCACGTGGACCATATCGCCACCCGGATCATGGTTGCGACGGCAGAGCACCTCACTCGCTCCTACGCGCGCTTTCACCGTAGCTGACGCATCCCAGGCATGCATCAAAGGATAGGCACGATCATGAAAGATATCGCCATTATCGGCATGTCCTGCCGCTTTCCCGGTGCCGAAAACTATGCGCAATTCTGGGAGAACCTGCGCCGCGGCCTATCCAGCGTCACCGAGGTACCCGCGGGGCGATGGGACCGGGACGCGTTCTATGCGAGCGACGTGCGGGAGAAGAACAAGACCATCAGCAAATGGGGCGGATTTGTCGATGGCGTGGAGTTCTTCGATGCCGACTTCTTCGGTGTTTCCGCACGCGAGGCCGAGGTCATGGATCCGCAGCAACGGATCATGCTGGAGCAGGCGTGGAACTGCATCGAAGACGCAGGTTACGACGCCACGGCATTCAGCGGGACCCATACCGGCGTCTATATCGGCGTCTTCAACTTCGACTATAAGGACCACCTCGGACGTGAGCTCGAGGCCATCGAGGGCCACGTATCCACGGGTACGCATACGGCGCTTATTCCGAACCGGATCTCGCACTTCCTGAACCTGCACGGCCCTAGCTTGCCGATCGATACCGCCTGCTCGAGTTCGCTGGTGGCCCTGCACAAAGCTGCGCACGCGATCCGGCGTGGCGAATGCGATCATGCGCTGGTCGGCGGCGTCAGCGTGTTGTGCAGCCCGACTCACTTCATTTCGTTCTCCAAGACCGGCATGTTGTCGCCGGACGGCAGCTGCAAGAGCTTCGACGAGCGCGCCAATGGCTATGTGCGTGGCGAAGGCGCGGCCATGCTGTTGCTGAAGCCGCTCGATAAGGCCATCAGTGACAACGACAGGATCGTCGCCGTCGTACGTGGCACGGCGATGAATCATGGCGGCCGTGCCCGCACGGTGACCTATCCCGGTTCGCTCGCCCAGTCGAACGTGGTAGCGGAGGCCTTGAGGCAGGCGCAGGTGCCGGTGAACACGGTTGGCTACGTCGAGGCGCACGGGACAGGTACGCCCAAGGGCGATCCGATCGAGGTGGAAGGCCTGAAGATGGCCTTTGCCCGTATTGCCGAAGAACGCGGCGAAGTGCTCGCCGAGCATGGCTGCGGTATCGGCAGCGTCAAGACCAATATCGGCCACCTGGAATCGGTCGCCGGCGTGGCGGGCCTGATCAAGACGGTGCTGTGCATGCGACACGGCAGCTTCCCGCCACTGGTGCACTACCAGAAGCTCAATCCACGCATCTCGTTCGACGATAGCCCCTTCTTTATCGTCGACAAGGCACAGCCATGGCACGCCTTTACGGGTGAAAACGGTTTGGCGCTGCCGCGTCGTGCAGGCATCAGCTCGTTCGGGTTCGGTGGCGTGAATTCGCATGTCGTTGTCGAGGAGTATCCCGAACCGGCGGGCGAGGGCTCAGAGGCTGGCGTGCCGGTGCTCGTTGTCCTTTCCGCGAAAACCGTTCCCGTGCTGCGTGAGCGCGCCAGGCAGCTTCTCACTGCGCTCGAATCACCTGAAATTCGTGGCGCCGCGCTGGCCGATCTCGCCTATACATTGCAGGTAGGGCGCCAGGCCATGGCCGCACGTGTGGCTCTCGTGGTGGACTCGTTCGACGCCCTGCAATCGATGCTTGAAGCATGGCTGGCGAATGCCTCGGGGGCGAGCGATGTGTTCTCCGGTGAGGTTCCGGTCGACGCTCAGATCGCCAGTGGCAACGAGGTGGCGAGCGCAAGTTTGCCCTTCGTACCCACCACTCGCGATGATCTGGCAGCGATAGCCGAGCAGTGGGTTGGCGGCCGTAGCTTCACCTGGGAAGCAGGCTACGAAACCGGAACGCGCCGTCGTCTTGCGCTACCAACCTATCCCTTCGTCAGGGAGAGGCACTGGGTGGAAAGAAAAGCACCCTTGTCGATGCCTTCGGCAACACAGGCTGCCATTCATCCGCTCGTCCACCGCAACACGTCGAATGCCTTCGGCCTGCGTTTCACCAGTCGCTTCACCGGCACGGAGTGCTTCCTTGCCGATCACGTTGTCCATGGCGAGCGCACGTTGCCCGCGGCCGCACAATTGGAAATGGCACGTTGCGCGATGGCCAATGCCGTCGCCGCGGGACAGCGACACCGGCTGAAGGACGTCGTGTGGCTGCGGCCGATTATCGTGGGAGCCGAGCCGAAGTCCTTGCACCTTGCACTCTTCCCGGAAGGTGAAGGCGCTTTCAGCTTCGAGCTCTATGACGACGCCGATAGCGATGAGGCGGTGGTCTTCAGCGAAGGCTCGCTGGTCGCCGCCGACAGCATCTTGCCTGCCTTATCGCAGGATCTGGCCGAAATAAGCCGGCAATGCGCGCGATCGCACAGGACGGCGGACGCCTGCTATGCGCTGTTCGATCGCGTTGGCCTCCACTATGGCGCTGCGCATCGTGGCTTGGGTGAGGTGCGAATGGGTGAGGGTCTGGCCCTGGCGCGGATAACGCTGCCGGCGTCGGTGGGTTCGTCGCGCGACGACTATGTCCTTCATCCCAGTGTCGTCGACGCCGCGCTGCAGGCAACGATTGCCTTCCAGGCCGACGAGGCCGATGCCTGGCACGACGCCGTGCCTGTGCTTCCGTTCGCGCTCGGTTCGCTCGACATCGTGGCACCGGTTACCGGTGATATGTGGGCGGTGATCCACCGCCGTGCTAGCCATACGTTCGATATCGACCTTTGCGACGAAGCCGGTAGGGTATGCGCGCGCCTTGGGGACTTCGTCACACGCACGTCGGCGCGTGTGGGGTCCGATGAACCGTTAAGAACGGCACTCCTGCAACCCGAGTGGGTAGCGGAGTCGATCGTCGCTATTGACGCAAGGCGCTCTGCGCAGCATCTCGTCCTGCTTTGCGGAGGAGCGGAAGCCTTCGGTATCGGCACGCCCGACGTGCGGTCAGCGCTGCCGGGTACGACCTGCCTCGAGATCGAGTCGAGTGAGCCTTTTGCGCAGCGCTACGAGACCGCTGCCGTTGCGTTGCTGGAACATATCCAGTCACTCGGTAGCCAACCGGGATCGCACCTGATCCAGATGATCGTGCCGGTGGAGGGCGCTGGAAGCCTCATGGCAGGCCTTGCGGGCATGCTGCGGACGGCGCAGCTGGAGAACCCGCAGATAGTCGGCCAGGTCATCCATGTGGAGGCGGGGCAGGACGTTCTGACGGCATTGCGTGAGAACCGCGACAGCGGGGCAACACAGGTCCGCTACCGGGATGGCGTGCGCCATGTGGCCGCCTGGACCGAATGGCAGCCGTCGTCTGAGGTTCCCGCGCCGTGGAAGGCCCGGGGTACTTACCTTATTACCGGCGGAGCGGGCGGCCTGGGCCTGATTTTCGCTCGCGACATCGCCGAGCAAGCCCATGGCGTCACGCTGGTCCTCACCGGCCGCTCTGCGTTGACCGACGCCACGCGAGCTGCCATCGCCGAACTCGAGGCGCTTGGCGCGGCGCTCCAGTACCGCCAACTCGACATGGGCGACCGCGCCGCCGTGACCGGGCTGGTGCAGGAGTTGGGCGCTGCCTCCGGCGGCCTGACCGGCATCATTCACGCGGCGGGCGTCCTGCGCGACAGCTTCCTTACGCGAAAGACCCCGGACGAACTGCGCGACGTCTTCCTCGCCAAGGTGTCGGGCACGCTTAACCTCGACGACGCCAGCCGCGACCTCCCACTCGACTGTTTCATCTGCTTTTCCTCGACATCGGGAGCGCTCGGCAACATAGGCCAGGCCGACTACGCCGCAGCCAATGCCTTCATGGATGCGTTTGCGCAGCAGCGTGCCGTCAAGGTCGCGCACGGGCAGCGTCACGGGCGCACGCTGTCCGTGAACTGGCCGCTGTGGGAAGAGGGCGGCATGCAGGTCGACGCTGCCACGCGCCAGCGCATGACAGAGCAAACTGGCTTGATTCCGCTGCACAGTGCCAGCGGTTGCGCGGCCTTGGCGGCGGCTCTGATGGCGATCTGCTCGCTCGGAGTGAGATCCTCG
>CBIGPO010000076.1:0-11483 GCA_966191635.1 uncultured Luteibacter sp.
GCCCGACCCGGCCCGCAGGGCAATAGATAAACGGCCGCTTTTGGGCGGCCCTTCCTTAGCGGGTCGCCGCAGCGTGGCCCCGAGGGTGGCACCCGCCGGCTCTTGCGACGCAAAGCGAGCCAAGCAAAACGCGAGGCCGAAGGCGAGCCCTCCCCCGGAAATCTGCGAAGAAGTTTTTTTGTTCCTACAAGGCTTTCGGCCATCGCCACGCATAAGCCACAACCGCCGCTGTAAGCAGCACCTCGATGACGCCAAGCGTGATGTAAAACGGCAGCGCGCCGGGCATCGTCAACAACATGATCAGCGTATAGAACAGCCCAAGGACGATGTTCGCCCAACGGCAGATGGTTGCCGGCAACGCGAGAGACCCAAAGATCATCAATGCGGGTACGGCCATCAACAGGCTTACCCCCACCAGGATGCCCGGCGTCGTCGGTCCCAGCGGACCGAAGTTGCCCGCCATCATGTCCTGCAGCCGACCGGGTGCGAACAGCCCGAAGAAGTCGCCGTAGATGTAGCAGGACATCAGTGATGCCCAGAGGCCGGCAAGCTTGATTCGCAGCGGTACCTTGGTGTCTTCCAGTGTGCTCAAGCGGTCGTCCTCCCCATCAGGATGTAGCGCCGCGCGCCGAATACGAGAATCCACAGCATGAAGGCGACCTCGCCGAGCTGAAGCGGGAAGCAGATGGGGTCGAGGCGGTCCGAAAGTTCAGGCATGACGAAGCCCGCGAAGCTTTGCGCTACGTATGCGAATGCATTGAGAATCAGCCACACGGCCAGCACGCGCGGAAGAAATCCACAGCGCCAGACCAGGATCGCCAGGGGGATGAGCCACAGGCCCCATAGCGTTTCCGCGGCGGTGATGACCTCACGATGCACGCGAAGGAAAAGCATGGCGAGCGATTCGCGTTGCGCCTGGTTGAAAGCATCGAGGAAGGGCGCGCCGCGTACCAGCACGAGGGCTGCGGCATCGTTGGCGGTGTTGATGAAATAGATGGCCGAGGGCAGTAGCCCGCCGAGGATCATCATCAGCACGGCCAGCGTAGGGCCGGTGGGCTTCAGCAACCGGTAGAGCGCCAGCACGACGAAAATCAACATGGTGCCGATGAACAGGTCACCGAACATGCCCCAGCGGAACAAGGTCTCGTGCGCGGTGATGTTCGCAGCGGTCTGGGCGGGATGGTCGCTGTCGAAGAGGGTGGTGGGTATGTAGATGAGCCGGAGCGGCCCGACCATGGCCAGCAGGAGGTACAGGAACCCGGCGAGACGAGCCTGCCTGTTGAGCGGTGTCATGGCGATCCCCTTCGCTTTTGGCGCGATGAGCGGAAGGTGCGCCTGCACGAGGTTGCTGCCGCGTGCCGGAAGTCCTGCCACGAAAAGAAACGGCGCCCGAGGGCGCCGTTTCTTCAGGATCGGTGGTCGGCAGGAGTACTTAGGCGACCGTCTTGCCGTTCACCGAGATGTCGACATCGACATTGCCACGGGTCGCATGCGAGTACGGGCAGACCTTCTCATGCGCGGTCTTGACGATTTCCTGCGCGGTGGCGTCGTCGATGCCGGGCAGGGTCACTTCGAGCTTCACCTTGATGCCGAAGCCGGAGTCGTTGCGCGGGCCGATACCGACAGAGCTGGCGACCGAGGCGCCGTCGACCTTGACCTTCTGCTGACCGGCGACGAAGCGGACGGCACCTTCAAAGCACGCGGCGTAACCAGCGGCGAAGAGCTGTTCCGGATTGCTGCCGCCACCGTTGCCACCCATTTCCTTCGGCAGGCGCAGGTCGAGCTTGATCAGGCCGTCGTCGGATTCGACGTGACCTTCGCGGCCACCGGCGACCTTGGCGTGCGCGGTGTAGAGGACTTCTTTGAGGTTCGAGAGGTTGCTCATGATCAGTGTCCTTGGTTGCTCGTGATGGGAGAGGGCGTCGGCGGTGCCGGGCCACGAGAGATAGTTAAGCACGCAATTAAATAGCGCGCAATCTAAATCATGTGAAGAACGGCCCCCTGTTGCCATCCGTTCAGTTTAGGACGCGGCGACCGTAGACGAAATTCTCTTTCCAGTACGCGCCATCGAGGTCGTCGAGACGTACGGTACCGCCGGAATTGGGCGCGTGCACGAAGCGGCCCTTGCCCACATAGACGCCTACGTGAGTTACATGACCGCGACCAAAGAAGACCAGGTCGCCGCTGGCGAGCTGCGACTCGTCGACCTTGGGCTTGTCCAGCGCAGCCATTTCGCCGGAAGTACGCGGCAGGCGGACGCCTGTCGAGGTCAGGTAGATGTAGTTGATCAGGCCGCTGCAGTCGAAGCCGCCTTGTGGTGTGTTCCCGCCCCAGCGGTAAGGGGTGCCGACCAGACCGATCGCGCGGAACAGGACATCGTTTGCCGCGTCGGCAGGAGGGGCCTCCGCCGGGCGGTTTGACCAGGAGAGGTTTTTCGCCAGGGGAACGGCGGAGGCCGGGTTTCGCTGTTGGGACGAGGAACGTTTGTGTGGCGCGCTTCCGCAGGCCGCCAGCAGGCTCAGCGCCACCGCGAGCGCGAAGGGGCCAATGAAACGGGCGGGGCGGAAAGGAAGAACGGGAGCAACGGCGAACATCGAGCGTTTCCCCTGTAGGAGCGGCGCGTCGAGGTTAACAAATCAATGGGTTGCGTGGAATACCTCGCAAAGAGCACGAATTCATCTGGCGGACAGGCCGCGACGACGCGGGCGGCCGTTAAACTTCGTGGATGGATAGATCCCGAAGCGACGTTCTGATCATGGGCGGGGGAGTGATTGGCCTTGTGTGCGCGCTGTACCTGCTCAAGGCAGGCGCGAGCGTGCGGGTGCTGGAGCAGGGCTTGCCCGGCAACGGCAGTTCGCATGGCAATTGCGGCACGATCACGCCCAGCCATGCGGGGCCACTCACCATGCCGGGCGTGATCGGCACGGCATTTCGCTCGCTGCTGCGCCGCGATGCGCCGCTTTATGTGAACCCTCGGCCGGATCCGGCCCGGGCGCGCTGGCTGCTCGACTTCGCCCGCCACTGCACCTGGCGGGACTTCCAGTACGCCGGTGAGGCGCGTGGCGCGATTCTCAACCGGTCACGCGCCTTGCTCGGCGAGCTCATCGCCGGCGAAGGCCTCGCCTGCGAGTTCGAGGAGGTGGGCGAGCTCTACGTTTACCGCGACGTGCGGGCGATGCAGGGCGATCGCCCGCACGTGGAGCTTCTGCGGCGACTCGGCATGGATGTGCGCGTGCTGGCAGGTGATGACGTGCTTGCGCTCGAGCCCGCCCTGCGCGAAGGCGTCGTGGGTGGCCTGCTCCATCCGGGTGATGCGCGCCTGCGTCCGGATCGCTACGTGGCCGAGCTGGCGCGGCGCGTTCGCGAGCTTGGTGGTGCCATCGAGACCGGGGCACGTGTGGACGAGTTCGTGCTGGAAGGCGAACGCATCTCGCACGTACGCACTACGGGTGGCGTATTCAGTGGCGACCATGTCGTGATGGCGCTCGGCGCGTGGTCCCCGCTGGTGGGCAAGCTCCTCGATATCCGCCTGCCCATGCAGCCGGGCAAGGGCTATTCGCTCACCTGGGAGCAACCGCCCGAGCGAGTGCCGACCCATTCGCTGGTGCTACGCGAGGCGGCGGTTTGCGTTACACCGTGGGTCTCCGGCTTCCGGCTGGGCAGCACCATGGAATTCTCCGGCTTCTCCGAGGGGCTCAATCCGGTTCGCCTTGAAGCACTGCGTCGCGGCGCCGCGACGTACCTGCACGAACCTGAAGGCCGCGGCGAGATGGTGCCGTGGTGGGGGTGGCGCCCGATGAGCGTGGACGAGCTGCCCATCATCGGTCCCAGCACGCGCTGGTCGAACCTGACCTACGCCACCGCCCACGGCATGCTTGGTATCAGCATGTCCGCGGCCACCGGTGAACTGGTGGCGAACTTGCTGGCCGGTCCCGCGCCCGCGCTGGATCCCACGCCTTATTTGCCCGCGCGTTTCGGCCTCTGACCGACGCTGTGGGAGCCGATTCATCGGCGATTGGAGACATGTGGGAGCCGCTTCAGCGGCGAAAAGCCAACGGAGCGGAGACGCCGGAACGCCAATCGCCGCTGAAGCGGCTCCCACAAAAGGCGTGGCTCCCACAAAAAGTGCGGTTCCCACAAAAAGTGCGGTTCCCACAAAAAGTGTGGTTCCCACAAGAGCAGGTGTGTTTGCTACGGTGATGTATTGCCCTTGCCGGAGTGACGCATGACCGTGGAAGCCTTCGACCTCATCGTGATCGGTGGTGGCTCGGGTGGCCTGGCCGCTGCGATCCGTGCCGCGAAGCATGGTGTGAAGGTCGCGCTGATCGAGCCGGGTGAACTCGGTGGCACCTGCGTCAACGTCGGCTGCGTTCCGAAAAAAGCCATGTGGTACGCCGCGCAGATGGCCGAAGCGCAGTACATCGCGATGGACTACGGATTCCACGACACACCGGGCAGCCTCGACTGGCCACGCTTCATCGAGCGTCGCGAGGAATACATCGAGCGCATCCACGGCAAGTACCAGCAGGCGCTCGACAAGGGTCACGTCACCGTCGTGCGTGAAACCGGTCGCTTCATCGCCAAAGGCCGCGTGCGCGCTGGGGAACGCGAACTCACGGCCCCGCACATCATCGTGTCCACGGGCTCGAAAGCGAAGCGCCTCGACAAGCCCGGCTTCGATCTCGCCATGGATTCAGACGGATTCTTCGATCTGCGGGCGTGTCCGCAGCGCACGGCCATCATCGGCGGCGGCTACATCGCCGTCGAGCTGGCAGGCGTTCTTCGCGCACTTGGTAGCGACGTGCATATGTACGTGCGCGGGCGCCTGATGGGTGGCTTCGACGAAGAGATGGCCTATGGCCTGGGCGAGGAAATGGAACAGCATGGCATCCATGTCCACTATGAATGCGAGATCGTGGCGGCACACGAGACCGATGGCGTGATCCTGCTCGACTGCGATCGCGACGGTCACCCTGGCCCCTTTAATGCCCTCATCGTCGCCATTGGGCGCGAGGCGAACACCGCGGCCCTGGGCATGGAGACCATCGGCCTGGCCACTACCGGAACGGATGGTCACATCCAGATCGACGACTGGCAGAACACCAACGTAGAAGGGGTCTATGCCGTCGGCGACGTGACCGAGCGGATGGCCCTGACCCCGGTCGCCGTGGCAGCAGCGCGCAAGCTGGTGGATCGCCTGTTCGGCGGCAAGCCGAATGCGAAACTGGACTACGAGAACATCCCCAGCGTGGTCTTTTCGCACCCGCCGCTGGGCACGATCGGCATGTCCGAGCAGCAGGCTCGCGACGCCTACGGGGCCGACGTGCACCTTTACAAGCAGTCCTTCGTTCCGATGCAGCTGGCGCTTGCCAGGCGGCCTATCACCACGCGGTTCAAGCTGATCTGTGTGGGCAAGGAGTCGCGGATCGTCGGCATGCAGATGCTCGGCCCGGGCGTCGACGAGATCCTCCAGGGCTTCGCTGTGGCGATCAAGATGGGTGCCTGTAAATCCGACTTCGACGATACCCTGGCTATCCATCCGACATCGGCTGAAGAGATGGTCCTGATGGGTGATCGGGTCCCCGGATGAGCGCTACACTCAGCCCATGATCCCCTACACCCTGCATCGCGGCACTGCGCCGCTCCTGGTCAGCCTGCCGCACAACGGCAGCGCTATCCCCGATGACATGGCCGCCCGCATGAAGCGTCGGGCGCGGGGCTCGGTGGATACCGACTGGCACGTAGCCGAGCTTTACGACTTCGCCCGAGAGATGGGCGCCAGCGTGATCAAGCCCTTCGCCTCCCGCTTCGTGGTCGACCTGAACCGTCCAGCGGATGGGCATCTGCTTTACCCGGGACAGAACGAGACCGGCCTGGTTCCCACGCTGCTGTTCGACGGCCGCGAGATCTACCGGCCCGGCGCGGAGCCCGATGCTGCCGAAATTGCCGATCGCGTGGAGCGGTGGTGGAAGCCATACCACCAGGCGCTGGCCGGTGAGCTGGCCCGCCTCAAGAACGAGTTTGGCCATGTGGTGCTGTGGGAAGGACATTCGATCCGCAGCGAAGTACCCATGCTCTTCGAGGGCCGCCTCCCCGATCTCAATCTCGGCACGGCCGATGGTGCCAGCTGCTCGCCAGGCCTGCAGGCCCGCGTCGCCGCGGTGCTGGAACGCCAGGAAGACTACTCGTTCGCTGTGAATGGCCGATTCAAGGGCGGCTACATCACCCGCCACTACGGCCGTCCGGCCGAGGGCGTGGACGCGATCCAGCTCGAACTCGCCCAGCTGAATTACATGGACGAGGATTCGTTCGAATATCTGCCCAAGAAGGCTGCCCGGGTACAGGTACTGATTGGCGACATGCTGAGGGTGTGCCTCGAGGGTGCCCGGGCGCTGACGCCCTAGGCGACACCTATCGCCGATGAATCGGCTCCCACAATCGCCGATGAATCGGCTCTCACAACCGCCGATGAAGCGGCTCCCACAGGTCGGGGTTTATGTGGGAGCCGCTTCAGCGGCGATGGGTGCTCGCGACGTGCGCCACACACTTCAGCTCGATCGCAATCGGCGTAGGCAATGCCGTAATCCCCAGCGTCGTACGACACGCATCCACGCCCGCAAACGCTTCCGCATAAAGCCGGTTATACGTAGCGAAGTCGCGCGCCATGTCCGTGAGATACACCGTCACGTCGACCAGGTCCTCGAAGCGCGCACCGCTGGCTTCCAGCACCGCGCGAACATTCGCGAACACCTGCAGGCACTGCGCCTGGATATCGTAGGAAAGCAGTTTGCCGTCCGCATCCACGACGTTTCCGGGCACCGCATTGGTAGAGGGCACGCGCGGGCCCACGCCGGAAAGGAACAGCAGGTCGCCCACGCGTCGCGCGTGTGGATAGGCGCCTACCGGAGCCGGTGCGCCCTCGGTGCGGATGACGTTATTGCCCATGGTCGATGCAGACATTCCTGGCCTCGGTGAAGAAACGCATCGCTTCGAAACCGCCTTCGCGGCCGATGCCTGATTGCTTCGTGCCGCCGAACGGCGTGCGCAGGTCGCGCAGCATCCAGCAGTTGACCCAGACGATGCCGAAGTCGAGCTTCGCCGAGAAACGGTGAGCGCGTGACACATCGCGTGTCCACACCGATGCGGCCAGTCCGTAGGGCGTGCCATTGGCGATAGCCAAGGCATCTGCTTCGGTCTCGAAGGGAATCAAGGTCACGACGGGTCCGAAGATTTCCTCCTGGTTCGTCACCGCCCCGGGCGCGAGTCCCTCGATCACCGTCGGCTGGACAAACCAGCCACCGGCACAGCGACCATCGACGATGACGCGTTCGCCGCCGGTGAGAAGCGTGCCGCCTTCGTCCAGCGCACGCGCAATGCAACCGGTGACCTTCTCGAAATGCGCCTTGGACACCAGGGCGCCGAGCTGGCTGGTCGCTTCCAGGGGATCGCCAACCTTCAGCGCGCGGACGCGCTCGAGATAGGCCTCGCGAAAACGATCGTAGATGCCGCGCTGCACGAGCAGACGGGAGCCGCACAGGCAGATCTCACCCTGGTTGGCGAACCCCGAGCGCACGATCGTGGCCAGCGAAGCCTCGGAGAAGTCGAAATCGTCGAAAACGATCGCCGGGTTCTTGCCACCGAGTTCGAGCGACACCTTCTTCAGCCGCGGGGCCGCGGCACTGGCGATAGCGATGCCCGTGCGCGTGCTTCCGGTGAACGAGACGGCCTTGACCGCATTGTGCGTGACGATGGCCTCGCCGACGGCGGGGCCGCTGCCATGGACGATGTTGAGCACGCCTGGCGGAAAGCCCGCCTCCTCGACCAGCGTACCGAGCAGCCATGCCGTATAGGGCGTGACTTCCGAAGGCTTGGCCACCACCGTGTTGCCGGCGGCGAGTGCGGGGGCGATCTTCCACGTGAAGAGGTAGAGCGGCAGGTTCCACGGGCTGATGCAGCCAACGACGCCGAGCGGCAGGCGCAGCGTGTAGTTGATCGCGCCATGTTCCATCGCGTGGGATTCACCACTCCATTGGCCGGCGGCCGCCGCGAAGAAACGCAGGTTGGCGATGGCGCGGGGAATGTCGAGGGACCGGGCGAGGGCGAGCGGTTTGCCGCTGTCCTGCGATTCCGCTTCGGCGAAGGTTTCCAGGCGGGCCTCGATCAGGTCGGCGAGGCGTTGCAGGCAACGTCCGCGTGCTTCGGCGGCCGTTTGCGCCCACACGGGCGCCGCGCGGCATGCGGCGGCGACAGCCTCTGCGACGTCGGTGGCATCGGAATCGGGACACTGAGCGAACGGCTGGCCGATGGCCGGGTCCACGCTGTCGAGGTAGCGGCCGGCACGCGGTGGCCGCGACTGGCCATCGATGAGATTGGCGAGGATCAGCATGGCGTGCTTCAGTTAAGACTGCGCGTACGACCGCCATCAACGGTGATGCTCACCCCGTTGACGTAGCCCGCGGCAGGGCTGGCGAGGAAGGCGATCACGGCCGCGACCTCCGCCGGATCGCCGAAGCGGGCCGCAGGCACGCTGGCGAGCAGGCCGCGCTCGACTTCCTCGCGGCTGCGCCCGGCCTTGCTGCTGGCCTCGACCAGCGCCTCCAGGCGCGGCGTGCGGGTATAGCCCGGAAGCACGTTATTCACCGTGATGCCATCGGGTGCCACTTCGGCCGACAGCGTCTTCGCCCAGCCGGCTACGGCGGCGCGCACCGTATTGGAGACACCGAGATTGGCGATGGGCTCTTTCACCGAGGTAGAGATGACGTTGACGATGCGGCCGTAGTGCGCCTCGCGCATCCCCGGCAGGCAGGCGCGGGTGATCACCTGCGCACTGATGAGGTGCTGGCGGTAGGCAACCAGAAAAGCCTCGGGCTCAGCGTTCCAGGCAGGGCCTGGAGGTGGCCCGCCGCTATTGTTGATCAGCACGTGCACGGCGTTGAGATGCACTACCTCGGTGACGGCCGCGGCCAGGGCGTCGGTGTCGAGCATGTCGACGGCGACATGGCGGTGTTTCTGTCCCGGCTGGACCGTTGGCAATTCGGCAGCCAGCGCGATCAGTGCGTCGGCGGAGCGGGAGAGCAGGGTAACGCTGGCGCCGAGCTCGGCCAGCTCGAAGGCGGTGGCCCGGCCGATGCCCTGGGAGGCGCCGCAGACCAGCGCGTGTCGACCGGTGAGGCGAAGATCCATGCGTGCTCCGGGTTGGGTGGCGGCCTTTCAGGCCTGTCTCATCGCCCACCACTGTACCGCCATCGCGGTGAACCAGCACGGCCACGCAAACCACGGCGCACGACGCCACCAGCGCTGCCAGCGATTGAGGTCGTCGTCGTTGAACAGAGCCGGTGCGTCGGAGCGCAGCACGCGGCGTATGCGCAGCCAGTTGGCCATACCGTTAGGACGGCCGGTGTCGGCCTCGGTGATGGTTGTCCACTGATCCGGATAGCGCTGGCGCAGCAATGACGTAAAGCGCCACTGCGCAATGAAGTGGAAGACAAACGACGCCACCGCACCGAGCAGCAACAGGAGATAGAGAATGACTGCGGTCTGCATGCTGGCTTAGCTGCCGTTTTCTTTCTTGGACTGATCTTTCTTGGCCTGGCCGTCACCGAGGATGTCCGTGGTGACCACCTGGCGGATGGTGGAAATCACGCCATTGCCTGGCTGGGCCTTGTCGCATACGGCGTTGCTGATCGCCTTCTTGTACGTGTCGTTCTGCATGCCCACGAACAGGACGCCGTCCGGACCGTGCGGAATCTTGAAGCTGCCCGCTGCGGCCATTTTCACCGGCGCTTCCGCCGAGAAGTTGCTGGGCGACTGCTCCCAGTAGGTCTGGCTCTTTTGCTGCTTGGCCGACGAATAGACCACCATGTACCGCGCCTTGTCGTCCTCGACCTTGAACTTGCCGAAGGCGCCCGTTGTTTCGTTGGTCCAGCCCATGTATTCACAGAGCTGGATGTCTTCGGCGTGCAGCGGCTGGAAGGCGTCGTCGAGCAATACCACCGTCGGTGCGAAGAGGTAGCTCGAGCTCAGCCAGCGGCCGTTGAGTTCGGCCTTCATCGCGATGGTGTACGGCATCTGCGCGCCCGTTGGCAGGCGGAAGGCCAGGAAGTAGCTGCGGTCGCCGTTGAGGCTGGCGACCGGGCTGTCCTTATCCAGCGAGAAACGTTGCGGTTGCCAGGGCAGCATGTCCTGGTAGGACAGGTCGGCGAAGCTGCCGCAGCAGGGTGTGGCGTCCTCGAGTGCCTTGCGTGCGAGGTCGACCGAATTCGACGTCTTTTCCGGCGGACGGAAGTTCGGCGGCACGATGGCACTCATCGTGTGGCAGGCCGCGAGCGTGAGCATCGCGGCGACGAGGAGCAGGGGACGTAGCAGGGAAGGGGGCATAAGGGTCGTGGTTCTTAGAACTCGGCACTCCCTGCCGCGCGGGGGTACGGGATGGCGTCGCGGATGTTGGCGAGGCCGCATACGTAGACAAGGAGGCGCTCGAAGCCCAGGCCAAAGCCGGCATGGGGCACGGTGCCATAACGGCGCAGGTCGCGGTACCAGTCGTAGGTGTGCTTATCGAGGCCAAACTGGTCCATACGACGGTCGAGGTAATCGAGACGCTCTTCGCGCTGGGCGCCGCCGATGATTTCACCGATGCCCGGGGCAAGGACGTCCATTGCAGCTACGGTCTTGCCGTCGTCGTTGAGGCGCATGTAGAACGCCTTGATTTCCTCGGGATAGTTCATAACGACCACGGGGCGGCCGATATGTTCCTCGGCGAGGTAGCGCTCGTGCTCGGTCTGCAGGTCGATGCCCCAGGCCACCGGGTGCTCGAACTTCTTGCCGGACTTCTGCAGGATCTCGACGGCTTCGGTGTACTGAATACGCTCGAACGGCTTGGCAATGAAGGCCTCCAGCCGCGAGATGGCATCCGGCTGGACGCGCTCGGCAAAGAAGGCCATATCGTCGGCGCATTCATCGAGTACGGCCTTGAAGATCCCCTTGAGGAACAGCTCGGCCAGGTCGGCGTTGTCGTTGAGATCGGCGAAGGCCATTTCGGGCTCGACCATCCAGAATTCGGCCAGGTGGCGCGTGGTGTTCGAGTTCTCGGCGCGGAAGGTGGGGCCGAAGGTGTAGACCTTGCTCATCGCCATGGCATAGCCCTCGACGTTGAGCTGGCCGGACACGGTCAGGAATGCCTCGCGGCCGAAGAAGTCCTTGCGCCAGTCGATGCCGCCCTTGTCGTCGCGGGGCAGGTTGGCCAGGTCCAGCGTGGACAGGCGGAACATGTCACCGGCGCCTTCGGCGTCGGAGGTGGTGATGATCGGCGTGTTGATCCAGAAGAAGCCCTGCTCGGTCAGCAGGCGGTGGATCGCCGTCATCATAGTGTGGCGCACGCGGGTCACGGCGCCGAACAGGTTGGTGCGCGGGCGCAGGTGCGCCACTTCGCGCAGGAATTCCATGGTGTGCGGCTTGGGCTGGATCGGATAGGTCAGCGGATCGTC
>CBIGPO010000077.1:0-11311 GCA_966191635.1 uncultured Luteibacter sp.
ATTGCCAACGTGTGGCACATGGTCTGGAAGCGATCGGTGCGCTGATGCATATGGGCGTGCAGTGCACGGCACAGGCGCATGCGCGGATGTGTTGGGAGCAGGGGAAGGGGTAGCCAGAGTGACCCGAGGCGAGCGGCCTCGTTCTCGGGAAGACGCGGCGCTTCCATGTGCTCAAACGTGTCAGGAAAATCCTTCAGGCTGCTCTCATTATATCCGTTAAGTATTTGACAAAAGGTGAGTTTATCATATAGTTTCATTTTATTCGGAATAATTAAATCCGAATCATTCACCAGGTGTCCCATGCCCCCGTCCCTCATCACCTCCAGTGTGTCCCGCCCGTTGAGAACGGCCGAAGCCGCTTTCGTCGCTGGCGTGGAAGTTCAGGAAGTGAACCGGGCCTTGGATGATCGGATCTTGCCTACGAGCCTGTTTCGCTTAGGCGCTCGCGAGTTGTCGCCGATGGCCTGCGTGTTCCTCGCCGTTTACTTCGGGACGGCAACTATGTTGACGGCGCAAAGTCGACGCATGGTGCTGAAAGGCGTTGAAGCGCTGTTACCTACGATCAAGATGGATATGTCGCGCGATCTACTTTCAAAGGAATGGGACCTTCTCCTTGCGGAGAAATGCGTCCGCGTGGACACCGTGTCAGTAGATATCCGCCCGTATGTGGAATACACGGTCGCGCACTACGCGCAGCTGGTTGAGCTGCGGGATTGGGTGGTGTCGGATCCAGCAATCCTTGGCGGAATACCGGTCGTGAAGGGCACGTGCATCCCGGTGCACGATGTAGCCGCTTCGCTGAAGGCAGGTCATTCGATCGAGCAAATTCTGTTGGCCTATCCAAGGCTCAGCGAAGACGATGTTCACCGCACTGCGCTTTACGCGAAGACGAATCCCTTACGGGGCCGTCCTTCGGCTGCGCCTAAGCCACCCGCGGGCGCGACTACGCGCGAAGACCGGACCGTGCCGTTCAAGAAGATCAAATCCAAGGCAGGCCCTGGTTCCCACGAGGCATGAAGTTCTTGATCGACGAATGCCTTTCCCAAGAGCTTGCCCACTTGGCCCGAGCGCGCGGGCATCTGGAAGCAGCGCACATCGCGTGGCTTGGTCTTTCGGGAACGAAGGACTGGGAATTGATGCCGACGCTGATCCAGGGGGATTGGACGTTCGTGACCAAGAATTTCCGCGATTTCAGGGGTCATAACCGCGACGGAGGACTCCATGCCGCCGCGGAAATTCACGCGGGTCTCGTCTGCCTGAATGGTCCCAAGACGATGGATTTGGACATGATGGTTAGCTTGTTCGCAGTAGCGCTGGATGCCTTGGATGCCGATTCAGATCTAGTCAATGCTGTGCTTGAAATCACGTTCGTGGAAGGCGATGACGAGGACAGTCACACGATCGGCATCCTTCGGTACAGCTTGCCGACGGTTTAACGCGCGTTTCCGTTATCAGCGTCGCGACGAGCCAATGCCTTTGAGGATCAGATCGATCCCGGTAAGAAAATCTTCCCGGTCGTCGTGCTCGGGCAACTGTCCGGCGATGCTGCGGGCGAAGGGATACTCAGCCGGATCGAGTTCGGACCACGTACTGGCCACC
Organism: uncultured Luteibacter sp.; assembly: GCA_966191635.1. Taxonomy (GTDB): domain Bacteria; phylum Pseudomonadota; class Gammaproteobacteria; order Xanthomonadales; family Rhodanobacteraceae; genus Luteibacter. The sequence goes on from CBIGPO010000077.1 coordinate 1,600, forward strand.
GACTCGAGAAACTCGGGTCGATTGAGCCCTTCTGCCTGGGCGAACTGCGCGTTGGCCGCGTTTTGTCCACCTACGCCAAGGATGTAGCTCAACAACGCGGATACGGTTGTCCACTCATGTTCGCGCGGGACACCCAGAATGCGAAGCTGCTGGCCTATGCGTTCGAGGATGCGCACCGCCGGTAACTGGCCTGGCGCATGAGCGAGTGCCGAGCCAACCCAGGGATGGGCGTCGATCGCGTCGAACATGCCCAGCGCAATGGCGCGAATAGTTGCCTCCGGCGTCGTATCAGCAAGTTGCGCGTTCATCGCACGGGCGACGATCGCGTCGCACGCCGCGGTAAGCAGTTCGCTTTTGTTGGCGACGTGCCAGTAGATCGCGCCGGGGCCGGTGGCGAGCTTCAGGGACAGGGCGCGAAAGGTGAGGCCGCTTTCCCCGGCATCGTCCAGGAGCGCGATCGACGCATCGATGATTCGCTCCCGTGAGAGCGATTCTTCCCGCCGCGGGCTGCCTGATGATTTCTTGACCATCCCTCATGTTGACATAAATGGAACGTCGTTCCAATATCATGGAATGCCGTTCCAGTGAGCAGACTACGAGGAAACACCGTGACTACTCCCATTGCGATCGTTGGCGCCGGACTCGGCGGCCTGACCCTGGCGCGGGTACTTCACGTGCATGGCATCAAGGCGACTGTCTTCGAAGCCGAGGCTTCGCCGAACGCAAGAGCGCAGGGCGGCATGCTCGATATCCACGAGGAAAACGGACAACTTGCGCTCAAGGCGGCGGGGCTCTTCGACGAGTTCCTTGCACTCGTCCATGAGGGAGCCCAGGCCACGCGGATCCTGGACAAGGACGGCAATGTGCTGTTCGACCAGCCCGACGACGGCACGGGTGGGCGACCCGAAGTGCCGAGAGGCGAGCTGCGTCGGATCCTCATGGAGTCGCTTCCCGCCGGGACGATACGCTGGGGACACAAGCTCGCCGCAGTCTCTTCCCCCGTTGGTGGCCATCACGTGCTTACCTTCGCCGATGGCTCGACGGTGACGACAGAACTCCTCGTCGGTGCGGACGGTGCATGGTCGAAAGTGCGTCCGCTTCTCTCTGGAGCGAAGCCGGCCTATGTCGGCGTGTCCTTCGTCGAGACGTATCTGCGTGATGCGGATGTTCGCCATGTGGCCAGTGCGAAAGCGGTCGGCGACGGCGCATTTTTCGCGCTTGCTCCGGGGAAGGGTATCTTGGCCCACCGCGAACCCCATGGGGTGCTTCACTCGTACGTGGCTTTAAACAAGCCGAAGGAGTGGCTTGCCGGCATCGACTTCTCCGATCCGTCGACCGCCCTGGCTCGCGTCACAAAGGAGTTCGACGGCTGGGCACCCGAGCTGACGGCGCTTATCACTGGTAGCGACACTGCCCTCGTGCCTCGCCCCATTCATGCGCTCCCGACCGGTCATCGATGGAATCGCGTAACCGGCGTGACCCTGCTCGGCGATGCGGCGCATCTGATGATGCCTTCAGGTGAGGGTGCCAACCTTGCCATGTACGACGGCGCTGAGCTAGGGAGAGCACTCGCGGCGAATCCTGGCGACGTCGAAGCCGCGCTTCTGGCTTATGAGGAGGCGCTGTTTCCGCGTAGCGCCGTTGCTGCGGCCGAGGCAGGGGAGTTGAGCAAGCTGCTGTTCGGCGAGAAGGCGCCTGGCAGCCTCGTAGACATGTTTACCGGTTTCCAGCCAGCCGAGTGAGGCCAGAAGGTTACCGTCGCCGCTGAAGCGGCTCTCACCACAAGAGGACCACAAAAAAGCCTCGAAAACCGGTGGTCTTCGAGGCTTAAATGCGATCAATGAGTGGTGGAGCCTGGGGGGATCGAACCCCCGACCTCGTCATTGCGAACGACGCGCTCTCCCAGCTGAGCTAAGGCCCCACTATCCAGCGATGGTAGCAAGAGTTTTTGACACCGCCAAGCGTCGGCCGGGCTCCTGCCGTGGGTGCCGGTTTGGCGCGCTGATCGACGGAGTGTCGTTTACCGGCTTCGGGAAATGCGGCGGGATTATGTGAGCTCGGAATTCGTCCTAATAGCGGTGTTGTAAATATGCTGTAAAATAAGCATGAGAATCTTCTGGGGTAGCGAAGACGTACGCATTATTTCGTGCGATTGGTCGCATTAAAAAACTGATTTCGCAACATCCGCCCGGTCAATGTCGACTGGGCTTTTTTATGCCTAGGGAAAGCGTGTGAACTTGCGTATTTCAGCAAGTATTACGCAGGAATGACAACAGACATCGCACTAGCCTTCGATTATCGAAAGATAATGCCGGGCGGAGAAGTGCGGACAACGATTCAACCCTTGTAACTCAGGAAACTCCAGTGAAAAGAAACCACCTCTCCATGGCGATTGCCGTCGTCTTTTCGATGACCGCAGCTTCGGTCTGGGCACAGGATGCAACGGGTCAGACCGACGCCACGAGCACAACGCCGGCGGCGCAGCGCAGCGCGTCGAGCACGTCGAACACGACGACCTCCAACGACACTCGCCGCGTGCAGCAGATGAGCAGCGTGCAGGTGCAGGCGGACAGCCTCAGCCTCGGTTCCGGCCTGATGTCGGTTCAGACGGCCACGAAGGCGGTTTCAACGATCACCCGCGATGCCATCGTCAAGGCATCGCCGGGTGCGAACTTCACCCAGATGATCGGCTCGATTCCTGGCGTGAACGCTGCGACGGATGACGTCACGGGCCTGGCCAACGGTCACTACTCGATCCGCGGCTTCGATTCGTCGGACATCGGCATGACGCTCAACGGCGCGCCGATCACCGATTCGGGCAGCTATTCGGTGTACGCGACCGAATACGGCGACAGCGAGAACATGGGCGACATCACGGTACTGCAGGGTATCCCGGATATCGACATGCCGGATTCCGGCGCCAGCGGTGGTCACATCGGCTGGGCGACGATCGATCCCTCGCACAAGGCCGGCGTGGATTTCACCCAGAGCCTGGGCAACAACGACTACCGTCGCACCTTCATCCGCCTTAACACGGGTGATACCGGTCCGGTGCGTTCGTGGATTTCCTATTCGCGCAACACCGCTGACAAGTGGCGCGGCCCGGGCGACATGGAAGTGACCAAGGTCGACGGCAAGTCCGTCTGGACGATCGACGACAACAACTCGATCAGCGCCTCGCTGCAGTACAACCGCGAAAACAACATCAACTACCGCTCGCTGACCAAGGCGCAGGTCGCGCAGAACGGCTACCACTACGACTATCTGAACACCTGGTTGCCGGGTAGCTCGACCGCCGCGATCAATAACAATACTTACTACTACGGCCTGCGCACCAACCCGTTCAAGAGCTACCTGGCCAGCCTCGACGGCGAGTTCAAGTTCACCGACAGCCTGCGCCTCTCCGTCGTGCCTTACTTCTGGTACGGCAATGGCGGCGGCGGTGCCGGTGCAACTGTGACGGAGAGCCCGACGGGTGCGGATCGCTTCGGCTACGCCAACCAGGACGTCAACAACAATGGCGTCGTCTCCGGCGCCGACAAGGGCGTGGTCTATTCGTACTCGGCCGCGCTCACCTATCGTCCCGGTATCATCGCCAAGTTCAATCAGGATCTGGGTCAGGACAACAGCCTCGAGTACGGCGTGTGGTACGAGCGTTCGCGCAAGAGCCAGTCGGACCTCTATGGTCTGGTGAACGGAGAGGGCACACCGGCCTCGATCTGGGGCGACGACAGCTTCGTGGTCTACCCGAAGAGCGGCCTTGGCCAGAAGGTGTACAACGAGTACACCAACACCGAGATCAAGAAGGGCTTCGTCACCGACAACTGGACGCCGAACGATTTCTGGACCTTCACCGCGGGCGTGAGCTACCTGTGGACGAACCGTACGGGCTTCGCGCAGGAATACCCGGGTTCGATCGCCGGTGCGGCTACCAAGCAGCAGTTCACGACCGACGTGGACAAGAACTGGCACAAGGTGCTGCCGACGGCGGGCATCAAGTTCCAGATGGACGAGCGCAACCAGTTCTACATCGGCAGCGGCAAGACCTTCCGCGCGCCGCCGAACACGGTGCTCCTGCTGAACTCGCTGGCCAACCAGCAGGCCGCCAACAAGCCGGAAACGGCCTGGAACACGGACCTCGGCTGGCGCTTCTACGGTGACGCGCTCTCGGTCAGCGCGGATGTCTACCGCAGCAACTACAACAACAAGCAGGAAAGCGCGTACGACGACACGACGGGTTACACGTACTACACGTCGATCCGCCGCATGCACATGCAGGGTTTCAGCTCCGAAGCCAGCTACAAGCTGAGCCAGGACTGGACGGCGTACGCGTCGTACACGTACACCCAGGCCAAGATCGTCGGCAACATCGATGGCGGTGGCGATGGCATCTATCCAGCCAATGGCAAGACCATGCCGGATACTGCCCGCAACATCGGCAACGTGAGCATCGGTTACGACGACAGCGCCCATCTGTGGGCCACGTTGTCGGCGCGCGTCACCAGCTCGCTCTACGGTGACTACCTCAACACCGAGCGCGTGGGTGGCTTCACCCAGTTCAACCTGGCCGGTGGCTATCGCTTCGGCGACTGGGATGCCCTGAAGACCCCGTACATCAAGGTCAACGTGAGCAACCTGACCGATCGTAAGGCGTTCTCGTATGTGAGTTCCGCGCAGTTCCTGGCTACCACGCAGGGCTCGCTGTACACCAGTTCGCCGACCTACGGCCTGCTGCAGCCGCGTGCGTTCATGATTACGTTCGGCGCGTCGTTCAACTAAAAGAATCGCCGATGAAGCGGCTCCCACATAGAGCACGGATGGTGCGGCTTTGTGTGGGAGCCGCTTCAGCGGCGATGGGGTGTGGTATCTGCGGCGATGGGGTATGGCATCACCGCTCCGTTGGCTTTTCGCCGATGAATCGGCTCCTACATGGAGCAGAGCAGGGTCAGGCGGCGAAGCCGCCATCGATCAGCAGGTTGGCGCCCGTGATGTTGGCCGCTTCGGGACCGGCGAGATAGGCGACGAAGCTGGCGACCTCATCGGCATGGCCGTAGCGGCCCACGGCAAGCAGCGGCATCAGCTGTTCCGCGAACGGACCATCCTTCGGGTTCATGTCAGTGTCGACCGGGCCGGGCTGCACATTGTTGACGGTGATGCCACGCGGACCGAGATCGCGGGCGAGTCCCTTGGTCAGGCCCTGCAGGGCCGACTTACTCATGGCATAGACCGCGCCACCCTGGCCCGGCATGCGCTCCGCGTTGGTGCTGCCGATGTGGATGATACGGCCGCCGTCATTCATGGCGCGTGCACCGAATTTACTCGCCACCACGGCGGCACGGACGTTGATCGCAAGCGTGCTGTCCAGATCTTCGATCGGGAATTCCTCGATCGGGCTGAACTTGGCGATACCCGCATTGTTGACCAGGATATCGAGACCGCCGAAGGCCTCTTTCGCTTTCGCGACCGCTGCTTCGATGGCGGTATCGCTCGCACTGTCCGCCTGGAAGGCAATCGCGCGACCGCCCTTGGCAGCGATGTCGGCGACGACCGCTTCGGCAGCCGTAGCGCCGCTGACGTAGGTGAGCACGACGTTGGCACCGCCGGCAGCCAGGCGACGGGCGATGGCGGCACCGATGCCGCGTGAGCCGCCGAGGATGAGGGCGCTCTTGCCCTGGATGGAATTGAGGTCGTTCATGGCATGACTCCGAAGTGAGGTGAGGTGGACACCAACATCAATAGCGGCGACGGACGGAGAATGGTAGGCAGGATTTCGCCCATGCAGTCGATACCATCGGTTTAGAATCCTTCCATGGACACCCTCAACGGTATTGTCTGCTTCATCCGCAGCGCCGAATCCGGCAGTTTCGCCGCGGCGGGTCGTGCGCTGGGCCTGACCCCCGCCGCGGTGGGAAAGAATGTGGCGCGCCTGGAGACCTCGCTCGGCGTCCGCTTGTTCCAGCGCAGCACGCGCCGCTTATCGCTCACGGAGGCGGGGGAGGCATTCCGCCTGGAGGTCGTGGATAGCCTGGATAGCCTGCAAACGGCCATGTCCAACGCGACCGTGGCGCACGCGAGCCCGGTGGGCCGCCTGCGCGTCAGCATGGGCAATGCGTTCGGGCGTGACTGGATCGTACCAATGCTTGGCGCGTTTCTTCGCGCGAACCCCAAGGTGCAGCCGGACTGGCATTTCGACAATCGCGCGGTCGACCTGATCGGCGAGGGATTCGACGTCGCCATCGGCGGAGGATTCGAGCTGCAGCCGGGTCTCGTGGCGCGGCCACTGTCACCAGCGCATCGTGTCCTGGTCGCATCGCCCGCGTACCTCGCGACACGGGGGGCGCCGGGTACGCCGGCGGATCTCGCCGGGCGGGGAGGTATTCTGCTTCGGTCCCCGCAGACCGGGCGCATTCGCAACTGGATGCTTACCGATGGCGCGGGGGGCAAGGCGTCGATCGACCTCGAAACACGGATCCTGTTCGACGATCCCGATGCGGCCACCCATGCCGCCATGCAGGGCCTGGGTATCGCGCTGGTGTCCGTACCGCATGCGCTGCTGTATATCGAGCGTGGTGTGTTAAGGCGTGTATTGCCGGACTGGTGGGTGGATGCCGGCGATATTTCGATCTATTACGCGGCGCAGAAGCTGCTGCCGCGGAAGACGCGCGTGTTTGTCGAGCATGTGATGGGGGCTTTTGAGCGGGATGAGCTGGCTGCGCGGTTTTCTGCGCAGCATCCGGCCGTACAGTGATTCGATTCATGTGGGAGCCGCTTCAGCGGCGATGGGATCACGGTAACCTGGCCATCGCCGCTGAAGCGGCTCCCACATCAGCCGGGTAGCAGGCTGGCGAGGCGTTCGTGGAGGACGCCTCGGCGCCATCCTTCGAGGGCTTCGGGCCATGCGCCTGTCATCACGTACTCCTCCATCGAGCGGCGCGAGCAGAGCAGGCCGGGCGGGAGGTCGAGCTGGGTGGCGAGCAGGTCGATCACGCTGCGCATCTCGTTGATGGCACGCTTGGCGTCACCGACGGGGTGACCGACGACCGGTGCGGTGGATTCGATCTCCGCAGCTTCCAGTGGCATCTGGAGCAGGTCGAACAGCTCCTTGCGTTGCGGCGCGCGCAGTGAACGGGTGCCGCGCACACGCTCGTCGAGATGAGCGGCATCGCGTGGCAGGCTGCTGGTCAGGTCCAGCGCCTGGGCGTCTTCGAGCAGCCACGAGCGTGGCTTGTCGAGCTCGCGTGCGGTGGTCTCGCGCCAGCGCAGCACGCGGCGGAGCAAGGCTTGTTTCTCCGGTGTCCATTCCGCGGCAGCCTTGAAGCTGCGCTGCGGTTGCGGATCACCTTCGCGCTCGCTGGCCCGGCGCTTCATTCGCGCACAGTCTTCCGCGTGCCACGCGGCGCGATCGCGCTCGACGAGGCGTTCGCTCAGGATGGCGTGCACGGGATGCAGATGGACGACATCGAGCGTGGCGTAGAGCTTCTGCGATTCGGTCAGCGGGCGTTGCAGCCAGTCGCTGCGTGTCTCGCCCTTGTCGAGTTCGGCACCCACCAGCTCTGCCACCAGAGCGCGGTAGCTGATGCCCAGGCCCATGCCGACGAAGGCCGCGGCGATCTGCGTGTCGAACAACGTGTGCGGACCATCGGGCAGGAACGGCGACATGGCTTCGAGATCTTCGCCGGCGCTATGCATCACCGTGACTACGGGGTTGTGGGCGAACGTCGGGCGCAGCACATCGCCCAGCGGAAACGCGACCGGGTCGATCAGGGCATAGCGGTTGTCGTGCGCCAGCTGGAGCAGGGCCAGCTGCGGGTAAAAGGTGTTGCGTCGCATGAACTCGGTGTCGAGTCCGACTACCGCTGTCGGGCCGACAGGCGCCAGCCAGGTGGCTAACTCGTCGTGGTTGTCGATCCACGGTGCGGCGGGAGCGAGGTCGCTCGATGTCATTCCTGCTTCCTTGTACATACGTGGAACGCGCGCGACGTTCGTGTTGCCCTGCCGCACGCGATTCTCTAAGGTGGCAGCGCACGATAGCAGGCCCGCACGGAACAGCCCACCATGCCAAACACCGAGACCGTCCGCCGACAGCGCGCCATTGGCGGCTCTCTGGGTGTCGCTGTGCTCGGTTTCGCCTTGTTCTATCACTTCTTTCCGCAACTGCTGCATGTGGAGCCGGGTCAGAACACGCCGCGCTCGCCGATGCGTGGACAGCCCACGACCATGGGCTTCGACCAACGCCCGCAGGCGGCGCCGGCGGCCATCGTGTCTGAAATCGACGCCGGTCCGCCGATCATGCTTGCGCCGTCATCAGTGATCGCCGCGCGCCGCCGCGAGAAGACCCATGAGGTCGATCTGCCGGCGCAGAAGACACCGGATTCGCCCGAGCTGAGCGCCTTGCTTGACCGGGCGGACAAGGCCCTGCAGGCGGATCGCCTGGTCGGCGGCAAGGACAGCGCCGCCGCCATGTTCTTGGCAGTGCTCAAGGAAAAGGCCGATAGCCAGCGCGCACTGGGCGGCATGGACGAGGTGCGTGCACGGCTCGCGGCGGAAATCGAACAGGACATCGCCCTGGGAGACGCCGATACCGCGCGCGACGGGCTCACGGCACTCAAGGCGTTGCCGTCCAGCGCAGCCGAGGCCACTCCCTTGCAGGAGAAGCTGGCCATCCTCGACAAGGTGCGACCCATGCTCGGCAAGGCGGCCAGCCAGCTACAGGAAGGCAAGGCCGAGCAACCGCATGGGGACAGCGCGCTGGACACCTATCGGGCGGTGCTCCAGCTCGACCCGGACAACGCCGTGGCGGAGCAGGGTGTGATCCAGGTTCAACGTGTCGTGCTGGACAAGGCGCTCGCGGCGGTCGCCCAGAACAATTTCGCCGCCGCGGACGCCGCGCTGGCGGAGGCGGCCACCATCCTTCCCGAATCGCAGGGGCTGCAGGACACCCGTGGCCGCATCGAAGGCATGCGCCGGCAGAGTGGTTCGGCAATGCTTGCCCAGGCGCGCTCCGCGCTGGACGCCGGCAACATCGAACTGGCCCAGCAGCTGGCGACCAAGGCGCAGCAGATCAGTCCCGATCTGGCCGGTATCGACGACTTCAACGAACGGGTGACCAATGCCCGTCTTTACGCGAGCTACAAACCTGGCCAGGTCTTCGCTGATCGCTTCGTCGATTCGACAGGGCAGGCCCCGCCGCTCGTCGTCTTGCCGACCGGGCACTTCATGATGGGCTCGCCAGACGGCGAGCGTGGCCATGATGCCAACGAGTCGCCCGCGCATGAGGTCCAGGTCGACAAGGGTGTCGGCATGGCGCGCAGTGCCGTGACGATCGGGCAGTTCCGCGATTTCGTGCGCGCGAGCGGTTACGTGCCGCAGTCGCAGTCCCTGGGGGGCGGCAGCGTCTACGACGAGCAGAGCGGTGGCCTCCGCGACGAGGCCTCGGCCACGTGGCAGGACGATTACACCGGCAAGCCAGGCCAGGAGCGTCTGCCGGTGATCAACGTGTCCTGGAATGATGCCAAGGCCTACGCGGACTGGTTGTCGCAACGCACGGGTAAGAAATACCGCCTCGCCAGTGAGGCAGAGTTCGAGTACGCCCTGCGCGCTGGCAGCACCACGCGCTACTGGTGGGGGGATGAGAATCCTACCTCGCGGGTAGAGAACCTTACCGGCGGCAACGACCGTTCCGGTTCCGGCCGGCGCTGGAGCAACGCCTTCA
>CBIGPO010000078.1:0-10958 GCA_966191635.1 uncultured Luteibacter sp.
AGGCTGCTCATCGGACTTCCTTCCGGGCGGTGGGGAGCGGACGGTCTCGCGCAGGTGGAGTGCCGACGCGTGTCCTGTGGATCAACGCCGCAGCGGAGCAAGGCGGAGATCCACTTCAGTCGGCCCAACGAGCATGTGGACGGCCTCGGCGTGGCGAATCTTGGTTTCCAGATCCGCTACCGCTACGAAATCGCGCCGCTGTCCAACCTCTACATCGTCTACAACCGCGGCGGCTATGAGGAAGACACGGAGGACGCGGTGGGCTCTCAATTCCGTCGCGGCTTTGGCCTCAAGGACATCGAGGAAGGCCTGGTGAAGGTGGCCTACCGGCTGGAGTTCTGACGTTCTTCACGCAGGCTGTGGCATGTCTCCGTTACCTCCCCGCTGTCGGAGAACGGTGTGTCCCAGCGCGAAAATCCCGTTCCTGGCCGGACTATCGGCGAGCACGGCATCATCGGCAATCTCGATACGGCTGCCCTGGTGGCGACCGATGGCACCATCGATTTCATGTGCTGGCCGCACATGGACAGTCCGACCGTGTTCGCCGGCCTGCTGGATCCCGCGAAGGGCGGTGAGTTTGCCGTCGAACCCGATCTGGACGCCGCACGCACCATTCAGCTCTACGTTCCCGAGACCAATATCCTCATGACCCGCTGGATGTCGGAGCAGGGCAGCGTGGAACTCATCGACTTCATGCCCCATCCTGAGACGGAGGCGCGACTGCCGATGAGCCTCATTCGTTGCCTGCGCGTTCCTCGCGGCAAGGTGACGATACGGGTGCGCTGCCGGCCGCGCCTGGATTACGCGCGGAAGGTGCCGCAGGCTGAACACTACGGTGAGAGCGTCGTATTCCACGATGGCCCCACATCGCTGAGGCTCGGTGCCAGCGTGCCGTTGAGCTGTGGTGAAGGTGAAGCGACGGCGGAGTTCGTGCTCGGGCCAGGTGATACCGTGTGGCTGGTTCTATGTGCGGAGGAGCACGATCCGCTCGAAGTGGACGAGTGCGTCGCCGCGCTTGAGCAAACCGCGGGTGCGTGGCGCAGCTGGGCGCGGCGGTCCAACTACCGCGGTCGCTGGCGCGAGCGTGTGGAGCGTTCCGCACTCGTGCTGAAGCTGCTCACCTCGCACCGGCATGGTTCGATCGCCGCGGCGGCAACCTTCGGCCTGCCCGAAGCGACGGGGTTCGAACGCAACTGGGACTACCGCGCGACATGGATTCGCGATGCCTCGTTCACCGTGTATGCGTTCATGCGATTGGGCTACGTTGAAGAGGCCGAGCACTTTCGCCAGTGGTCCGAGGAGCGGATCAATGCGCTCGGCAAGGACTCCGCGCTGAGCATCATGTATGCACTGGATGGTAGTGAGGCCGCCGAAGAATCCACGCTGGATCATCTGGCCGGATACGCTGGATCGCAGCCGGTACGGATCGGCAACGCGGCGCGAACGCAGACCCAGCTGGACATCTTCGGCGAGCTGATGGATAGCCTGTACCTGGCGAACAAGTACGGTACGGCAATCAGTCACGCTGGGTGGGAGCACGTTCGCCGCATGGTCGAGCACGTCCGTCGCCACTGGCGCGAACCCGACGAAGGCATCTGGGAGATCCGCGACGAGCCCCGCCATTTCCTGCATTCGCGCCTGATGTGCTGGGTGGCGCTGGATCGTGCCGTGCGCCTTGCCGGCAAGCGCTCACTGGCCGCCCCGGTGGCGGAGTGGGCGCATGAACGCGATTGCATCGCCGAAGACATATGGGCGCATTTCCGTCATCCCGAGTTCGGCTACTTCGTGCAGAGCAAGGGCGGTACGGACGTCGATGCCGCCTTGTTGATGATGCCGCTGGTGCGTTTCGTATCGGCGACTGATCCGGTGTGGCTCAATACGCTGGATGCGATCCGCGACCAGCTCACCGACGACGGACTTGTCTTCCGCTATCGCAATGCCGACGGTCTCGAAGGTGGCGACGGCGCCTTCACCACCTGCACGTTCTGGTACGTGGAGTGCCTCGCCCGCGCCGGGCGTTTGCACGAGGCGCGCGAGATCATGGCGCGGGGTGTGCTCTATGCGAACCACCTCGGCCTGTTCTCCGAGGAACTGAACCTGCGCGCCGAACCGCTCGGCAATTTTCCTCAGGCCCTGACACACCTCGCCGTCATCAGCGCGGCGTACTACCTCGACCGTCAGCTTTCCAATCCCGGCGGGCAGCTCTGGCAGCCCTAGACGAGATGGAGGTCGCGCGGCTTCGATCCGGGAAATACCGTCGCAAGGTTGGCGTCGGAGAGGCCGAACGTGCGGCGCATGAGGCCTCCGAGCACGTCCCGATAGTTGTTGAGCACGGGGTAGTCGCGATTCTGCAGCAGGCTTCCCGCGTTGATCGCCACCTGCTGGCCAGCGACACGGCCACCGTTGACCTTGCCGCCGAGCACCCAGTACGTGGTGCCGTGCCCATGATCGGTGCCCTTGTTGCCGTTCTCGCGGAACGTGCGGCCGAATTCGGACACCACGACGACGACGGTGTTGTTCCACTCCGCTTCGCCGAGCCCATCGGCGAAGCTGGCGAGGCCCTGGCCGAGGTTGTCCAGGTTGTTGGCGAGCTGGCCGTCGGCACCGCCCTGGTTCACGTGGGTATCCCAGCCGCCCACATCGACGAAGCCAAGACGGAAGCGATCGCGCATAAGCGTGGCCATGCGCTGGCCTTGCTGCGCAAAGCCACGGGCATTCACGGCGCCGCGGCTGGCCGCGGCCATTTCGGTCTGCAGGTCCTGTGCTACCTGCTGGCGCAGTTGCAATCCATCGGTCGCCGCTGCCTGCAGCGACGTGCCTTCGTACATGCTGGCGAGGATCTTCGACTGGCGATCGTCGAAGACGGCCTTGCCGCCGCCCTTGAGTGAGATATTCGGGATGTCGCCGGCACCACGGAATGACAGCGGTAGCGCATCGGTGAAGGCGATCGGTGGGGCACCGCGCAGTACACCTGAAAGACGGCCCATGAAGCCCGAGCCGTAGTTGCGCGCGTCACCGGCTTCGCCGGCCTCGATGTTGTCCTGGGTTTCGAAATGGCTGCGCGAGAGATCGTCCGTACCCGAGAACGGAATGAAAGCGAGCTGGCGCTTATCCCATAACGGACCCATGGAGGCGGCGAGCGTGGGGGTCAGGCCCCAGTTTGCGTCGAGCGCACGTACGGCCTTCGGATTGCCCGCATCGGGCTTTGCCAGCGCGATGCTGGGCCGCGATTCGTAATAGAAATCGCTGGCATAGGGCACGAGCATGTTGTTGGCGTCGTAGCCGCCGCGCAGGAAGACGAGCAGGAAACGCGGTGACGATGCCGGCGCGGCGAACACTTTGCCACCCAGCATGAGCGCGGGGGCGACAGCGGCGGTGGCTAGCAGGAACTGGCGGCGATCCATGGGAAGCCTCAGCGGTAGTTGAAGTCGGGGGACGAGAGCAGGAAGGTGTTCCATTCCTGCTGTGATGTGGCCTGGGTGAGCGCATCGCGCGTCTTCGGTGCCAGGTATGGATCGATAGTGGCGTAGTACGTCGGCGTGGTGAGTTGCGGGAAACCGCCCAGCGTGTGCGTACCGTTCTCGTCGAGGTCGAACAGGTGGTTGGCACCGCTGCCGATCGATCGCGCAATTTCGAAGCGCTTGGCCACCTGACCGGAGCTGGACCATTCCGAATCGGTCGTCGGCCAACCGTCGGGTGTGATCCTGCCGTATGGCGCCTGACCGAGCTGGTTGATCCAGTTCACCAGGGGGCGAGGATTAGGCACGGGTTTGCCGTCGTAGGCCAGGCGCATGGTCGAGACCAGGAACTGGGTCGGATCCTTGTAACGTTTGCCGAGCGAGGCGGTGAACTCCTTCGAGGTGAGCATCGTGTCCATCACCGCGGCGATGTCCCCGTCGGTGCGGTGGAAGGTTTTCGCCATAGCCTTGACCAGTGCCGGCGGCGGATCGTTGGCCACGAAGTACTGCGCCAGCTTCGTGGAGATGAAGGTGGCGCAAGCTGGCTGACTCTCGATGAGGTCGACGGCCTTCTCCACTTCGTCGAAGCCGCCGCCCTTGATCGGCTTGCCAAGCAGTTGCTTGTCGCCGAAATCGTGGCGGTTCGGATTGAACTCGAAGACGCCTTCCTGCAGGTAATACGCCTGCATGTCGGGCTTCATCTTGCGCGGCTGGCCATCGAAGTTCACGCCGACGCCGGTGAGGATGCGCGCCAGGTTCTGCACGTCGTCCTGGCTGTAGCCGCTGCCTACGCCGAGCGTGTGCAGTTCCATCAGTTCGCGTGCGTAGTTCTCGTTGATCTTGTCGCGCGCATTCTGCGCGTTGTCCAGGTATTCGAGCATGGCCGGGCTCTTCAGCGTAGCCAGCACCAGGTCGCGGAACTTGCCCAGCGCGTGCGGACGGATGGTGTTCTGCGCGTAGTCGGCGACGAGCCAGCGCACGCGACCCTTCTGCTGGAACACGCTGAAGTGATTGAGCCAGAACCAGACCATCTGCTCACGTAACTGGTTCTCATCGTATATGGCGTAGAGCAATTCGGTCGCCTGTGCTTCCTGCGCATACTGGTTGCCCTGTTTCTGGAGAGCCTGTTTCGAGGCTTGCTTTGCATCGCCATCGGGCATCGCGTTGATGTCGCGATACTGGTCGCGCACCTGCGCCACCAGCGTCGCCATAGGCGTTTTCATGACATCGAAGCCGTCGATCTGCGCGCGCACGTCGGCGGGCAACCCGTCGGCTTTCGGATGCAGTTGCCTGTCGAGAAAGCGCCGCCGGCCCAGGTCGCGGTAGCTGGCAAGGGTTGCCGAGTCCACACCGAAGGTCACCCGGTTCAGCCAGGCTACGTCTTCCTTGGATAGGGCTTCGTCGCGCGCTGCGGCGGGCAGGGCGACGAGGGCAAGCAGTACGGCGACAGCCAGCGTTCGCATGGAACCTCCGGGTTAGGTGCGGTCACACCTTAAACGGGAGGTGCTGCTGAAGGTTTACCGTGAGGTAACCGCAAGAACATGTGGAGCTGCTTTTTGTGGGAGCCGTTTCAGCGGCGATCCCGTGGCAGCGGGCCAGGTTACCGCCAGCATCCGTCGCCGCTGAGGCGGCTCCCACAAGGGTCGGCTACATCTCGATTTCGTCGTCACCGATGAATTCGATGGCGGCTTCGCGCCTGCCGGCCGTTTCTTCGGCAATTTCACGCACACGCTCGCCGACCTTGTCGTTGGGTACTTCGACCTCGACGGTGAACGTGCGCGAACCGACATCGTCGGACAGTTCACTCGAGCTGGAGTCGTCGCGCACGCCCATGCCGAAATCGTCGATCTCTTCTACGCGTTCCACGCGGTCGATACCGTGGATGGCGTTGATCACGTCGTCGAAGATGTCGCGGTCGCCGGTAATGCGGAGCTGGATGCGGGGCATGGGGTTCTCCTCGATCAATGACGTCCGATGCTGCGGCCGGGCATGTATGCCCGAAGTGTAGGGCCGGCTAACATGAGCGTTTTCGGCGGCCGTGCACCATGCCCAAGACCTACGATCAGGCCTATTTCGACAAGTGGTACCGCAGCGCGGACCATGCCGTGGGCTCGCCCGCCGAGCTTAACCGCAAGGTCGCCATGGTGCTCGCCCAGGCCGAGTTCTACCTCGGCCACCCGGTGCGCAACGTCCTCGACATCGGTTGCGGTGAAGCGCCCTGGCGGGCCGTGTTACGCAAGATGCGCCCCGGCATCGAGTACCGGGGGCTGGAGGCCAGTGAGTACGCGGTGGCGCGCTACGGCCGCTCGCGCAATATCGGCTATGCGCGTTTCGGCCAGCTCGCCGAGCTGCGTTTCGACACGCGGTTCGACCTGATCGTCTGCACCGACGTGCTTCATTACCTCAAGCCAGCGGAGATCCGCGCCGGCCTGACCGGCATCGGCGAGATGCTCGAAGGCCTGGCCTTCCTGGAGCTCTACACGCGTGAGGACGATCCCGGCGGCGACCGCGAGGGTTTCCTGTCGCGTCCAGCACGCTGGTACCGCGACGCGTTCTCCGAGGTTGGCCTGCTCGCCGTGGGTTCACAGTGCTATGCCGGGCCGCGGCTGTCCCGCCACGTCGCCTCGCTCGAGCGGCTTTAGCGCTCGAACGGTGTCAGGTGCTCATGAACCAACCCGCCGTTGCCAGCGCGTTGTTGGCGGCATGGGCGACGAAGCCCGGCCAGATCGAGCCGCTGCGCACGCGCAGCCAGGCGCAGAAGACGCCGACCAGGACCAGGTTGGGTACGGCATACCAGAGCCAGTCCAGATCGGGCAGATGCACCGCGCCGAAGACGATGGCCGAGACCGCGATGGCCCAGCCGTCGCCGAGGCGCGTACGTAGCACCGAGAGCAGGGCGCCACGAAACAGTAGCTCCTCGACCAGGGGGCCGATCAGGACCACGATGGGGAGCAGGGCGACCCGCATGCCGACATGGGCACGGTCGGCGATGCTGGTCACTGCCTGGCTGACGTCGTGGTCGCCGGCCAGGAACTGGGTGAGCAGGCCACCAAGCAGGGGCGCGAGAATGCCCAGTGCCGTGCCGATCACGATGTAACGCCCGGAGGGCGGGGTAAAGCCAAGCCCGGCGGCGCCACCATCGAGCGTTTTTGCCGCCCAGCGTCGCACGACCCATGTTATGACCACGCTAGCGGCGCAGATGAGGGTGAGGATCACCACCACGATCAGGCGATCGGGCTGGTCCGGCACCGCCTGGGGAAACGTTCGGGCGATGAGTTGCGAGGTGCCGCCGAACGCGCCGCCGAAGCCTGCCTGCAGCGCGAAATAGGCAAGAATGGTCAGGCAGGTCTCGATCGCACCGGGCGTTCTTGCCGGCAGGTCGGGGGGCGACGGGGCGGTGTCCAGGGGGGCGGAGGTGGGTGAGATGTCGTGAGGCATGAACCACCGTAGCCGACGGGCCAGGCCATCGCAACGGCGCTTCTGGCACAGACCGTCACGTGGCCCCTGTATAGTGTGGCGTCCCTTCCGGAGGAAACCGGGCGCCTCCCGCGCCGACCCATGTTCGCTTTCGACTGGCTTGCCGACCCTTCGGCCTGGGCGGGTCTTCTCACGTTGATCGTGCTGGAGATCGTGCTCGGTATCGACAACCTCGTCTTTGTCGCGATCCTCGCCGACAAGCTTCACGCCCGCCAGCGCGACCAGGCGCGACTCATGGGTCTCGGCCTCGCGCTGGTCATGCGTCTGTGCCTCCTGGGCGCCATGTCCTGGCTGGTCACACTGACCCGCCCGTTGTTCAGCTGGAATGGCTTCGGCCTCTCCTGGCGCGACCTGATCCTGGTGATCGGCGGTGCCTTCCTGCTGTTCAAGGCCACCCTGGAACTGCACGAACGCCTCGAAGCCGATGAGGGCCAGGACGGTAAGGCCGCGCGTCGAGCCAGCTTCTGGCTGGTGGTGGCGCAGATCGTCGTTCTCGATGCCGTGTTCTCGCTCGATTCGGTGATCACCGCCGTCGGCATGGTCGACCACCTGTCGATCATGATGATCGGCGTGGTGATCGCCATGGCCCTGATGATCACCGCGAGCAAGCCGTTGACCGTCTTCGTCAACGCGCGCCCGACGATCGTCATCCTCTGCCTGTCCTTCCTGTTGATGATCGGCTTCAGCCTGATCGCGGAAGGCTTCGGCTTCCACATTCCCAAGGGCTACCTGTACGCCGCAATCGGCTTCTCGATCATGATCGAGGCGTTCAACCAGACCATGCGGCGCAATCGCCGCCGGTCGCTGCTGGTCGGCGGCCGTATCATGCGTGACCGCACGGCGAAGGCGGTGCTGCGCCTGCTGGGTGGCGCGCCGGACGACGAAGGCGACAACGGCAAGAGCACCCCCGCCACCGAGACCACCGTGACCGCGGTATTCGGCAAGGACGAGCTGGAGATGGTGCAGGGTGTGCTCGACCTCTCGCAGCGCCCGGTTCGCTCGATTATGACGCCGCGCACGGAAATCGTCTGGGTGGATCCGGGTGAAGACCTGCCGACGCTGTTGACCGAAGCGCGTGAGTCGCCGCATCACTGGATGCTGGTCGCCAATGGCGATCTCGACGAACTGGTGGGCGTGGTGTCCTCGCGTGACCTGCTCGCGAGCCTCGCCGATCACGGCCGTCTGGAAACCGAGCGTGTGGTGCGTAAGCCCATCACGGTGCTCGAATCGCTCAGCGTGTTGCGTCTTATCGACGAATTCCGCCGTGCGCCGTTACAGGTGGCGCTGGTGGTCGACGAGTACGGAAGCATCCTCGGCCTGGTCACACCGGCCGACGTGCTTGAAGTGATTGCGGGCGAGTTCCCCGACGAAACCAGCGAGGGAGACCCCTCGGCGGTGAGCGAGCCCGACGGTGCGTGGCTGCTCGACGCCAGCCTGGACGTGCGTCGCGTGGAGCACCTGCTAGGCCACCGCCTGCCGGGTGCCAGTGACGGTAACTTCTCCACGCTTGCCGGATTTGTGCTCCAGCAGCTGGGTCGCCTGCCCAGCGCCGGTGACCGCTTCGAAACCGACGGCCTCGAATTCGAGGTCACCGCGATGGAGGGGGCCCGTATCCAGCGGGTTCGCGTGCTGGCGCTTGCCAGGGACGATGGGGATTGAGGAATACCCTGGGGGAGTGAGGAACACCCTGTGGGATTGAGGAACACCCTGTGGGAGCCGCTTCAGCGGCGATTACCAGGTTGCCGCAACCCCCCATCGCCGGCATAGCCGGCTCCCACAATCAGGCAGCGGCTTCTTCAGCAGGCGCCGCATTGTTCTCCATGATCGCCATGCCGATGCCGCCGGCCGCCATCACCACCAGCACCGCCCAGGCGATCATCGAGACCATGTAGCCCGGACCGCGGCGCGAGGCTTCGCGCGCATAGCCCCAGGCATACCAGATACGGCCAGCGAGCCAGATCAGCCCTGCGATGCCTGCCCAGAGCGGGTCGGCATACTGGGCTGCCAGCCACAGCGCGGGGATGAACATCACCGCGTTCTCCAGCGTGTTCATCTGCACGCGCCAGGCGCGCTCGAAAGCCGGGTCGCCGGAGATGGAGGGCGCCTTGATCCCGTAGCGGTGCCGCGCCCGGCCCACCATCCAGACTGTGGCGAACATCAGCAGCAGGGTAAGCAGGGTAACGACGGCGGGGAGCTGACTGGTCATGAAACCTATCCGGAGGAGCGTAATCGACCGCCGAGTTTAGCGGTTCTGGTCCATGCGATCATGCCGACCGTGTCTCGCTCCGGGGACGCATCCATGGGAGGAGAGCGCCATGCTCTGGCAAAAAGGCCGTAGAAGCGACAACGTGGAAGACGCGGGGGAAGGTGGCGGAGGCGGAGGGCCTTCCTTTGGAGGGCGCGGCCTGGGTATCGGCGGCATCATCATCCTGGCCATCCTCGGCATGGTCTTCTTCAAGGACCCCACGGCCCTTCTGGGCCAGGGCGAGCCGGGGGCCGCGCCTCAGCAACAGACCCAGACGCAGACGCAGGCTGCACCGCGCCGGGCGGCTGCCAACGATCCTCAGGTGGACTTCGTCCGCGCCATCCTGGGCGAGACCGAAGACACCTGGGGCGAGATCTTCGCCGCCAATGGCCAGACCTACGAGCGGCCCAAGCTGGTGCTGTTCCACGGCGGCGTGCGTACAGCGTGCGGCTCGGCCTCGTCGGCGGTAGGGCCGTTCTATTGCCCAGGGGATCACAAGGTCTACCTGGACCTGGACTTCTTCCAGACCATGCAGGAGCGCTTCCACTCCGCAGGCGACTTCGCTCGCGCCTATGTGATCGCCCATGAGGTCGGCCACCATGTGCAGAACCTCGTCGGCGTGTTCGACAAGGTGAGCGATGCGCGTCGTCGTGGTGCGCGCCTGGAAGGTGCGTCGGGACTTTCGGTCCGGCAGGAACTCCAGGCCGATTGCTTCGCCGGCGTCTGGGCTAACCGTTCGCAGCAGCGCCAGCAGTGGCTGCAGTCGGGCGACGTCGAATCGGCGCTCAACGCGGCCACGGCCATTGGCGACGACGCACTGCAGGAACAGGCGCAGGGCAGGGTAGTGCCGGACTCATTCACGCATGGCACCTCGGCGCAGCGCGTGAGGTGGTTCAAGACGGGTCTCGAATCCGGTGACATCGGCAAGTGCAACACTTTCTCCGGTTCGATCTGACACAAGCGACGTATGACCCATCCCTGTCTTCTTTGTGGCGCGTGCTGCGCAACGTTTCGCGTGGCCTTCCACTGGATGGAAACCGATCTCGCCGGCGGCATCGTGCCGTCGGCGCTGACCGAGCATCTCGATCCGCATCGGGTAAACATGCACGGCACGAACGCGTACCAGCCGCGCTGCAAGTCTCTGGTCGGTGAGGTGGGCGTCGCCGCGCATTGCGGGATCTACGAAGTGCGACCTTCGCCCTGCCACGACCTCCAGCCAGCGTGGGAAAACGGCGAGCCGAGTCCGCAGTGCGACAAGGCCCGCATCAAGCACGGGATGCAGCCGCTGACGCTGGAAATGTGGGAGCCGCTTCAGCGGCGATAGCCCGTTTGCCGCAAACCCATCGCCGCTGAGGTTCACTCGCTTCGCGCGTGCCTGCTATCAGCGACTTACGCCGCTGCGGGCGCGGACGTCACGGCACAGCACAGAGCCTTCGGTGCCCACCCTCGCTGCTCAGACAGTCCTCCGCGTTCGGATCGGAAGGCCGCTTCGCGGCCCATGTATCTATATGGCCTACGGCCGCTCACTTGTGCGGAACTCGCCTCGAGGGTGGGCACCGAAGACTCTCCCGGACCCTGAGGTTCGCGTGGGTCGAGCCAAAGCGCGGCAGCATCGTCGGCAGGCACGCCGGCACAGGCGCGAGGGACGCGATCGGCAACCAGGTACCCGCTATCGATCCGAGGTTCCGGCAGCGGCTGGGGCCGACGACGGCACCACGCATCAGCTCTCCTTCCACTCGACCGTATCGTCGTGAGAGACCTTGGTGTCCACCCTCGAG
>CBIGPO010000079.1:0-10573 GCA_966191635.1 uncultured Luteibacter sp.
GTGCGAGGTGCGAGGTGCGAGGTGCGAGGTGCGAGGTGCGAGGTGCGAGGTGCGAGGTGCGAAAGCATGCCCGGCGCGAAAACCGAGCACCCGGGCCCCGGACTTCCGCGAAGAACCGAAAGTAACGCCCCGTAACGCCCTGTGCCGTAGGACAACCGTCAGGCGGCGGCAACCTGCTGACGGTCGTACTGCAAGCGGGCCAATCGCAGTGCACCGATCAACAGCGCCAGGGCGCCGCCCTCGTAGCAGTACAGCTGAAGCGCGATGACGCCGAAGCTCGCCGCGAGCACGGCAGCTGCCGTGTTGCGCCAGAACAGCGCCACGAGTGCCATCAACACGGCGACATAGCCGTACCCGTAGCTGAGGAAGCCCTGCACGATGAGCGTGCGCGTTTCACACCACCACGGCGCGCTGGCGCCCTCGCAGGCGTGCGCCATGTCCGAGGGCTCGATAAAACCATACCGAAGCCACGCCGCGGCAAGGGCGACCACGATGATGACGGCCCAGGGTAGGGCGGCGCGCAGGCTGGGTTTCATGAAACGGATTACCTCAGTCGGGATGCGCCGGCTGCCTCGGCCAGTGCCAGGGGCAGGCGGATTTCGGCGGCAAGCGGCAGATGATCGGAGAACGCACGGGGCAATGTCCACGTGCGCTCGAGCTTGATGTCCGCCGAGGTCAGGATGTGGTCGAGTGCGCGCCGCGGCTTCCAGCTCGGGAACGTGAGCGTGTTGACGGTCGGCATCTGCAGTGCCGTCTTGTCGAACAGTACGCGCATTTCCGAGCTGTTCGGCTCGGTATTGAGATCGCCCATCAGCACCGCGTGCGGATAGGGCGCGAGCAATTCGGCAATGAAGGCTAGCTGGCCCATGCGTGCGGCGGCACCGAGCGAGAGGTGGGCAACGACCATCACCAGTGCATGGGGGCCTTCGCCAAATCTTACGAAAAGCGCACCGCGTCCCTTGATCCGGCCGGGCAGCGGGTAGTCGATTACTTCGGTGGGTTCGATCCGGCTGAGCAGGCCGTTAGCCGAGTGGGCGACGCGGGCCATCGGTCGGTTGGGCTGGTGGCTCCAGAACGGCATGCCGGCCGCTTCGGCGATGTAGCGGGTCTGATTGAGAAATCCGGAACGGAGGCTTCCGGCATCGGTTTCCTGCAGACCGACGACGTCGAACTCATGGAGCAGTTCGGCTAGTGAATCGAGATTGGCCAGCTTCGACCGACCCGGTAGCACGGCGTTGACACTACGCGTGACGTAGTCGCTGTAACGCTGGACGCTGGCGCCGGCGAGGATGTTGCAGCTCAGCAGTCGCAGGGTGCGCTCGGGAGCGGGAGACGGATTCGGCGGAGAGCGGGTCATGGTGTTTCGCGATGGTTACCACGTCGGGCCGTGACTGCCGAGGATGCCCCCCGTCGTGTGAACGGAGGGCATCGGTGTCGGCCCAGGGATTACTTGCCGCCCTTGAGTTCCTTATCCACCAGGAACAGGGTCATGGCATTGAGCTCATCGAAATCCTTGAACTGTGCGGGGCGATACTTGCCGTCGACGATGATCGACGGCGTGCCGTCTACGCCCCAGCCCTGGATCAGCTTGGTGTCGGCAGCGATGCGATCCTGCACTTCCTTGCTGTTGGCGATGGCAAGGAACCTGGTCTTGTCGACACCTGCATTCTTGGGTTCTGCAAGCCAGTCGCCGATTTCATCGAGCGTGCGCAGCGGGTAGTGGTCGGTATGGATGGCGGTGAACAGCTTCGCGTGAGTCTTGGGCAGGATGCCCAGCTTCTGCTCCGCGTAATAGGTCTGCGCATACGGCAACCACGCGTCATTGAACGCCGCCGGGATGGCATGGAACACCACGCCCTTCGGCAGCTGCTTCTGGAGGCCCTCGACCAGCGGCTCGTAGTGCGCGCAATGGATGCAACCGTACGAGAACACTTCGACAACTTCGACCTTGCCGTTCTTCGGATCGAGGCGCTGCGGCGTAGCGATGGTGGCGTACTGGCTGTCGGTATAGGTTGGCGTAGCTGCGGCGGTTGCCGGATCGGCACCACCTGCCGAGCAGGCAGTGGCCAGGGCGAGACCAGCGAACAGGAACGAGAGACGCTTGAACATGAAAATCTCCGGGAGAGGTCGAGAACGCGGTTACTTACCCGCGGCTTCCTTGCTGACGAGCCACTGGGTGAGCTCGACGGCCTGCGGATAGCCACCGGCGCTGCTAGGCGACAGGCGGTACTTGCCGTTGACGATGATCGCCGGCGTGCCATCGACCTCGTAAGCGCGCACGAGTTCATCCGCGCGCTTCATTTTCGTGTTGATGGTGAAGGAATTGGCCGTGGCGACGAAGTCTTCCGGCTTGACGCCGTACTTGGCGTAGACCTTGGCGACATCGTCGATGGTCGGCCAGGCGGACTGCGGCTTCCGTCGCTCGGAGCTGCTGTCCATGATGCTCAGGCCGCCCTTGTTCACCGCGTCGAACATCGCATCGTGGCTCTGCTTCTCGACGCCGAGTGCCTGGGCCGTGAGGAATGCGCGCTGTAGCAGCGGCCAGTTTTCGTCGGGCCGGAACGAGGCGGGCGTGTAGGTCATGACCGTGCCACGGGGCAGGTCCTTGGCCATCTGCTCGACGAGGCCGTTGAACTGGTAGCAGAACGGGCAGCCGTAGGAGAACACCTCGGTGACTTCGATCTTGCCCGGCGAGCTGGTCGGCTGGACGGGATCGATACGGAAATAGTTCTTGCCCTCGACCCACTTGCCGTCATCCACGAAGGGCTTGGGGGCGGGGCGGCTCGCGTCATCGGCATCCGTTGCCGGAGCAACCGGTGCGGCTGCGACGGCCGTGCTGCCGGAAGCGGCTGGCGCGGCGGTGGCAGCCGGGGCCGGCGCAGGCGCGGCGGGAGCCGGCGCGCTGGCGGCAGCAGCGGGGGGAGTCGTCGGGGTCGCCGCGGTGTCGTTGTTACCGGAGCCGCAGGCCACCAGACCGATCAGGGCGGCGCAGAGCAGGGGAAGGCGCAGTCGCATCAGGGATTCCTTTTCTAACCTTCTAAACGAGAACGGGCCCGAAGGGGCCCGTTCGATCTTCCAACTTTAACGCCATCAGCGTGTCGCGGGTGCGTCCGCTGCGTCGTTCGTGTGCAGGCCTTCGATGTAGCTGGCCAGCGCGGCGATGTCTTTTTCGTCCAGCTTCTGCGCGATGGAGGGCATGATCTTCCTGTGCGCTTCTTCCTCGGAGGCCGGACCGTCGTGCCAGGACTTCAGCCTGGTCTCGATGTACTTGGCGTGCTGGCTGGTTAGCTGCGGGTACATGGCACCCGGGTTGCCGCCGCCGTCCGGACCATGGCAAGCCATGCAGGCGGGGATGCCGCGTGCGGTATCGCCTTCGCGGTAAAGCGTCTGCCCCTGGTCGACCAGGGCTTTGTCGGCTACGCCGGGCAGGGACTTTTGCTTGGCGAAGTACGCGCCGATGTCGTTCATGTCCTGCGGCGTGAGCGGCGCAGCCATGCCCATCATGATCGGGTTCTGACGCTTGCCCGACTTGAAGTCGGCGAGCTGGCGGGCGATGTATTGCTCGCTCTGCCCGGCCAGGCGAGGGTTCTGGGCATCGGTCGAGTTGCCGTCCATGCCGTGGCAGGCACCGCAGGCGGCGGCCTTGCCCTGGCCGGCCGTGGCATCGCCCGGCTTGACCGCGGCAGTGGCGTCGGCTCCGGGTGCTGCTGGCGCCACGGTGGTCGCCGGCGCCGGCGCCGGCGTGGCGGGTGCTGCGGTCTGGGCCGCGGCTATGTTCATGACGAGCATCGCGGTGATGGCAGCGGCGGCGTGCCGAAACTTCATAAGTCTCTCCAAGGGGGATGCTTCTGGATCGGGCGCGCTTCCCCACGCGCCGCAACCAAAAGATTATGAGGGGCCCGGGAGAGCCGGGTCAAACCGCATCAGTGCGCGACGGGGCGTGGTATCGCATACACTGCCCGACCATTGTTTTTCCCGCCCGGCGGGCTATCCCCCCATGTCTTCCAATCCACTGAACGGCGCCACCTTTGTGCTGGCCGCCCACGAAATTGTCCAGCTGCCCTTCGATCAGGGTGCCGAGGTGGCCTTCGCCGGGCGCTCCAACGCCGGCAAGTCGAGCGCGCTGAACGCGCTGACCGGTCATAACGCGCTGGCGCGCACGTCCAAGACGCCGGGGCGCACCCAGCTGATGGTCGTGTTCGACCTGCCGCGGCTGAAAGTCGAAGGCGCCGAGCCGCTCGATAGCCGGCTGGTCGATCTTCCCGGCTATGGCTACGCGAAAGTGCCCGAAGCGATGCGCAAGCACTGGCGTGGCGAGATCGATGCCTACCTGAAGATGCGTCGTAGCCTGCGCGGCATCGTGCTTATCGTGGATATCCGGCACGAGCTGAAAGAGTTCGACGCCACGATGCTCCAGTTCTGCGCCGACACCCAACTGCCTTGCCATGTGCTGCTGACCAAGGCCGACAAGATCTCGCGCAGTCAGGCCCAGAAGGCGCTGGACGCCATGCGCAAGCATTTCCGCGACAACAACGTGCCAGGCACGGCGCAGGTCTTTTCCTCGAGCGCCAAGACCGGCGTCGAAGAAGCACGCGCACGCGTCATGGAGCTACTGGCGACGCCGCGACCGCACGAGCTCTGACCCGCCTCGCATCGGTTCGGGCGCCCTGGCTCAGGCCAGGGTCGCCATGAAGACACGGCAGAGTGCTTCCATGCCCTTGCGGTCTTCCTCGTCGAAGCGCGCGACGGACGGGCTGTCCACGTCCCACACGCCGAGCAGGCTGCCGTCGGCCTTGACCAGTGGCACCACGATCTCCGAATTGGATGCCGCATCGCAGGCGATGTGACCGGCGAATTCGTGCACGTCCCGGATCAACTGGGTTTCGCGCGTCTGCGCGGCAGCGCCGCAGACGCCACGTCCGATCGCGATACGGATGCATGCTGGCTTACCCTGGAACGGACCGACCACCAGCTCCTTGCCGTCGAACAGATAGAAGCCCGCCCAGTTGATGTCCGGTATGGTGTCGAACACCAGTGCGGCGAAGTTGGCGGCGTTGGCGATCATGTCCGGTTCGCCGGCAAGCAAACCCTGGGCTTGCTTCACCAGCTCCGCATACAGGGTGGCTTTGTCGTCGGTGGCGATGGCCTTGGCTTCGAACATGACGGTATCCGGTGAATTCGGTATCTGGGACCGTGTATGGTGCCACGTCCCCGCCCCCGCAAGGCTCCAGGCCCCATGTCACGACACTTCTTCGTGGCCGGTACCGACACCGGCATCGGCAAGACCCATGGCGCGCAGACCCTGGTCTACGCTTTTCGCGAGAGCGGTCAGCGTGTGGCCGGTATGAAGCCGGTCGCTAGCGGATCCGCCCGGCATGAGGACGGACTCCGCAACCAGGATGCGCTCGACCTCCAGGCAGCCAGCTGGCCCACGCCACCGTACGAGCAGGTGAATCCTGTTGCGCTGGAGGAAGCCGTGGCACCGCACCTCGCCGCGGCGCGCGCGCTGAAGCCCATCGCATGGCCGCCGCTGGATGCGGCCTTCGCCGCGCTCGATCGTGACTATGACCGCGTGATCGTCGAGGGTGTGGGTGGCTGGATGGTCCCGTTGGGCGAAGGCATGTCCACCGAGGACATCCCCTCTCGCTGGAACCTGCCTGTGATCCTCGTCGTCGGTATCCGTCTCGGCTGCATCAGCCATGCACGCCTCACCGCGCGAGCCATTGTGGCGGACGGCTGCGTGCTCGCCGGCTGGATCGCCAACGTCGTCGAATCGGATATGCCTTTGCGTGACGAGAACATCGCCACGCTGCGCGATGTGTTGCCGGCCCCCTGCCTCGGCGTGCTGCCGCACCGCGTGGCGCCGCGCGATGCGGCCCTGTTGCTCGACCTCGACCTGCTCGGCTGACGGCAAATTCACACCCTCCGGCTTAACTAAGACGCCATGACGACCTATTTCCTCTCCGTAAAAGACATGAGCAAGGCGAAGGGCCCCGACCCGGAGCTTTCCTTCGAAGGCATCGGCCCGGAAAAGCTGGCCGCCGACATCGCCGATGCCATGCGCAGCGACAGCCTGTTCCAACGCTGGCGCGCCAAACAGCCCGAGCCGGATGAGGTCGACCCGAGCCTCGGTGTCACCGACGCAAGCGCGTCGGCGAAAGGCGAACTTTCGAACGACCGTACGGACGTGCAGCTGGGCACGAACCTGCCCATGCGTATCGTCAAGCATCGCCTGAACCTGTTGATCGGTTCGAGTTGGGAGCTTCGCGACACCCGCTAACCCCTGGCCGACCAGCCCCTGACCGATGGCGGTTGTCCTTGGCGGCCTCGCGCCGCTAGAGTCGCCGCTTTGCCCACCGTCAGGGATTCGTTGCCCATGCTGAAGGTACGTAGCCTCGTGATCGCCACCTCGATCGCCCTCACCGCCGCCTGCTCCTCGTCGAACGACGCCGACAAGGCTGCCGCACCCGCGCCCGCAGGCACCGCGCCCGCGTCGGCCGCGACCACCGCGGCCGTTCCCGCCGTACCAGCCGCGCACGTGAACCCGCTGTTGACCCAGAGCGAGCTGCCGTTCCAGGCGCCGCCGTTCGACAAAATCGTGGATACCGACTTCCAGCCGGCCCTCGAGGAAGGCATGAAGCAGCAGCTGGCCGAGGTCGATGCCATCGCCAATTCGGCAGAAGAACCCAGCTTCGACAACACCATCGTCGCGTTCGAGAAGTCCGGCGTGTTGCTCAGGCGCGCGCAGAACGTGTTCAGCGCGCTGACCGGCGCCAACACGAACGACACCTTGCAGAAGGTCGACGAGGAGGAGTCGCCGAAGCTCGCTGCGCACAGCGATGCGATGTATCTCAACGACAAGCTCTTCAGGCGCGTCGAAGCGTTGTACGAAAAGCGTGCCTCGCTCAAGCTCGATCCGGAATCTGCTCGTCTACTCCAGGTGACTTACGACGACTTCGTGCACGCCGGTGCCAAGCTGTCCGAAGCGGACAAGACCAAGTTGAAGGACCTCAACAAGGAAGAGTCGACCCTCAGCACGAAGTTCACCAATGTGCTGCTTGCCGCGAACAAGGCCGGTGCGCTGGTGGTCGACGACAAGAAGGCGCTCGATGGCCTGTCCGACGGCGACATCGAAGCCGCCACCGCGGCAGCAAAGGATCGCAAGCTCGACGGCAAGTACGTCGTCACGCTGCAGAACACCACGCAGCAGCCGGCGCTGCAGGGCATGAACGACCGCGACACCCGTGAGAAGCTGTTCAAGGCCTCGTGGGAACGCGCCGAGCACGGCGACGCCAACGACACGCGCGAGATCATCACGCGCATCGCCCAGCTGCGCGCCGATCGCGCGAAGCTGCTCGGCTTCCCGAACTACGCCGCCTGGAGACTCGACGACCAGATGGCGAAGACGCCGGCCGCCGCCGAGAAATTCATGGAGCGTCTCGCTCCGGCCGCCGTTGCTCGCGCCACGTCGGAGTCGAAGGATATCCAGCAGGTGATCGACCAGGAGAAGGGCGGCTTCCAGGTCCAGGCATGGGACTGGGACCACTACGCCGAGAAGGTCCGCAAGGCCAGGTACGACCTCGACGAAGCGCAGATCAAGCCGTACTTCGAGCTCGACAACGTACTGCAGAACGGCGTGTTCTACGCGGCCAACCAGCTCTATGGACTCACCTTCAAGGAGCGCAAGGACATCCCGGTGTACCAGCCGGATGTGCGCGTGTTCGAAGTGTTCGACAAGGACGGCACCTCCATGGCGCTGTTCTATTGCGACTACTTCAAGCGTGACAACAAGAACGGCGGCGCATGGATGAGCAACTTCGTCGACCAGTCGAAGCTGTTCGGCCTGAAGCCGGTGGTCTACAACGTCGCCAACTTCACCAAGCCGGCCGCCGGCCAGCCCGCGCTGCTCTCGTTCGACGACGTGACCACCATGTTCCACGAGTTCGGTCACGCCCTGCATGGCATGTTCGCCGCCACGCAGTACCCGTCGCTGTCCGGTGCCAACACCGCGCGCGACTTCGTCGAGTTCCCATCGCAGTTCAACGAACAGTGGGCATCGGATCCGAAGGTCTTCGCCAACTACGCCAAGCACTACCAGACCGGTGCAGCCATGCCGGACGAACTCGTCGCCAAGATCAAGAAGGCGAAGAGCTTCAACCAGGGCTATGCGATGAGCGAACTCATCTCGGCCGCCTTGCTCGACATGCAGTGGCACATGATTGCCCCTGGTGCACCGAAGCAGGATGTCGACAAGTTCGAAGCCGATGCCCTGAAGAAAGCCGGTTTCACGCTAGCCCAGGTGCCGCCGCGTTACCGCTCAAGCTATTTCCAGCACATCTGGGGTAATGGCTACGCCGCCGGTTACTACGCTTATCTCTGGACGCAGATGCTCGATTCCGACGCTTTCGAGTGGTTCAAGGAGCACGGCGGCCTGACCCGCGAGAACGGGCAGATCTTCCGCGACAAGATCCTCTCACGCGGTAACACCGAGGAACTGGGCAAGCTCTACCGCGACTTCCGCGGCAAGGAGCCGAGCATCGAGCCGATGCTGAAGGATCGTGGGCTGAAGTAAGTCATCGAGCAGGCGAGTGACGTCTTGCGTCACTCGCCTGCTCGATGGTTAGCTCACTTGCTAGAGTGAAGGATCAGGTGGTCGAGCGTGAGCCTGCTTCCTGTCCAACGGACGCCCTGGATGCTCTTGCCGGGAGCATGCTCCGTATAGCTCAGGTGTTGCGTGCCGCCTGCCGCATCGATCGGGATCCCTTCCAGGGTTTCGAAATCTCCACCGCTGAGGAACTCGATCAACGACGCATCCGGGTTGTCTGGATCCGGCACGACCGTAAGGTCGAGCGTGTCCCTGCGAGTGGCGAAGATCACTGTGACCTCGTTGCCTAGCGCAGTGTCGCTGGTCAGGACATGTCCGGAGGTTTCGCCTTCGGTCGCTTGCGCGATCTTGATCGTTCCTCTCCCGACGATGATGAAGTACTTGGGCTGAACGACCAGGCCTGGCAATGGGCCGACAGGCAGATCATCGAAGTCCACTTCCTCCGCGCTGGAGTCGATGGGCGACAGCATCTCGACCTCGTCTATGTAGGTGCCGATCGGCATCTGCAGCTTCACACCGTCGAACGATCCGCCGGAGGGGAGGCTCATTCCAATGCGAACCCGCTGTCCGCTACGGTCGTGGTACACGGTGAGCGCGTGCAAGTCGACACTCCCCGGTCCCAGCAACGTCGCGATCGTCACGGTATCGGGAAGCCCGGGCGGCGCGAGAAGCGTCAGTGTGACGCTTCGCCTCGGGCGTGAGAACCACAGAGAAAGCGACGTCGCCTCCTCTCCTTTGACGACGCCGAGTTTGCGTCCCAGTGCAGGATCGCCGGGGTTCTCGTAGACAATCCCGGCCGTCGTATGGGCGTCCGTCTGAACGCGAAAATGCGTCCGATCCATGGTCTGGCCAGGAGGGATTTCGCCGAGGGCGGCGTCGTCGAAGTTATCGACGTCGGGATCTTCGGTGGGGTGTGTTGCCAAGGCCGATGAGGCGGCCCGCGTTTGCAGGGAAAGTTTTTCTTTTCGTGAGTCGGTCATGTCGTTCTTCCATGAAGTGAGACAGGTTGCTAAGGCGCCAGGCTGATGCGCGAGATCTGCAGCAAGCCACCGCGCCACAGTACGCCCTGGACTTCGTTCAGTGGGTCGGCGTTGTAGTCCAGGGTCATCGAGAATCCCCCGGCGCCGCTCCCGTGCCTCTGAAGCGGCTGACAGATGCTGAAGGACTGAAGTTCGACGAGGCTGGGTGATTTCTGGCTGGGCGATCTCAGGTAGGTGATACGGGATTCCGCAGCACCGTTGGGCACGTGGATGTGGCAGCTGACGCGGCGATAGGCACGACGGAAGATCAGTCGGCACTCGTTATTCCTGCCGCGTGTTCCTGTCACCAGGCAACCGTGGTCCGTTGGCTCGATGACGACATCGGCACTGACCGCCACGATCATCGTTTCCGGCAGTTGCAGCATCTCGCCGGCCTTCAGCGTGCCGGATGGCGCGTTATGGAAGAACTCCTCTGTGGCGCACGATGCAAGTGCGCCCAGCTCCGACTCGCCGCCTCCCTCCGTGCTCATGAACGCCTGCAAGCGGGCGTTGTTCCATGCAGGCCTTGGGCAAGGCGAGTTTCCCGGCGCAGCCTTGGGCGCGGGTTCGGAGCGAACAGCGGGTGACACGGGTGTAGTGGACATCTGCAACATCATGTCGCGGCCCTCCAGGATGGATGGGCGCCGAGTTCCGGTCGGCGCGATGTCCAGCAAGAAGAAAACGAAACGCTCCGCTAAGCAATATAACTTTCGTTGTAGGTGCTCGTGCAGGCGTTTGCGGTGGTGGGCTCGCCTTCGGCCTCGCGTTTTTGCTCGCGGTGCGTCGCAAGAGCCGGCGGGTGCCACCCTCGGGGCCACGACTGCGGCGACCCGCTACGGAAGGGCCGCCCAAAAGCGGCCGTTTACTTATTGCCCTACGGGCCGGGTCGGGCTTCGACTGGGGGTTTTCGACGCGACTCCTGTCGCGCGAAAACGGCCGGCCATCCATG
>CBIGPO010000080.1:0-10387 GCA_966191635.1 uncultured Luteibacter sp.
TCGAGGGTGGGCACCGAAGACTCTCCCGAACCCTGAGGCTCGCGTGGGTCGAGCCGAAGCGCGCGGCAGCATCGTCGGCAGGCACGTCGGCACGTCGGCACTCCGGCACTCCGGCACAGGCGCGAGGAAGGTGTTCGGCAACCGGGCACCCGCCATCGCTTCCGCATCGACCCGGAGCTCCGGCAGCGGCCGGCGCCGACGACGGCACCACGCCACGGCTCTCCTTCCACTCGACCGTATCGTCGTGAGAGACCTTGGTGTCCACCCTCGAGGCGAGTTCCGCACAAGTGGAGCGGCCGTAGGCCAAATAGATACATGAGCCGCGAAGCGGCCTTCCGATCCGAACGCGGAGGACTGTCTGAGCAGCGAGGGTGGACACCAAGGTCTCCCCCGCGAGACGCCCAAGTGTAGAGAGCGATGGCGCAGCCGAGCCCGCGAGGCCGAAGGCGAGCCATGTGCGAGGCGCGAGGGACGAAAGAATGCCCGGCCGGAAAGCCGAGCACCCGGGTCCCTGTAATTCGCGAAGAACCTCTTTTTTGCCGTGTTCAGTACGAGATTGTCGCCGAGGTCGCTGTCGTGCTCAGCCCGTAATTGCATTGTGGGTTGATGCCCGACGTATCGCTTCCGCCCCACGGTGGCGAAGCGATACGAATATTGTTGCGGTCGTATACCTGGATATTGTGGAAGACGATCGGGCCTGACGGATACTCACCACACGTGGAGACGTTGTATACCTCGAGTACGCCACCGAAGACCCATGTGAGGTCGTCATACGGATCGGTCGTAAGCGAGCTTGTGCGTCCTGTCGTCGTGTTGCGCGAATCGATCTTCCAGGTCGGGCAGTCCTGTCCCGCGGCACAAGTGGAATACGTGTCGCCAATGACGACGTCTCCGGCTTTCGCCGGTACGGGATCGCTGTGGAACGTCGTGCCGTCGACGCAGCAGTTCCAGCTCGCCAGCGTCCAGGCCTTGTCGTTATATCCATTCCAGCCGAGCACCGGTTGCAGGATCGACTGCACGTTCGGTAGTTGTTCCAGCCCGGGGAAGAAGTAAATGACCTGGTCGTCTTTCGTCGCGGGTGCGGTGGGTACGGTCCACGTCGCCACGATGCGGCCGATCGGTTTGCTGCTGGCGTAATTGGCCGCCTGGACCCATCCGCTCTGTTCGGGCGGTGGCGTGGCGGCGGAGCGTAGCGTGCGACGGCCGTCGGCTTCGATGCGATCGCCTTGCAAGGTGTAGTTGGCTTTGCCGCACGTGGCGGGTTTCTCGGTGATGCCGGACGCTCGCTGGATCAGCCCGTTCTTCTGGAGGCGGTCGCCGTCATGCACGGTCGCGACGCAGTCGGGTGAAAAGTATCCGTTCGGTGTGATGACGTAGTCGTCGGGGATGCCTGCGGGTTTCGCGGATGTCGGCATGCCGCCGACACGAGTGAGCTGGAGCGTATCGGTGGCTTGCGGGTTCTGCGTGGCGAACGCCGCGATCGCGAAGCAACACATGGTTGCCATGATGCCCGCGCGCGCCCAGCCCCTGCCTTTCAGAGCGAATCTCTTCATTTACACGACTCCTGCATGGAAAGGATGTCGTCCATGGCGCGCCGATGGAGAAGTCCATCGACGCGGCCCCCCGTTCCCTCGCGCGTTTCATTGCCCGGAAAAATCAGGCTATCGATGCGATGACGCCTTTGCTGTGACGCGAGTGCCAATTGATGGTGGCCGATGCGCAACTGGGGAGTGGAAGGTGTGCCGAATCGGCAATTCGTCGCAACATATTGCGAACCACTCCCTGGAGGCGTAGAAACAATCACGTGCCACGCACCCAAGGAGCGCGACCATGACATGGAAACTGAGTCTTCTCTCGCTGTGCTTCGCCCTCGAGTGCGCCGCCTGCCAGTCGCATCTTTCCCGGCCGCAGGCCGAGGGTGAAGAGGTCGCCTCGCAACTCAATGCGCGGTACTACGACACGCGTATGTCGTGCGACGATAACAAGCCCGCGTATTACTGCAACGGCGTCATTGTTCGCGCCACGGGTGCCGGAACGGATCACGACGCATGGGATCCCACGGAAAGCCAGCTGCAGCTCGGCGGTGTCTCCTTCAGTTACTTGCGTGCGGATGTCGGTAGTCGCCGTCTTTACGGCGAAAAGGAAGGCCGGCCTCACGGCTACATTTTCAAGGCAGCCGATGCTTACGACGAACCCGACACCTTTCCCGCAGTCATTCTCTGTTCGTTCCCCTATGACGCGGTAACGACGGGTCGAACGGAAAGAGGCTGCGGAGCGTATTCCAGTTATCCCGAAAGTAGCCGGCCCTGCGCGGAGCTCGGTATCGACACCGTCGAAGCCTGGCGGAAGCACTTCGGCGAGGTTACCGACATTGTCTGGCAGCACTACCATCAGTGTGGCTTCGGCGCGGACCAGCAGGGATTCGCACTGAGCATTCTCGCGCGCGACAGGTCTCTCGTGGTGAATGAGTTCCTCGTGCACACTGAGCAGATGATCGGGACCTGGACGAGTCAGGACGCAGCCAAGCTACCGATGGCGGCCATCTTCTACACCGAGGGCGAGGATGTAGACATCGGACGGAAGGGAGCGCGATACATCCAGTGCCGTTACCTCGCAGTCACGGGCAAGGTGATTCCCATTGTCCGGTTCGTGACTGACGAGAACCTGGAGCCCTATAGCTACCGTGGCGACGACCAGGCAGCACCCTCAGACTGCGCCTCGGTGTTTGCCTCGGCCGGCACACATTAGTTATCGCTCGCCTGATCGGTTCAATGTCTCATTCGCATGCACCATGGTGAGGGGGCTCGCCGCTGAAGCGGCTCCTACGAGCGCGCGCTGGGGAATACGTTATTGTCCCGCGCCGGACTCCGCTTCGTGCTCGGCGTCGCCTGGCTGGCGTGCAACATCAATGCCGGCATCGGGTAGCGCATAGCGGGCGAGGAGCGGGTCGAGCTTGTTCTTGAGGCGGAGCAGGGCGATGTTGCCCATGGCGGCGTCGGTCTGCTTTGTGGTCGCGTCTTCCGGCGCGGCGTTGGCGTCCGGCGAGCGGGTCAGCGAGGCGAGCTGGCTGCCGAGGACCTGGGTGAGGGCGAAGTACGCATCGTCATGGATGCCTGCGCGCTCCAGTACGAGGCCTGGAAGCATCCAGGACGCCATGTCGCCGTGTACCGGCGGTGGGCCGTCGTTGTGCGCATCCACCAGCACCCACGGCACCATCTGCGTGTCGAACGACTGGCCGTTGCGGAAACCCGCGCGGTTATAGGTGTTGGTCAGTGCCGGAAGATGGTCGCCGTAGAACAGCAGTATGGTCGGGCGCTCACGTTTGGCGAGAAGGGCGGCGAGGCGGCCGAGTTCGGCGTCCGCGTGGTGCATGTGATAGGCGTAGTTCTGCCATTCCAGCTTGTCCTTGCCCTCGACGCCGGCCGGGACGGGAATGGCATCGCGCTCCGCGACATTCGTGTTGTCGGAGCCATCGTAGGGTCCATGCGCTTCGATACTGATCGCGAAGATGAGGCGCGACGGGCCGGCGTCCGGCAGTTGCGCCATGATCTCATCCGTCATGGCACTGTCGGCCATGTAGGTGCCGTCGTTTTTCGCATTCGCAGGGAAGCCTGCGCGCGAGACGAAGCGATCGAAACCGATGGCCTTGAACGCCGTCGGGCGGTTCCAGAAGTTAGGGTTGTGTCCGTGCAGGGCCACGGTTTCGTAGCCATGCGAACGCAGTGCACGAACCATGCTGGGCACCACCTGGTTGTGCAGGTCCAGGTAGGGGTAGCGCATGTTGCCGAAGTAACGCAGCGAGAGGCCTGTGAGCACTTCGAATTCGGTGCGGATGGTGCCGCCGCCGAAGGTGGGCACATGCAGGCCGCCACCGCTGCCTTCCTGCGTGAGACGGTGCAGGTTGGGCGCGAGATCCTCGTCGTAGCCGTTGACCGAGGACGGATCGAAGAACGATTCGCTCTGAATGATCACGATGTCCGGTGGCTGCCTCGTATGCTGCGCCGCTTCGGCCATGTGCTCGCGCAAGGCGGCGTCGGTGTCGCCGATGAGCTGGAGCGCGGCCTTGGGATCGTCCTTGGGCTTGTTGCGCGAGGCTTGCAGGTGGAACTGCATGAGATTGGACACGACGCCGTTGTATCCGGCGTTCTCCGACGGCGACCAGGGCATCATGCCCAGGCGCTGGCCGTTGTAGATCTTCGCCCAGCCCGGCGTGCCCGCGAAAAGAGTGACGAAGAGGGTGCCGACGGCGAAGCAGGCGATGATCCGACGCCCGTAGGTGCGGCGAGCGAAGACGGGAGGCTCGAAACGCACGAGCAGGACCACGACGGCGATCAACGCCACAATGGCCAGGTAAGGGGCGATGGCGCGCGGCAGGTATCCCGAAAGCAGGGCCAGGCCGCCATTGCTCAGTTGTCCGACCAGACCGAAGTCCGCCGGCAACAGTGGCGTACCCAGATTTTTCATCTTGATCGCGCTTACCGCGAATACGATGCCCTGGACAAGGAACGCGATGCCGAAGGAGAGCCAGGTGCGCCGTGTGAGTGTGATCAGGAGGGTGGCCAGCATCAGGCCGGGCATGGCGTTGGCGATCAGGTGACCTGGGCGGGCCATCCACTGGTCCGCGCCCACGCCGGGGTTACCGTCGATGAGTCCCGTGAGGAGGACGAACATCAGCGCCGTAACGAGCGGGAGCGCAATGCGTCCCGCACGGTCACGCCAGGTTTTCGATTCGTTCGCCATATAAGCCGACTTCCGCGTCCAGTCCCGGTGGGGGTAAAGACTGTAACGGAACGGACATGAATCGGTTGTCAGCGGGCAGAGCCGGTTTTTTCTACGATTCTTCGCAAGTTGACGCTTCAGGCACAATGGTGCCCTCATGAATGCCTCCACGCCGGCTCCGCGCGAAAGCCCAGAACTACGCGC
This sequence comes from uncultured Luteibacter sp., assembly GCA_966191635.1. Taxonomy (GTDB): domain Bacteria; phylum Pseudomonadota; class Gammaproteobacteria; order Xanthomonadales; family Rhodanobacteraceae; genus Luteibacter. The sequence goes on from CBIGPO010000080.1 coordinate 4,924, forward strand.
ACTCATCGACCATCGTTATGCGGATGTCATGGCGGCGTGCCGGGCTGCCCGCATCCCCGTTCACGACGACGCGGGCGTGGCCGAACGTATCCGTCGTACGCTGCTGGCCTCCGACTTCGCTTTCGACGTCTTCCGCCGTCAACCGGAGCTGCTTGCCCCGGCCGGTCTCGAACGGCTCCGCGCCAGCGCAGACGCGGCGACACGCAGTGGCCTGCTGGACCTCTCGGCCGATGAAGACCGCTGCATGACTACGCTCCGTCGTTTTCGTCATGCCGAGGCCGTTCGCCTCGTGTTTCGCGATGTGAACGGGCTCGACGACATCGACGAAACGCTGGCGTCGACCAGCGCACTGTACGAGACCTTGCTCAGTGCTGCCTTGCGCTGGTCCGAGAACTCGCTGCACGCCCGCTTCGGTCGTCCGCGCGACAGCGCCGGCACCGAGCAGCGCATGGTGGTGGTTGGCTTCGGCAAGCTCGGTGGCAATGAACTGAATTTCTCGTCGGATATCGATCTGATCCTCGCCTACGCATCCGCTGGCGATACCGACGGCACGCGATCGCTCGACAACGGCGAGTACTTCATTCGCGAGGCACGCCAGCTGGTGCGGCTTCTTGCGGAGCCAACGGTAGACGGCATCTGTGCGCGCGTGGACCTGCGTCTGCGTCCGTTCGGCAATGCCGGCCGTCTTGCGCTGCCGTTCGCGGCCATGGAGCAGTATTACCAGCGCGAAGGTCGCGACTGGGAACGCTATGCATGGATCAAGGCGCGCCCTGTCGCCGGCGATCGCACCGCCGGGCGCGAGCTGCAGGACATGCTGCGTCCCTTCGTCTACCGGCGCTACCTCGATTACACGGCCTTCGCAGGCTTGCGAGAGATGAAGTCGCTCATCGACGCCGAGGTGGCGCGCAAGGATCTTGCCGGCAACCTCAAACTCGGCCCCGGCGGCATTCGCGAGGTCGAGTTCGTGGTCCAGCTGACCCAGATGATCCGTGGTGGTCGCGATCCCGCCTTGCGTGTGCGTGGGTTGCTGCCGGCGCTGCGCGCGTGTGAGGCGCGCGGGTATATTCCGACCGCTCGCGCCAAGCGTCTTCGTGCGGCCTACCTGTTTCTGCGTCGCCTGGAAAATCGCGTGCAGATGCTGCGCGATGCACAGACGCACGACATTCCCGATGACGAGCTTTCACGCGAAAGGCTGGCGCTGGGCCTGGACTATCCGTCGTGGGATGCCCTGGCCGTGGAACTGGCCGCGCATCGCGCCGCCGTGTCCGCGGAGTTCGCCGCCGTTCTCGTGCCGGAGGCCGGGCAGACCGCGACGGCGCCAGTCGCCGACATCGAGTTGTGGACGGCGGCACGCGATGGCTCGCTTAACGCGGCGACGTTGGAGGCCTCGGGTTTCGCCGCGGGTGCCGATGCCGCGGAGCAGCTGACGAAACTTCCGCAGGCCGCCGCCGTGCGCTCCATGTCCGCCCGTTCCGGCGAGCGCCTCGAACGGCTGATGCCACAACTCATCGGCGCCGCGCGCGTGAGCGCCTCGCCGTCCGCGAGCCTGTTGCGCATGGTGCGCCTGGTGCAGGCCGTGGCAAGGCGATCCTCGTACCTCGCGCTGCTGGACGAGCAGCCGAACGCGCGTCGCCGCGTCGCCGGTGTGTTCTCTGACAGCGCCTTCCTGGCGGAGCGCGTGATCGCCCAGCCCTTGTTGCTGGACGACGTGCTTGATCCGCGCATCGACCAGCTTCCGCTGAAACGCGCCGATATTTCCGCCGAGATCGCACGCACCCTGGGTACGCTGGATGAGCGTGATGCGGAGCGTGAGCTCGAGCGCCTCAACGAGTTTCGCTCCAGCATCGCGTTCCGTCTCGGCCTGGCGTTCAACGACGGGCGCGCCGATGCTCCTGCCACCTCGCGGCGCCTTGCCGGCCTTGCCGAGGCGGTGGTCGCCGCTGTGCTCGCGCTGGCGACGCGCGAGCTGACCGCGCAGCACGGACGGCTGCCCGGCGATGGCGGTGGTTTCGCCGTGTTGGGTTACGGCAGCCTGGGCGGTGAGGAGCTGGGCTTCGCGTCGGACCTCGACCTCGTCTTTGTCTATGACGGCAAGCTCGCCAATGCGATGAGCGATGGTGCGCGATCGGTCGACGGGACGCGCTGGTACCAGCGTCTTGCCCAGCGTGTGATGCACTGGCTGAGTGCGCAGACGCATGCCGGCAAGCTGTATGACGTCGACACCCGCTTGCGACCCGACGGCTCGAAAGGCCTGCTCGTCGCCAGCGCCGATGCCTTCGAGGCGTATCAGCGTGACCGTGCCTGGACCTGGGAGCATCAGGCTTTGTTACGCGCGCGGCCGGTGGCCGGCGATGTGCGGCTGGGCGGCGTGCTCACCGATATCCGTCGCGAGATCCTTTCCGCCCCGCGCGACGCGGTGCGGGTGATTGCCGATGTCAGTGCGATGCGCCGGCGCTGGCGCGCTGAGCGTGATCGATCCGATGCCGCGCGCCTCGATCTCAAACAGGGCGTTGGCGCCCTCATCGACATCGAGTTCCTGCTGCAGGGCCTGGTGCTGGCGCACGCGGCTGCGCATCCGGCGCTCCTCGACACGACGGCGAGCAGCACACTGATCGATGCGTTGCGATCGGCGGGCCTGTTCACCCAGGCCCAGGCCGACACGCTGCATGTCGCGCATGCCGACCTCTTGCAGATGGGCCTGGCCTGTACGCTGGACCTGCGATCGCGTATCGCCCAGCGCACCCCAGCCCTCGATGCCGCCTGCGCGGGCGTGAGCCAGGTGGCGCGGGAGCTGGGTTTCGATCTCGAAGGTGTGGACGCCGCGTCCTCGCAGGCTGTCTGAACCGGGCGACCGGCGCTATGCTGTCCGGCCGTTCACGGATCTGACCTGCGATGACCCGACCCTCGTTGTTGATCGACACCGACCCCGGCGTGGACGATGCGCTCGCCATCCTCATGGCGCACGAGCACGCTGACGTAACCGCGCTCACTGTTGCCGCCGGTAACGTCGGACTGGGTCATACGGTTCGCAATGCGCGCACGCTGGTCGAGTTGATCGGTGCGGGCACACCCGTGTTCGGTGGCTGTCCCTCGCCCCTGGTGCGTGCACCGGATGAGGATGCGGCTTTCGTCCACGGGGCCGACGGTTTTGGCGACGTGGGTTTCGCGGAGCCGACGCATCCGGTCGAAGCCGAGCACGCGGCGCTGGCGCTCATCCGGCTGACGCGTGAGCGTCCGGGCGAGCTGACCCTGGTCGCCCTCGGTCCGCTGACCAATCTCGCCCTGGCGGTCCGGTTCGATCCCACGCTGCCGCAGCGCGTGAAGCGCCTCGTCGTCATGGGTGGTGCGGTGACCGGGCATGGGAATACGGGCAAGATCCCGGCCGAGTTCAACATCGGTTTCGACCCGGAGGCCGCGCACGTGGTCTTCGAGGCCTTCGATACGTTCGACCTGGTCGACTGGGAAGCGACGGTCCGCCACGCCTTTCCGGACGAGACCTACGAAGGGTGGGTCGCGGCAGGCGATGCCCGGGCTGTCTTCTTCGAGAAAATCTTCGCCACGGCGCGCCGCTTCAACGCCGAGCACGAGCGCACCGGTTTCATCGCCGCTGACGCGCTTGCCATGGCCGTGGCACTGGATCCGGGCATGGTGACCCGCGCCGAGACGCGCCACGTGGCCATCGAACTGGACGGCCGGCTTACCCGCGGCGCCACCGTGGTGGATTGGCATGGCCGGCTCGGCGGGAAGCCGAACGCCCGTATCGTGCTGGAAGTGGACCAGGATCGGTTCGGTGAACTGATCTCCCGGGCGCTTGGCGTCGCCTAGCCTTATCCTGGCCCGTTGCCGTGGGATCGCCGATGAATCGGCTCTACAAGGGGCCCACAAGGCCCAGACTTGATGTCCGGAACCCCGCTGGTTACAATGCCGCTCTTTTCACCCCGCTAATTCTTCAGAGTCACGACATGAAAGAGAATATCCACCCGAAGTACCAGCACGTCGTTTTCCAGGACCTGTCGTCCGATTTCGCGTTCCTCACGCGTTCGACCATGTCCAGCAAGGAAACGGTCAAGTGGGAAGACGGTAACGAGTACCCGGTGATCAAGCTCGATATTTCGAGCCACTCCCACCCGTTCTACACCGGCAAGCAGAAGACGCTGGACGTCGGCGGTCGCGTCGACAAGTTCCGTCAGCGCTACGGTCAGAAGTAAAACGGTTCGATCCGCGCGCCGCCTGCGGGGTGGCGTTTCGCGAGGATAGACAGACACGGGGCGAGCCCACGGCTTGCCCCGTGTCTTTTTGCGTGTGCGATTTGGATGCTGGCCAACGGACGTTTGAATAGCCTGTGTGCGATAATGGGGAACTTCGGCCGCACGCGGCGGCCGGTACGACACCTCTCCCCCGGGGTCGTTTTTCCCAACATCGCTACGTTTCGCCAGCCCCTGGCGGAACGGGAACAGAGAGAAAGAGGAGCTCGCCGTGTCCGACGCCAAAACCGTCAAATTGGTCGATGAATCCAACAAGCCCGTGAGCGAACTGCCGGTCATCGGCGGCACGCTCGGCGCCGAGTGCGTCGACATCGGCACGCTGTACAAGGACACCGGTTACTTCACCTACGATCCGGGTTACGGCAGCACCGCCAGCACCAAGAGCGCCATCACCTATATCGATGGCGACAAGGGCGTCCTGCTGTACCGCGGCTATCCGATCGAGCAGCTCGCCGAGAAGTCCACCTTCCTCGAAACTTCGTACCTGCTGCTCAACGGCGAGCTGCCGAACAAGACTGAGTTCGCGAAGTTCGAGCACGACATCACGCATCACTCGATGATGCATGAGAATCTCAAGTTCTTCCTGCGTGGTTTCAACCACGACGCGCACCCGATGGCCATGCTGGCCGGCTCGATCGCCTCGCTGTCGGCGTTCTATCACGACAAGCTCGACGTCGATAACCCGGAAGACCGCAAGCTCGCCGCCATCCGCCTCATCGCGAAGATGCCGACGATTTCTGCCGCCATCTACCGTCACTCGATCGGCTGGCCGACGCGTTATCCGCGCAACAACCTCGAGTACGTCACGCGTTTCCTGCACATGATGTTCGAAGTGCCGAGCGAACCGCTGGAACTGAACCCGGTCGTCGCCAAGGCACTCGACCTGCTGTTCATCCTGCATGCCGACCACGAGCAGAATGCGTCGACCTCCACGGTACGCCTGGTCGGTTCGACCGGTGCGAATCCGTACGCGTCGATCGCCGCTGGCATCACCGCGCTCTGGGGTCCGGCGCACGGTGGCGCGAACGAAGCCGTGCTCAAGCAGCTCGGAGAGATCGGTACCGCCGACAAGGTCGAGACCGCCGTGAAGCGCGCGAAGGACAAGAACGATTCCTTCCGTCTGATGGGCTTCGGTCACCGCGTGTACAAGAACTTCGATCCGCGCGCGAAGATCATCCGCGAGATGTGCCACAAGGTGC
>CBIGPO010000081.1:0-9427 GCA_966191635.1 uncultured Luteibacter sp.
AGCCCGACCCGGCCCGCAGGGCAATAGATAAACGGCCGCGTTGGGCGGCCCTTCCTCAGCGGGTCGCCGCAGTCGTGGCCCCGAGGGTGGCACCCGCCGGCTCTTGCGCCGCACCGCGAGCGCGTGCGTAAGCGCGAGGCCGAAGGCGAGCCCGCCCACCTTCATTTTGCGAAGAACAAAAAAGGCCGGCGCTATGAGCCGCCGGCCTTTCATTGAAGAGCATCGCCGCTGAAGCGGCTCCTACAGGGGCTCGCTGTTAGTGCTTCAGGGTCTTGCGCATGCGCTCGAGGGCCTGGAGCTGGGCTAGGGCCTCGGCCAGCTTGGCCTGGGCTTCGGCGACGTCCAGCGTCTCGCCGCGGTTGGCCAGGGCGGCTTCTGCCTCGTCCTTGGCCTTCAGGGCAGCGGCCTCGTCAAGGTCGGCTGCACGGGCGGCCGTGTCGGCGAGAATCGTCACCACCTGCGGCTGCACCTCGAGGATGCCGCCGGAGACGTAGAACTGCTGGCGCTCGCCATTGGCGGCCACCACGTCCACGTGGCCTGGCTTGAGGCGGGTGATCAGCGGCGCATGACGCGGCGCGATGCCCAGCTCGCCAAGCTCACCGGTGGCGACCACGAGCGTGGCTTCGCCGGAGTAGATCTCGGCTTCGGCGCTGACGATGTCGACGCGAATGGTGTGGGTCATGGGCTTGTCTTCCTAGGTAAGGAGTGGGGGAAGAAGGCGCTTACGCGGCCTTCTTCGCACCCATTTCCTCGCCCTTCTTGATGGCTTCGTCGATGCCGCCGACCATGTAGAAGGCCTGCTCCGGCAGATAATCGAGCTCGCCGTCGAGGATCATCTTGAAGCCGCGGATCGTTTCCTTCAGCGCGACGTACTTGCCCGGCGAGCCGGTGAAGACTTCGGCCACGTGGAACGGCTGCGAGAAGAAACGCTCGATCTTGCGGGCGCGCGACACCGAGGCCTTGTCTTCCGGGGACAGCTCGTCCATGCCGAGGATGGCGATGATGTCCTTCAGCTCCTTGTAGCGCTGCAGGGTGCCCTGCACGCGACGAGCGATGTCGTAATGCTCCTGGCCGATCACCGCGGCGTCGAGCTGACGGCTGCTGGAGGCAAGCGGATCGACGGCCGGGTAGATACCCAGCGAGGCGATATCGCGGCTCAGCGTAACCGTGGCGTCGAGATGCGCGAACGTGGTCGCCGGGGACGGATCGGTAAGGTCATCCGCGGGCACGTAGACGGCCTGGATCGAGGTGATCGAGCCAGTCTTGGTCGAGGTGATGCGCTCCTGCAGGACGCCCATTTCCTCGGCCAGCGTCGGCTGGTAACCCACGGCCGACGGCATACGGCCGAGCAGCGCGGACACTTCGGTACCGGCCAGCGTGTAGCGGTAGATGTTGTCGACGAAGAGCAGCACGTCCTTGCCCTTGCCGGTCTCGTCCTTCTCGTCACGGAAGTACTCGGCCATGGTCAGGCCGGTCAGCGCGACGCGCAGACGATTGCCCGGCGGCTCGTTCATCTGGCCGTAGACCATCGCGACCTTGTCGAGGACGTTGGAGTCCTTCATCTCGTGATAGAAGTCGTTACCTTCACGAGTACGCTCACCCACGCCGGCGAACACGGACAGACCCGAGTGCGCCTTGGCGATATTGTTGATGAGCTCCATCATGTTGACCGTCTTGCCGACGCCGGCGCCGCCGAACAGGCCGACCTTGCCGCCCTTGGCGAACGGGCACATCAGGTCGATGACCTTGATGCCGGTTTCAAGCAGTTCGTTGCCAGCAGCCTGCTCGTCGTAGGCCGGGGCTTCGCGGTGGATGACCCACTGCTCGGTCTCGCCAATCGGGCCGGCTTCGTCGATCGGACGACCGAGCACGTCCATGATGCGGCCGAGCGTGGCCTTGCCGACCGGCACCTTGATGCCTTCGCCGGTGTTGCGGGCGATCAGGTTGCGACGCAGGCCGTCGGTGGAACCAAGCGCGATGGTGCGCACGATGCCGTCACCGAGCTGCTGCTGCACTTCGAGGGTGATCTCGGTGCCATCGACCTTCAGTGCGTCGTAAATCTCCGGCACCTGGTCGCGCGCGAATTCGACGTCGACGACCGCGCCGATGATCTGAACAACTTTGCCCTGGCTCATGGAATGCTCCGGATGAATCTTCGTAAGGTTCTGTTTCGGCGCCGCATGATGCGTCGCCATCGCTTTGGGGTTTCGGTCAGACCGCGGCGGCGCCGCCGACGATTTCCGAGATTTCTTGGGTAATCGCCGCCTGACGTGCCTTGTTGTAGACCAGCGTCAGTTCGCCGATGACCTTGTTGGCGTTGTCCGACGCTGCCTTCATGGCGACCATGCGCGCAGCATGTTCGCTGGCGAGGTTTTCCAGCGCGGCCTGGTACACCACGGACTCGATGTAGCGCGTCATCAGGTGTTCGAGCACCGTTCGCGCGTCGGGTTCGTAGATGTAATCCCAGTCGTGGGTCTGCTCGACCTTCACGCCTTCGGATGCCTTGCCTTCGGCGTTTTCCAGTTCAGCCGCAACCAGCGACACCGGCAGCAGGGCCTCGATGGTCGGCTTCTGCACGATGGTGTTCACGAAGTCGTTGTAGACCAGGAACACACGGTCGAGCTTGTTATCGGAGTACGCGTCGAGGACGACCTTGATCACGCCGATAAGGTCTTCGAGCTTCGGCTTCTCACCCAGGTGGGTCGCGGTGCCGATCAGGTTCACGCCCTTGATGCGACGGAAGAAACTGACGGCCTTCTGGCCGACGGCAACCACGTCGATCTCGGCGCCCTTGCCCTGCCACTCGCGAATGGACGTGAGCGTGCGGCGGAACAGGTTGGAGTTGAGGCCGCCGGCGAGGCCGCGGTCCGTCGAGACCACGATAAAGCCGACGCGCGCGACGTTCTCGCGCTCGGTGAGGAACGGGTGCACGAAGTCCGTGCTGGCCTGGGCGACGTGCGCGATCACCTTGCGCATCAGGCGCGCATAGGGACGCGAGGCCTTCATCAGGTCCTGCGCCTTGCGGATCTTCGACGCCGAGACCATTTCGAGCGCACGCGTCACCTTGCGCATGTTCTGCGTGCTCTTGATCTTGGTTTTGATTTCGCGGCCGCTTGCCATGGCTTACTCGTCTGTAAAGGGTGACGCCAGGTGTTCCACGGAGCGGGCGATGTCGCCCGCTCCGCGTGTCTCGCTCTTACCAGCTACCGGTCTTCTTGAACTCGTCCGTCGCCGACTTGAAGGTCGCCTCGATGTCCTTGTCCCAGTCGCCGGTTTCGTCGATCTTGGCCATCAGCTCGGCGTGGTTCTGGCGGAAGAAGGCATGCAGGCCCTTCTCGAACGGCAGCACCTTGTTGATCGGCAGGTCGTCGAGATAACCCTTCTCGGCGGCGAACACGGAAACACCGAGTTCGGCGATCGACAGCGGCGAGTACTGCGGCTGCTTCATCAGTTCGGTCACGCGCTGACCGCGGTCCAGCTGCGCGCGCGTGGCTGCATCGAGGTCCGAGGCGAACTGCGCGAAAGCCGCCAGTTCACGGTACTGCGCGAGGGCGAGCTTCACGCCACCGGAGAGCTTCTTGATGATCTTGGTCTGGGCGGCGCCACCGACGCGCGACACCGAGATACCGGCGTTCACGGGCGGACGGATACCGGCGTTGAACAGATCGGTCTCGAGGAAGATCTGGCCGTCGGTGATCGAGATCACGTTGGTCGGGACGAAGGCCGAAACGTCACCCGCCTGGGTCTCGATGATCGGCAGCGCGGTGAGCGAACCGGTCTTGCCCTTCACCTTGCCGTCGGTCATTTTCTCGACGTATTCGGCGCTGACGCGCGAAGCGCGCTCGAGCAGACGCGAGTGAAGATAGAAGACGTCACCCGGATAGGCTTCGCGGCCCGGCGGACGCTTGAGCAGCAGCGAGATCTGGCGGTAAGCGACGGCCTGCTTGGAGAGGTCGTCGTACACGATGAGCGCGTCTTCGCCGATGTCACGGAAGTACTCGCCCATGGCGCAACCGGAATACGGCGCGACGTACTGCAGGGCAGCGGCTTCGGACGCCGAAGCGACGACGACGATGGTGTTGGCCAGCGCGCCGTTCTCTTCGAGCTTGCGCACGACGTTGGCGATCGAGCTGCGCTTCTGGCCGATAGCCACGTAGATGCACTTAATGCCCGAGTGCTTCTGGTTGATGATGGCGTCGATCGCGACGGCGGTCTTGCCCGTCTGGCGGTCGCCGATGATCAGCTCACGCTGGCCGCGGCCGATCGGGATCATCGAGTCGATGGACTTGTAGCCCGTCTGCATCGGCTGGTCGACCGACTGACGCCAGATGACGCCCGGCGCGACTTTCTCGACCGGGCTGGTGCCCACGGCGTCGATCGGGCCCTTGCCGTCGATCGGGTTACCCAGCGCGTCGACGACGCGACCGAGCAGGCCCGGGCCGACCGGCACTTCGAGGATGCGGCCGGTGGTCTTGGCGGCATCGCCTTCGCGCAGGTGCTGGTACTCACCGAGGACCACGGCGCCGACCGAGTCGCGCTCGAGGTTCAGCGCGAGGGCGAACGTGTTGTTCGGCAGTTCGATCATTTCGCCCTGCATCACGTCGGCCAGGCCGTGGATGCGAACGATGCCGTCGGACACGCTGATGATCGTGCCTTCGTTGCGTGCCTCGGCGCCGAGCTTGAACTGCTCGATGCGGGTCTTGATCAGCTCGCTGATCTCGGACGGATTCAGTGTGGTGCTGGACATGGTCTGTTCCTTATCTCGTATCAGTGCGTCAGCGCGCTGGCGAGCCGCTGGAGGCGGCCGCGCGCGGAACCGTCGATGACCTGCTCGCCGGTGTCGATGACGACACCACCGAGCAATGCCGGATCGACGTGCGTATCCAGTTCGATCTCGCGCTTGAAGCGGCGCTTCAGCGAGGCGCGCAGCAGGTCCGCCTGCGCTGTGTCGATATCCAGCGCGCTCGTGACCTTGACCTTCAGGGTCTGCTCCGACTCACGCTTGTAGTTGTCGTAGAGCTCCGCGATTTCCGGCAAGAGCACCATGCGGCCGTTCTCGGCCAGCTCCGCGAGGAAGTTGGCGAACGGCGCATCGGTAGCCATGCCTACGGGCAGGTGCAGGGCAACCAGCTGGGCCGGCAGCACGCGCGGATCGCTGTACAGACCCGCGACGCGAGGATCCGCCGCAACCACGGCCGCGAAGTTCAGCGCATGGGACCAGTCGGCGAGCGAACCCGACGCATGCGCCACTTCGAATGCGGCGCGTGCGTAAGGACGGGCAAGGGTGAGCGCCTGGGCCATGATCAGATCTCGGCGGCGAGTTGGTCGAGCAGCGCCTTGTGGGCCGCCGGATCGATTTCACGCTGCACGATCTTCTCCGCGCCACGCACGGCGAGAGCACCGACCTGTTCGCGAAGCTGTTCACGGGCACGCTGGGCCATCGAGGCGATTTCGTCCTGGGCCTGGGCCTTCAGACGGTTGATCTCACCGGTAGCTTCGGCGCGGGCCTTCTCGAGAAGCTGATTGGCCTGCTGCTGGGCCTTGTCGATGATCTCGGTCGCCTGGAGGCGAGCCTGTTTGATCTCGACAGCGACCTTGGCGTCGGCATCCTTCAGCTCGGCACGAGCACGCTCTGCCGCGGCGAGCCCTTCGGCCACCTTCTTTTGGCGTTCTTCGATGGCACCATTGAGCTGGGGCCAGATGAACTTGGTGGTGAACCAGACCAGGATCGCAAAAGAGATCATCTGGCCCAGGAAGGTCATGTTAATTTCCATGATCTCTCCAAAGACTCCGAACGCTGGGGTACTGACGGTCGCCGTGGCGGGTTACGCCACGACGACAAGACGAACATTTGCTTAGCCGCCGGAAGCGGTGCGCAGAACGTTGATCAGCGGGTTCGAGAAAGCGAGCAGCAGGGCGATCGCCAGGCCGATGATGAACGCCGCGTCGATCAGGCCGGCGAGCAGGAACATACGACCCTGGAGCAGCGGAACCAGTTCCGGCTGACGGGCGGCCGACTCGAGGAACTTCGAGCCCATGATGGCGATACCGAGACACGCACCGAGCGCGCCGAGGCCGATGATGACGCCGATGGCGATAGCGGTCATGCCCTGGACGTGGGCGAAGAGCGAGGCGAGTTCCATGGTGTTCTCCTGGGATTTCTTAAAGGGTGGTGTGAAACGAAACTAAAATGGACAGGTACTAACGTCGGTGCGGTGAGTTAGTGATGTTCCCGCGCCGTGGCGATGTAGACGATCGTCAGCATCATGAAGATGAACGCCTGGAGGGCGATGATCAGGATGTGGAAGATCGCCCACGCCGTGTTGAACACGACGCCAGGCACGAAGCCGATCCAGCTCACCATCAGGCCGGCGATCAGCATGAACACCAATTCGCCACCGTACATGTTGCCGAACAGTCGCATCGCGAGCGACACGGGCTTCGACAGAGTCTCGACGACGTTAAGAAGCAGATTGGGAATAAGCAGCACGATCTTCGCGAAGGTGCTTTCGGCGTGGAACGGTGCGGTCAGCATTTCCTTGCCGTAACCGAAGCCGCCCTTGGCCTTGATGCCATGGCCGATCACGATGAGGATCACGGCGAGCGACAGGCCGACGGTGGTGTTGATGTCGGCAGTCGGCACCATGCGGAACTTGGTGTGCTCTGCGACTTCGGTACCGGCGAATGTATGCACCAGCCAGCCGGCGAGATCCACCGGGAGCAGATCCATCGCATTCATGAAGAACACCCACATGAAGATGGACAGGGCCAGCGGCGTGACCGTGCGACGGTCGCCGTGGAAGGTGTCCTTCACCTGGGTGTCGACGAATTCGATGGCCAGCTCGACCAGCGCCTGGCCCTTCGACGGTACGCCGGAGGTGGCCTTGCGGGCATACAGCCAGAACCACAGGCAGAATGCAGCGCCAAGCACGAACGACACCACCAGGGAGTCGACGCGCAGGTTCCAGAACGCGCCATGGTCGGTGCTGAAATTCACCGTCATGTGGCCCAGGTGGTGCTGGATGTATTCGGTCAGACCGCCTTGCGGTTCGCTCGCCATGCCTCAACCCTTGAATCTGAATGCAAATACATTGACCGCGAAGGCCGCCACCAGGCCCGCTAGCGCGGGCAAGGGTGGCAGCTTCCACTGAACCAGAATGAGCGCCAGTCCACCAATGAGTACGATCCAGCGAAGGATCATGCCCACGAGAAAGCGGACGAACGTTGCCCCTGCACCTCCCAGCGCACTAAACGCCCGCGCAGCGAGCAGCGCGGTGGCGATAGCGACGATCAGGGCACCCGCAAAGGCAGCCAGACCGGCCGGACGCCCCTGCAGGAGAAATGCCAGTCCGGCAATGACGGCCACCATCAGCTGCGCGAAAACGACGCGCATGGCGAGATGACGACCGGCTGCAAGACTGTTGAGCAACGCGAGGCTCCCGTGGTTTCGCTCGAAGGCGGCACCAGATGGTTCAACGGGCCACGGTTTAATCTGGAAAAGTATACCAGTGCCGTAAACAACGGGACAAGCGAAGAAAGGCCATAACCACCCGCCGGCGCGACATCCGTCGCGTCGTTGGCGAGGGAGGCGCGGCAGGTCAGGCCCGGGCGGGCTGACCTGCCAGCGCGCCGAGCGATGTGGCCGTCTCCACGGCCACATCGAAGATATCGCCCGCGGCGGATGCCGCGCGTTCCATGCCTTCACGTTGCAAATCGCCACCGCGGGCCATCAGCGTGCGCATGGCGTTCGCGTCCGTCGCCGACATGGCGTCCGCCATCAGGCCGGTTGCCGCGCGGGCGTGACCTTCCATAGCCTGGAGGTGCAAATCGGCGACTCGCTCCATACCGCGCCAGGCCAGTGCCTGCGCGGCGGCGGCCTGTTCGACGAAACGGGCGAAATCGGCATAACCGCTTGCGTGAGACATCGAGACGACCGTTGGGGAACGGGGAGGTGCCGGAGTGTAGACCCGTCTGCTGCAACGCGGCAACCACGAATTCCTGCGTAGGCAGCTTTTGTCTTTTGTATCAATCCATGGTCACGTCATGTCGGCGGAAAACTCCGCTCCCGACGTGCAGGTTTCATGCACCACGACCCTGGCCAGGCCAGGCACGTCGACGCGAAGGTGCTCGAAGATCCAGCGGGCGAGGTTTTCGCTGGTGGGGTTGTCCAGACCTTCGATGTCGTTGAGGTAATGATGGTCGAGACGATCGTAGAGAGGCTGGAAACGCGCCTTGAGGTCGCCGAAGTCCATCACCCAGCCGAACACGGGATCGGTCGGCCCTTCCACGTGCAACTCCACGCGGAACGAATGCCCATGCAGCCGCGCGCACTTGTGCCCTTCGGGCACATTCGGCAGCCGGTGAGCCGCCTCGATATTGAATGTCTTGAAGATGCGCATGGGAACCGGATTGAAGGAGTGACCGCTTATTGTAACGGACAGTTACGTAAACGATTTCCGTCAAGAAGCTCTTCACGACGGGGTTCGCATTTTTACCGATGACGCCCATGATCCTGCCGCTTTCATGGGATAACAGTTGCATTGGTAACAACAAGCGCGGAGCCGGGGGGCTCCGCAGGCCACATCAACCGGGAGGCTTAATGAGCCTTGGACGTGGTTTGCCCGACAGTACGCACATGTGCGCACTGTCCGAGGAAGTGTTCGCCGCTCTACCCTGGCCCTGCGCGGTCTGGCAGCGTGACAGCGGGCGGGTAGTCATGGTCAACGGAGCCTTTCTGGGCGAATTCGGCATCGGTCGAGGTCGCGCCGGGCCCGCCTGGGTCGACAGCCACCTGGAACCCAGCGGCGACTCGGGGGAGGTCATTTTTCGCGACAGGCAAACACCCGCCCGGCGATTCCGCATGACCCGGCAGGCCATCGACGTGCATTCGACGGCCTTCGAAGCCGTGTTCCTGATGCCTCTGCCTGGTAACGAACCGACCAGCGACGAGCCGGCGGCCAGCACCTTCGCCTCGCTACGGCCCGATGTCGGACTGACGCGCCGCGAGTCGCAGGTCCTCGACGGGATCATGAGCGGCAAACTCAACAAGGTCATCGCCAGTGAGCTCAGCATCAGTCCGAAGACTGTGGAACTGCACCGGGCCAACCTGATGACCAAGCTGCGCGTGCACAACGTGATCGAGCTGGCCCGCGCCGTTCTGGACAACCCGCCGCGAGTCGAGGAAACGCCCGAACCCGATATCCTCCCTACAGGGTGACCCGGAGCGACGGGAAAGAAAAAGGTTCATCGCGGAATTCCGGGGACGCCGAAGGCATCGCCTCACTCACTCGCTCTGCGATTGCCTGCTAGCAACTCACGCCGCGGCGGGCGCGGACGTAGGGGCGCAGAGCCTTCGGCGGTCGGAGACGTCGCGGCGCAGAGCCTTCGGTGCCCACCCTCGCTGCTCAGACAGTCCTCCGCGCTCGGT
>CBIGPO010000082.1:0-9086 GCA_966191635.1 uncultured Luteibacter sp.
GAGGACTGTCTGAGCAGCGAGGGTGGGCACCGAAGGCTCTGCGCCGCTACGTGGGAGGGCACCGAAGGCTCCGCGCCGCTACGTCTGAGCCCGCCTCGGAGTGAGCTGGTAGCAGGCAATCGCAGAGCGAGTGAGGCGACGCCTTAAGCGTCCTCGGGATTCCGCGATGAACCTTTTTTATCGCTTCGTTCATTTTTTGTTGCAGATCGCTTGCAAGAATCCGGCCACCTCCGTATACTTGCTGACTCTGATGCGGGGTGGAGCAGTCTGGCAGCTCGTCGGGCTCATAACCCGAAGGTCGTAGGTTCGAATCCTACCCCCGCTACCAGTCTTCCTAAAAAGCGCGAACCTCACGGTTCGTGCTTTTTTCTTTGTCTGTCGCTACTGGCAGTTGCGGGCAATCTTCGCCGAGGGATCCCGCAGCGGCTGGGCGCCTGATGCGGTGCGCATGGTCACCATGCGAACGCCGCCTGAGCCGTCTTCGACATCGATGATGGCGGCGGCATCAGCAGAAGGTGCGCGGCTGACGGTGATTATCCTGCCCGTTTGTTTGGGCTCAACCGAGCTGGCGGGGAACTCGCCTCGTGACGCATCGAGCACGCATTCGGCGAACTCAGCCGACGTCTTGTGTGTTGTGAAGTAGCTGAGTGGTGAAGCGCGGGTGGCACCCGGGGGCACCTCAGCGAAACTGGCAGCGCTGGCAAACACGAAACAGCCGATGAGCATGCGGTACAAGGCAATTCTCCCTTTGCGGCGTTGGACGTGAGCCGAGCCTACTCTTTTCGACGAGCGGTTCCACCAGTCATGGCCCTTTGTCGCATTTCTGGGTACACTTGGCGGCTCTGATGCGGGGTGGAGCAGTCTGGCAGCTCGTCGGGCTCATAACCCGAAGGTCGTAGGTTCGAATCCTACCCCCGCTACCAGTCTTCCTAAAAAGCGCGGACCTCACGGTTCGCGCTTTTTCTTTGGGCGCGCTTTCGGTGGAAAACGACGACCTAGGCTATGGCCCCACGTGAATGGGCGGTTCACTTACACGACCCTAGGCCGGCGTCTTCTTGACGCTGAATGCTCCAAATCAGATACTTTCGCTCGACAGGTAAGTCCTGGGGTCACCGCGATACCCATGAAGGCGTCGTAAGCGCGTTGTAAACGCGTCGGTCCCAGGGGCTGTCACTTATTTCAAAGGCTCCCGGATGGGAGCCTTTCGCTTTTCGGGACAAAGGATTGTGGTTTGTATATCTACACGGATGAGAGTGGTGACCTAGGGTGGAAATTTGAACCGCCATACGGGCAGCGGGGATCCAGCCGATACCTGACGATCTTCGCGGCCTGCATCCCCGACGAGAAGTGTCACCACCTCGAGCGGCTAGTCCGGAACATGTATAAGGCCAGTCGGTGGGAGAGCGGGAAAGAGCGGAAGTGGATCGATGCCAGCGAGCCCTCACGCCTCCAGTTCGTTCGCCAAGCCGCCTTATTACTTGCAAAGCACGAGGACATTTCCTATCACGCGATCGTCGTATACAAGCCCAATGTCACAGCTCACTTAAGAAGCGATCCGAATAAGCTTTACAACTTCATGCTGAAATTGATGCTTATCGACGAGATGAAGGCACATGATCGTGTGCACTTCATCCCTGACAATCGGTCAGTGAAGGTCGAGAGTGGGAACTCGCTGCATGATTATCTGCAGACCACGCTATGGTACGAAGCTGGCGTGAGCACAGTCCTACATACGACCAGCACCGACAGCAAGCAGTGCCGGGGTCTGCAGTTTGCTGACTTCATGGCGGGAGCGATAGCGGCTCGCTTTGAATACGCCAGGCACCAGTACCTCGCGACGCCCGGCCTTCAGGTCAAGCTTCGAAAGCTCTATTTTGATCGACCGGGAATCGTCTCAGCGCCTGCGGAAGCAAGGGAGCATGATGTCCACCTACTCTGAAGGCGACAGCATGGAAACGATCTACGTGGTGCAGGGTTTTAAGGCCGGGAAGCGCGGCAGGACTGAGGCTATGACACCGCTTTCGTTCAAGACGGAAGCCGAGGCAAGGCGTCGGGCTGTACGGTTGGGTGAGACCTGTCTTGGTGTGATCGCGTTCGCGCAGGCGGCAAACCCCGAAACTGGGGACTATGCCGATCCGATCATGCTGGAGAGCATTGGCGACGTGCCTGAGATGCCATAAGGAAGTCAGGGGCTATCCGGTTCACGATCCCTGATCGGCCGTCGCCGCCACGAAGCGGTTTCGGCCCGCATGCTTGGCGCTGTAGAGCGCGCGGTCGGCGTACATGACTACGCTGTGCACCTGCTCAGGCGCCCGGGTAGCGACGCCAATGCTCACGGTGACGCGGCTGTCGACGCCATTGATATGCTCGAGTTTCGCATCGTAGACGGCTCGATTCATGCGTCTTGCCACCACCTGTGCGCCTTCCTGGTCGGTACCCGGAAGGACAACGACGAACTCTTCGCCACCGTAGCGGGCGATGAAGTCTGCCGGACGCCTCAGCGTACCGGCCAGCAAACGCGCGACAGAGCGCAGCGCGACGTCGCCTTCGGGATGTCCGAGCGTGTCGTTGAATGTCTTGAAGTGGTCGATATCAATCATCAACACGCTGAGCGGGCGTCCTTCGCGCACGGCTTCCTTCGTCCGCTCCTCCAGCGCCTGGTCGAAGGCGCGCCGGTTTGGGATGCCTGTCAGCTCGTCCAGAAGGGATACGCGCTCGACTTTGGACAGTGCTTCGGCGAGGCGATCGCGAGTGCGGGCGAACCAGAACTGGGTCTGGGTAACGCGCACGACGTACGCGAGCATGGCCATGGCGAGCACGCTGCGGCCGAACATGCCTTGTCGCTCGGTGATGCCCAGGCTGAGGGCGAAGATCGCAGCTAGCAGGAGCCCAGGAGCAAGGCTTACCGATAGCAGGCGAGCCCATTGATGCTGAATCGGCTTGAACGGCCTGGGCATGGCATTCGCATGCAGCAGGCATATCAGGCCCATGAACGAAACGGTGGGGACAATATCCGCCATGCGCTGCAGGGCGAGGGCATCCGGATAAAGCTCACCGTGGTTGTGGATGCCGGCGCAGAGTGTGTAAAGCGCCAGGAACATCGCTCCGATTCCGAAGAAGCGATGGTCGCCTTCCTCCGTTGCAGTGAGGTACCGGACGAGAAAGGTACCGAGAAGGAAGAGGTTCTCTATGTCGAAGGCTACGACGACCCAGCCCATGTCTTCGGGCTTGAGGACCCCGTCAGCATCCGTGAGATCCCGCACGCCGAGATAACAGAGCACCAGCAGGAGAATGAGGAGTACGCCATCGACGAGGCGGCGCGCATGCGACGAAGGCTCGTCGGGTGTCGTCACGGCGGCATACAGGAGGGGAGCGCCGTAGCTCACGAACAGCACGTACGTGGAAATGAGGTTCTCGTTCGTTCCTGAGCGAGCGATGGCATAGGCCATACCGGCGATCCAGCAGCCGACGCCGAGCGCGAGACAAACGATGTATCGGCGGTCGTAGCCCGGCTTGCGCAGGCAGGAAGCCGTGTAGGCGAAAGCGAGTACGGCGGAAAGGAGCATCGCGAAGTCGGCGAGCTCGGGTATCTGCTCGTGAACGGTCGGAGGGATGAGCAGGTAAGCGGCCGGAAGCGCCGCAACCAGCACCGCGTAGAGCGCGTATCGACTTGCCCTGTACCTGATCATGCCTCATCCCCGAATGCGGCTGTTCCTAGGTCCATCCTGACACGATCTGATGGGCGTGCCAAAAAAAAGCGGCGCCGAAGCGCCGCGTAAAACCAATGATCCGGGGGAGGGCCATTGGGATGGGACGAGGCACACGTTAAGGGTATTTCGTACGTTCGTCTGTCAGCCCGTGCCTACACGTATTCGGCGATGTATTTTCGGCACGCGGGATGGTTCGGTCGAAATTCTCAAGTTCACGCGCAGCATTCCTGTCACCTTGCGCGTTGGACATTCCCAGGGAGCGACACGACATGGCTGTTTCATCCGATCTCACCGTTACGTACGCGACTTACGTCGACGTGGTCCAGGCCACGATGGAAGAGCGCATCGACAGGGTACGTCGCGGATTACTACCGACTCTCGTCGCGCAGTTGGCACACGACCTACGCATTCCCGATCACAACCTGGCGCTCTACCTCGGCCTCAACCGCGCCAGTCTGCGGCGCCGGATCGCCGACGAGGAGCGGCTCAGCGCCCAGGAATCCGAGGGCCCGTTGGCGATGGCATGGCTTGCCGGCAGCGTAGTCATGGCTTGCCGGCAACCGTCGGTCGAACGAGCCATCGTTGTGGACCCGCTCGGCTGGCTGGGTCGTTGGCTGCGAACGCCGGTACCCGGGCCCGACGGTCGTCGGGCCCCCATCCAGTACATGGATGTTGTTGAGGGGCGGGCGCTCGTGGCGACGTGGCTGGCGATGGCCCTCAGTCCTGGGTGCCCGCTATGAGCTTCAGCCGCTGCGAGGCGTGTGCATTGTCCGGATTGAGTTTGAGCGACCGGCGATAGCTGGCGATCGCCTTGTCCCGGGTATTCGCTTTTTCGTAGGCCTCGCCAAGGCTGTCCCAGGCGTTCCAGCTTTGTGCGTGGCGGTCGGCGTTGTAGACGAACAGGCTGATCGCCTGTTCGGTCTTACCCGACCTCAACAACAAATAGCCCCAGTTGTTGATCCGCTCTTCGGAGAGACTCAGACCGGGGTAGGTGAGCTTTACTTGCGCGATCACACCGGCGGCGTCCTTAAAATCCGCTTTCTTCAGTGCATCCTCGAGAGCCACCTGCGCCGCAGGCTTGCCTCGCATATCGATGAGGGCATCCTCGGCGAGCGCCTTCAGTTCAGCCTGCGTTTGTCCCGGGCGATTGGCAAGCAAAACGACGCCATAGTCGCTATCGGGATAGAGCTCGATGTAGCTGGAAAAACCAAAGGTCCCACCGGACGCGCGCAGCCGGCGTTGACCGTCGATCGTACGATCGATATTCCAGTTGAAAGCCGTCGCACCCTCGTCGATGTCGCCCCAGGCCAGTTGTTGACTCAGGCGGATTGCAGGGTCCTTCGCTGCCAATTCGGCGATGAGGAATCGCGACATGTCCTGAGCGCTGTAGCGCAGCCCACCGGCGGTCACGACAGACGGCGCGTTTAGCGCAGGCATGGCGACGTGGTTGGCGGTGTAGCCGGTCACGAGCTGATTTTCGCGGGTGTTGCCGAGCCCGGTCTGCATGCCGAAAGGTTTTTCGATGAAGCGATCGAGCAGGGCGGCAAAGTTCTGTCCATAGGCTTTCTCAACGACGATCGCGAGCAGGGTAGAGGCGAGGTTGGAATGCTTGGGCACGGTACCTGGACGGCTCGATAACGAAGCCGTTTTCAGGTCTTCGAACAGTCGGACCCGGTCATACTCGGCGAGTTGCTTCGTGGCCGCGAACGGAAACTTATCCGGCGGTGTGGTCGACGCAAGTTTCGTGAAGTCGGGTAAGTTGTCGGGCAGCGCCGAGGTAGTGTCCGCAAGGTCGACGAGGCGTACTGGCACACCATCGCGCTGGAGGTTGGGATACGGCGCGGGCAGGTAGGCGCGCAGATCGTCGGTCGCCTTGGCTTTGCCATCCACGATGGCGTGGGCGAACAGCAACGACGTGAACACCTTGGTAATCGAGCCGATCTCGTAGACCGTCTTCTCCGTCGGCGGTGTGGATGCGTCGCGCGATGTCGAGCCGAAGTTGTAGAAGCGCGTGTTGCCGTGGTCGACGACGGCGATGGACAGCGCATCCGTCTTTCCCGCCTGGACAAACTGGCCGCCCAGACGCTGGAACGTGCCGTCGATGACGGCCGGAGTGAGCGGCGCGTCGGCGGCCATGACGCCGGAGGACATCGCGCACAACGATACAAGCAGAGCGACATTGCGCATTCACGATTCCCCCGGTTGGTGGCTCATCGTCCCCGGCAGCCTGTGTCTGGGCCACTGCCATACGTCACGCCGGAGCGGCAAAAACGCAAGAAGATGCGAATGCGTAAGCATCGACAGATCGGCCTGTCTTGTCGGAAAGCGTGGTTGCTGAAAAATTTCGAGGCCTGTTTTTGCGGTATCCATCACGCGTACCCGTCGATCGGCTTGCCAAGAAGGCCCCCGGAAAGCTCCGCGAAAGCTTCGTATCGCATGGCTAAAAGGGAAACAGGGGAGCAAGGGGCGAGACGGTGGGGGAGACGTTATTTCTTGCGCTACACGGAACACACGGCAGGGATACGAGGACCGGCGGGGAAGGTGCCGCTTAGCCAGATCGCCAGCGTGTCAGGGCTTCCGCCTTGGCGGAGGCAAATACGGGCTAACGAAGGATCATTCATGAAGATCGATGCTTTTGCTTCAGGGGTCACACGCAAGACGGTACTCACAGTGGCTATTGCGCTGGCGATGACCTCGCTTTCTGCACACGCCGAAGACGCATGGGTTTCCACGCACACCAAGGCTGCGATGCTTCCTGTCGCCGCTACCCAGACACTTGCCGCGAGTTCGACGGCCGCCACGCCTGTGGCCAGCGGCTACGCGTTGAACATGACCGGCTCACCGCATATCGAAGGCGCAGCGGTCACGGCGTTGGAAGCCGACCATCCGCTGCACGTGGTGGTCAGCCTGAAGCTGCGCAATCCAGATCAGTTGCAGACTTTCCTCGCCGGCGTGAGCACGCCAGGCAGCGCGCAGTACGGGAAATTCCTTTCCCCCGCGCAGTTCAAGGCGCAGTTCGGCCCGACGCAGGCGCAAGTCGACGCGGTGGTCGCGCACCTGAAACAGGCCGGCTTCACCAACATCGACGTGGCACCCAACAACCTGCTGATCTCCGCTGACGGTAATGCCGGTGCTGCGACGACGGGCTTCCATACGTCGATCAAGCGCTTCAGCTCGAACGGTCGCGAGTTCTTCGCCAATGACGCGCCGGCGCTCGTTCCGGCTGCTCTCGGTGACTCGGTCGGTGCCGTACTCGGCCTGCAGAACGTA
This sequence comes from uncultured Luteibacter sp., assembly GCA_966191635.1. Lineage (GTDB taxonomy): Bacteria > Pseudomonadota > Gammaproteobacteria > Xanthomonadales > Rhodanobacteraceae > Luteibacter. The sequence continues at coordinate 6,981 of CBIGPO010000082.1, forward strand.
TCGGTCAAGCACACGCTGCATCATGTCTTTCATCCGGAGAATGTGACGGTGCCGGGGCCGGCGTCGAGCACGCAGGCCACCGCAGCCGTGACCGCGCACAATCCGCAGGACTTCGCGGCGATCTACGGCGCCAGTGGCGTTCCGGCGGCAACCAATACCGCGGTCGGCATTATCACGTGGGGTTCGATTACCCAGACGGTCACCGACCTCAATAGCTTCACATCGGGCGCTGGCCTGGCCACGGTGAACTCGACGATCACCAAGGTCGGCAGCGGCACCTTCGCCAACGACCCCGACTCGAACGGCGAGTGGTCGCTGGACAGCCAGGACATCGTCGGCATCGCCGGTGGTGTGAAACAGCTGATCTTCTACACATCGCCCAACGGCGACTCCAGCTCCAGCGGTATCACCGACGCGGGTATCACGGCGACTTACAACAAGGCTGTCACCGACAACCTCGCCAAGCTGATCAACGTGTCGCTCGGCGAAGACGAGACCGCCGCCGAACAGTCCGGCACCCAGGCAGCGGACGATGCGATCTTCCAGCAGGCGGTCGCCCAGGGCCAGACGTTCTCGATCGCTTCGGGCGACGCGGGTGTCTACCAGTGGTCCACCGATCCGACGTCGGGCTCGCCCGGTTACGTCGCCAACTCCGCCGGTACCGTCAAGATCGACCTGACGCATTACTCGGTCAGCGAGCCGGCGAGCTCACCGTACGTCATCCAGGTGGGTGGTACGCAGCTTTCCACCAGTGGCACGACATGGTCGGGCGAAACCGTGTGGAACGAGGGCCTGTCGGCCATCGCGCCCAGCCAGGGCGACAACAACCAGCGCCTCTGGGCGACCGGTGGCGGCACCAGTCTCTATGAGACGGCGCCTTCCTGGCAGTCCGCCGTTTCGAGCTCGACCAAGCGTGTCGGCCCGGATCTTTCGTTCGATGCGGCGTCGTCGTCAGGTGCGCTGATCATCGTTAACGGATCGACCGAGCAGGTGGGCGGTACCAGCCTGGCATCGCCATTGTTCGTCGGCGCCTTTGCCCGAATCGAATCCGCCGCCAACAACGCCATCGGCTTCCCGGCGTCGAAGTTCTACGGCGCTTTCCCGACGCAGACGTCCCTGCTGCATGACGTGACCTCGGGTAACAACGGTTACCAGAGCCACGGCTATACCGCGGCGACGGGCTTCGACGAGGCAACCGGCTTCGGCAGCTTCGACATCGGCAAGCTCAACACGTACGCCCAGGCCAATTGGGTGAGCGGTGGTGGCACGAACGTTCCGCCGGTGGCGAACTTCAGCTTCGTGACCAGCGGCCTGACGGCGACCTTCACCGACAGCTCGACGGATAGCGACGGCAGCATCGCGTCGCATGCCTGGACCTTCGGCGACGGTTCCACCTCGACCGCCGCAAGCCCGAGCCACACGTACGCGGCAGCGGGCACGTATACGGTTACCGAGACGGTGACCGATAACGCCGGTGCCACCAACGCCAAGAGCTCATCGGTGACGGTCACCTCGTCCGGTGGTGGTAATACGTTGCAGAATGGCGTGGCAGTGACCGGCCTCTCGGCCGCGAAGAACGCCAAGCTCAACTACACCGTGGCGATTCCGGCGGGTGCGACGAACCTGAAGATCGTCATCTCGGGCGGCTCGGGGGATGCGGATCTGTACGTGAAGTTCGGCTCGGCCCCGACCACGTCGAGCTACGACTGCCGTCCGTACGTGACCGGCAACTCGGAGACCTGCTCGTTCACGACACCGTCGACCGGTACGTACTACGTGATGCTCAATGGTTACGCCGCGTTCTCGGGCGTTTCGCTGAAGGCTACGTGGACTAACTGATCGCTGGTTGAGTGATGGACCGAGGCGCCTCTTCGCAAGAAGGGGCGCCTTTTCTTTGGCTCTTCACGCATTCCCTGGGGGGGGGGCGGGCTCGCCTTCGGCCTTGCGTTTTGCTTGGCTCGCTTTGCGGAGCAAGAGCCGGCGGGTGCCACCCTCGGGGCCACGCTGCGGCGACCCGCTTTGGAAGGGCCGCCCAAAAGCGGCCGTTTACTTATTGCCCTGCGGGCCGGGTCGGGCTCCGCCTGGGGGTTTTCGACGCGACTCCTG
>CBIGPO010000083.1:0-9077 GCA_966191635.1 uncultured Luteibacter sp.
CGCGGAGGACTGTCTGAGCAGCGAGGGTGGGCACCGAAGGCTCTGCGCCGCGACGCCTTCGGCGTCCCCGGAATTCCGCGATGAACCTTTTTTCGTCGGTCAGCCGAAGTCGGTCAGCCGAATGTGAAGGCGAACACGTCCGCCCCAGGGTCAAGGAATTCCATCTCGAACGTCCGGTCCTCGATCGGCGCTTTCTGCCGGATCAGTTGGTACAGACGTTGTCCATCGATGGTTCCGTTGCCCTGTTCGTCGGTATCCGCGCCGTGATTGCTGCCTGGCGGCTTGCCATCGATGAGTACGCGGATGCGGATGGGTGTGCCGCGCGTCGCGGGTCCCGCCACCAGATGCAGGTCGCGGGCGTGGAACCGAAACAGAAGTCGCCCACTGGCTTTGCGCACCGTGGTCGCCTCGGCGCCCATGGTCCATTCGCCGGAGAGCGCCCAGTCGTTGAGATTCAGCGGCATCGGTGCCGTATATGCATGGCGGGTGTCCTGCACGGGGCCACCGGGCGAGGCGAAACGTTCCGTGCGTGCATAACCCAGATACGTCTCGGGTGATTTCACATTGCCCCAGTCGGGCGCCGCTTCGACGCCGGCTCCCTGCACGCTTACCAGGTTTCGGTCCACGCCCGAGGCGCCTGCTTCGGCCAGGAGTTGTTGTATCGCCCGTTCGGTCTGGTCGTAGTCGCCCTCGCCGAAGCGGTGATATCGAATGCGTCCCTCGGCATCGATGAGGTAGATCGCTGGCCAGTACTCATTGTGAAACGCGTTCCACACCCGGTGCCCGTTGTCGATCGCCACGGGGAAGCGGATCGCCTGGCGGGTCACGGCGTCACGAATGCTGTCGAGCCGTTGTTCGAAAGCGAACTCCGGCGACTGCACCCCGATCACCACGAGCCCCTGTGCCTGGTACTTCGCCGCCCAGGCGCGGAGATAAGGCAGCGGCCGTAGTGAGTTGATGCACGAGAACGTCCAGAAATCGACGAGGACCACCTTGCCGCGTAGACCAGCAGGCGTCAGGGCAGGCCCGTTGAGCCACGATGTTGCGCCGCTCAGTAAAGGAACCTGGCCTTCCACGGGCAGTGCCTCCGCGGACGAGGGGCCGGCGGCAACAGGTGCGGCGGCGACGGCCAGGGCGAGAGCGCCCGTCATCATGAGGGACAGCAGTTTGAGTACTTGCACGGTGGTATCGACCCCATGGCTCTATGCCCCTCCCAAGATGCACCCTCCGGAACCCAATGGATTGCACGAAGTGTCGATGACACCGGGTATCAGGTTTTACATACCGCGGATATCGGCGGCATACCCATCTAAAGACCGATGACGACAGGTGCGCGGGTGGGTATGGTTGCCCCGCGCTCCCGCTTCCCCTGACGGCCCCTCCGATCATGCGAAACACGTTCCTGCTTGGCGCAAGCCTTGCGCTGAGCACCGTTGCCTGCACACCCTCGGCTCCTCCGGGGCCGCCGCCCCTGACGGATTACACCGTTAATTCCGGCGCCCCACGCGCGCCGGAACAGCTTGCCGTGACCTTCGAGCATGCCGATCTGAGTTTTCGCGTCGATCCCGTACGGCATTGGATTGAAGGCGACGCGAGGCTTACCTTTGCCCTGACCGCGCCACTGCATCGGGTGGTGCTCGATCTGGACCGCAATCTGCCCATCGATGCGGTCGAAGTCGACGGCAAGCCGTTGTCCCGCAGCGCCTTTCGCAATCCGCAGGGTCGTCTGGAGATCGATCTTCCGCATCCCCTCGACACGGGTGCACGCACAACGGTGCGAGTGACCTACCACGGCAGTCCCCATATTGCAGTGCACGCGCCGTGGGACGGCGGTTTCGTCTGGGCGAAGACGCCCGATGGGAAGCCCTGGATCGCCACAGCAGTAGAGGGCGAAGGTTGCGACGTGTTCTGGCCCTGCATCGACCATCCGATGGGTCGACCCAAGCTCGTCGATGAGCATGTGACTGTGCCGGCGCCGCTGGTAGCCGTCGGTAATGGTGTCGCCGAGGGCATGGACGAGGCCAATGGCATGCGCACGTATCACTGGCGCAGCCACGATGTGAGCACCTACGGTGTGGCGCTGAATATCGCGCCTTATCGCGAACTGGCGACCTCGTACACCAGCCGTTTCGGCAACATCATCCCGCTTCATTACTGGTATGTGGACGACGAGAAGCAGGCGAAAGCGCTGTTCGCCGAGTTCCCGCCCATGCTCGACTTCCTCGAAAGCACGATCGGCCCGTATCCGTTCGGCGCGGAAAAAATGGGCGTGGCGGAGACGCCGTTCAAAGGCATGGAACATCAGACGATCAACGCCTACGGCAACGAGTACGCCAAGACGCCCTACGGCTATGACGACCTGTTGCAGCACGAACTCTCACACGAGTGGTTCGGCAACCAGATGACCAATGCCAACTGGGACGACATGTGGCTGCACGAGGCGTTCGCCACGTATATGCAGCCGCTATATGCCGAATCGATCGGCGGCAAGCAGGCCTATTTCGCCAGCCTCATGCGAATCCGCAGCGGACTGGCCAACCACCATCCGATCGTGTCGGGAAAACCGCGGCGGGAGGAAGATGTCTACGAGGATGCGCGCGGTGGTCCGGGCCAGGACATCTATGGGAAGGGTGCAATGATGCTGCACACCTTGAGAAACCTCATTGGCGATGAGGCCTTCTACCGTTCGACGCGCCTGCTGGTTTACGGCACTGAGCACCCCGTGCCGGGGAACTTCGCGCCGCGGTATGGCACCACGAAGGAGTTCATCGACATCGTCGACAAAGTCACGGGCAAGGATCTGCGCTGGTTCTTCAACGTCTACCTCTACCAGGCCGCGTTGCCCGACCTGCAGGTAACCCGTGATGGACAGCAGTTGCACCTGATGTGGTCGGTGCCCGGCAAGGGTCCCTTCCCCATGCCGGTCGACGTACGCGTCGGCGATCACGTGGTGACCTTGCCGATGACCGATGGCAGCGGCGACGTCACACTACCCGATCGGGCGACCTACACGCTGGACCCCGACTCGAAGCTGCTTCGGCGTGACGTGGGTATCGAGGCCTACAGGGAGTACGTCGAGAAGCACAAGGCGAAGAATCGCTGAGAGTCAGCGCTGCAGATAGTCGCCGAGGGCAGCCACCGCCTCGGCGCAATCGGCACGACCGAAGCCGATACGAAAGCGATCGGTCGGTGTCGGAGCTAGCCCGGATCGGTAATGCTCGGCGGGTAGCAACAGCACGCCGGCCTGCTCGACCAGATCCGCAGCGAATGCTTCGACACTGCCCGGGCCGAGATAGCGTGGATAAGCCACGCAGCCGCCATCCGGCCGGTACCAGTCGAAGTGCTCCGGCCATTCGGCGAAGAAGGCGTCGAGCAGCGTAAGGTTGTCGCCGACTATTTTGCGGTTCCGTTCGAGGATCGTCTCGCGCGCCTTGAGGGCAATAAGCGCCAGCTGCTCCGAAGGACCGGAGTTACAGATCGACAGGTAGTGCTTGTAGCGCTCCATCTTCTGGAGGAACGCGCGGTCGGCACAGGCGATCCAGCCGATGCGAAGCCCGGGTAGGCCGTACGCCTTCGACATGACACCCAGAGAAATGCCGCGCTCATACACGTCGGCTGCTTGCGGGAGGTAGGTGGTGCCCGGCGGCCCGAGCGGACGGTAAACCTCGTCGCTGAAGAGCCAGATTCCGTGCCGGCGACACAGCGCCACCAGGGCATCATAGCGATCTCGCTCGAGTATCTTGCCCGTTGGGTTATGCGGGAAATTGATCGAAATCACTCGTGTGTTCGGCCGAATGGCCGCCGCGACGCGATCGATATCCAGGGACCATCGATCGTCGGGATCGAGGGCGACGCCGGTGACCTCACAGATAGACAGGGGTACGGTTTCGGCCGACTGATAATTTGGAGTCACCACGATGGCGTGGTCGTCCGCACCCAGCAGAACACGCATGGCGATATAGATGCCTTCCTCGGCACCGGCGAAGCAGAGCACGTCGTCGGCTTCGCGCGTGTCGTAAGTGCCGGCGATGGCCTCGCGCAGTGCTGGCGCGCCGTAGGTTTGCGTGTAGCCCAGATGCAGGGACTGGAAGGCCTCGCGGTCCGCCGGCTCCGCCAGCGCGAGGAGTTCGTCCACCCGCATACTCTGGGCATCCGAAGCCGTTAGGTGATAGCGCGCCGCAAATTCCCAACGCGAGAAATAGGTTTCGAGGCGGAAATCAGGCAATGCAGTCATTGGCGGTCATCCGCGGGCAATCGATGAATGGACTATATGTCTATCATGAACAAATTGTCTATCATTCGTGTCAGTAATGGTGCCCACTCCCATGGGCGACATCCGCGGCAACCGCTAAAGTGCGCCAATGACCTCCCCACGTCCCTCTCTCGTGCTGCCAGCACTCGCCGTACTCGGCTCTATCACGTCGCTATGCATCGGTACGTCGTTCGCAAAGAAGCTCTTTCCTCTGATTGGCGCGGAAGGCACGTCCGCGCTGCGCGTCGGTTTCTCGGCACTGGTGCTGCTTCTGTTCTGGCGCCCATGGCGCTGGCCGCTGAGCCGGCGGGATGCGGGTTTTGTAGTTCGTTACGGCCTCACCCTCGGCATCATGAACCTGCTGTTCTACCTGGCGCTAAGGACCATCCCGTTCGGTATCGCCGTGGCCATCGAATTCAGCGGCCCGCTTGCCGTGGCGATGATCGCATCGCGACGCGCGATCGACTTTGTCTGGCTCGCCAGCGCGATCGCGGGCCTGGTGATGCTGCTACCGCTCGGCCACAACAGCACGCTCGACCCGACGGGTGTGATGCTCGCCCTCGGCGCTGCAGTCTGCTGGGCGTTGTACATCCTCTTCGGCAAACAGGCCGGTCACCTGCATGCCGGGCAATCGGTGTCGCTTGGCCTTGTCGCAGCGAGTCTCGTCGTCGTGCCCTACGGGGTGGCGCATGCGGGCGCCAGTCTGCTCGACCCGATGATTCTCCTGGCCGGCCTCGGTGTAGCCATCGTCTCGAGTGCTATCCCCATGTCGCTGGAGATGATGGCGCTCAAGCGACTGCCCAGTGAAACTTTCGGCATCATGGTGAGCCTGGAGCCGGCCGTGGCGTCGTTGCTGGCGGTGGTGCTGCTCGGCGAGCATCTCGTCGGTGGTCAGTGGCTGGCCATCGGTTTCATCGTGATGGCTTCGATCGGCAGTACGGTGACTGCGCGCAAGGCGCGTCCCGAAGTGGCTGAACTTGTGGGCTGAGCGAGTCGGGGCGCGCAGCAAAGCGGCGCCCCGAACAAGCCTCACCAGGCCTTGCGAATACCGATCGAGCCGGTCACCCGGCGGTACCGATGGGCGCCGAAGCGGGTTTCCACATCCGTCCACAGGCGCCAGCCGCTGCTGCGCATGAGTGCGACGCCAAGCTTCAGTCCGTAGCTGTTGCGCGGGACGCCGGCATTGAACGACTCGGCGTTGAACGCCGTGGCATCGAGACGCCCGAGGCGACGGATCCAGTTCGCCGCGAAGTAGGGCGACGCGATGTGGCCGTTCGGCGTGTTCCAGCGCGCGGCGGTGCGCACACCGAGCCGCGCGTGGGTGCCACTGCCGTGGAGCGGGGAGACGCGGCTGCCGTTGGCTTCGCGATGGGCACCGCCACGTAGCCGGGTTGCGAGAATCTGCGCCTGCGGCTCGATGTACGTGTCGGTTTCGCGGCTGAGCGCGTGCCGCCAACGGTGGCCCGCCTCCATGCTGGCTGTGAGCATGCCCGTACCATAGCGCTCGGCGGCGAGGGCGTCGCCTTCCACGCGCTGGTTGACGTGGGCGTACTGTGTCCAGCCGCGCACATAGGTTCCGTCGTCACCACGAAAGCCGCCATACACGCCTGCGGCCGCACCGCGCACTCGCCCCTTGGCCGCGTAGTGGGTCAGTAGCGACGTACCGCGCGTGTCGGCACGGCCGACGGCAGCCATGACGCCCAGGTGGGCTTCGTTGTCCGGATCGCGGAACAGGTCGGCACCCAGCGTGAGCTCGTTGGAGGAGGACGTGGTGGTCAGCTGCTTGCCAATATCGAAGGTGGTGTGGCGACGATCGAAACGGGCCCAGACGGTCTGGCGAGCACCATCGCGCTCATCGTCTTCGCCCGCACCCGGACCGCCCTGGAACATTTCGAGGGCCGCCGTCTGGTTCGCCCGATAGGCGCCGACTTCAGGGCGCAGTACGCGCGGGAGTACCACCACGGGATCCGGATCGGATTCGGGGTCGGGTGTCTCAGGCGTGACAGGTGGATCGATCACGACCGGGTCGACCGTCTCCGGTTCCAGCGACGAGCGGAGATACCAGTGACCGTCGTTCGCCGCGCTGAGGGCGCCCTGGTGCAGGAAGTACTCGTGCGCACCGGCGACGGCGCGACCGGCAAGTTCGAACTGCCCGTTCGAGCTGCCGTCGACCCGCACCAGCCGGATGCCGTCCTTGGTGTAGTCGCCCGCGCCGTCGAGTGCATCCACGGCGATGAGGCTGTTGCCGGAGGTACTGCCCATGATGTGGAGCAGGTCGGATGCCGATGTGTCGTCGCCGAGGCGGCTACGCATGCGGAATAGTCCGTTGTTGCCGTCGTAGTCGCCTGCGATGGTCAACGTCGCAAAGGTGCCGGGTGCAGAGGCGAACGTCACGACACCGTGGTCGCTGCTGAGACTGCCGACTCGGCTATCGCGTGCGACCGACCAATGGCCTTCGTCTTCCAGTGTGAGGTCGCGAACGATATCGGTACCACCGTGCCACATGGCTCCGCTGCGCAGTGTCAGCGAGGCTTTTGTGGCGTCCGGCGGCGGTGTGCCACCGGCCTCCGCGAGTCGGATGTCGCCGATGGCCTGGCTTTTACCTTCGAGCACGATGGTGAAAGGAGCGGTGGAATTGGGGTACAGCTCTGCGAAGGCAGCACCGCTGAGAATCGCCCCGCCGCTGATGCGAACCTTCACCGGATCGTAAAGGATGAGGGCGGCAGCCTGCTCGCTGTCGATCGAACCACCTTTCAGCGTCAGGGATCCGCCCTCGCGAACTTCCGCGCCGTAGGCGGCACTACCGGTGGTCTTGATGTTTGTGTTGTTTGCAGTGATTGAACCGTTCCACGCACGCAGCCCAAAGGCTCCCTCGCCCGACGTGCCGATGCTGCTGTCGTTGAGCGTGATCCGGCCACCCTCCCGTGCATTGGCGCCATAGGCGAGTCGGCCTTCCGTGACGATAGTCGTGCGCGTGGCGTCGACGTAGGGCAGGCGTCCGGCGAGGCCGCCGCCCAGTGCCACGATGCCGAATGACTGGTATCCGCGGGTGACGATATCTACGTCGGTCATGTTGAGCGACCCGGCACGGCTGTCGATACCGGCCGAGTTCACCCCAGAGGTTTCGATCCGGGTGCCACTGATTCTTGCCAGTGGCCGATTTCCACCCTCGAATCCTGCCGCCTGCTTCCCTGTGGTCTGCCACGTGCCGCCGGTAACTGTGATGAGGCCACTTTCGTGGTCGGCGTGCAGCGCGCTGGCGCCGTCCCCGGTGGTCGTTATCGAGGTATCGGCAAGAGCGACGCTGACCGTCGCCGAGACGCGGACTCCGTGTGCTTCCCTGCCATGGGTCTCGATGGCGGACTTTTCCGCTCTTATGCTGGCAGCGGAACCCTCCGCCGCAAGACCGTGCGCCGCGGTGTGACTCGTGGAAACTCGGGTGGACTCGATGGTGACATGGGCGCCGGCGTCGGCAAGGACGCCGATGGCGGCATAGCCCGAGGTGGTGATGCTCCCGCCAACGAACTGGCCTTCCACATCGGCACCTTCGAAACGAGCGCCATGGGCGCTACCCCCTTCAGTGACGATGGCGACGTCCGTGAGCGTGGTGGGGCCCGACCCCGCGATCAACAGGCCGTTCGCACTGTCGCCGGTTGTATGTAGTGTGCCGCCGTGCAGTCGGAGCTCACTTCCGGCACCATCGGTCCAGACCGCATGAGCGGCATTGCCGAGGGTTTTGAGCTCGACGTCCAGGCCCGTTACCCTGCCTCCGTTCTTGACCCGCAGGCCGGGAATTCCCGGGGATGTCGTTTGCCAAGATCCTGCGGAAAGGTCCAATTCAGTCCCATCGGCAACCCAGGGTGGGCTTTCTGCGCCCATGGCGGGCTGCACAAAAGCAGCTATCATGGCGGCCATGTACCGGGTTTTTATGAGTTTTTCCGTGCGCACTCACACTCTCCTTGTCGGGCGATGGGACAGGGTGTCCAAATCGCAATTTATGGATGACAAGGTTAGGGGCTGGCTTCGGAGGGGGGAACGCGATTATTCTGAAAAAAGCGTGGGATAACGTCACGCTTGCGTCACCAGACACCTACGCTTCATCATGATCGTTGCAATCTTGTCGCGTCTGTCTTCGCACGGGCACGCCAGGGATGAAACCATTTATCATCTGCACGCGCGGCGAAAGCCGTGGAGGGCCCGCCAACCGGCAGGTATCCGCCGTCGCGCTTGCGCCTATACATAACAACTGAGGAGCCAAACCTATGAAGATTGCTTCGATCACTGCACTCGCCTTCGTCGCTGCCGCCATGCTCTCCGCTTGCAACAAGAGCGAAGACGCTGCCCCGGCCGCTGCCCCGGCTGCTGCTGCCACGGCTCCGGCCGCTCCGGCTGCTGCTCCGGCTGACGCCGCTCCGGCTGCTGCCACGACCGCTCCGGCTGCTGCCGGCACGGCTGCTCCGGCTCCGGCTTCGACCGCTCCGGCTCAGTAAGCAGTAAGTACGACCGAACCCGCCGCTCCCCAGGGAGCGGCGGGTTTTTTTTTGGCTCATCGTGGATTACCGGGGTCCGGGCGCTCGGCTTTCAGGCCGGGGATTCTTTCGTACCTCGTACCTCGCGCATGGCTCGCCTTCGGCCTCGCGGGCTCGGCTTCGCCGTCGCTCTCTACACTTGGGCGTCTCGCGGGGGAGACCTTGGTGCCCACCCTCGCTGCTCAGACAGGTCCTCCGCGTTCGACAAGGAAAGGCCGCTAACGCGGCCCATGTACCTATCTGGCCTACGGCCGCTCCACTTGTGCGGAACTCGCCTCGAGGGTGGACACCAAGGT
>CBIGPO010000084.1:0-9071 GCA_966191635.1 uncultured Luteibacter sp.
GCCCTTCCAAAGCGGGTCGCCGCAGTCGTGGCCCCGAGGGTGGCACCCGCCGGCTATTGCGCCGCAACGCGAGCCAAGCAAAACGCAAGGCCGAAGGCGAGCCCGCCCCCGTCCAGCGAATCGCCGCTGAAGCGGCTCCCACACACAGCAGAGCCGCGCAAAAAAGAGGCCGCCGATGGGGTATCGGCGGCCTATCTGGGGAGACTCGTTATGCCCGGGAGTTGAGCCGTCACCGGCTCGGGCACTTATTATTGGTATTCGGGTTTAAGCACGTGCGCTATCAGAAGTCGTAGTTGATGCCGAAGCGGACATAACGCGGCTGGCTGAAGTAGGTAACCTTGTTGTAGTTGGTATTGAGCGCCGTCGAACTGCCGTAGAGCACGTAGGTGGCCGTCGGGACGGATTCGCCCAGCGCGTTATAGACCATCACATTGAAGCCAAGTTTCTGGTTAGCCCACATCGGACGGTATTCGGCAGAGAGCGAGACGATGTGCTGCCATGGCTGGCGACCGGCTGCCCCCGGCGGCGAAGCGACGCCACCGCAGTAGTGGTAGTAGCTGCCGTAGCCGACCGGATTGCTTTCATCCGAACCGTAAAAGCCCAGGCACGTCTTCGGCGTACCGGAAAGTATCGCGACGTTGGCCGAAAGCATCCACTCCGGCGCAGCCTGCCAGGAACCGTAGATCTTCAGCTGGTGCTTGCGATCGTTGGAGAGCAGGCCGTTGGAGTTTTCCATAAGCTTGCCGAAGTCCCAGTCCACCGTCGCGGAAACGTCGGTCTGACCGATATCGGACCGCACCTGGCCCTCGGTGTCGCCGTAGCTGCGTGAGAAAACGTAGTCGACCTTGGCCTGCCACGTGCCATCGAACGGATGCTCGAAGAAGGTTTCCAGACCGTAGTAGCTGCGCTTGGCCTTCGGCATGCCGAAGTCGTCCGCGGAGACGCTGACGCTGTAGTAACCGCCCGCGGGGTCCGGAATACGGTAGGTGTTGCTACGCCCCGGGTTCGACAGGTAGCAGCCGTTGAGCGTGCTGGGGTCCACGTCGTACCCAAGCGAGTTCGCCTTGTCGGCAATCGTGCCGGTATCGCAGATGTCGTCGAGGATGTTGCGCAGTTTGCGGACCTGCGCCTTCATACCCCATACGTAATCCGGATTGATCTGCTGGGTGAAGCCAAGCAGGTACTCGTCCTGGTATTCGGACTGGATATTGCTGGCGGCAACCGTCTTCGCATCCGGCGACTGGCCGTACTCGTTGTTTGCCGAAACCGCACCACCCGTTGCCGAGGCAAGCTGGGTCAGACCGGTCGGATTGCCGTTCCCGTCGATGCCCGTATAGGTGTAGTACTCGTTGGTGTAAAGCGACCCGGCAGCAGCGCGCAGCGCAACCGAAGCGGGCATGGCCAGGTAGTAGCGACCGGCATTGCCGTAGACCTTGAGCGTCGAGTCGCCATTCACATCCCAGCTGAAGCCCAGGCGCGGCGCCCACTGCGGCTTGGTCATGCGAAGGAAGGCATCGCCGTTCGGGTTGTAGTTGGTGAACTGGTCGTTGCGCAGACCGATCTTCACCAGCCAACGGTCGTCGACCTGCCAGCTGTCCTCGATGTACTGGGCGCGCTGCTTGACGCGCACCGAAGCGGCCGTGCTGTAAAGGTAGCGCGACACATAGTAACCATCCTCACCACCTGCGCCCGTGTTCGGTGCAGCGACAAACGGGCTGTCGCTGATCGCCGTAGCCGGATCGCCGTAGCCGTAGTCCCACGCGTTGGCGGTCTGTCCGTCGTCGATATCGTGCGAGTTGAGGTTGTCGATACCACCGGTGATCGTGTGATCGCCGATCTTCCAGGAAAGGTCGAGACGCAGATTATTCGTGGTCGCGCGGTGGCTGGGATCGTTGGCCGTCAGCACCGTCTGCGAGTTGACGATGTTGTTACCGCCGGTGATTGCCGGGTTCTGGTTCTCCGGATCATCAATGTACATCTGCGTGGGATCGTATCCCGGCGTATCGCTGAAATACGTCATCTTCTGCTTGCCGTAGAGGGCGGTAAGCGTCAGGTCGTCGGTGATGTAGCTGGTGAACTTGGCGACATACACACTGGCACTGTTCTTCGTCGACGTGTCGTAGCTGTTCAGTGCCCCGGTCGTATTGGTCGCATAGTCGTAGTCATACAGGTTGCCCTTGTACGATGTTTTCTGCGACGCGCCGGTCAGTTCGAGGATGTTGTTATCGGTGATGTTCCAGTCGATCTTCGAATACCACTTGGGGTCGTGGTACTCGTAGTTCGTGTTGTAAGACGAGGTGACCGGACCCACGCTGTTGCCGGCGTTCTTCGACTCTTCCACCGCAGCGAAGAAGAACAGCTTGTCCTTGATCAGCGGGCCGCCGACGTACGCGCTTTCCGTCGTCGTCCACGACTTGTTGTCCGAGTAGCGACGATAGATGTCGCCTGCGCTGGCACCCGTCACGTAGTACGAACCAGGACTTACACCATCGAGCGAGGCCGGCGTCCACTGCACCTGCGCGCCGAAGTGCCATTCGTTCGTGCCGCGCTTGCCGCTCTGGCTGATGACGCCACCGTCGGAGCGACCGTAGGCGGCACCATAACCGCCGCTGAGGATTTCCTGCTGGTCGATCGCCCCATAGGGAAGGCTGATGCCGCCGAAGCCGCTCAGTGGATCCGTAGTATTGAAACCATTGAGGTAATAGGCATTCTCGGTAACCGACGAACCACTGAAGGACACCAGCGAACCGCCGGTGGTACCACTCCTGAAGCCGCTGTAGCCAGGCACGACGCCAGGCGCAAGCAAGGCGATGGCTTCGGCGCTGCGCGACAGCGGCAACTTGGCCAGCTGCTCGGAAGTAATGACCGTGCGGGCGTCGACGCTGGTCACGTCGATGGCCGGCAATGCGTTGGCAGAAACGGTGACCGAACCGAGGCTGGTCGCTGCAGCGCTGGCAGCCGCAAAGGAAACCTCAGTACCGGAGCCGACCTGCAGGGTGACATTGTTGCGCGAGTCGACGGCCTTGCCGCCCTGCATCAGCGCCACCGTGTAGGTGCCCAGCGGCAACGAACCGATGCTGTAACGCCCTTGGGCGTCTACCGCCACTTCGCGCGTTATGCCGGACGTACTCTTTGCCTGCACCGTCTCGCCTTCGGCGACCGGCGCCTGGCCAAAGATACTGCCCGTGGTCGACTGGGCGATGGCCCCCGCGCTACCCAGGGCCACGCTCAGCGCGAAGCTGATCCGGCTCAGGCGCGCCCATTGGAATTTATTCATCAGCACTGTGAAGCACTCCCCGAAAGATGGATTGGCGTCGCCGCCGGGCGGGCGCCCGGCAGGCGCTGTTCCCCACATGGCCCGGCGACGCGCTGGAAACGTCGTGAGTCGTGGCGATCGCCACAACCTCAATTTAGTGTTAAGACGACGTTTGCATTCGGCGTAAAGTGCCGTGTGACTTGACTATTAATCGGCCGTATGGACGTCCGAAAGAAATTGCCTCAAGAAATTACCTTCGAGGCTTGCCTGGCGGTATCCACGCGGCGAAACACCGAAGATCTCGCGGAATGATCGACTGAAATGCGTCATGTCTCCGAAACCCCAGGACTGCGCGACCTGGGCAATGCTGCGGTGTCGCAGTGCAGGGTCCGCAAGTTCCCGACGACAACGTGCAAGCCGCTCCGCACGAACCCAGCGCATAAGGGTGAGTTGTTCATCCGTGAAAAGTTCGAAGATGTAGCTCGGCGAGAGACCCACGCCGGTACCGATCATTTCAATGCACAGCGCCGGGTCGGCGAGGTGGTCCCTTACGAAGCGACGGACCTGCTGCTTGTACTGCTGACGGAGCTGGGACGGCGAGACTTCCACCGACGCCATCGACTCGAACGCCGCGGCAAGCATGTGCGGAATGGCGTCGGCCAGGCGGTCGGCTACCGCCTCGGTCAGTTCGGCGGTGTGCGAGAACAGCTCCTGGAAGATCACCCGCAGGTAACCCACCGCACTCAAGTGTCCGTGCAAGCCGACCGCCGACAACTGATCCACCCTTGGCATCGCCTCGCGTAGTGCCGCAAGGGGAAGGTAGAGCGTCTGCACCGTGGCACTGCCGGTTTCAAGCCGGAATGGCCGGGAGAGGTCGATCAGGCAGAAATCGCCTGGCGCGATATCGCCGCGTCGCCCGTGCTGCTCGACCGTGGCGCCACCTTCCAACTGGTGGCTGAGCAAGGCAGCGCCCCGATGGATACGTGACAGACAGTCGCCGGTCAGTACGTGCGGATTGTGACGGAACGTGGCCAGACGCAGCCGTTCGCCCGCATAACCGTCGAGCATCGTGCTCGTGCCCTGCCGTCTGGCGAAGGCTTGCCAGAACTGCCGGGCGGCGGGGCTAGCACCCGGCGTACCGGGACGCGCTGACGAATCGTGATACTCGGTGGACAACGGAGGAAGGCTCCTGAGTCAGGGGTTGGCACGACGGGGCGGCGGACCGCCGTCCGCCCCGGGCGGCGAACCGGGACGCGGCCCCGGCGGCGGATCGAAACCCTTGTCGGCCATGCACAGGTCCATCAGGTCGGCATCGACACCGTCGTCCGGGTCGTCCGCGTTGCCATCGATGTCGATCCAGCAATCGTCGAGAGCGGCCTCGACCTGCGGATCGTGCGGCGGCGAGGCGTGCGGAGGCTCCTGCGCCGAGGCGACGGCGGCCAGCGCCGCGCCAAAGGCAAACAGCAGGGATGGCAGTGTGGGAAAGGGCTTCATGCGGCGGGAATCCATGGGATCGAACGGTGAGGCCAAGCTAGTGGGCGCCCGTCACCTCCGGTTGTCCGCATGTGTCCGGTTTGTGTCGGCTTCTTTGCCGGGCCGACAAACGCGCCGTAGACTGGTCTGGTATCAAGCAACCCATGGCTATGGATCTCCAGTCGCTCATCCTCGTCGTCGACGACGACCCCGAACTGCGCAGCCTGATCACGGACTTTCTCGGTGGTCACGGCTACCGCGTGCAGGCGGCCGAGAATGCGCTGCAGATGAACCTGGCGATCGAACGCGAGCGGCCCGACCTCGTGGTACTGGACGTGATGATGCCGGGCGAGGACGGACTCAGTGCGGCGCGGCGGCTGGCGGCGGACAAGGGGCCGCCGGTGATCATCCTCAGCGCGCTGGGCGGCGACACCGACCGCATCATCGGCCTGGAAGTCGGTGCCGACGATTACCTCGCCAAGCCATGCAATCCCCGTGAACTGCTCGCGCGCGTCCGTGCGGTATTGCGTAGAACCGGCAACAACGAGCCCATCGCCACCGAGGATTCACGTCCGTACGACTTTGCCGGCTGGCGCCTCGACGTTACCCGGCGCGACCTACGCGACCCCACCGGTATCTTCATCAACCTCTCCGATGGCGAGTTCGCGCTGCTGCGCAGCTTCGTGGAGCATCCGCAGCGCATCCTCAGCCGCGACCAATTACTCGATCTGGTCCATGGCGGGCGCTCGGAGGTGTTCGATCGCGCGATCGATACGCAGATCAGCCGCTTGCGACGCAAGCTCAACGACCGCGTGCAGGCAGAAATGATCCGCACGGTGCGCAACGAGGGCTACATGCTGGTACCGAAGGTGTCGCGTCTGTGATGCACCTGCCCCGCCTGTCGATTTTCGCGCGAACGTTTCTGATGATGGTCTGCGCACTGGTGGTTTCCGCCGCGATCGGCTTTGCCGTACTCGTCATACGGCCGCCGCTTCGCCCATCCACGGTCAGCCTGTTCGAGCTCGCCGCCGTGCTGCAGCCGGAGACCTCGCCGTTCGGCAGTCCACCCTTCGGTGAAGACCATTCTTTCCCCGGCGGGAACCGGGGTGGACCTCTACCGGGTGGTGACTTCGATCGTCGCAGCGAAGCCGATCTCAATGTCGTGGCCACCGCCGGGCCACCGGCCGCGCCTGTAGCGTTCGATCAACAGGCATCCGCGCGCATCGCGATGTATCTGGCAGACATCTTCAACGTACGCATCGAGCAGCTGCGCGTCTTCGCTACCGAACGCGACTTCCCCGGGGCCCATGGACCGACCCGCCTGGGCCTGGGTGGCGGTTCGATCGTCGCCCTTCGCCAGGCCGATGGCCGCTGGCGTGTCGCCAGGGTGCCCGTCGAACCTTTCCCGACCGTGCTACAGCAGCAGATCTTCTTGCTGCTCGCTCTGGGCATCCTCGTCCTGCTGCCCGTAGCCTTCCTTTTCGCCCGCGCGCTCGCCGCACCGATCCGGCGTTTCTCGGAAGCCGCCCAAAGGCTCGGCGGCGACACCAGCGCACCGCCGGTGGTCCGCGAAGGGCCGCCCGAAATGCGCCAGGCCGTGGACTCCTTCAACGCCATGCAAGCGCGAATCAACCGTCTCCTGCAGGAGCGTACGCAGATGATCGCCGCGATCGCGCACGACCTGCGCACGCCACTCACGCGCCTGACATTTCGTCTGGACGGCCTGCCGTCACCACTGGCTGAGAAAGTCGACTCCGACATCCAGGAAATGAAAACGATGATCTCCGCCGCACTGGACTTCATTCGCGACAGATCGCTCGGTGTGCATCGCCAGCGACTGGATGTGCGCTTGCTGGTGGAGAGCGTCGTCGACGATCTCGCCGACATCGGCCACGACGTCACGGTGCAGCCCGGTACGGCGATCACGCTCGAAGGCGATCCTGTCGCGCTGCGGCGTGCGGTGGTGAACCTGGTCGAGAACGGGCTTAAGTATGGGGAACGCGTACGCCTGCGACTGCGCAGCACGGGCGACGGATGCGTACTGGAAATCGACGACGACGGTCCGGGCATCCCCGAAACCATGCAGCAACAGGTATTCGAGCCTTTCTTCCGTCTGGAAGCGTCGCGCAACCGCGATACCGGTGGCATCGGCCTGGGCCTGGCCACCGTGCGCGCCATCGTGCTGGATCACGGTGGCACCGTGTTGCTGCGCAATCGCAAGGACGGCGGTCTCCGTGCCATCGTAAGCCTGCCCGCGACAGCGACGCCCGGCAGCTGAGCCTGCCCAGGCATGACTTCCTACCTACGCGGGAGCACCCCGTCGTGGGGCCATAATCGACCTTTCCGTCCCCGGGGGTCCCCATGCGCCATACGCTTCGTCTCCACGCGCTAGCCGCGTGCCTTGCACTCGCCTTTTCCGCTCACGCCGCCGACAAGGCCACGACGATTCCGGACAAGGCTGTCACTGCGGCGACCGAGCTTCGCGACCGCGCGATGAACGACAACACGGGCTATGAGTTCGTTTCCGCCCTCACCACCGAAGTCGGCCCGCGTCTCGCCGGCAGCGCCGCCGATGCACGTGGCGTCGCCTGGACGGTGGCGAAGTTCAAGGCCATGGGCTTCGACAAGGTCTACACCGAAAAGGTGAGTTACCCCCTGTGGCAGCGCCGCAGCGAGCACGCCGAGATCGTTGCACCGTTCCCGCAACCGCTGGCACTCACCGCGCTCGGCTACTCCGCAGGCACGCCCGCAGGCGGCCTCACCGGCGACGTGGTCGCCTTCAACGACCTCGATGCACTCAAGGCGGCGGATCCGGCCAGCGTCAAGGGCAAGATCGTCTACGTCAGCACCCACATGCAGCAGCAGAAGGATGGCCACGACTACGGCATGGGTTCGGCCACGCGCACGCGCGGGGCGGTACTCGCTGCACAGATGGGTGCGGCCGCCTACCTGCTGCGCTCGGCGGGTACCGATGCACACAGCCGCACGCCGCACACGGGTGTCACGGGCTTTACCGATCCGAAGCAGGCCATTCCCGCCGCCGCGCTGTCGCTACCGGACGCGGACCAACTCGAGCGCGTGCTCAAGGAAGGCAAGCCGGTGACGCTCAAGCTCGACCTCGACGTCGGATTCGCAGGGACCTATGAAGGCGCTAACGTGATCGCCGAAGTCACCGGTCGCAAGTACCCGAACGAAGTCGTCGCCATCGGTGGCCATCTCGATTCGTGGGATCTCGGTACCGGTGCGATCGACGACGGCGCCGGCGTGGCAATCGCCGCGGCCGCCGCCAAGCTGATCAAGGATATGCCACAGCGTCCGGACCGGACCATCCGCGTCATCGCGTTCTCCAACGAGGAAATGGGCCTGTGGGGCGGCCGCGCGTATGCCGAAGCCCATGCGAAAGAGGTCGCCAAGTTCCAGCTCGGCACCGAGTCCGACTTCGGCGCCGGCCGCATCTGGCGCATGACCGCGAGCGTGAAGCCCGAAGCACTTGGCGCGATCCAGCAGATCGCCAAGGTCATCGAGCCGATCGGCGTCGCATACGACACCAGCAAGCCTGGCGGTGGCGGCTCCGACCTCTCGCAGATGCACGGCAAGGGCATGGCCGCGCTATCCCTGACCCAGGACGGCACCGACTACTTCGACTACCACCACAACGCCAACGACACCCTCGACAAGATCGACCCGAAGGCACTGGCGCAGAACGTGGCGGTATATGCGGCGTTCGCCTACATGGCCGCCCAGGCCAACGGCGATTTCGGTTCGAAGGCGGGCGCGTTCGCGAAGGACGGCGCGCACGACTGATCGATCACTTTCTGTGGGAGCCGCTTCAGCGGCGATAGGTCTAGCCTCAAACTGGCCCGCTGCCGCGGGATCGCCGCTGAAGCGGCTCCCACACAAAGCACAGCAATCCGCATTGTGTGGGAGCCGGCTATGCCGGCGATGGAGCTAGCGGCTTACCCGCTCTGCTGGCCTTTCGCCGCTAAAGCGGCTCCCACATGTTTCGTCGCCGGCGCAAGGCGCTCCTGCAACCGGTTCATGTAGAGATAGATCACCGGCGTGAGGTATAGCGTCAGGATCTGCGATACCACCAGGCCGCCGACCACAGCCAGACCGAGCGGGCGTCGGGTCTCGGCGCCGGCACCGATGCCCAGTGCGATGGGTAGCGTGCCTGCGAACGCGGCCGCTGTCGTCATCATGATCGGGCGGAAACGCACGCGGCAGGCCTCCGCGATCGCCTCGACCGGGGTGACACCTCCTTCGCGCTGACGTTCCAGGGCGAAGTCAATCATCATGATCGCGTTCTTCTTCACGATGCCGACCAGCATGATGATGCCGACGA
>CBIGPO010000085.1:0-8618 GCA_966191635.1 uncultured Luteibacter sp.
GTGAGAGACCTTGGTGTCCACCCTCGAGGCGAGTTCCGCACAAGTGGAGCGGCCGCAGGCCAAATAGATACATGGGCCGCGAAGCGGCCTTCCGGACCGAACGCGGAGGACTGTCTGAGCAGCGAGGGTGGGCACCAAGGTCTCCCCGCGAGACGCCCAAGTGTAGAGAGCGACGGCGCAGCCGAGCCCGCGAGGCCGAAGGCGAGCCGAGGTGCGAGGTGCGAAAGAATGTCCGGCCTGAAAGCCGGGCGCCTGGGTCCCGGTAATCCACGATGAACAAAAAAAAGGCACCCGAAGGTGCCTTTTCCATTCACTCAGTAATCGCGCTTCTTGCGCGGCGGCTTGCCGCCACCAGCGCCACCCGGGCCACCGGGACGAGCGCCCTGGGGACGGAAGCTGCGCTGCGGCGGACGCGAAGCGTTGCCGCTCTGCGGGGCTTCCACGCCATCCCATTCGGCGATCTTCAGCTGCTGCTGGGCAACCCACACCTTCTTCAGGTGGGTGAAGATCTCCGGCGGCATGCCCTCCGGCAGATCGATCAGGCTGTAGTCGTCACGGATGCTCACGCGGCCGATGAACTTGGCCTCGACGCCGCCTTCGTTGGCGATGGCGCCGACGATGTTGCCCGGCTTCACGCCATGCTCGTGGCCCACTTCGATGCGGTACGTGCGCTTGCCGGCTTCCGTGGTGTGCGGACGCGGCTGGCGCATGCCCTCGCGAACCGGGCGACGGTCGTTGAAGTCGCCACCACCGCTACCTTCACGCGGACCGCGGTCACGGTCGAAGTCACGCTGCGGACGCTCGCGATCGAACTCGCGCGGCGGACGCTCGGTGTACTCGCGCTTGGCCGGCGGCTCGAGCAGGAGCGGCTGGTCGCCCTGGGCGATCTTGGCCAGGGCCGCGGCGATCTCGATGGCAGGAATGTTGTGTTCCTGCTCGAACTTCTCGACCAGCTGCTGGAACAGGCCGAGGTCGCCCGTTGCCAGCGTGTCGGTGATCTTCTGGTTGAACTTGTTGACGCGCGTGTCGTTGACCGCTTCGATCGTCGGCAGCTGCATCTGTTCGATCGGCTGGCGCGTGGCGCGCTCGATCTGGCGGAGCAGATTCTTCTCGCGCGGCGTGACGAAGAGGATCGCCTCACCACTGCGGCCGGCACGGCCGGTGCGACCGATGCGGTGCACGTACGACTCGGTGTCGTGCGGGATGTCGTAGTTCAGCACATGGCTGATGCGGTCGACGTCGAGGCCGCGAGCAGCCACGTCGGTCGCGATGAGGATATCGAGCTTGCCGGTCTTCAGCTGGTCGATCACGCGCTCACGCTGCGCCTGGGCGATATCACCGTTGATCGCCGAAGCCGCGAAGCCCCTTGCCTGCAGCTTGCTGGCAAGTTCTTCGGTGGCCTGCTTGGTGCGCGTGAACACGATCATCGCGTCGAAGCTTTCGGCTTCGAGGATGCGGGTCAGGGCGTCGAGCTTGTGCACGCCGCTGACGAACCAGTAGCGCTGGCGAATGTTCGCCGCGGTCGTGGTCTTGTTCTTGATCGTGATCTCGATCGGATCCTTCAGGTAGGTCTGCGCGATGCGACGGATCGGCGCCGGCATGGTCGCGGAGAACAGGGCGACCTGACGGGTTTTCGGCGTGGCCTGCAGCAGCTTCTCGACATCGTCGATGAAGCCCATGCGCAGCATTTCGTCGGCTTCGTCGAGCACCAGGAAGCGCAGGCCGGAAAGATCCAGCGTGCCCTTGTCCAGATGGTCGATGACGCGACCCGGCGTACCGACGATGACCTGCGCGCCGCGCTTGAGACCCTGCAACTGCGGGCCGTAGCTCTGGCCGCCGTAGATCGGCAGGACCTGGAAGCCTGGCATGTAGGTGGCGTACTTCTGGAACGCTTCGGCAACCTGGATGGCGAGCTCGCGGGTGGGCGCGAGAACCAGCGCCTGCGGCTTGCCGGGCTTCAGGTCGATACGTGAAAGCACCGGCAGCGCGAAGGCAGCGGTCTTGCCGGTGCCGGTCTGCGCCTGGCCGATGACGTCACGGCCTTCGAGCAGCGGCGGAATGGTGGCGGCCTGGATCGGCGACGGCACTTCGTAGCCGACTTCGGCCAGCACGCGCATGACTTTTTCGTCGAGCGCGAGCGCGCTAAAACCGGGCTGAGCCGGAGCGTTATCTGTATCGGGGGATGACATGGCGACCTCGAAGAGGGGGCGCGGCGGCGGAAGCGGCGCCGGGCAGTAGCGGTATTGTAGCAGCGATGGGCGCCCGGTGAGGCGGGCCATAGCCACTTGTTGCGTCGGCGTTACACTTCCCGGTCAGCTTTCGTAGGGAGAGAAGGGCATGACGACGATCGAGACGGTCTCGGAACAACGCTGCTTTGGCGGCATCCAGGGGTTCTATTCCCATGCATCCGAAGCGTGCGGCGGTACGATGCGTTTTGCGGTCTTCATGCCTCCTGCGGCCGAAAACGGGCCTGTTCCTGTCCTGTGGTACCTCGCCGGACTGACGTGTACCGCTGAAACTTTCACCATCAAGGCAGGCGCGCAACGCGTTGCCGCCGAGCTGGGTATCGCATTGGTGATGCCTGACACGAGCCCGCGGGACACCGGCATCGAAGGCGCCACCGGCGACTGGGAGTTCGGCGAAGGCGCGGGCTTCTATCTCGATGCCACGCAAGCGCCCTGGTCTTCACGTTTTCACATGTACAGCTACGTCGTCGACGAACTGCCCCGGATGGTTTCGGAACGATTCGCATTGGACATGAGCCGGCAAGGCATTTTCGGCCATTCCATGGGCGGCCACGGTGCATTGACCATCGCATTGCGGAACCCCGGCCGTTACCGGTCGGTGTCCGCGTTTGCGCCTATCGTCGCGCCCGCCAGCGTGCCCTGGGGCGAGAAGGCGTTCCCGCGTTACCTCGGCGACGACCGCAAGGCCTGGGCCCTGCATGACGCCACCCAGCTCGTCCGTGATGGTGCTCGCTTCGACGGCCGAATCCTTATCGACCAGGGCGAAGCGGACGGCTTCCTGACGAAGCAGTTGCAGCCCCAGCAATTCGAGGCGGCCTGTGAAGAAGCGGGCCAGCCGCTCCAGCTGCGCATGCAGCCGGGCTACGACCATAGCTATTACTTCATCCAGAGCTTCGTCGAGGATCACCTGCGACATCATGCGAAGGCACTCACCGCATGAGCGAGCCGATCCGCATGCGCACGCCGCGAACGGTGATACGCCTGCTCGATGTGGAAGAGGCCGAGTTGCTACGCCGCTACCGCGTGGAAAACCGAGAGCACCTCAGGCCGTGGGAACCCTTACGGACCGAGTCGCACTACACCGTGGAAGGTTGCCGGCTTGCCATCGAGGCGGGCCTCGAAGCGGCAAGGGCGGATCGCGGGTTCCCGTTCATCGTGCTGACGCCCGACGGCAGCGAGATCATGGCGAGTTTCACCCTGGCCAACGTCGTCCGTGGCGTCTTTCAGGCCTGCCACCTTGGCTACGGCATTGCACGGAAACACGAAGGCCAGGGCCTGATGTACGAGGCCCTGGACGCCGCGATCCGTTATGCGTTCGGCCCTCTGGACTTCCATCGCGTGATGGCAAACTACATGCCGCGCAATGACCGGAGTGGCCGTCTTCTCGGGCGGTTAGGCTTCGAGAAGGAAGGTTTTGCCAAGCGCTACCTGAAGATCGACGGGCTGTGGGAGGACCACGTGCTCACGGCGAAAATCAGGGCGCAGGGCTGAGCGATCAAGCCTTGTTGGTGGCCGGACCGGTACGCTGACGACGACGCTTGTGGTTGCCGGTGTTCTCACCGGTACCGGCTGCCGAGTGGCCGTGCGGACGGTGCGACGACGGACGACCAGCAGTGCTGCCGGCGGTGCCACCGGAACCACCCTGGCGAGCCGGGCCACCAGCGGAGCGGCCTTGACCGCCGGCCGAGCGACCCTGGCCACCACCGGAACGGCCCTGGCCGACCTGGTTGCGCGAAGCCTGCGGCTGGCGCGGCTGCTGCTTCG
Source organism: uncultured Luteibacter sp. (assembly GCA_966191635.1). Classification (GTDB taxonomy): domain Bacteria; phylum Pseudomonadota; class Gammaproteobacteria; order Xanthomonadales; family Rhodanobacteraceae; genus Luteibacter. The sequence continues at coordinate 4,011 of CBIGPO010000085.1, forward strand.
GACGCGGTGCGCCGGCGTCGAGGCGCAGCGGCGTGCTCGGCTCGTAGCCCGGGACGTTGCTGATTTCGAGATCGGTCTTGAGCAGGCGGCCGATGTCGCGCAGCAGGCCCGACTCGTCATGACTGACCAGCGAGATAGCCTGGCCTTCGGCACCCGCACGGCCGGTACGGCCAATGCGGTGCACGTAGTCCTCGGCCACCATCGGCAGGTCGAAGTTGATCACCACCGGCAACTGGTCGATGTCGATACCGCGTGCGGCAATATCGGTCGCCACGAGCACGGTGACGCGACCGGTCTTGAAGTCGGACAGGGCGCGGGTACGGGCATTCTGGCTCTTGTTGCCGTGGATGGCCGCGGCCTTGATGCCGGACTGCTCCAGGTGACGTACGAGCTTGTCGGCGCCGTGCTTGGTGCGGCCGAAGACGAGCGTCTGGCGACGGCTATCCTGAGACAGGATGTGCAGCAGCAGGTCGCGCTTGTTCGCTGCATCGACCGGGTGGACGCGGTGCGTAACCAGGGTCGCGACCGAGTTGGCCGGCGTGGTCGACACTTCCTTGGGGTCGCGCATGAACTGCTGCGCGAGTGCCTTGATCTCCGGCGCGAACGTTGCCGAGAACAGCAGCGTCTGGCGCTGGCGCGGCACGGCGGCGAGGATGCGCTTGAGTGCCGGCAGGAAGCCCATGTCGAGCATGCGGTCGGCTTCGTCGAGGACGAGGATGTCGACCTTGGACAGGTCCACCGAGCGCTGCTGCATGTGGTCGATCAGGCGGCCCGGCGTGGCGACGACGACGTCGACGCCGCGGCGCAGTGCCTGCAACTGGTTGCCCATGCCGACGCCGCCGAAGATGACGGTGCTGGAGAGGCGCACGTACTTGCCGTAGTCGCGCAGGTTTTCCTGCACCTGGGCGGCGAGTTCGCGGGTCGGGGTGAGGATCAGCGCGCGGATCGGGCGACGCGTGTCACCGCGATCGTCCTTGGAAAGAAGCTGCAACAGCGGCAGCGCGAACGCGGCCGTCTTGCCGGTACCGGTCTGGGCGGCGGCCATTAGGTCGTTGCCGGCGAGGACAAGCGGGATCGCTGCGGACTGGATCGGGGTCGGCTTTTCATAGCCGGCTTCGGAAAGGGCGCGCAGCAACGCGGGCGCAAGGCCCAGCGAATCGAAAGACATGGAGTGAAGCTCCTGCGTGACTCGAGCGTTCCCTGGAACCGCGCTACGAGTTTATGGATTGGCGGCCGCTAACCATGACGAAGACAGCAGGCTGGCCGGTGTCGAGCGCGCTTCCGAGGGTGGGGGAACGGGCGGGAGATTCTCCACGCCGGGGGTCCGCAAGGGAGTCGGAGCGCAAGCACGACCCGCCGAGTATACCTTATTGCGGCGCACAATAGGGAATGGCGGGGAATCGCCGCTGAAGCGGCTCCCACATTTCTGCGCCAGCCCCTGTGGGAGCCGCTTCAGCGGCTATGTTTCTGCCCGATCAGGACTGCCGCGAAGCCACCATCAGGTAACTGTTATAAGGCGTCCGCCCGAACAGCGGCTGGAAATCCACCCGGATCCCTCGCGGCTCAAGCACCCTACGAATATCGTCCTCGGTCGGAAAATACTGGGCCCCACCAGGGATCCAGCCCACCGCCTCGATGAATTTCTCCTCCCATACCGTGGCCCGATAGCGCCAGGTGCCGTCCCGGATCACGTTGCGCAGGATCAGCACGCCATCCTCGGCGAGGTGGTCGACGGCATAGGCCAGCAGCTCTGCCTGGCGGTCCTCGGGCAGGTAGTGGAGTACGTCGAGCAGGGCCACGTGACCGCGGATGGCCTGGGGAGTGGTGGCGTCCACCTCACTCAGGGCAATGCTCGCACCCAGCCCTGCACGGTCCGCCGCCGCCCGGCCCATGGCGATCTTCTCGGGGTCGTGGTCGAGGCCGAGATAGCCGTCCAGCGCGTCGCAGGCGTGCAGGTAGTGACCGAGGATGCCCAGCCCACAGCCGATATCCAGCAGGGGCAGGCGTCGCCCGGCAATGGCGGTCGCGGTGGCGGCGTAGACGGGGTCGGTGGCGAGTTTGCCGTGGATATAGATCCGGTCGCGGCGGCGACTGAACCGCGAGGCGATGCGTCGCCGGGTGCGGGTTTCGGGAGTCATGAGCTGGTTTCCATCCTGGAAAGAGCCGGGCACGTTCGCCGTGCCCGGCCGATTCGGAGTTACTGCTTCTTGTTGAGCGGATTGTCCTTCGACAGGTAGGTCTTGTATTCCTGCTCGTCGATCTTGCCGTTGTGATCCGCGTCGTTCTCGCTCATATGCGAGCGAAGCTGCTTCAGACGCTCGTTGTCCTTGGGTATATCCCCGCGGGTGATGTACTTACCGCCATGCGAGAGATCCGAGAAAGCGGGAGCATCGCTGGCGTCGCCTGCAGCCGCGGCGTCCTGTGCGAAAGCAGTGCCGATGCCCAGGCCGGCAACCAGGGCGAATGAAACGAGCGAGTACGAAAACTTCATGAGTCCTCCGTCTGTCGTGGAATGGCGTCCGTCTTGGGACGACGCGACCCAGTGTAACCACGGGGTGTGCTCCCGTCGTCAAACGGCCGTTGGATTTTCGCGCGCTGTGCTACCTTCGGCGCCGCCCGAATACGCGTTGAGGAATATCTGATGCCGCTTCCCGCCGCGCTGCGCGAACTCGATTCGACCCAGCGGCATACCGTCATCGCCAGCTTCCTGGGCTGGACCCTCGACGCCTTCGACTACTTCCTGCTCACTTTCGTCATCCTGGCGGTCGCGACGGAGTTCCATGCCTCCAAGCAGGAGGTCACCTACGGCCTGTTCCTGACCCTGGCTGCCCGGCCGATCGGCGCACTCATCTTCGGCCGGCTTGCCGACCGCTACGGTCGCCGCCCCGTACTCATGTTCGACATCGTGCTGTTCTCGGTGCTCGAGGTGGCCTGCGCTTTCGCGCCGACCCTGGGCATCCTTCTTGGCCTTCGCTTCCTCTTCGGCATCGCCATGGGCGGCGAGTGGGGTATCGGCGCGTCGCTGGCCATGGAGTCCATTCCGGCCAGATCGCGCGGCTTCGTGTCCGGCCTGTTGCAGAGCGGCTATCCCTGCGGCTTTTTCCTCGCCGCGTTGGCCAACTGGTTACTGGTCGACCACATTGGCTGGCGCGGGCTGTTCATCGTCGGTGCCGCACCCGCGCTGCTGGTGCTCTACATCCGCCGCAAGGTGCCGGAATCCCCGGTGTGGGAAGGGCGCCGTACCGAGGCCAGGCAAAGCGTGTTTGTTTCCATGCGAGGCAACTGGAAACGGTTTGTCTACATGATGCTGCTGATGGCGGCGTTCAATATGTTCAGCCACGGCTCGCAGGACATGTACCCGACCTTCGTGCAGGAGACGCTGAAAATCCCGGCAGGCTCGGGCACGGCCTTCATGCTTACCGCGCTGCTCAATCTCGGCGCGCTGTTCGGCGGCCTGACCTTCGGTTCCCTGTCCGAGCGGATCGGCCGGCGCAAGGCGATCATCATCGCGGCCCTGCTGGCCATCCCGGTCATTCCCCTGTGGGCCTACGGCGGTTCGCTGCTTTTCCTCGGCCTGGGGGCGTTCCTCATCCAGGTCATGGTGCAGGGCGCCTGGGGTGTCGTGCCGACCCACCTCAACGAGCTGTCTCCGGATGCCGTGCGGGGCACCTTGCCCGGGTTTGCTTACCAGATGGGCAATCTCCTGGCGGCGATCACGGCCACGGCGCAGACCTGGATTGCGACCCAGCGTGGCGGCGATTTCGCCTTCGCCATGTCGACCTGGATCGGAGCCGTGGCGCTGTTGCTGGCACTGCTGACCTGGCTGGGCCCTGAGGCGCACGGCGTCGGTTTCGGGAAGAAGCACGATGCGGCGTGACGCCGGGCCCGGCGGCCGGTAAAATGCCCGGTTTTCATCCGGTAGAAACGATCATGCAGGCTGGCAAGGACAAGGTCATCTCGTTCCACTACACCCTCACCGTCAACGGTGAGAAGGTCGAAAGCTCGGTGGAGGGTGGTGAGCCGCTCTGGATCCTGCTCGGTCACGGCCAGCTGATCCCGGGCCTGGAAGCCGGCCTCGAGGGCAAGTCCGTCGGCGACACCTTCGACGTCACGATCGAACCGGAGCAGGGCTACGGCCCGCGCCAGGACGGCCTGACCCAGCGCGTACCGAAGAAGTACTTCCCGCAGCAGGGCAAGGGCCTGAAGGTCGGCACCTCGACCGTCCTGTCGCTGAAGGAAGGCGGCAGCCGCGTCGTCGTCGTGCAGAAGATCGGCTCGAGCGTGGTGGATGTCGACCTCAACCACCCGATGGCCGGCAAGACGCTGACCTTCAATGTCGACGTGCAGAACGTGCGCGACGCTACGCCGGAAGAGATCGAGCACGGCCACGCGCACCCGAACGGCGACGCCGCTCACTGATCGGTTTCATCCGCGTCTGGCGCGAAAAGAAAAGGCACCTTCAGGTGCCTTTTTTTGTGGCTCTCTGACTGGGAGCCGATTCATCGGCGATTCGCCGGACGGCGGGCTCGCCGTCGGCCTCGCGTTTTGCTTGACTCGCGGTGCGGCGCAAGAGCCGGCGGGTCTCACCCTCGGGGCCACGACTGCGGC
>CBIGPO010000086.1:0-8410 GCA_966191635.1 uncultured Luteibacter sp.
CCGATGTTCGACTTGGCCGAGCCGATGGCGCAGAACTGCGTGTCCTGTGTCCAGCTGCGGAAGGCCTTGGACAGCCCGGCGATCTCGATCGGGTCACCCAGGCTCGTACCGGTGCCGTGGGCTTCGATATAGCTCACAGTACGCGCATCGATACCGCCTTCACGGAACGCCTGCTCGATCACCTTCGCCTGTGCGTTAGGGTTCGGCACGGTGTAGCCGTTGGTCTTGCCGCCGTGGTTCACCGCGGTGGCCTTGATCACACCGTAGACGTGATCACCATCGGCGATCGCCTGGGCCAGCGGCTTGAGCAGCACCGCACCCACGCCTTCGCCCGGCACGTAGCCTTCGCCACCTTCGCCAAAGCTCTCACAGCGCCCCTTGCCGGAGATGAACTTGCCCTGGGCCAGCATGAGGTACTTGTTCGGATGGATAGATACGTTGACGCCACCTGCAATAGCGACCGCGCAGCCGCCACGTTGCAGGCTCTGGCAGGCCAGATGGATCGCCGTCAGGGACGACGAGCACATGGTGTCCAGCGCCATGCTCGGGCCACGGAAGTCGCTGAAGTACGAAACGCGGTTGGCGATGGACGCAGGATGACCGGGCACGGCGATGCCCTGCCCTCGTGCCTGCTCCTGCGCACCGTAGAGCTGGTATTCCTCGTACATCACGCCGACGAAGACGCCCACGTTGCCGTCTTCGGCGACGTTGTCCCGCGTATAGCCCGCGTCTTCCAGCGTGGCGTGCACGCATTCGAGGAACAGGCGTTCCTGCGGATCCATCAGTTCCGCTTCGCGTGGTGAGATGTTGAAGAACAGCGGATCGAAGAGGTCGACGCCGTCGATGAAGCCACCCCACTTACCGTAGGTCTTGCCCGGCTTACTGCGGTCTTCGTCGAAGTAAAGTGTGTGATCCCAACGGCCCGACGGGATCTCGGTGATGCTGTCCTTGCCCTGGCTCAGGTTGGCCCAGAACTCGTCGAGATTGCCGGCCTGCGGATAGCGTCCGGCCAGACCGATGATCGCGATCTCGCCCACATCCTCCGCACGCTCTCCTTCGCTCCGGCTACGCGTCGAGTAACGCGACCGCCGGCTCGTCGGGTCGGAGGCCATTCGTTCCGCTTTCGTGGCTGAAGGAACCGACACGGTGGCCGCGACGGCACGCTGTTCGCCGAGCAGCGTCGCCACCACGGCTGCGTGCTGCTCGACGAAGTAGCCGCTCAAGGCAGCGATGGTCTGGTATTCGAAGAACAAGGTCTTCGGCAGCGGTCCGAACGTCTTTTCGAGCGAGCGTGTCAGGTCCAGCACTAGCAGCGAATCGATGCCATAGGTTTCCATCCGTGCCAGCGGATCGATCCGTTGCGACGGCAGCTTCAGCGTGGTCGACAGGAAGCGCACGAAGTAACGTGTAGCCCGCTCGTGAAGATCGTCTCCCGTCCCAGCCGGAGTCGGTGCCACGGCTTCCACCTTCGGCGGCATCTGGATCGGCTCAGGCCGCGGCCTGAACGGCCGCAACCTCAGGGAACGCATACGTACGCAGAGGACACCGCGGTCGTCGCACAGGTCGATATCGAACGTGTGCGACGCATTGCCGGTCGCATCGTTCCCGCCAGGCCGGACGATCGCCCACATGCTCGTGCTGCACGGCTCGAACATGTCCAGGGAAGCCAATGAGAACGGAAGCATCAGCGGGGGCGCCTCAGCTTGCCCCATCGACAGACCGATCGAGGCCTGTAAAGCGGCATCGAGAAGGCTTGGATGCAACGCGTACTGGTCGCTTGTCGTCGCTACAGAGGCAGGCAGCGTTATCCGCGCAAGCGAGAGGTTCTCGCCGACGAAGAGCTCGCTCACGCCCTGGAACCCGCTTCCGTAATGCAAGCCCAGTGCGCCGAACACGGCGTAGCACTGCGTGGCACTGAAATGATCCCGGTTGCACTGCTCACGCAGGGCGGCCAGATCGTACATTTCCGGAATCAGCTGAGCAGCGGCTTCCGTGACCACGCCACGGCCATGGACGATCTCGCTATCCCCGGTGCCGGAATGAATTTCATAAGCTACGTCGCCGTTGTCCTCCGGGTGCAGGGAGAGGTGGAGATCCACGCCCACCGCACCCACAACCACCGGACGCGCCCAGACGACGTTCTTCAGACGCAAGGTGCCGGCGCCGTCCATCGCCTGGCTAGCGGCGAACCGGGCCATTTCCAGCTGGGCCGATGCCGGCAGGACGCAGCCATCCAGGACAACGTGATCGGCAAGGAAGAACTCACTGCCGTCAAAACAGCTACTGAAGCGCGCCCCTGACAGCGTCGAGGAGTTACGGTGCACCAGCGGGTGCAGCAGCACATCATTCGCATGGGAAGTGGACAGCGCTTGTGCGCGTCCGGCCGCCACCCAGTACCGCTCTCTCGCAAAAGCGTAGGTCGGCAGGCTGATGCGGCGCGGCTTGTCGGTGCCATACAGGCTGCGCCACTCGATGGCATAGCCCCTCACCCAAAGCTCGATCAACCGGCCAAGCTTGCCCTTCTCCAGCCAGTTCCGCACGGCCAGGACCATGTCTTCATCGGCGGCGAACGTGTTCATGGCCTCCTTGTTACGACCCACCTGACCGATATGGAGCTCATCGATACCGCGATCGCCGGCGAGGTAACGTGTCAACTTGTCGCGTAGTTCGGCGACTGTCCCGGCCACCAGGCCGACACGATGTTCCATCGCTTCGCGCCCGACCTGCAGCGTGTAAGCCAGATCGACCAGATCGATATCCGTCCCGGCTTGCGGCAAGGAAACGAAGCTCAGGAGTTCACTTGCCTGTTCGTGAAGCCGTTCCTCGTTACGCGCCGAAAGAAGCACGGCGACCGGACCTTTAGCCGCACGCGCATTCGTCGCAGGCGGGACGTATTCTTCCAGCACCACATGCGCGTTGACACCGCCAAAGCCGAACGAGCTGATGCCCGCGCGACGCGGCACGACCTGACCAAGCGCGTCGCGTACCGAAGTCCATTCCCGTGCCTCCTGCACCACATAGAACGGGCTGCCATTCAGATCGATGTAGGGATTGAGACTGTCGCTGTGCAGGCTCTTGACCAGCGTGCGGTGCTTCATCTGCAGCAACACCTTGATCACACCCGCCACGCCGGCCGCCAGCTCGAGATGGCCGATATTCGTCTTGACTGAGCCGAGGCCGCAGTGGGCCTCGCTGACCTCACCTTCGCCGGTGGCCGCATAGAGCTCCTTGAAGGCGCCCTTCAGTCCGCGGATTTCCACGGGGTCACCCAACGGCGTCCCGGTGCCATGCGCTTCGATGTAGCCGATCGTTCGCGGATCGATGCCTGCCTGTTGGTGCGCTTGTCGCACCACAGCCGCCTGGGCGTGCGGATTGGGAGCGGTGAGTGAGTTGGCACGACCGCCGTGATTCTCCGCGGTACCGCGCACCAGGCCGTAGATGTGGTCACCATCGCGCTCGGCAGCGGACAGCGCCTTCAGTACCAGCATCGCGACGCCTTCACCGCGCACATAACCGTTAGCCTCGCCAGAGAACGTCTTGCAGCGACCGTCCTCGCTGAGCATGCCGGCCTGTCCGAAGCTGATGTGCAGCTCGGGATTGACGATGGTGTTGACGCCACCGGCGATCGCCACGCCGCAGTCTCCCCGCTGGATAGCGAGGACGGCCCGACGAAGGGCAACCAGGGAACTCGAGCAGGCGGTTTCCACCGGCTCGCTCGGGCCGTGGAAATCGAGGTAGTAACTCATGCGGTTGGGACCGACGGAAGCGACGGCACCGGTCGAGGAATAGCCTTCGATCGCCGTGCCGGCGCGACTGATCAGCGTGCCGTAACCGCTGGCCATGGTGCCAACGTAGATGGCGGTATCGCTACCGGACAACGCGGGACCACCGTATCCGGCATCCTCCAGCGCCTTCCAGACATGGGTCATCATCAAGCGCTGCTGCGGATCCATCAGCTCCGCTTCCTTCGGCGAAATGCCGAAGAACATCGGGTCGAACTCATCCACGCCGTCGATAAAGCCACCTTGAGTCACGCGGCTTGCGGTCCCGTCCGGCGCGCGTTCGGCATGCCAGTCCTGCCAGTGCGCGCGGTCGCGGGGCATGTCGGCGATGCAGTCCTTGCCATCGCGCAGGTTGCTCCAGAAGGCGTCGATGTCGCGTGCCTGCGGGAACTGACCACTCATGCCGATGATCGCGATCGGCTCATTCGTGGACTGCGGCGAACTCACCTTGGATACCGCCGCGGCCTTGCCCATCCGGCGGCGCCCCCGCGAGCGGACATGCTCGAATGCCGTCACCGGCGCCGACACGGCCGGCGCCGGTGACGCTGCAGCCGCTGCCGCGCTCTTCGCCGTCATGAACCTGGGACCGAGCACGGCCTCATGCTCGCGCGCCAGATACCCGGCAAGACCGTCGAGTGTCGGGTACTCGAAGAAGATCGTCGGCGTCAGGTCGAGGCGGTAGTGCTGGTTGAGCGCGTTACTGAATTCGGTCAGCGAGATGGAATCGAAGCCGTACTCGCTAAGGGCCGTATCGCCGTCGATATCCTCCGACTTGACCTTGATCAGCGACGACACCATGGCGGTGAGTGCCCGCTTCAACAGATCGGACAGGTTCTGGCCGGGCCCCGCAAGATCCTGGGTGACAACCATCTTCGACTCGGAAGTCGCCTTCACCTCACCCATCACCGCCTCGCGGATGCGAACAACATCGCCCGCCACCACCAGCACCTGAGTCAGCCCGCTCGCCAGCGCCTGCCGCAGGGCGAGGACACCGCTATCGGTAGCGAGGGCATGCATACCCCATTGCTGGAACAGCATCGCGCGCGTGGCGGCATCCGCCTGCATACCGCCCTCGTCCCACAACGGCCAGTTCACCGACAGCGTGCGGCCGTGACGTTCGCCTCGCGCCACCTGCGCCGCGCGGTGGTGGGCAAACGTGTCCATGAAGGCGTTCGCGGCGGCGTAATCGGCTTGCCCCACGTTACCCACGGCGCCGGCGATCGACGAGAAGCAGATGAAGCAGTCGAGCGCCATGTCACGGCTGGCGTCGTCGAGATTGACTGTGCCGGCCACCTTCGCGCCCAGCACTTCGTGCAACTGCTGGCGTGTCTTCCGGGCAATGTAGCTGTCACGGACCACACCGGCGCTATGGATGATGCCGTCGAGGCTTTCGAACTCTTCCGGAATGCTGCGAACCAGCTGCGTCAACGCGACAGCATCGGTGACATCGACCGCGTGGTATCGCACCACGGCACCGAGAGTTTCAAGCTGACGAATGTTCGCCTTGATGTCCTCGTTCAACGAGGAGCGACCCGTCAGGATCAGCACCGGATTCCGGGCGTGGCTGGCGATATCGCGCGCAAAGATCAATCCAAGACCGCCAGCGCCACCCGTAATCAGGTAGACACCCTGTGCCTTCCACGGTGACGGCGCATCCTGGGATGGCTCACGCTCCGTCCAGCTACCCACCTCGCGCTGCCCGTCCACGTATCGCACTTGCCGTGCATCGTCGCCACGGTTTTTCCGCAACGCCTGCATAACTCCCTGACCCGGCTCAACGGCGATCACCTGACCGACGATGCGCGGGTTCTCGCGTTGCGCCGTACGCAACATACCGCCCAATCCCGCCATGGCCTGACCCACGCCAGACGTAGGCACGACGACCTGGATCAAGTGCTTGCCGCTGCGGCTGCCCAGCGACTGGATATGCTCCAGGAGCTCGGCGGCCGCCGCTTCGAAGCGATGAACCAGATCGGGCCCAATCGCCGGTGCAAGGCAGACTGCGTCGGGTAACCCGGCCTCGATATCGACGCTGTCCCCATCGCACAGCACGACAGCGTGGCTGGCATACACGCCATCCGTCGTCGTGGATGGCGCCCGAGGCTGCCACGTCGGCTCCAGCATCAAGGTTCGATTGGGCCTGTCGGTCAGGGCAACCGGTGTCGCTGCCCTCAGGCTGAATTGTGCGAAACGCACGCACACACTGCCACGCTCGTCGCACAGATCGACGTCGAGACGCTGCACGGTGTCGCCCGGCTGGCTACCGGCGCTGTATCGCACCACAGCCCACATGGCGGCCGAGCACGGCCCGAGTACCTCCAGCCCGCCCAGCGCGAAGGGCAACATCAGCGTTGCGTTGCCCAGGGCGAGTGTCGCCTGCAAGGCGGCATCGAGCAGGCTCGGGTGCAGGACAAATCCTTCCACCGGCACGGAGGGAGGCAACACGATCCGTGCGAGAACCTGCTGCTGCCCCACGAACAGTTCGCCCAGACCCTGACATGCCGGGCCATAGTGCAGACCCATGCGCTCGAACAGGGCATAGCACTGTGTAGCGTCCAGGTGGGACGAGTCGCATTGCTGGCGGATGGCGGCAAGATCGTGCGTCACCGCAGCATCGACATCTGCTGCCGCGGCGGCGACCACCGAGCCCTGGCTGTACGTCACTGTCTCGCCGTCATCGCCTTCGCTATAGATCTCGAAACCGAGCTCGCCGGTCTCTTCGGGGTAGAGCGCGATATGAAGTTCAATACCAGCCGGCCCGACGGTGACCGGCCGGATCCAGGCGACATGCTTCAAGCGTAGCGGGCCCTCGGGATCGCCCATGGCGTCCCTGGCGGCCTGCCGTGCCATTTCGAGTTGCGCGACACCGGGAAGCATCCGCGTGCCCTGGACCACGTGGTCGGCGAGGAAGAACTCGTCACCGCTCAGACGCGTGCTGAAACGCAGGCCGTCGACATCCGACGTGTTCCGATGGACCAAGGGATGCAGGACATCCGTAGCGCTGGCGGAGAGGGTCGATGGCACCGCGCCGAGCGGTATCCAATAGCGCTCGCGGGCAAAGGGATAGGTCGGCAGGCTGATGCGACGTGGACGATCGTCGCCGTACAAGCGTTGCCAGTCGAAGGTCAGTCCCTTGACCCACAGGTCAAGCAGCTTGCCGAACTTACTCTTGGCGATCCATGCCTGGACGATCGCGTCCATGTCCTCGTCGCCGGTGAGGGCCGCCAGTGCCTCCTTGTTACGTTTGACCTGACCACGGTAAAGATCGTCGATGGCGGTCTCGCCCGCCGCGTAGGCAGCCAGTTTTTCGCGCAGCTCGGCTAGCGAATGGACGACCAGGGCAAGCCGTTCTTCCATAGGCTCGCGGCCGACCTGAAGCGTGTAAGCGAGGTCAGCCAGGGCGATATCCGTATTCGACGCCAGCGCGGCGAGAAGACGTTGCACCTGTTCGCGCAGGCGGTCTTCGTGACGCGATGACAACACCACCAGCGCAGGTCCCTTCGTTGCGCGCGATACGGTGGCGGCCGCGTATTCCTCGATCACGACATGAGCATTTGCGCCACCCGCACCGAAGGATGAAATACCCGCGACACGCGATAACTCGTGCCTATCCAGCATCGGCCGCGGCCACGGCGCGAGTTCCTGCTGGACGACGAACGGCGTGCCCTCGAAGTCGATGTTCGGGTTGAGCACACTGGAATGCAGGCTCGGCACCAGTTGCTGATGCTTCATCTGCAACAGCACCTTGGTCACGCCGGCGATGCCCGCCGCGCTTTCGCAGTGGCCGATGTTCGACTTGGCCGAGCCGATGGCGCAGAACTGCGTGTCCTGTGTCCAGCTGCGGAAGGCCTTGGACAGCCCGGCGATCTCGATCGGGTCACCCAGGCTCGTACCGGTGCCGTGGGCTTCGATATAGCTCACAGTACGCGCATCGATACCGCCTTCACGGAACGCCTGCTCGATCACCTTCGCCTGTGCGTTAGGGTTCGGCACGGTGTAGCCGTTGGTCTTGCCGCCGTGGTTCACCGCGGTGGCCTTGATCACACCGTAGACGTGATCACCATCGGCGATCGCCTGGGCCAGCGGCTTGAGCAGCACCGCACCCACGCCTTCGCCCGGCACGTAGCCTTCGCCACCTTCGCCAAAGCTCTCACAGCGCCCCTTGCCGGAGATGAACTTGCCCTGGGCCAGCATGAGGTACTTGTTCGGATGGATAGATACGTTGACGCCACCTGCAATAGCGACCGCGCAGCCGCCACGTTGCAGGCTCTGGCAGGCCAGATGGATCGCCGTCAGGGACGACGAGCACATGGTGTCCAGCGCCATGCTCGGGCCGTTGAAGTTGCAGAAGTACGAGATACGGTTCGCTACTGACGCGGGGCTGTTGAGTAGCGCGAGGTTGCGCCCCCTCGCCTGCTCCTGCGCGCCGTAGAGTTGGTACTCCTCATACATCACGCCGACGAAGACACCGACATTGCCCGGTCCGGCACTGGCATGCGGGGTGACGTTGTCCCTGGTATAGCCTGCATCTTCCAGTGTGGCGTGCACGCATTCGAGGAACAGGCGCTCCTGGGGATCCATCAGCTCCGCTTCGCGCGGCGAGATGTTGAAGAACAGCGGATCGAAGA
>CBIGPO010000087.1:0-7056 GCA_966191635.1 uncultured Luteibacter sp.
GGGGGCAGAATGAAAGCCGGCTGCGTGGAGAGTAGAACCGCGGCGGGGGGGGGGGTTTTTTTTTTTTTTTTTTTTTTGGGGGGGGGGGGGGGGGGCTAACTCTGGGGCCGGCTATCCTGGCTCTTTGTGGGAGCCGGCTGTGCCGGCGATGGGGTTGCGGTAATAACCGGGCTATCGCCGCTGAAGCGGCTCCCACACCACACCACATCCCGCGCTACTTCAGCGCTCGAGCAGATCCAGTTTGCCCGGCTTGCCTTCCCAGTCCTTGGCGTCCGGGAGACCGTCCTTACGTTCGGTGATGACCGGCCATGCCTTGGCGAGCTCGGCATTGAGCGCGACGAACACTTCCTGACCCGCGGGGACATCGTCCTCGGGGTAGATCGCGTTGATCGGGCATTCCGGCTCGCACAGGGTGCAGTCAATGCACTCGTCCGGATTGATCACCAGGAAGTTCGGGCCTTGGTGAAAGGCGTCGACCGGGCAGACTTCGACGCAGTCCGTGTACTTGCACTTGATGCAGTTGTCGGTAACGACAAAGGTCATGCGAAGAATGGGCGCCGAAAGAGGAAAGTGGTGCTCCCTACGAGGTTCGAACTCGTGTTCCCGCCTTGAGAGGGCAGTGTCCTAGACCACTAGACGAAGGGAGCAGGTCGTACGTGGGGTACGAAGCGCGCTAGTATAGCGAAATCCCGGAGCCGGGCAACGGTTTTTTGCGTGCTCGTCGGCTGGGGCCTAATTCGTTACATTTCACACTTGAAGGACGCATACGCGCCCGCCAGGACCACGACCGCTTGAATCCCGAAACCAGGAATGAGGTTGCGCCGACGCTCCGCGTCATCCCGCGCGAACACCACTCCATTTCCCGCAAGAACATCAGCAAGGCCGCGTTGCGCGTCCTCTACCGTCTGCACGACGCGGGGTTCGCTGCCTACCTGGTCGGCGGTGCCGTGCGCGACCTCTTGCTCGGCGGTCACCCGAAAGACTTCGACGTGGCGACCAACGCCACCCCGGACGAGGTGAAGGGGCTGTTCCGCAATTGCCGCCTGATCGGCCGGCGGTTCCGACTCGCCCATGTTGTCTTCGGCCCCGAGATCATCGAGGTGGCGACCTTCCGTGGCACCGGCGAGGACGGCACGGGGGGCGAGGGCGATCGACATATCGTCGACGGCCGGATCGTGCGCGACAACATCTGGGGCACGATCGAGGAAGACGCCGTCCGCCGCGACTTCCGCGTCAACGCGCTCTATTACGACATCTCCGACTTCAGCGTACGCGACTACGTCGGGGGCATGCAGGACCTCGAAGACAAGACCATGCGGCTGATCGGCGACCCCGACCAGCGCTATCGCGAAGACCCGGTGCGCATGCTTCGCGCGGCCCGTCTCGCCGCCAAACTGGGCTTCACCATCGACAAGGAAGCCCTGGCGCCGTTCGCCTCGCTGGGCCACCTGCTGGGTGAAGCCGCACCGGCCCGCCTGTTTGACGAATCGCTGAAGCTCTTCCTTGCCGGCCACGGCCTGAAGAGCTTCAAGATGCTGGAAGCCTGCGGGCTCCTGACCTTCCTCTTTCCGGCGACCGCCCGCGCGCTCGAGCGGGGCGACCAGGCGCTGCGTGCGCTGGTCGAACAGGGCCTGGCCAATACCGACGCGCGCATCGCCGAGGGTAAGTCGGTCACGCCGGCCTTCCTCTACGCGGTGCTGCTGTGGGGCGAGGTGCGTGATCAAGCGCATGGCTGGATCGCCCAGGGTTTCGATATCAATGAGGCCTGGCAGCGCGCCGCGGTGCACGTGGTTGGCGAGCAGTGCCAGCGTGTCGCCATTCCGCGCCGCTTTACGTTCACGATGGAAGAAATCTGGGCGCTGCAGCCGCGCTTCGAGCAGATCCATCGCAAACGCGTGTTCCGCCTTATGTCGCATCCGCGTTTCCGCGCGGCGTTCGATTTCCTGCTCCTGCGCGCCCATGAATCCGAGCGCATGCGTGAGCTCGGTGAATGGTGGGCGCATGCCCAGCAGCTGCCGCCGGAAATGCTCGCGGCGGCACTCGGTGGCGGTGGCGTTCCCGTGCACGAAACCACCGTCGCGGCCACGGCGCCTGCGCGCAAGCGTCGTCGTCGGCGTAAGCCTGGTGGTCGTGGCAAGGGCGATTCGGGCGGCGCGTGAGCGTTCGCGCCCTGATCGGACTGGGTGGCAACCTGGGTGAGGTGCGTGAACGGCTCGATGCTGCGATCGCCGCCCTGGATGCGCTGCCCGGTGTAGCCGTCGTGGCGCGGTCGCGGTTCTATCGCACCCCGCCCTGGGGTCATACGGACCAGCCTGACTTCGTCAACGCGGCTATCGCCGTCGAGACCCGCCTGGCGGCGGTGGGCCTTCTGGATGCCCTGCTCGCTACCGAGCGCGCCTTTGGCCGTGTTCGCAACGGCGAGCGCTGGGGGCCGCGAACGCTCGACCTCGACCTGCTCGCCTATGGCGACGAGGTGATCGACGAAGACCGCCTCCGCGTGCCGCACCCGCGAATCGCCGAGCGTGCGTTCGTGCTGCTGCCCCTGGCGGATATCGCCGCCGATACGGTGCTGCCGGGTATGGGGCGCGTAAGCGATCTGCTGGGTGCGATTCAGGCGCACGGCTGTACACCGCTTCCATGAGCCTCGGTTGAGCTAGCGCTCTTCAAGGCGGACAATTCCCGTTTCACCCAACGAGGCGACACAGCGTGTACGTGGAAAAAACGAGCGCGCCGGCGCGTAAGCCGGTGACCGTGCCGGGCCTGAAGGCCATGAAAGCCGAAGGCCGGAAGATCGTGATGCTCACCGCCTACGACGCGAGTTTCGCTGCCCAACTAGAGTTGGCCGGGGTCGACGTGGCCCTGGTTGGCGATTCACTGGGCATGGTGGTGCAGGGACGTTCGAGCACGTTGCCGGTGACCGTCGACGAGATGGTCTATCACACCGCCGCTACCGCGCGGGGGCTGTCGGCCACGCTCCTGGTCGCCGATCTGCCGTTCATGAGCGACCGCGACGTTCCCACCGCGATGGAAGCCGCGACGCGGCTGATCGCGCAGGGCGGTGCGGCCATGGTCAAGATCGAGGGCGCCGGTCGCATCTGCGAAGTCATCACGGCGCTGGCCGAGCGTGACATCCCGGTTTGCAGCCACCTGGGTCTCACGCCCCAGTCGGTGAACAAGTTTGGCGGCTACAAAGTCCAGGGCAAGACGCAGGACGCCGCCGATAAGCTGTTCGCCGACGCAAAGGCGGTCGAGGCGGCTGGTGCCGACCTGCTCGTCCTCGAATGCCTGCCCTCGGCGCTGGCGGCGCGCATCACCGCCGAACTGTCCATTCCCGTGATCGGCATCGGTGCGGGCGTGGATTGCGACGGCCAGGTCCTGGTCGTGTACGACCTGCTCGGCCTGACGCCGGGCAAGCGACCGAAGTTTTCCAAGGATTTCCTCGCGGGACGCGATTCCATCCAGGCCGCCATCGGCGCCTACGTCGCGGACGTGCGTGAACAGCGCTTCCCTGGCGTCGAACACAGTTTCAGCTGAGGGTTCCCCATGCAAACCGTTACCGATGCCGCCGCACTCCGCGCCACTGTTCGCGGCTGGCGCAGCGCTGGCCAGAACGTTGGCTTTGTGCCGACCCTGGGCAACCTGCACGCCGGGCATCACTCCCTGCTCAAGCTGGCCCTTGCCCGCGCCGACCGCGTGGTCGCCAGCGTCTTCGTCAATCCGACCCAGTTCGGACCGGGCGAGGATTTCGAACGCTATCCGCGAACCCTGGCCCAGGATCAGGCCGGCCTCGCCGAGGCGGGCTGCGACATCCTGTTCGCGCCGGAGATCTCGACGCTGTATCCGTTCGGCGCAGCCTCCAGCGTGAGCATCCACGTGCCCGACCTGACCGAAACCCTGGAGGGTGCTCACCGTCCGGGTCATTTCGACGGCGTGGCGACCGTGGTCGCCAAACTGTTCAACCTGGTCCAGCCGGACCTCGCCGTGTTCGGCCAGAAGGACTTCCAGCAGCTCAAGGTGATCGAGCGGATGGTCCGGGACCTCTCCCTGCCGGTAAAGGTCATGTCGGGGCCGACCCTGCGCGAGGAGGATGGCCTGGCCATGAGCTCCCGCAACCAGTACCTGTCGGCCCAGGAGCGGGCCCGCGCGCCGCAGCTGTATTCGACCCTGCAGCAGACACGTGAGCTATTTCGCCAGGGCCATAGTTGGCAGGCGCTGGAGCAGGCCGCCAAGGCTCGTCTGGAACGGGGTGGCTTCGTCCCTGACTACGTGGCCATCCGCCGCGCCGAAGACCTTGCCGAGCCGGGCCCGGACGAGCGGGAAGGCCTGGTGGTGCTGGTCGCGGCGCGCTTGGGCGCGACCCGTCTGATCGACAACCTGCCTTTCGACTGAATCCCTTCACGAACGGGGACTTGCGTTTCTCGGCGCTGTCCCCCATAAAGCGCTCCGACAGAGGAAGCCCACGCGACGGAGCGGGCAACCCTCCGTTAGAATGGGCGTTTTTGTAACCGCCAAACTCCAGAGACCGCCATGCACCTCAACATGCTCAAGTGCAAGATCCACCGGGCCACGGTGACTCACGCCGAGCTGAACTACGAAGGTTCGATCGCCATCGACGGCAACCTGCTCGATGCCGCGGGTATCCGCGAGTACGAGCAGATCCACGCCTGGAACATCAGCAACGGCGAACGCTTCGTCACGTACGCGCTGCGTGCGGAAGAGGGCTCGGGCATCATCTCCGTGAACGGTAGCGCTGCGCGCCGCGTGTCCACCGGCGACCTGGTCATCATCGCCGCATTCGTCGGCCTGTCCGAGGCCGAGATGGCCAAGTACCAGCCGGACCTGGTCTACGTCGACGCGAACAACCGCATCACGCATACGAATCATTCGATTCCCAAGCAGGCTGCTTAAGCAGCCTCTGGCGTCGTGTGGCCTGGCTTTGTGTGGGAGCCGATTTATCGGCGATGGACGTAGCAGCTTCTCCGCTCCGTTGGCTTTTCGCCGCTGAAGCGGCTCCCACATGTGCCTCATTCGCCGCTGAAGCGGCTCCCACATTGCCTCATTCGCCGCTGAAGCGGCTCCTACATCGTCTGATTTTTGCAATCCGCCTACGCTGCACTGCGGTAAGATCGGGATTCCCCTCTCCGTCGCCGCCAAGTGGAAGCCATGGAATCAAAGCACGACCGTCTGCCCTCCTTCGAGGAGCACGCCACCCGTCTCGCCGCCACCAACCTCCGCGCCCTCGTCCAGGACGAAGCACGCGGTGAGCGCTTGCGTCGACGCATGGGCCCCATTCTCCTCGACGCCTCCCGCCAGAAGCTCGACATCGCAGCGCTCGACGCCGTTGGCGAGTACATCGAAAGCACCGGCTGGAAAGCCGCGCGCGATGCGATGTTCGAAGGCAAGCACATCAACACCTCCGAAGACCGCGCGGTGCTGCACACCGCGTTGCGCGGTGGTGCCTCGCGCCATCCGGCGGCACCGGCGGACGTCCGTAAGGAAGTCGCCGACGCGTTGGACAAGATGGAGACCCTCGTCAATGCCGTGCACAAGGGCGAAGGCGAGTCGGTCGGCCTGATCGCTCGCGTCACCGACGTTGTGAACATCGGCATCGGTGGCTCGGACCTCGGTCCGCGCCTGGCCGTGCACGCGCTGGAACAGTTTCATGTCGACGGCATTCGCAGCCACTTTCTCACCAACGTCGACGGCCAGGCCGCGACGGACTTGATGAAGAAGCTCGACCCGGCGCATACGCTGGTCATCCTTGTTTCCAAGAGCTTCAACACGCAGGAAACGCTGCTCAACGGCGGCGTGTTCCGCAACTGGATCCTGAAGGCCGAAGGCGGCGACGAGGCGAAGACCTCGAAGCATTTTATCGCCGTAAGCTCGAACGACGAAGCCGTGCACAAGTGGGGTGCCTCGCAGGTACTTCCGATGTGGGACTACGTCGGCGGCCGTTACTCACTGTGGTCGGCCGTGGGTGCGTCGATCGCATTCGCCATCGGCATGAAGGGCTTCCGTGACTTGCTCGCTGGCGCCGCCGAGGCGGACGACCATTTCCGCAGCGCGGAATGGAAGGACAATCTCCCGGTCCTGCTCGCCATCGCTGAGATCTGGAATCGCAACATCCTTGGCACCACCAGCCGCGCTGTCATCCCCTATGTGGATGCGCTCGTCGACCTGCCGTCCTACCTCCAGCAGCTGGAGATGGAAAGCCTCGGCAAGCACGTGCATCCGAGTGATGGCAGCGAAGTGCAGCAGGCGAGCGTGCCTGTGGTCTGGGGTAGCATCGGCACCAATGCGCAGCATGCTTATTTCCAGGCGTTACACCAGGGCACGGATATCGTGCCACTGGAGTTCATCGGCCTGGTCAAGCCAGCGCATCCTCTGCGCGAGAACCAGGACGTTCTGACGTCTAACCTGCTTGCTCAGGCGGCTGCGCTTTCGTTGGGCAAGACCTACGAGGAAGCTCTGGCCGAAGCAAAGACGGGTACCGACGAAGAGCGCCACGCTCTCGCCGCGCAGCGCACGTTCAAGGGCGATCGCCCGAGCACCGTGTTCATGCTCGACTCGCTCACCCCGCATTCGCTGGGTGCGTTGATCGCGCTGTATGAGCACAAGGTGTTCCTGCTCGGCCACCTGTGGGGCATCAATGCGTTCGACCAGTGGGGTGTGGAGCTGGGCAAGGTCATCGCCAAGCAGATCTACCCCTCGCTGGCGAACGACAAGGATGCCGGCGACCTGTCGCAGTTCGATGGGGCAACGCGTGCGTTGATCCAGGCGATTCGCTCGCGTCGCTGAGCGCTGCGGTGCCTGAAACGAGAAGCCCGGCAGTGATGCCGGGCTTTTTTTTGGTTCTTCGCAGCCTCGCGGGGGCGGCGGCTCGGCTTCGCCGTCGCTTCGTACACTTGGGTGTCTCGCGGGGAGACCTTGGTGCCCACCCTCGCTGCTCAGACAGTCCTCCGCGTTTCGTAGCGGAAAGGCCGCTAACGCGGCCGTGTACTTATTTGGCCTACGGCCGCTCCACTTGTGCGGAACTCGCCTCGAGGGTGGACACCA
>CBIGPO010000088.1:0-7036 GCA_966191635.1 uncultured Luteibacter sp.
CCCACCCTCGAGGCGAGTTCCGCACAAGTGGAGCGGCCGCAGGCCAATAAGAACATGGGCCGCGCAGCGGCCTTTCCGGTACGAAACGCGGAGGACTGTCTGAGCAGCGAGGGTGGGCACCGAAGGCTCTGCGCCTCTACGCCTGCGCCGCTACCTCCGCCCGCCGCGGCACACGTCCGCTTTCGCCGGGAATCGTCCTACGCACCACGCAATCCACTTCCGCCTGTTCTGCTCGCGCTGGGTCTTCAAAAGGTGCCCGTTCTGCGGGCCCATGGAGAACCCAGTGAGCTCGGTCAGGACAAACTCGAGGCCGTCGTGCACGTACCAGGGTTTGACCTGCCGGTCTTCGCGGCCGGGGCGGCGTATGAACAGGGATTGCTCGGGGAGGCGGCGGTCGTCACCGAGGTGACTGATGATGTAGGGCACGCCAGCGTTGCCGAGCTTGAGCAAGGCGTCGAAGGCGCGCGACTCGCTGGCTGCGTCTTTCGTGGTGTCCTCGACGAGGCGATCGATCTTCGGTCCGAGATCTTCTGCAGCGGCGGAAGCGGCTGTAAGGAGAAGGGCGAAACCGAGGGCGAGTCGCTTCATGGCATCAGTTGTTGCCGCGGAAGAACGGATACGGCGCAAGGAAGATCAGCCACATCATGATGACGATGCCGATGTACTTGATCGCGCGGAACAGTTTCGGATTCGCCTTCTTGAACTTGCGCGAACGCTCGCGACCACGGTTGTTCAGCGCGAACATGCGATTGACGAAACCGACCTGCTCGCCGCCGTCGTCGCTGTTCGGCGAGGCAGTGATCGAACCCATGAAGGCGCCAACACGCTTGTTAATGGCGGTCATCAGGCGGCTCTTCAGCGGACGCTCGACGTCGGCGAAGAGGATCACCCGGGTCTGGTTGCTGCGGTTCTCCGCCCAGTGCACATAGGTTTCGTCGAACACCACGTCCTTGCCATCGCGCCAGGCGTGCATCTCGCCGTCGACGAAGATGCGGCAGTCGTCGGAGTTCGGCGTGATCAGGCCGAGGTGGTAGCGCAGCGAGCCGGCGAACGGATCTCGGTGCGGGTTGAGTTTGCTGCCCGGCGGGAGCAGGGCGAACATTGCCGCCTTCACGCTAGGAATGGAATTGAGCAGCTTGACCGTTTCCGGGCACAGTGCTTCGGCTGAGGCCAGCGGCTCGCCGTACCACTTCAGGTAGAAGCGCTTCCAACCCTGCTTGAAGAACGAGTTGAAGCTGGCGTCGCTGTGTTTTTCGGCGGAGCGGATGAAGCCCTCGTCGAACAGGTGCATGGCTTCTTCGCGGATTTTTTCCCAGTTGCCCTGGAGAAGGTCCAGCTGCGGAAACCCGCTGCGATCGAGGATCGGCCGCGCTGGTACGGCGGAGAACGCGTACATCAGCAGGTTGTACGGTGCGAAGAGTGCCGAGTGGTCGACCAACTGGCGATCGAAGCGCAGGCGCGAGCGTCCACGCAGATGCACCAGCAGCACGCAGAGCGTGAACAGGATCAGCACATACAGGACGATGAAGCGGGGTCCGAGGAAATTCATGGGGTTGGACTCGACCAGGACAAGCGATACGTAGGGCCGAATGCGGCCTGTATCAACGCGCTTAGGATACTCCGGCCTTAGTGCCCAAGCACATGAACCGAGCCGCCACCGGGCTTCCAGGCGCGTTGGAAGGCCTTGTTAACCCAGGCAATCGCCTCCCGGGCGGCCACATGCGGCGATTTGCCCCGAGCCAGCCCCGCCGCCACGGCCGAGGCCAGTGTGCAGCCGCTACCGTGGCCTTCGAAGGGCAGGCGAGGGTGGCGAACCTCGGTAACGCCGCTGGCGTCGTAGAAACGGTCGACCACCTCACGGCCCCTGCCGTGGCCGCCTTTGAGCAACACGCCGCGCGCGCCGAGGGCCAGGAGATCGGCACCCACGCTATCCATATCGCGCCCCAGTGACCGACCGAGCAGGGCCTCGGCTTCTGGCAGGTTCGGCGTGAGTACGTCGGCCAAAGGGATCAGGTAAACGATCATGGATTCGAGTGCGTCGTCGTCAAGCAGGCGCGCACCACTGGTGGCGATCATCACAGGGTCGACGACCAGCCACGCTGGTTTACGCCGACGCATCTCTCTCGCCACCATCCGCGTCACCGATGCACTACCCAGCATGCCGGTCTTCACCGCGGCTATAGGGAAGTCATCGAACACGGCGTCGATCTGGCTGCGGATATGCGGCAGGGGCAGGGTATGAACCGCCGTCACGCCACGGGTGTTTTGTGACGTTACCGCCGTGATGGCGGTAAGCCCGTGCGTCCCGCGCGCATGGAAGGTCTTCAGATCGGCCTGGATGCCTGCGCCACCGCCGGAGTCCGAGCCGGCGATGGTCAGAGTGTTGGGTTTGGCTTTGACGGTCATGGAGAAAGGATAGCTGCAAGGCAAGAGCCTTCGCCGCTGAAGCGGCTCCCACATGGCTGCGGTGTTCCCGAGAGCCGCTGTTTCGCTCCTCTTTCAGCTCACTGACGCGTTTGGGAGGGAGTCGTCGGTTGGCGTTTTCAGAGCGACTCCGCAGGGAGGCGAAGGCCGGACGAGGACTTAGCGAGGAAAATGCCAGCCGGCGACTCCCTTCCCTCAGGGCGCGGTGCACCCGCGATGGCGAAGCCGAGCCCGCCCAAACGAAGAAGGCGCGGACATCGCTGCCCGCGCCTTTGCTGTCGCACTTGCTTGCGCTTACAAAGCTTCAGACGCGAAATCGGCCAGTCTCGACCGCTCGCCACGCTTGAGCGTGATGTGCCCCGAGTGAGCCCACATCTTGAAGCGGTCCACCGCGTAGGTGAGGCCCGATGTGGTTTCCGTGAGGTAGGGCGTGTCGATCTGTTCGACGTTGCCCAGGCAGACGATCTTCGTGCCCGGACCGGCGCGCGTGATCAGGGTCTTCATCTGCTTCGGTGTGAGGTTCTGGGCCTCGTCGATGATGAGATAACGGCTGAGGAAGGTGCGGCCGCGCATGAAGTTCAGCGAGCGGATCTTCACACGTGAGGCGAGCAGGTCATTGGTGGCCTGGCGGCCCCAGGAACCCCCTTCCTCAGGGTTGGCCAACACCTCGAGGTTATCCGTCAGCGCGCCCATCCATGGCGTCATCTTCTCTTCTTCGGTGCCGGGCAGGAAGCCGATGTCTTCGCCAACCGAAACCGTCGCGCGGGTCATGATGATCTCGCGGTAACGCTGCTGGTCCATCACCTGGGCCAGGCCCGCAGCAAGGGCGAGCAGGGTCTTGCCGGTACCGGCCGTGCCGAGCAGGGTGACGAAGTCGACATCGGGATCCATCAGCAGGTTCATCGCGAAGTTCTGCTCGCGATTACGCGCCGCGATGCCCCATACGCCGTGCGAAGCGTGCGTGTGATCGTCGAGCAGGACGAGCTTGGCCTTGCGGTGATCCTCGTCGCCGCGGATCTCCAGTACGCGCAGCTCGACATCGTTCTCGCCGGGCATGTACAGGCATTCGTTGGCGTACCAGTTCTCGTCCTCGCGCATGTCCACTTCGTAGAACGTACGGCCACGCTCATTCCACGAGCGCAGTTCCGGGTGTCGTGTCCAGAAGTCCTCGGGCAACCCGTCCGACCCGGTGAAGAGCAGGGCGAAGTCGTCCAGCGCGCGGTCGTTCTCGTAGTCCTCGGCCGTGATGCCGTAGATCGACGCCTTGATCCGGAGGTTGATGTCCTTGGAGACCAGGATGACCGGCCGATCCGGATACTGGTCGCGCAGGTCGATCACCGAAGCCAGGATCTGGTTGTCGGCCTTGCCATTGCCGTGGCCCGCGCGCTGCTGGAAGAACAGCCGGCCCACGGCCCCGCGGTTGAGCTTTATTCCCTGCGGGTTGATCAGTTCCACGCCGTTGCGGATGCCTTCGCCGCCGCCGCGTTCGATCAGTTCATTGAGAAAACGGCTTACCTGGCGACCGTTGCGCGAAACTTCCGAGCCGCCTTTCTTCTTGTCGTCCAGTTCCTCCAGCACCGTCATCGGTATGAAGACGTCGTGCTCCTCGAAGCGGAACAGCGACGTCGGGTCGTGCAGCAGCACGTTGGTGTCGAGGGCGTAGATGCGCTTGCTTCCGGTCATACGGAAGTGACCTCATGCTGAGGTTGCAAAACCGGCCGCACGGCGACGGCCGGGGGGAGGAGCCGCATGACGCGGTATCCGTCACGCGGTGGGAACACTCTCGAGAACGGCTCGCGCGTGGCCGGGGATCTTGATCCCACGCCATTCCGCGGCGAGCTTGCCGTTGGGGTCGATCAGGAAGGTACTGCGGACCACGCCGAGATAGCGTTTGCCGTAGAGCACTTTCTCGTGGATGACGTCGAACGCCTGGCACCAGGCTTCGTCGGCATCGGATACAAGTGGGAAGGGCAGTTCGTGCTTGCTGGCGAAGTTCGCGTGCGATCGCACGGAGTCGCGGGAAACGCCGATGACTTCGGTGTCGCGGGCCTGGAATTCGCCGTAGAGGTCGCGGAAGTCCCTGGCCTCGTTGGTACAGCCCGGTGTGTTGTCCTTCGGGTAGAAAAAGACCACGACCCACTTGCCATGGAGGGAGGTCAGCGACAGGGTGGTGCCATCGCCCAGCGCGCCTTCGAGTTTCGGTAGCTTCTTGCCCTTGCCGATCATGCGTAGGTCTGTCTTCCCTTGGGTCAGAACTTCACGGGGTCCATGATGGCATCGAGATTGAGGCCATCGCACAACTCGAGGAAATCGTCGCGCAGCGCGGCGATATGCGTTTCCGATGGAATGCCGATGGTGATCTGCGCCTGGAACATTTCGGCGCCGGTCTGCATGGCCTGGTAACGCATGGACGTGAGCTGCTCCACGCTGATGTCACGGCGCGAGAAGAACTCGATGATCTTGACCAGGATGCCCGGCCGGTCGGCGGCAATCACCTCGACCAGGTAGGGCAGCAGGTGCGAGGTCGGCTCGCGCGGGGTGGTGCGGTAATGCACGATCTGCAGTTCTTCGTCGCGGGCCAGCTTGGCCAGCGCGGTTTCCAGCTTAGCCACGGCATCCCAGGCGCCCGAGGCGAGCAGCATCACCGAGGTGTCGTTGCCGATCGTGGAGACGCGGGCGTCGGCCATGTTGCAGCCGGAGTCGGCGATACGCTTGGCCAACGCGAGGATCGGGGCGCGGTGCGCCGGCGACAGCGTCGAGATGAGGAGCTGGTTATCGGCGGTGGTGCTACGTACTGCAGAACGATTCAAGGCTCGACTACCGATGGCGCGACCCGCGGGGCGCAGGACGTCGCTACGGGCCCGAGCTTACTTGGCTGCGTCGCACGCTAGCAAGACACTCCGCATGGAATGATGGGCACATGCTCCGAATGGACTCGCCGCAGGTGCCCCGGTAACATGCGAACGGCTGGTAACTCAACGGGTTTCACCTTGGACATCTCCGGAAGCATCACCGCGCTGGCGACGCCGTTCGCCGCCGACGGCTCCCTCGATCTAGACGCGTTCGGCCGACTGCTCGACCAGCAGATCGCCGGTGGCACCCAGGCTGTCGTCGTCGCCGGGTCGACGGGCGAGTCCCATTTTCTCGAGCACGACGAATTCGAGCGCTTGCTCGGCTTCGCCGTGAAGCACGTGAACCACCGCATTCCCGTCATCGCCGGCACCGGCGAGGCGGGTACCGCCAAAACCATAGCCACCACGCGCCGGGCCAAGGCCCTCGGTGCCGATGTGGCCCTGGTCGTGGCGCCGTTCTACGTCCGTCCGACCCAGGAGGGCCTGCGCCGGCACTTCCTCGCCGTGGCGGACGAGGGCGGCCTTCCGGTCATCCTCTATAACGTGCCCCCGCGCACCGGCTGCGACATCGCGCCGGAGACCGTGGCGGTACTGCGTGACCATCCGGGCATCATCGGCATCAAGGAAGCCCGGGGCGATGCCGAGCGTATTCGCGCCCTCGCGGAACTTATTCGCCCGGATTTCGTCTACCTCAGCGGCGACGACGGCTCGGCCCACCAGGCCATGCTGGCGGGCGCTGCCGGAACCATTTCGGTCGTGGCCAATCTCGTGCCCGAAGCCTTCCGCGCCTTCTGCGACACCGCCCGTTCGGGCGACCCGGAGAAGACCGCAAGGGCGACGGCGCGGCTGGCCCCGCTGATCGACGCGCTCAATTGCGCGCCGAATCCCATCCCGGTCAAGGCCGGTCTGGCTGCCCTGGGGCTTGGTTCGGCCGCTCCACGGCTGCCCCTGGTCGAGCTGGAAGCGGGCCCGGCGCTGGACAGGGTGCGCGAAACGCTCGCCGCTCTGGCACCATTGTCGTCCGCTGCCTGAAGCAACCCTATTCAACGGAACCCGAGTTCATGAAGAAAACCTCGTACGCGCTGGTCGTCCCGGCATTGATCCTTTCCGCCCTGCTGGTGTCCGGTTGCGGTGCGTTCCGCTCCAAGAAGGATTGGGATCAGGCCCAGCAGCAAAGCCCGCTCGAGATCCCGCCGGGCCTGGACACGCCTTCGACGAGCGCCGCCCTGGTCATTCCTGAAGTGGGTTCGGGCGCCGCGGCAGCCAATGCCGCCGCGACCAACGCTGCGCCGGTCTCGGATGGCTTCATCCTGGCCGACGACGTCGAAACCGCCTACAAGCGCATCGGCGAGCAACTGGGCCAGGGTGACCTGGGTAACGTCGTCTCACACGACGACACCAATCACACCTACCAGATCGCCGCAAAGCCGGGCCGTCCGGAATCCCGCCCTGGCCTGTTTCGCCGCATGTTCGGCGGTGGCAAGGACGGCAACAACCAGGATGCCAAGGACGCTCCGGCCTCGGCCCAGGGCGCTGCCCACACGGTCGTGCTGACGGTCAATCCGAGCGGCACCGGCAGCGAAGTCCGCGCGCAGGGCGACGCCGATGGCGTCCGTCGCGTGGTCGACGCGCTGAAGGCGCGGATGGGCAGCAAGTAAGTCAGCTACCCGTTGCATGAAGACGCCGCCCTTGAGGCGGCGTTTTTTTTGTGGGTTCTTTCTGGGGGGGGGGGGGTGGGATAATATCAGGGGCGGCTGTCC
>CBIGPO010000089.1:0-6891 GCA_966191635.1 uncultured Luteibacter sp.
TCGCGAGCTTCTACTCGATGTTCGAGACCAAGCCTGTCGGTCGCAACAACGTCGCCATCTGCACCAATATTTCCTGCTGGTTGAACGGGGCCGAAGGCCTGGTTCGCCATTGCGAGAAGAAGCTCGGCATCAAGACCGGCGAGAGCACCGCCGATGGCCGCATCTATCTCAAGCAGGAAGAGGAATGCCTCGCCGCTTGCGCGGGCGCGCCGATGATGGTCGTCAACGGTCACTACCACGAGAAGCTGACGGCCGATTCGGTCGACGCCATTCTCGACGGTCTTAAGTGAGGTAAGGGCAATGGCTAGCACCACTGGTCCGGTCGGACCCGCACCGCAGGAACACCAGGTCGTCTACACGACCCTGCATTTCGAGAAGCCCTGGGCGCTCGAGAGCTATGAAAAGGTGGACGGTTACAAGGCATGGCGCAAGATCCTGGCGGAAAAGCCGGATCCAGCCGCGCTGATCGAAGAGATCAAGAAGAGCTCGCTGCGCGGTCGCGGCGGCGCGGGCTTCCCGACGGGTCTGAAGTGGAGCTTCATGCCGCGGACGGCGCCCGGCCAGAAGTACATCCTGTGCAATTCGGACGAGTCCGAGCCGGGTACCTGCAAGGACCGCGACATCCTGCGCTTCAACCCGCATGCAGTCATCGAAGGCCTGGCGATCGCGTGCTACTGCACGGGTTCGACCGTTGCCTACAACTACCTGCGTGGTGAGTTTCACCACGAGCCGTTCGAGCACATCGAAGAAGCCCTGAAGGAAGCCTATGCGGCTGGCCTGCTCGGCAAGGACATCAACGGCACCGGTATCGACGTAGACATCTACAACGCCCTCGGTGCCGGCGCGTACATCTGCGGCGAAGAAACCGCCCTGATGGAATCGCTGGAAGGCAAGAAGGGCCAGCCGCGCTTCAAGCCGCCGTTCCCGGCCGGTTTCGGCCTGTACGGCCGCCCGACCACGATCAACAACACCGAGACCTATGCTTCGGTGCCGGCGATCCTGCGCAACGGCGCGGAGTGGTTCCTCAACCTCGGCAAGCCGAACAACGGCGGCCCGAAGATCTTCTCGGTCTCCGGCCACGTGGCTAACCCGGGCAACTTCGAAATCCGTCTCGGCACGCCGTTCTCCGAGCTCCTGGAAATGGCCGGCGGCATCCGCGGCGGCAAGAAGCTCAAGGCCTGTATCCCCGGCGGTTCGTCGATGAAGGTGCTGACGGCCGAGAAGATCATGGAATGCACGATGGACTACGACTCGCTGCAGAAGGCGGGTTCGGGTCTGGGTTCGGGTGCCGTGATCGTGATGGACGAGACCACCTGCATGGTCCGCGCCTGCCACCGTATCTCGCGCTTCTACATGGCGGAGTCGTGCGGACAGTGCACCCCGTGCCGCGAAGGTACCGGCTGGATGCACCGCGTGCTCTCGCGCATCGTGGAAGGCAAGGGCACGCAGGACGACCTGCACCGCCTGAAGGCCGTCGCCGGCCAGATCGAAGGTCACACCATCTGCGCGTTCGGCGAAGCCGCGGCGTGGCCGGTGCAGGGCTTCCTGGCCAACTTCTGGCACGAATTCGAATACTACGTGGAGCACGGCCGGTCGATCGTCGACGGCCCGGCGGACACGGTCACCACTGGAGTCGCTGCATGAGTGCGCAGCCCGTAGCCAATGCCGCGCCGGATCTGGTCAATATCGAGATCGATGGCGTTCCGGTGCAGGTAGCCAAGGGGTCGATGATCATCCAGGCGGCTGATGCCGTCGGTATTCCCATCCCGCGCTTCTGCTATCACCGCAAGCTTCCGATCGCCGCCAATTGCCGCATGTGCCTGGTGGAAATCGAGAAGATGCCCAAGCCCGCACCGGCATGCGCCACGCCGGTAGGCGAGGGCATGAAGGTGTTCACGCGTTCGGACAAGGCGCTGAAGTCGCAGCGCAACGTGATGGAATTCCTGCTGATCAACCATCCGCTGGACTGCCCCATCTGCGACCAGGGCGGCGAGTGCGAACTGCAGGACGTCTCGCTCGGCTACGGCCGTTCGGTGTCGCGCTACAACGAGCGCAAGCGCACCGTCTCCGATGAGAACCTCGGGCCGCTGATCGCGACCGAGATGACCCGCTGCATCCAGTGCACGCGCTGCGTCCGCTTCACCAGCGAGATTGCCGGCACCTACGAACTGGGCGGCATGAGCCGCGGTGAAAACCTGGAGATCGGTACCTACATCGGCAAGACGATCGAGAGCGAGCTGTCGGGCAACATCATCGACGTCTGCCCGGTCGGCGCGCTGACCAACAAGCCGTTCCAGTTCCAGGCCCGTGCCTGGGAGCTGGTGGCACGTCCGTCCGTCGGCTACCACGACGCACTGGGTTCCAACCTGTGGATGCATACGCGCCGCGGTGAAGTGCTGCGCAACGTGCCGCGGGACAACGAGACGATCAACGAATGCTGGTTGTCCGACCGTGACCGTTACAGCCACCAGGGCCTGTACGCCGCGGACCGCGTGAAGTCGCCGATGGTCAAGCGCAACGGTCAGTGGTCGGCAACGACCTGGGACGACGCGTTGGCCGTGGCGAAGGAATCGCTGAAGAGCGTTCCGGGCTCGGACCTCGGTGTGCTGGTGAACCCGGCCACCTCGAACGAGGAGGGCGAGTTGCTCGTTCGTCTCGCGCGTGGCCTGGGCAGCGCCCATGTCGACCACCGCCTGCGTCAGCTCGATTTTGCCGACAACGCTTTCGCAAAGGCCTTCGCTTCGTCCATCGCCTCGTTCGACAAGGTGAAGGCAGCCCTGCTGGTCGGTTCCGACCTGCGTAACGAAGTGCCGCTGCTCAACCACCGCATCCGTCAGGCGGTGAAGAAGGGCGCCAAGGTCTACGCGGTCAACCCGGCTCACTTCAACTTCAACTACCCGCTGGCCGGCGAGTCCGTCGCCGCGCCGCACGCCCTGGTTGCCGAACTGCTGGTCCTGGCCAAGGCCGCCAGCGAGAACGGCGCCACGGTGCCGGAGTCGATCGCTTCCGCCCTCAACGGTGTGGAGACGACCGACGCCCATCGTGCCGCGTTCAAGGCGCTCGGTGACAACGCCGTGGTCATCCTCGGCCATGCCGCCGTGACCCATCCGGAAGCATCGTGGCTGCGTGCCATCGCGCACTTCATCGCACAGGCCGCGGGTGCTTCGTTCAACGAAATTCCGGTCGGTGCCAATGCGATCGGCCTGGCCTCGGTCGGCGTGCTGCCGACCGCGGGCGGTCTCGACGCGCGCGGCATGCTGGCCCAGGCTCGCAAGGGCTACGTGCTCTACAACGTGGAGCCGCCGCACGATTTCGCCGACGGTACGCTCGCCCTGCAGGCGATGCATTCGGCGCAGACCGTGGTCGCCTTCGCCGCCTTCGCCAGCGATGCGCTGAAGGACTCCGCCGATGTGATCCTGCCGATCGGCCTGACGCCGGAAATCGATGCGACGCTGGTGAACGTTGAAGGCACCGCGCAAGCCGTGCTGCCGGGTGCCAAGGCACCGGGCGATGCGCGTCCGGGCTGGAAGGTGCTGCGCGCGCTGGGCGGCATGCTCGGCGTGGCGGGCTTCGAGTTCGACGACCTGGTCGGCTTGCGTGAAGGCCTCACCGAGCGTGCGACGGACAGTCGCGCCTCGCTTGCCCCGCGTGCCACGGGCGTGAGCTTCTCGCGTCTGGCCACCACGCCGATCTACCGCGTCGATGCGGTGGTCCGCCGTGCCGGCGCGCTCGCTTCGCATCCGCTGAACCGTGCCGCCGCCATTCGCATCAATGCGGACGACGCCGGCAAGCTCGGCCTCATCGATGGTGCCAATGCGCGCATCGGCGATGCCGTCCTTCCGGTGGCCATCGATGCCTCGGTGCCTGACGGTGCCGCGTGGATCGAAGCCGCGCACTCCGAAACCGCCATGCTGCCTCCGTACGGCGCGGCCATCACCGTGAGCAAGGCGTAATCATGGGCGCTCAACTCTTCGATCACGTCGTCATCCCGGTGCTCTACATCCTGGCGATCGTGCTGCCACTGGTCGTCGGCGTCGCACTGTACGTCTGGTGGGAGCGCAAGGTGCTCGGCTGGATGCACGTCCGCATGGGGCCGAACAAGGTCGGTCCCGCCGGTCTGCTCCAGGCCTTCGCCGACGTCGTCAAGCTGCTGCTGAAGGAAGTGGTGCTTCCGACCAACGCCAACCGCGCGCTCTACTACCTGGCACCGCTGCTGGCACTCGTGCCCGCACTCGCGGCCTGGGCGGTCGTGCCGTTCGGTCCGGAAGTCGTCCTCGCCAACGTCAACGCCGGCGTGCTCTACCTGCTGGCCATGACCTCTATGGGCGTGTACGGCATCATCCTGGCCGGCTGGTCCTCGAACTCGCGCTACGCGATGCTCGGTGCCATGCGCGCCGCGGCGCAGGTCATCTCGTATGAGCTGTCGATGGGTATGTCCATCGTCTGCGTGCTGGTGCTGACCGGCAGCCTGAACCTCTCGGCCATCGTCAACGCGCAGTCGGGCAACTTCTTCACCTGGTACTGGCTGCCGCTGCTGCCGGTGTTCGTCATCTACTTCGTTTCGGGCGTGGCTGAAACCAACCGCGCACCGTTCGACGTGGCGGAAGGCGAATCGGAAATCGTCGCGGGCTTCCACGTCGAATACTCCGGCTCGCCGTTCGCGCTGTTCTTCCTGGCCGAATACGCCAACATGATCCTGGTCAGCTTCCTGACCTCGATCTTCTTCATGGGTGGCTGGCTCTCGCCGTTCCCGGAAAGCTGGGGCCTGATCGGCCACGGCGGC
Organism: uncultured Luteibacter sp.; assembly: GCA_966191635.1. Lineage (GTDB taxonomy): Bacteria > Pseudomonadota > Gammaproteobacteria > Xanthomonadales > Rhodanobacteraceae > Luteibacter. The sequence goes on from CBIGPO010000089.1 coordinate 4,784, forward strand.
TTCCACTGGCTCTTCATCAAGGCCTTCTTCTTCGCCTTCCTGTTCCTGTGGTTCCGCGCGAGCTTCCCGCGCTACCGCTATGACCAGATCATGCGTCTCGGCTGGAAGGTCTTCATCCCCATCACCATCGTCTGGGTCCTCGTCGCCGGCTGCATGAAGTATTTCGGCTGGGTCCACATCGGCACGGGAGCCTGAAAGCCATGACCCGCGTAACCCACTATTTCAAGAGCCTCCTGCTCATCGAGCTGTTCAAGGGCATGGGTCTGACCATGCGCTACATGTGGAGCCCGAAGTACACCATCCGCTACCCGTTCGAGCACATTCCCAAGTCGAACCGCTTCCGTGGCCTGCACGCCCTGCGCCGTTACGCCAACGGTGAAGAGCGCTGCATCGCCTGCAAGCTGTGCGAGGCAGTGTGCCCGGCGCTGGCGATCACGATCGACTCGGCCCCGCGTCCGGAAGATGGCCAGCGCCGCACCACGCGCTACGACATCGACCTGTTCAAGTGCATTTTCTGCGGCTTCTGCGAGGAGAGCTGCCCGGTGGATTCCATCGTCGAGACGCACGTGCACGAGTACCACTTCGAAAATCGCGGCGAGAACGTAGTGACCAAGGCCCAGCTGCTGGCCATCGGTGACCGCTTCGAGCAGGACATCGCTGCCGCCCGCGCGCAAGACGCGGCTTACCGCTGAGCGCCCGGAGAATCACGCGATGAATACCGATCTGCTTCAACTCATCTGTTTCTACCTCTTCGCCGCGGTGGCCGTCATCGGCGCGCTGATGGTCATCACCGTCAAGAACTCGGTGCACGCCGTGCTTTCGCTGGTGCTGACCTTCTTCAGCATGGCCTGCGTCTGGCTGCTGGCCGAAGCGGAGTTCCTGGCTGTCGCCCTGGTCGTCGTCTATGTCGGCGCGGTGATGGTGCTGTTCCTGTTCGTGGTCATGATGCTCGACATCAAGCAGGAGGTCGTCCGCGAGGGCTTCATCCGCTACCTGCCGGTGGGCATCGTCGTTGCGGTGGTCATGCTGGTGGAAATGCTGGCGATGATCGGCGTGAAGGCCATGCACGCCCACACGCTCGGTCCCAACCCGGCCGGTAACTCGAACGTCGCGTGGCTGGGCCAGGCCCTCTATACCGACTTCCTGCTGCCATTCGAGATCGCCGCACTGATCCTCACCGTGGGTATCGTCGCTGCCGTGGCCCTGACCCTGCGTCAGCGTGTCGGCGTCCGTCACCAGTCCGCGTCGCAGCAGGTCGAGGTCCAGGCTACCGATCGCGTTCGCGTGATCAAGGTTGCCAGCGAACAGATGGCTTCCGTCAGCCCGGCCCCGGCGCCGGTCGTCGATCCGACGCAGGAGAACGCCAAGTGATCACGCTTTCCCATTACATCGTCCTCGGCGCGATTCTCTTCTGTATCGCGGTTGCCGGACTCTTCATCAACCGCAAGAACGTGATCGTGCTGCTCATGGCGATCGAGCTGATGCTCCTGGCGGTGAACACCAACTTCGTGGCTTTCTCGCGCTTTTTCGGCGATGTCAGCGGCCAGGTCTTCGTGTTCTTCATCCTTACCGTGGCCGCGGCGGAATCCGCTATCGGCCTGGCGATCCTGGTCCTGCTGTTCCGTAACCGGAGCACGATCAATGTCGCCGAAATCGACAGCATGAAGGGTTGATCCGATGAGTCTCTCGCTTTCAATCCTGCTGACGATCGCTCTGGCCCCGCTGGTGGGTGCGATCCTGGCCGGCCTCTTCGGCAAGCTGATCGGCCGGGCAGGGGCGCACACCGCGACCATCCTGGGCGTGGCGATTGCCTGTGGCCTGTCGTTCTATGTGCTCTACCAGCTGGTCTGGGGCGGTGCGCAGAACTTCAACCAGGACGTTTACACCTGGTTCGAGATCGGCCGCTTCCACGCTTCGGTCGGCTTCATGATCGACCGCCTCACCGCCATGATGATGGTGGTGGTGACCTTCGTGTCGCTGCTGGTGCATCTGTACACCATCGGCTACATGGCGGAAGACCCGAGCTACCAGCGCTTCTTCAGCTACATCTCCCTGTTCACCTTCTCGATGTTGATGCTCGTCATGAGCAACAACTTCATGCAGCTGTT
>CBIGPO010000090.1:0-6289 GCA_966191635.1 uncultured Luteibacter sp.
GCACCGAAGACTCTCCCGGACCCTGAGGCTCGCGTGGGTCGAGCCAAAGCGCGCGACAGCATCGTCGGCAGGCACGCAGGCACGGGTGCGAGGAGAACTTTTTTTAAACCAGAACGCGCTCCGCCCACAACGACAGCGTCCCGAGCCCCGCACCGATCGCCGTCGCGGCGAGGACATCACTTGGATAATGCAGGCCGAGCACAACGCGAGACGCACCGACGAGTGCCGCGAAGCCGATCAGGAACGGTGCCAGGATCGGGTAGTGCGCCACAGCCACAACGGTGAAAGCCACAGCCTGCAGTGTGTGACCGGAGGGGAAGCTGAATTCGTCCAGCGGCGGCACATGGGCGATCACGCCGGGGCAGGTGCGGAATGGGCGCGGGCGGCGCGTCCAGCGCTTGAGGACGCGGTAGAGCATCAGCGCGGTCAGACCGGTCACGGCCATCTGGACCGCGACGGCGACGCCATGCCAGCCGCCGACGATGGCAATGACCGACATCAGCGAATACCAGAAGACGCCATCACCGAGGCGGCTGATGGCGCCAAAGAAGATTCCGATGGCCCGGCGTGCGCCCCAGCGATTGGCGGCGACGCACATGCGTCGGTCGAGGTTCGCCCTACGCGGCGACGGCGGTGCTGCGTTCATGGACATTCTCCTCGGAAAGGGACCGCATGATGGCTTCGAACTCATTGACGACCGACTCGGGTGAGAGCCCGGCGACGGAGGTGCGGGCGGCGTGCCCCATGGCCATGCGCACCGTGGCATCCGCGCCCAGGGTGGCGGCGCGTTCGATGAGGCCACCTTCGTTGCCCGGCGCGACGCGAATGCCGTTCTGGCCGTTGCGAATGAACTCGCGCGCAGCGGCTTCCGCGTACGCGACGACGGGGACGCCGGAGGCCATTGCCTCGAGCACGACGTTGCCAAAGGTTTCCGTGAGACTGGGAAAGACGAAGAGATCGGCGCTGGCGTAGAACGCGGCCAGTTCATCGCCACGACGCGTCCCGGCGAAGATCACATCCGGGTTGGCCGCTTCGAGTGCTGCCCGACCCGGACCGTCACCGACGATGACGCAGCGCGCCTGTGGCACCCGACGCGCGAGCGCACGGTAAGCCTCGATCACCACGTGGAGATTCTTTTCCGGCGCGACGCGGCCGACGCTCAGCACCACCGGCGTATCGGGGCCGGCGCCCCAGCTGTCGCGCAAGGACTCGTCGCGACGCTCCGGGTGGAAGCGCGCGGTATCCACGCCGCGGCGCAGGACGCGTACGTCATGAACGCCGAGGTCGTTGAGCTCGCCGGCGAGTTGGCCGGTCGGCACCAGCGTGGTCTGCGCCCGGCGATGGAAGCGGGCGAGGTAGCGACGCACGAAAGGTGTCAGTGCGCTGAAGCCGTAGTGGCCGACGTAGAAATCGAAGCGGGTATGGAAGCCGGTAGCGACGGGGATGCCGAGGCGGCGGGCGGCGCTGACAGCGGTCCAGCCGAGCGGGCCTTCGGTTGCCACGTAGATCGCGTCGGGACGCTCAGCGCGCCAGCGACGTTCGATGCGGAAGCGGGCAGGGAGGCCGAAGCGGAGGCCGGAGTAGCGGGGCATCGCCGCGCCTTCGACGGCGAGGACATCCATGCCCGCGTCGGCCAGCGGCGGCGTATCGGGGTGGATCGGCCGGATGAGGTCGACCGCGTGGCCCCGCCGGACGAGTCCACGGGCAAGCGCCTGGACGGTAATGGCTACGCCGTTGACGTCCGGTGCGTAGGTCTCGGTGACGATGCCGATTCGCATGGCGGTGCCCCTTGTGGCCTGGCTTGACGCATGCTCGCGCAATGCCGTGTCCGGGCGGTTATCAGGGCATGACCGGCATATGACAGCGGGGCTGGGTTAAAATCGCGGTCTTGCCTGCCGAACGACCCACACGATGACCGTCCGTACCCGCTTCGCTCCCAGTCCTACCGGCTACCTGCATATCGGTGGTGCCCGCACCGCGCTGTATTGCTGGCTGGAATCCCGCCGCCGCGGCGGCGAGTTCGTGTTGCGAATCGAGGACACCGACCGCGAGCGGTCAACCCAGGAAGCCGTGCAGGCCATCCTCGACGGTATGTCCTGGCTTGGCCTGGTACATGACGAAGGTCCGTACTACCAGACGCTGCGCATGGACCGCTACCGCGAAGTCGCCGATCAGCTGCTGCGCGAGGGCAAGGCCTACTACGCCTACGAGACCAAGGAAGAGATCGAGGCCATGCGCAACGCGGCCATGGCGGCGGGTGTGAAGCCGCGCTACAACGGCTATTACCGTGATCGCAATGAGCCAATGCGGGACGATCCGAACCGGGTCATTCGTTTCAAGAATCCGGCCACCGGGAGCGTTGTTTTCGACGACAAGGTCAAGGGCCGCATCGAGTGGTCTAACGAAGAACTCGACGACCTCGTGATCTTCCGTTCGGACGGCTTCCCGACCTACAACTTCGCCGTGGTCGTGGACGACATCGACATGGGCATCACGGAAGTGATCCGTGGCGACGACCACGTCAATAACACGCCACGCCAGATCAATATCTACAAGGCCCTCGGCGCCCCGGTGCCGGAATTCGCGCACCTGCCGATGATCCTCGGTCCGGACGGCCAGAAGCTGTCCAAGCGGCATGGCGCAGTGAGCGTCATGCAATACCGTGACGATGGTTTCCTGCCGCACGCGCTGCTCAACTATCTCGTCCGTCTGGGCTGGTCGCATGGCGACCAGGAGATTTTCTCGGTCGACGAAATGAAGACCCTGTTCGACGTCGCCGACGTGAACAAGGCCGCGTCGCGCTTCGACGTCACCAAGCTTTCGTGGCTCAACCAGCATTACCTCAAGACGGATGACCCGGCGCTGCTCGGTCCCGAGCTGGCCTGGCATCTGGACAAGATCGGTATCGACGCGTCGAAGGGCCCGAACCCGGCGGATGTCGTCGTCGCGCTCCGTGATCGCGTGCAGACGTTCAAGGAAATGGCCGAGCGCGCGAAGATCTGGTACGGCCCGATCGTCGAGTGGGACGACAAGGCCATCGAGAAGCACCTGCGAACGGAGACGGCGCCGGTCGCGCTTGAGGCGGCGAAGACCGAATTGACCACGCTACCGGAGTGGACGCCGGAAGCCATTCACGGCGCGGTGGAGCGCGTGGCGGCTTCGCTGGCGTTGGGTATGGGCAAGGTCGCCGCACCGCTGCGTGTGGCGATGACTGGCACCCAGGTCTCGCCCTCCATCGAGCACACCATTTACCTGGCCGGACGCGAAGGCGCCATCTCGCGTATCGACGAGGCGCTCGCCCGCTCGCGTGGATGAGCTCCTCGCGCGGGCGATGCAGGGGGTCGATCCAGATGATCCCGGCGCCTCCCTGCGCATCTTCAGCAACCTGATGGGCCTGGTGCCCTGGTGGAATCTGATCGCCTGGCAGGTCTTCTTTGTCCTCGTAGGCGCGCTGCTGGGCTGGTGGCGGGGTCGGATCATGGCGGGGATCATCGCGGCACTGGTGCTGGGTCCTTTCGGCTGGGTCATCCCCTTCACGTCGAAGCGGGCCCCATCGCCACAGCCGCCGGGCAGTGGCCCCCAGCCACCGCCTCTCCCGGGCTCGAAAAAACGCTGACGTGGCCTCATGTTAGACTGACGCGCATGAGGATTTCGATGTGACCACGCAAGCCGCCCACCGACACGATCACAAGCACCATGACGACGCACGAGGCTTCGTTGCGGCGGTCGAGCATGCCTCGAGCGAGCGTGGCCTGCGGCTGACCCCGTTGCGTCGTGAAGTTCTGGAACTGGTGGCGAGTGCGGGCAAGCCTGTTAAGGCCTACGACCTCCTTGACCGGTTGCGTGAGAAGCACGGCAATGCCGCACCGCCGACCGTCTACCGGGCACTCGATTTCCTGCTTGAGAACAGCTTCATCCACAAGCTCGAGTCGATCAATGCGTACGTGTCCTGTCATCATCCGGCCGAATCGCATCAGGTGCCTTTCCTGATCTGCGACAAGTGCCAGTGCGCGCAGGAAGTCTGCGACGAGCGCGTCGCAGAGCTGATCGAGGCCCAGGCAAAAGCCCTGGGATTTCGTCCCCAGGCGCAGACCCTCGAAGTGCACGGCATCTGCAAGAACTGCCGGTAGTTCGTGTGGGAGCCGGCTGTGCCGGCGAATGGGGTTGGTGGGGCAATCTGGTTTTCGCCGATGAATCGGCTCCTACAGGAGCCATTGTTTTTGTTGGCTTCTAGAATGTTATAAAGTATCATATCTTGCTTGGGTCCCTCCAAGAAGTCACGCTATGTATCCCATGACCGATTTCCCCATCGAATCCCCGATCGATCCGGAAGCCCCCAAGCGTTGGTGGCACGCGGCCGACCGCCTCGGTGCGGTCGCGTCGTTCCTGTGTGCTATCCACTGCGCCGCGTTGCCGTTCGTGCTGGCACTGCTACCGGTGCTGGGCCTTTCCTTCCTGGCCGACCACCGCTTCGAGGCGGGTTTCGTGGCGTTTGCCTGCGTTCTCGCCAGCGCGGCGCTTATGGCGGGCTTTCGCCGGCACCGTCGACGGCTGCCGCTGGTGTTGGCGACGCCGGGCCTGATGCTGCTGGTGCTGGGCGTCACCTTCCTGCATGACCATTCGTTGCTCGTCCACAGCGTGCTCGTGACCTGCGGTGGTTTCCTGCTGGCCTCGGCGCATTTCGTCAACCTGCGCGTGGATCGCAGCACCCATGCAGGCCACGTGCACGGTCCTTCGTGCGCACACCCGTGATTGTGTAACCGCGGCACGATTACCTAGCCTTCGCGCATGGCACACGACCACTCCCACGCCCACGCCGGCCACTCGCACGGCGATGCGCACACGCACGACCATAGCCACTTCGAAGGAAGCAGCGAGAAGAAGCTGCTGTTCGCTTTCGTCCTGACCCTGATCATGATGTTGGTCGAGGCGGCCGGCGGACTGGTGTCCGGATCGCTGGCCCTGCTGGCGGATGCCGGTCACATGCTGGTGGATGCGCTGGCGTTGTTGCTTGCCTTCCTCGGCGCACGTTTCGCCGCCCGGCCCGCCGACGCGCAACGGAGCTTTGGCTACGGCCGCATCGAGGTGCTTGCCGGCTTCGTGAATGCTCTGACCCAGTTCGCCCTGGTTGCCTTCATCATCGTGGAGGCGGTGCAGCGATTGTTCGATCCGCAGCCCATTCTCTCCGGCGTGATGCTGGTGGTGGCACTGATCGGCCTGGTCGCCAACGTGGTGGTGCTGCGCACGCTGCACGGACACGACCCCGACGATGTGAATATCGCTGGCGCGAGCCTGCACGTGCTCGGCGACCTGCTCGGTTCAGTGGCTGCGGTGCTCGCTGCGCTGGCTGTGCGCTGGGCCGGCTGGCTCTGGGCGGACCCGGTGCTGTCGATCCTGGTCTCGCTGCTGATCCTGCGCAGCGCGTGGTCCCTGCTGCGTCGCTCGGGTCATATCCTTCTCGAGGGCACCCCTGAAGGTGTGCATCTGGCCGACATCGAAAAGGGCCTGCGCGAGGCCGACGAGAACATTCTGGACATCCACCACGTGCATGTCTGGCAGGTCACGGCCGGCTCACGGATGGCCACTCTACATGCCGAACTGAGGCCTGGCGCCGATCAGGCGCGGTGTCTCACGGCCATCAAGACCATGCTTGTCGAGCGCTGGCAGGTGGGTCACGCCACCGTCCAGTTCGACCCGGGCCGCTGTCCGGACGAGCTCGAGGGCTGTGGCAAGGGCGGTCAGCGCGTTCACTGAACAGCCCTCAGGCTTGCCATTTACGCCGCCGCTGATACGATGGCCGGCCGTTCCTCTTCATCATTCCGAATCAAGGAGTTTCCCATGGGCAAGGGCGACCGCCGCACCCGTCGCGGCAAGATCAACCGTTCCAGCTATGGCAATGCCCGTCCGCACGTTGACGTCGTCAGCGGTGCAGCCGTTGCAAAGCCGGCCGCCGCAAAGCCGGCTGCCGCCGCCGTCAAGAAGGCGGCCCCGCGCAAGAAGGCTTAATCGCCTTCGCAGCGTGAGATGAAAAGCCCCGCATTGCGGGGCTTTTTGTTTGGCTCTCTGTAGGAGCCGCTTCAGCGGCGAAAGCTGACGGAGCGGGGATGCCGTAGCCCTTCCAATCGTACGTCCCGGGGTGGGCTCGCCTTCGGCCTCGCATTGGCACGGCGCTCGCTTTGCGTCGCAAGAGCCGGCGGGTGCCACCCTCGGGGCCACGACTGCGGCGACCCGCTACGGAAGGGCCGCCCAAAAGCGGCCGTTTATCTATTGCCCTGCGGGCCGGGTCGGG
>CBIGPO010000091.1:0-6079 GCA_966191635.1 uncultured Luteibacter sp.
CGAAACGCGGAGGACTGTCTGAGCAGCGAGGGTGGGCACCGAAGGCTCTGCGCCGTTACGTGGGTGGGCACCGAAGGCTCTGCGCCGCTACGTGGGAGGGCACCGAAGGCTCTGCGCCACTACGGTCCGAGCCCGCCTCGGAGTGAGCTTGTAGCAACCACTCGCAGAACGAGTGAGCGAGGCGATGCCTTCGGCGTCCCCGGTAATCAGCGATGAACCTTTTTTATTGCCTGCCGAGCGCGTCTCCTATCGAGGCAGCGTCGGCAGGAACTTCGGCCGTCGGTACGCGTTGGCTTTTTGCTCGACACCATACGCGATTGCGATAAGCACAGGTTCGCTCCACTTCGCACTAAAGAACACGACTCCCACCGGTAGCTCGTGTGCGAAATCGACAGGCAGGGTTATCGACGGGTAACCGGCGATCGCTGCCGGTGCCGACACGCCGCCGACGGTGGGGTCGCCACTGACGACGTGATCGCCCAGCACCAGGTCGTTGACGAACGCCGGGCCCCAGCTCGGGGCGAGCAGTGCGTCGAGGTGATCCTTGGCCAGCGCCGCGTCGATACCTTCCGGTCCGGCGAGGCGCAGGTTGCGATCGCGAATCTCGATGTACTTCGGATCAGTGAGGTCGGCCTTCGCCTGTGCTTGCAGGAACAGCTCCTGGCCGAACCACGGCATTTCCCTGGCCGCTTCGCGATCATTGAACGCAATGAGGTCGGCCAGCGTTTTCATCGGCTGGTCGGGGCGGCTGGCGAGGTAAGCGTTGATGTCGTGCTTGAACTCGTACAGCAGCACGTCGATCTCGTGCTCACTGAGTTCCTTCAGATGCGGAATCTCGACGGGGTCGACGACGGTCGCGCCCTGCGCCTTGAGGATGGCGATGGTTTTCTCCAGCGCGCGATCCGCGTTGGGTTCGATGCCGCCGAGCGCGCGCACTACGCCGATGCGCTTGCCGCGCAGCGCGTTCGGGTCGAGGAATTTCGTGTAGTCGGTGGCGTGCTTATCGGCGTCTTTCGTGGCGGGATCGCGCGGGTCGCTGCCGGCGATTGCGCTGAGTACGGTTGCCGCGTCGGCCACGCTACGGGCCATCGGGCCGGCCGTGTCCTGGCTATGTGAGATGGGAATGATGCCCGTGCGACTGACCAGACCGACGGTGGGTTTGATGCCGACGAGGCCGGTCATCGAGGCAGGGCAGATGATCGAGCCATCGGTCTCGCTACCGATCGCCACGGTGGCCAGGCCAGCGGCCACCGCGGACCCCGAGCCCGCGCTCGAGCCGCAGGCATTGCGATCGAGCACATAGGGATTGACCGTGAGTCCTCCACGTCCCGTCCAGCCACTGGTGGCGTGGTTGCTGCGCATGTTGGCCCATTCGCTGAGGTTGGTCTTGCCGAGGATCACGGCACCCGCCTTGCGCAACTTTGCCGCCACCGCCGAGTCGTGCGGCGCAGGCTTGCCCACGAGAGCGAGCGAGCCGGCCGTCGTCTGCATGCGGTCGCCGGTGTCGATGTTGTCCTTGAGCAGGATGGGGATGCCAGCCAGCGGACCGGCCTTGCCCGACTTGCGTGCGATGGCCAGGGCGTCGGGATTGGTTTCGAGCACCGCGTTGACCGTGGGGCCGGCCTTGTCGATCGTAGCGATACGCGAGAGGAAGAGGGTGGTGAGGCCTTCCGGCGTCAGCGCGCCCGTGGCATAGGCCTGGCGAACCGTCGCGATGGACGCGAACGCATCGTCTTCATTGGCGTCACGCGCTTGCGCGGCGCCGGCCGACAACGTGACTGCGAGGGCCAGCGCCAGCGCGGCCGGCCTGTTCCATACATGCTGCATAGGTCTTTTCCCCCTGGCGATGCTGTGGTGACGCATGCAATCTACCGCATACCCGCGCTTGGCTATACTGCCCGGACGCTTCGATAACGAAACGCCTGGGAGTGCCACATGCGTCGTCTCTTCCGCCGGCTGGCGGTTACCGCCGCCGCATTCTGCGGCATGCAGGCCATGGCGGCCGATACGCCTCCGGTGCCCGATACGCTGGTCCAACGCATCGCCGCCTGCACCAGCTGCCATGGCGAACACGGCGAAGGCGGTAGCAACGGTTTCAATCCGCGCCTGGCTGGCAAGCCGGCGGGTTACCTGCATCGGCAGATGCAGGATTTCCAGCGCGGTCTGCGGCACTACCCGATCATGGAATACACGGTGGGGCCGCTCACTGACGACTACATGCGTGAGATCGCCGAGTATTTCTCAGCGCAGGAGGTGCCGTACACACTGCATGACGTACCTGCGACGTCACCAGCGGCGATGGTGCGTGGCGAACAGCTGGTGACCAAGGGTGACGCGGCACGGGGCATTCCCGCCTGCATGGCCTGTCACGGTCCCAATCTCACCGGCGTGCAGCCGGACATCCCCGGCCTGGTCGGCCTGCCGTACGACTACATCAGCGCCCAGCTGGGCTCGTGGCGTACGAACACGCGCAACACGGTCGCACCCGACTGCATGAAGACCATCGTCGGTCGCCTGAGCGATGCCGACATCAGCGCCGTTTCGGCGTGGCTGGCGCAGCGCCCGGTACCGGCGGATGCTCATGCGGAACCCGCTGGCAGCGTGTCGCCGCCGCTACGTTGCGGTGTTCTGGGAGGAGGCACATGAAGACCTTGCCTCGCTTGTTTGCGGCTTTCGCGCTGCTGTGCACGGCATGGACTGCCAGTGCCGACGATCTCGTCGCACGCGGCCGCTACCTCACGATCGCCGGTGACTGCGATTCCTGCCATACCGCCCGGAATGGCCATTCGTTCGCAGGTGGCCACGTCGTGGCGACACCGTTCGGCGCGATCCCGGCACCCAACCTCACCCCGGATCGCGACACAGGTCTGGGCGGCTGGACGGCTGACGATTTCTACCGCGCCATGCATTCCGGCAAGGGGCACGACGGTACGTCGTTGTATCCGGCTTTTCCATTCACCTCGTATACGAAGGTCACCCGTGCCGATACCGATGCGATCTTCGCGTACCTGAAGACGCTCCCTCCGGTAAAGCTCGCCAATACGGAAGCGTCGCTGCGCTGGCCATACAGCATGCGATCGTTGATGGCGTCATGGCGCTTGTTGTACTTCGACGAAGGGGAGTACCAGCCGGATCCCAAGCAGTCGGCCGCATGGAACCGTGGCGCCTATCTCGTGCAGGGGCTGGGTCATTGCAATGAATGCCACGCCCCGCGCAACACCTTCGGTGCGATGATCACTGAGCCCTTCCTCGCCGGCGGCCTCGTGCCCGTGCAGAACTGGTATGCCCCCGATCTGTCGATGGGCCCGAACGGCGGGCTGAACGGCTGGAGCGAAGCCGACCTGGTAACACTGCTGAAGACCGGTCGTTCGAACAAGGGCACCGCTTTCGGTCCCATGGCCGACGTGGTGATCCGAAGCACGCAGCACCTGGACGACGGTGACCTTGCCGCGATGGCCACCTACCTGAAATCGTTGCCTGAGCGCGCGCCGCCGCGTCAGCGCGAATCGGTCGCCGACGCGGCCGATCTCGCGCGGGTGGGACAGAAGGTCTACGCGGACCAGTGCGCGACGTGCCATGCGGCCGACGGGCGCGGCAAGGGTGCGGCCTATCCTCCGCTGGATGGCAACGCTTCGGTCGTCGAGCCGACCGGGATCAACGCCATTCGTATTGTGTTGTCCGGCGGCTTCGCCCCGGCGACAGCGGGTAACCCGCGTCCGTACTCCATGCCACCGTTCTCGCAAACGCTGTCCGATGACGAAGCGGCGGCCGTCGTTACCTATATCCGTCAGGCCTGGTCGAACAAGGCAGCCTCGGTCTCGCCGAACGACGTGCGCGCCTACCGTTCGATTCCGGGCGGCTGAGCACGCACGAAGTCGGCAAGCTCTTGCCAGACGTCGACGTTCCACGAACGTCGCGCCTGGCCGGAAGGCGAGGGCAGTACGAAGAGTCGTGTGTTACCGAACGTCGTTGGCTGCAAGCCGTAGGCGATGGGCTTGCCGAGTGCAGACGTGCCGCCGTGCTTGCTGGTGAAGGCGAGGACACGCGGTGCGAAGGTCTCGATCTTCGCGCACAGCGCGGCGACATCGAAGGCATCCACCGGCAGTTCGTTGTCGTTGCCGTAGTGGAACTTGGACAGGTCCGTAAGGCCGAGGCCGAAGGCCGGCATCAACGGAAACTCCGCAGGCGCGAGGAGGCGTGGTGTCAGGCCGATCGCAAATACCGTGCGCCAGAACATGTTGCCCGGGTGCGCGTAGTACGCGCGATCCTGCGCGGAACGCGTGCCCGCTGCCGTGCCACAGAAGACCACTGACAGGCCGGGCTCGAGTACGTCGGGGAGGACGAAGGCTTCAGTCATCCAGAAGGAAGTCCGTGTACTGAAAGCGGTCGTCGCGCAGCAACGATTCACCGCGCGCGATAAGCATGTCGCGTTCGAACAGCGGGCCGCCGTAGCTGAGCGTGTGGAACTCGCCGTTCTCGCCACAGGGATCGACGCCTGTCGGCAGGGCATCGAGCAGCGCGTCGTCGTAATCGCGCCCACAGAAGCCGGCATCGAGTTGGGTGGTGTCCACGCAACAGAGCGCCGCGCGGTGACCCGCGGCGACGAAGTGGCGACTCAGTGAGGCGGTGTCCTCGCCCCATAGCGGATAGACGCCAGTCCAACCGCCGATGCGGGCCAGCTGAGCTTCGCGATACGCGCGCACATCGGCGAGAAACAAGTCGCCGAAGGCGATATGTGCGACATCTGGCCAGCGTGTCTTCACCGTAGCGAGAGCCGTCGCGAAAGCTTCCTCATAGGCATCGTTGTGGCTCGGCCAGGTCAGCACCGCCTCCACCACGGGCAGGCCCAGTGCAGCGGCCTGTGCAGCCAGCACGTCGCGGCGCACGCCGTGCATGGCGATGCGGTCGTGGTTGGCGGTGACGGTCGTCACCAGGCCGACGACGCGCCATGCCGGGTCGGCGCGGAGCCTGCCGAGAGTCATCAGGCAGTCTTTGCCGCCGCTCCAGGAAACGATGATCGGGGTTGGCATAGGGAGACTTTACCTTGGTCTTGCTTCTGCTTCTGTGGGAGCCGCTTCAGCGGCGATCCCGCGGCAGCGGGCCGGGATACCGCGAGCGCCCATCGCCGATGAATCGGCTCCCACAAAATCGGCTCCCACAAAAAGAAAGGCCCGGGGTTAGCCGGGCCTTTCTCGCTAGCGCAGAACATTATCTCAACGAATCAACCGCGCGAAGACCGCTTGCGATCGGTTTCGGTGAGGTGCTTCTTGCGCATGCGGATTTCCTTCGGCGTGACTTCGACCAGCTCGTCGTCGTCGATGAAGTCCAGGGCCTGCTCCAGCGTGAACTTGAGCGCCGGGGTGAGCTGGATCGCATCGTCCTTACCGGAGGCGCGCATGTTGGTCAGCGGCTTCGGCTTGATGGCGTTGACGGTGAGGTCGTTGTCCTTCGCATGAATGCCGATGAGCTGGCCTTCGTACACGGCATCATGGCCGCTCTGGAGTAGATGAAACCATGAGACCGCGGATCGATCGTCCAGGTCGGCTCGGCACTGGGCATGTTCTTCGGTTCCGCTGCGTCAGTAGGCGTCAAAGAGTGCAATTGATAGCTAACCGCAGGGACGGGCTGCACCCTGTCGGTTGCTTGCTCGGGGTATGTGCGGCATGTTTGTGGGCGGAGTGCCGGGAAGTCTGGTCGGCAGTCGCGCCGCCGGTGACGACTCAAACGAACCGTGGGAGTCCGGCATGGCGCGTGCCCTCGATCGTCGTACCGGCGCACGCGACTCGACCCCCACGCAGAGGCTCGCCCACGCCGTATTGTTCCTATGTGCGTGCCGGGCAGATCGCCGAAGAATTCCCCGTGGTGACGGGGGACTCCGACGCCTTGGACGCGGTGCGGTTGATCGCCGAGCGCCGGTTGGCGGGGCTGGTAGTCACCGACGAGCACGGGTGTCCGACGACGATCCTGCCCGCGTCGGAGGTGGTGCGGATGCTGGTACCGGGCTATGTGCAGGACGATCCGTCGCTGGCCGGAGTGTTGAGCGAATCAATGGCCGCCCGGATCGCGGACAAGTTGAGCG
>CBIGPO010000092.1:0-4960 GCA_966191635.1 uncultured Luteibacter sp.
CGATCCGAACGCGGAGGACTGTCTGAGCAGCGAGGGTGGGCACCAAGGTCTCCCCGCGAAGCGCCCAAGTGTAGAGAGCGATGGCGGAGCCGAGCCCGCGAGGCCGAAGGCGAGCCACGTGCGAGGTGCGAGGTGCGAGGTGCGAGGCGCGAAAGAATCCCCGGCCTGAAAGCCGGGCGCCAGGGCCCCGGTAATCCGCGAAGAACCATAAAAAAGGCGCGGACCTGGGTCCGCGCCTTCTTCGTACCGATCTCTAACCCTACGACTCAGCCCGCGAAGGCCTTCTGGCACCAGGCCAGCAGCGGCGACCAGGTGAACCCCAGGACCAGCAGCGCGAGCGCGTTGATCGAGAGCACCCAGCGAGCCGGCGCGTCGGTGGTGGCACGGACGTCCGTGCCTTCAGTCGGCGCGTCGAAGTACATGACCTTGACCACGCGCAGGTAGTAGTACAGACCGATGATCGCGGCGACCGCGCCCACCAGGGCCAGCCACAGCATGCCCGCGTCCACGGCGGCCTTCAGCACCAGCAACTTGCCGTAGAAACCGAACAGCGGCGGCACGCCCGCCAGCGAGAACATCACCAGCAGCATCAGGAAGGCAAACCACGGTGAACGCTGGTTGAGACCCTTCAGATCGTCGATCTCTTCGCACTCGAAGCCCGACCGCGACAGCACGATGATCATGCCGAACGCTGCGGCGCTGGTCAGCGCGTAGCTCACCGCATAGAACATCGACGCCGAGTAACCTTCCGGACCGCCATTGACGAAGCCGACCAGCAGGTAACCCATGTGCGAGATGGTCGAATAAGCCAGCAGGCGCTTGAGGTTGGTCTGCACAAGGGCGACCAGGTTACCGATCGCCAGCGAGAGCACGGCAAGCACGGCCAACATCAACTGCCACTGCGCAGCCAGGCCGGTGACGCCGCCTGCCGCGTCGCCCATGCCCGTCGAAAGCAGACGGTAGGCCATACCGAACGCAGCCAGCTTCTGCGCCGAACCGATGAACACGGTCACCGCGGTCGGCGAGCCCTGGTAGACGTCCGGGATCCACATGTGGAACGGCGCGGCGCCGAGCTTGAAGCCGATGCCGGTGATCATGAAGACCAGCCCGAACAGCAGCAGGGTCTTCCACTCGGTGCCGACGATAGCGGCGTGGATCGTATGCAGGTCGAGGCTGTGAGTGGCACCGTAGACCATGGACATGCCGTACAGCAGCATGCCCGAGGCCAGCGCACCCAGCACGAAGTACTTGATCGCCGCTTCCGACGAGAGGCTCGAGTCGCGGTTGAGTGCGACCAGGGCATAGGACGAGAGCGTCAGCAGTTCCAGACCCAGGTACACCGTGACCAGGCTACCGGCCGAGACCAGGAACATGATGCCGACCGTGGCGAAGATGGTCAGCGTGTAGAACTCGCCAAACGGAATCGCCCGCTCTTTAAGGTAAGGACGTGCGTAAACGAAGATCATCGCGGTGATCAGCAGCGAGAACAGCTTCAGCACTTCCGCCACGCCATCGCGGACGAACATGCCGCCGAACGCGGTGACCGACGAGTCGGGCTGGCCGCTGACGACGAGGTACGCGCCGACCAGCAGGACGAGGATGGAGAGCCAGTGCACCGCGCCCTTCTGGCCCGGCTTCAGGTACGCATCCAGAAGGAGCAGCACACAGGCCGCGACCACGAGATAAATCTCGGGGAGCAGGATCAGGATGTCGTTGATACTCGGCATGGATAGTTCCCGCTCAGACTTTGGTAATGGCCAGTTGCTCGACAATCCGAGCAACCGACGCATCCATCAGGTGGACCAGCGGCTCCGGCCAGATGCCGAAGAGCAGCACACCGGCGGCGAACGCGCTCAGCATGAAGATTTCGCGACCGTTGACGTCTTTCAGTTCCGCGACGTGGTGGTTCGTGACCTTGCCCCAGAGCACGCGCTTCACCATCCACAAGGTGTAGGCAGCACCGATGATCAGGGTGAATGCGGCGAACAGGGCAATCCACGGGTTGGCACTGAACGCGGCCAGGATGACCATGAACTCGCCGACGAAACCACTCGTACCCGGCAGGCCGCTATTGGCCATGGCGAACAACACATAGAACGGGGCAAAGATCGGCATCACATTGATGACGCCGCCGTAGTCCTTGATCTGACGCGTGTGCATGCGGTCGTACAGAACGCCGATGCAGCTGAACATGGCGCCGGAGATGAAACCGTGCGAGATCATCTGGACCATCGCACCCTGCATGCCCAGGCGAGCGGCATCCGGGTTGTTCGTCTCACGCACCAGGATGAAGGCGATGAAGATACCCAGGGTGACGAAACCCATGTGCGCGATGGACGAGTACGCCACCAGCTTCTTCATGTCCTGCTGGACCAGAGCGATGTAGCCGATGTAGCAGACCGCGATAAGGCTGAGTACCACGATCAGCCACTCGTAGTGCTGCGAGGCGTCCGGCGCGATCGGCAGGCTGAAACGGATGAAACCGTAGCCACCGATCTTCAGCATCACCGCTGCCAGCACCACCGAACCGCCGGTAGGCGCTTCCACGTGGGCATCCGGCAGCCAGGTGTGCACCGGCACCATCGGGACCTTGATGGCGAAGCCCAGCAGGAAGGCGAAGAACAGCCAGCTCTGCTCGGTCAGCGTCAGGTGCACGGCGGCCATGTCCGAGATGGCAAAGCTGCCACCGGTCTTGTGCCACAGGTACAGCAGGCCGACCAGCATGAAGATCGAGCCGAAGAACGTGTAGATGAAGAACTTCAGCGTCGCGTACACACGGCGCGGACCACCCCAGATGCCGATGATGATGAACATCGGGATGAGCATGGCTTCGAAGAACACGTAGAACAGCATCGCGTCCGTCGCGCAGAAGACGCCGATCATCGCGCCTTCGAGCATCAGCATCGCCGCCATGTACTGGTGCGGCTTGTTCTGGATGATCTCCCAGGCACCCACGATCACGAGGATCTGGGTGAAGGTCGTGAGGATGATCAGCGCAACCGAGATACCGTCGACGGCGAGCGAGTAGTTGATGCCCAGGGACGGGATCCAGCTCAACGATTCGTTGAGCTGCATCGTACCCGTGGTGGCGTCATAGGCAGGGATGAGGGCCAGGCTGGCGGCGAAGGTGGCGACCGCGACCAGCAGCGAGATCCAGCGGGCAAGGCCAGGGCGTCCGGTTCCGGCGAGCAGCACCGGAATGGCGCCGACGACCGGAAGCCAGATCAGCAGGCTGAGCAAGTGATTCGACATATAGCTCGTTTCCCTTATTGCCCGATCAGCCAGTACCCGCCCAAGAGCAGGATGAGGCCGAGGATCATGGCGAACACGTAGTGGAAGAGGAATCCGGATTGCAGGCGGCGGACGCCACCGGCGATGCGCTGCACAAGGTTGGCCGAGCCGTTGACGATCGCGCCGTCGATGATGGCGGTATCACCCACCTTCGACAGACCTTCGCCCAGCTTCACGCCACCCTTCGCAAACACCGCGAAGTAGAGTTCATCGATCCAGTACTTGTGGTCGAGCAGGTTGTACACCGGCTTCAGCGCGTTCTTGATCTTTCCGGCAAGAGCGACATTGAAGAGGTAGATGTAGGTGGCAACGGCGAAGCCGGCAAACGCGAGCCAGAACGGTGGCTGTGCAAAGCCGTGCAGACCAGCGGCCAGCGCACCGTGGAACTCGTGGCCCAGTTCGGCCAGCACATCGTTCGCTTCGTTGACGTGGATCGCCTTGCCGAACCAGTCACCGAAGAGCATCGGGCCGACAGTGAGGCCACCGATGATGATCGACGGGATGGCGAGCAGCACCAGGGGAACAGTGACGACCCACGGCGACTCGTGCGGCGCATGCTCGAGCACGCCTGGCGTACCGTGGTGGTCGTCATCGTCGTGTAGCACGTCGTGCGAATCGTCATGGTGAGCGGCGTGCGCGTCATGACCGTGGCCATGCGCCTTGGGCACGACCTTGAAACGCTCCTTGCCGTGGAAGGTCATGTACAGCAGGCGGAAGCTGTATAGCGAAGTGACGAACACGCCAGCCATGACGCAGAAGTACGCGTAACCCGCACCCCAGCGATGCGACTCGCCAACGGCTTCGATGATCGCGTCCTTCGAATAGAAGCCCGCGAAGAACGGCGTACCCGCCAGGGCCAGCGAACCGATCCACATCGTGATCCACGTGATCTTCATGTGCTTGCGCAGGCCGCCCATGTAGCGCATGTCCTGCTCGTGATGCATGCCCATGATGACCGAGCCGGCGCCAAGGAACAGCAGCGCCTTGAAGAAGGCGTGGGTCATCAGGTGGAACACGGCACCGCTGTAGGCGGATACACCGAGCGCAACCGTCATGTAGCCGAGCTGCGAGAGCGTCGAGTACGCGATGACGCGCTTGATGTCGTTCTGCACGATACCGATCAGGCCGGTGAACAGTGCCGTGGTCGAACCAATGACGAGGATGAAGGACAGCGCACCCTCGGTCAGTTCGAAGATCGGCGACATGCGCGCGACCATGAAGATGCCGGCGGTGACCATCGTCGCCGCGTGGATCAGCGCCGAGATGGGGGTCGGGCCTTCCATCGAGTCCGGCAGCCACACGTGCAGCGGCACCTGGGCCGACTTACCCATGGCACCGATGAACAGCAGGATGCCGATCACGGTGGCAGCGTCCCACGCGTGATTCTGGGTGATCTGCAGCGTCTTGCCGACCAGCTCGGGAGCGTGGTCGAAGGCCGTCTGGTAATCCAGCGTGCCCATGAAGTACAGGATCGCCGAGATACCGAGGAGGAAACCGAAGTCGCCCACGCGGTTGACCAGGAAGGCCTTGAGGTTGGCGAAGATCGCCGTCGGGCGCTTGTACCAGAAGCCGATCAGCAGGTACGACACCAGGCCCACCGCTTCCCAGCCGAAAAACAGCTGCATGAAGTTGTTGCTCATGACGAGCATCAACATCGAGAAGGTGAACA
>CBIGPO010000093.1:0-4927 GCA_966191635.1 uncultured Luteibacter sp.
CGTAACCGCGCGTCGCCTCGTGGATGGAGTGCTTGATCTCGTCGGTGATGTGCGGAATGACCTGCACCGTCGCGCCAAGGTAATCGCCGCGACGTTCCTTGCGGATGACCGACTCGTAGATCTTGCCGGCGGTGATCGAATTCTTGCCGGTGAGGCGGGTGCGGACGAAGCGCTCGTAGTGACCCAGGTCCAGGTCGGTCTCGGCACCGTCGTCGGTAACGTAGACCTCACCATGCTGGAAGGGACTCATGGTGCCCGGATCCACGTTGATGTACGGATCGAGCTTCATCATGGTGACGGAGAGACCGCGCGCCTCGAGAATGGAGGCAAGCGACGCCGCTGCGATGCCCTTCCCTAGGGAAGACACCACACCGCCGGTGACGAAAATCAGGGGAGTCATGCGAGCAGCCAGTGCTGGAAATCGGTATTTTACACGGGCGCGCCCTCGCTCGCGAGGGGCAGACTGAACGTGCCGAATCGGAGCGGTCGTTTTACCATCGGGGAATGACCGCCCAGCCCATCCCCACCCGTCTCGAAGCCCTTCGCGCCGCCATGGCCCGCGAAGGTGTCGCCGCCGTCGTCGTCCCCACCGCCGACCCCCACCTGTCCGAGTACCTGCCGCCACGCTGGCAGGCCCGGGAATGGCTCTCCGGCTTCACCGGCTCGTCCGGCACCCTGGTGGTGACCGCCACCGGTGGTGGCCTCTGGACCGATTCCCGCTACTTCTCCCAGGCGGAACAGGAGCTTGCCGGGAGCGGCCTGCCCCTGATGCGGCTCAATGTGGCGCACACGCCGGAGCATGTGGCCTGGCTGGTCGACCAGCTCGGTCCGGGCGACGTGGTAGCAGCAGCGGGTGATAGCCTGGACGTTTCCGGCGCCGAGAGCCTCGCCCGGCGCCTCGGTGCGGCCGGCGCCACGCTGCGCACCGATCTCGACCTGCCCGCCACCATCTGGCCCAATCGCCCCGGTCGTCCCGATGCTCCCGTCTTCGTTCATGCGGCACCGTTCGCGACCGTGGATCGCGCGGACAAGCTGCGGCATGTGCGCACCGCCATGCTCCGGGCAGGCGCCACCCACCACCTGCTCTCCAGCCTCGACGACATTGCCTGGCTGACCAACCTGCGGGGCGTCGACGTCGAGTACAACCCGGTGTTCCTGGCGCACCTGCTCATCGACGACCAAAAAGCCACCCTCTTCATCGACGCCGCCAAGGTGCCTGCCGAGGTGAAGCGCGAACTGGCTGCGGACGGTATCGCCCTCGCTGACTACAGCACGGCCGCGTCCGCCGTCGCCGCCCTGCCCGACGATGCCGTGCTCATGCTCG
Organism: uncultured Luteibacter sp.; assembly: GCA_966191635.1. Lineage (GTDB taxonomy): Bacteria > Pseudomonadota > Gammaproteobacteria > Xanthomonadales > Rhodanobacteraceae > Luteibacter. Next base: position 1,325 of record CBIGPO010000093.1, read on the forward strand.
ATGCCGGCCGGGTGGTCGTCTCGATCCTCGAGGGCCTGCCGGCTACCGTACGGCAGATTCGCGCGGCGCTTCCCTCCACGGCGCAGAAAGCCCGCAAGACCACCGAGGAGCTCGACCACGTCCGCGACGTGATGCGTCGTGACGGTGCCTCCCTGGTACACGCGTTCCGCCGTATCGAAGTGGGTCTCGCCGCCGGCGAGCCGTTGACCGAACTGGACGTCGACACCATCGTGCGCGAGGCCCGTGCCGCGCAGACCGGATTCGTCGGCGAGAGCTTCTCGACCATCGCCGCCTACCAGGCCAACGGCGCCCTCCCGCACTACCGGGCCACGGAAGCGCATTTCAGTCCCCTGGCTGCCAAGGGCCTGCTGCTGGTCGATTCCGGCGGGCAGTACCTCGGCGGCACCACGGACATCACCCGCGTGCTCGCACTGGGCCCGGTGAGCGACGAGCAGCGACGTGACTCGACCCTCGTGCTGAAGGGCATGATCGCGCTGTCCCGCGCCCGCTTCCCCAAGGGCACCAGCGGTCCGCAGCTCGACGCGCTCGCCCGCGCGCCGCTCTGGGCGGCCGGTATGGACTTCGGCCACGGCACGGGGCACGGTGTGGGCTACTTCCTCAACGTGCACGAAGGCCCCCAAGGCATCCGTCCTCCCAGGGCGGGAGTGGCGCTGGTGCCGCTGGAGACCGGCATGATCACCTCGATCGAGCCCGGCCTCTACAAGCCAGGCCGTTACGGTATCCGCCATGAGAACCTCGCCGTAGTGACCCAGGCGGACAGCACGGAATTCGGCGACTTCTTCGCCTTCGAGACGCTTACCCTCTGCCCGTTCGACCGCCGGGGCCTCGAACCGCGCCTGCTCGAACCGTCCGAACGGGCCTGGCTGGACGACTATCACGCCACCGTACGCGCCGCCCTGTCACCCCTGCTCGATGCCGCCGACCGCGAATGGCTCGAGTGGCACTGCGCGCCGCTTTGATTCCCATGGAGCTGTTTTATGTGGGAGCTGTTTTATGTGGGGAGCCGCTTTATGTGGGAGCCGCTTCAGCGGCGAATGGGTGCTCGCGACTGGCTGGCCCGCTGCCGCGGGATCGCCGCTGAAGCGGCTCCCACAGAATCCCCCACAGAATCTCCCTACAGGAATCCTCCGCAGGAATCTCGCCGGCTGATACGCCACAGCCTCAGGCTTGACCATTCCAGTGACCTGACCCCATCCTGCCCGGCTACGAACGGCCTCGATACCTAATGAATACTCGCTACAACGCTGCAGACATCGAAGTCCTCAGCGGCCTTGACCCCGTCAAACGCCGCCCTGGCATGTATACCGACACCTCGCGGCCGAACCACCTGGCGCAGGAAGTCATCGACAACTCGGTCGACGAAGCCCTCGCTGGCCACGCGAAAATCATCGACGTCACCGTGTTCAACGACGGCTCGGTCGAGGTCACCGACGACGGTCGCGGCATGCCGGTGGATATCCATCCCGAAGAAGGCGTGCCCGGCATCGAGCTGATCCTCACCCGCCTGCATGCGGGCGGCAAATTCTCGAACAAGAACTACGCCTTCTCCGGCGGCCTCCACGGCGTGGGTGTGTCGGTGGTGAACGCGCTGTCGCACAAGGTAGACGTGACCATTCGCCGCGATGGCCAGGAATACCGCATGAGCTTCGCCAACGGCGACCGCTCCAGCGAGCTCGAAGTGATCGGCAGCGTGCCGAAAAAGAAGACCGGAACGACGCTGCGCTTCTGGCCGGACGCGAAGTACTTCGATACACCGAAGATCCTCGTATCCAAGCTCAAGCACCTGCTCCGCGCGAAAGCCGTGCTCTGCGCGGGCCTCACCGTGCGCCTGCTCGACGAAGCAACCGGCGAAACCACCGAGTGGTACTTCGAGGATGGTCTGCCCGACTACCTGCGCGGTGAATTGCAGGGTGCGGAAGCGCTGCCGTCCGGCCTCTTCGTCAAGCACTTCGCCCGCGAAACCGATGCGCTCGACGTCGCCCTGGCCTGGCTTCCGGAAGGCGACCTGGTGCAGGAAAGCTACGTCAACCTGATTCCGACCGCGCAGGGCGGCACGCACGTAAACGGCCTGCGCTCCGGCCTCACCAACGCCATCCGCGAGTTCTGCGATCTGCGCAACCTGCTGCCGCGCGGCGTGAAGCTGGCTCCCGAAGATGTCTGGGAGCGTCTGGCCTTCGTGCTCAGCGTAAAGCTGCAGGATGCCCAGTTCGCCGGCCAGACCAAGGAGCGCCTGTCGTCGCGCGCCGCCGCCGGTATTGTCGAGGGTGTGGTGCACGACGCCTTCAGCCTGTGGCTGAACCAACACGTGGAAACGGGTGAGAAAATCGCCCAGCTTGCCATCGAACGCGCCAGCGCACGCCTCAAGGCCGCCAAGCAGGTGGTCCGCAAGAAGATTACCTCGGGCCCTGCCCTGCCCGGCAAGCTCGCCGACTGCGCCTCCACCGATCTCACCCGCACCGAAATCTTTCTGGTCGAAGGCGATTCGGCAGGTGGCTCGGCCAAGCAGGCACGTGACAAGGACTTCCAGGCGATCCTCCCGCTACGCGGCAAGATCCTCAATACCTGGGAAGTCGAATCGAACGCCGTGCTCGCGTCGCAGGAAGTTCACGATCTCGCCGTCGCTATCGGCTGCGATCCCGGCAAGGACGACCTCAGTGGCCTGCGTTACGGCAAGGTCGTCATCCTCGCCGATGCAGACTCCGACGGCCTGCACATCGCCACCCTGTTGTCGGCGTTGTTCCTGCGTCACTTCCCCACCCTGGTCAGCCAGGGCCACGTGTTCGTCGCCATGCCGCCGCTGTTCCGCGTGGATGTGGGTAAGCAGGTGTTCTACTGCCTCGACGAAGAAGAAAAGCGCCTGATGCTGGAGAAGGTCGAGCGCGAGAAAATGAAGGGCGCGGTAAGTGTCACCCGCTTCAAGGGCCTGGGCGAAATGAACCCTGCGCAGCTGCGCGAATCCACCGTCCACCCGGATACACGCCGCCTGGTCCAGCTCACCATCGAAGCCGACGATGGCACCGCCAAGCTGATGGACATGCTGCTGGCCAAGAAGCGCGCGGGCGACCGCAAGCAGTGGCTGGAAGACAAGGGCGACCTGGCCACGCTCGAGGTCTGAGGTCTGAGGTCTGAGGCGTGAGGGGTGAGGCGCAGAGCCTTCGGTGCCCACCCTCGCTGCTCAGACAGTCCTCCGCGTTTCGTAGCGGAAAGGCCGCTGCGCGGCCCGTGTTCTTATTGGCCTGCGGCCGCTCCACTTGTGCGGAACTCGCCTCGAGGGTGGGCACCGAAGGCTCTTCCCATCGCTGAGGTTCGTGCGGTCGAGCCGACAAAGCGGCGCTGCTTCGGCTGCTGGCTCGTCGCCGTCGCCATCGCCATCGCCAAACGGTCAACCCTGGCGCACCGGTCGCGATCGTCCGCGCGAGGCAGCGCAGCGGCGAGGAAGGCGCTCACGAGCCGAAATGGTCGTACCAGCACGACTGCCGCGACGGCCCACTTTGGCGGCCACATCCACCCCGACGGCTCTCCGTCCAGCTGACCGTATCGTCGTGAGAGACCTTGGTGTCCACCCTCGAGGCGAGTTCCGCA
>CBIGPO010000094.1:0-4749 GCA_966191635.1 uncultured Luteibacter sp.
TTTCTTTGCCTGCGCGCAGCGCAAGACCCGCAACAGGTCACCGCCAGGGGCCTTATACCCGAACAACCCGTCCTCGAAAGAGGGCGGGTTTTTCTTTGCCTGTGGGAGCCGCTTCAGCGGCGATCCTGCGGCAGCGGGACAACCCACCGCATCCGGCCTAGCGCCGCTGAAGCGGCTCCTACAGGCAGCGCCTTAGCCGCTGAAGCGGCTCCCACAATCGGCTACATTAGGGCCCATGTACTTACAGACCTTCGGGCTGCGCGAGCTGCCATTTGGCGACGCACCGGATCCGCGCTTTGCCTGCCTGTTCGCACGCGAGCGGGAAATCCTCGCGCACGTCGAATATGAGCTGACTTCCACTACTTCCAGCGTCACTCTGGTGACGGGCGAGGCCGGGGTCGGCAAGAGTCTGCTTTGCATGCTGGTGGAAGCGGATGCACCGAACCACGGCGTTCGCGCCGTGCGTCAGGGCGCCGGGGACTATGCGCTGGAGACCGTGGCGTGGTTGCGCGCCATGTACGCCGGTTTCGGTTTACCGCTGCCCTTGAGCGCGGAGGCCAATACAGAAGATCACCTGGTCGATGGACTCGCTGCCGGGCTGGGGCGCATCTCCCACCACGGGAACCATCGGTACCTATTGATCCTGGACGACGCCGATCAGCTCGCGGACGATGATCTGGCGATCGTCGAGCGTCTGCTCCTCGCCTGCGAGAACGTCGACGCGCCTTTTCACATCGTGCTTGCCGGGCTGCCGGCGCTACGAGAGCGGCTCTCTGGTCCGTCGGCTCCTTCGATCGCTGCGCACGTGCGCAGCCGGTTGCCGATGCCGGTGCTGAGCGCGGAAGAGAGCGAGCGCTATGTCCGTCACCGTCTCCACGTGGCGGGTACGGCACGCATGCCCTTCAGCCGGCTGGGTTTGCGTACGCTCCGCGACGATGGAAAGGGCAATCCCCGCCGGCTCAATGCATTGGCACACCGTGCCCTCGAGCGCGCAGCCGAGCGGGGCGAGCAGTCGATCGGCGAACGGGCACTGGGCTTCGTCGCCCGCGAAGTATTGCCTCAGCATGCCAGGTACTGGCTGCGCCGCTATCGCAAACCTCTTCTCGCGGTCGGTGCCATGCTGGCCATCCTGTTTGTTGGCGGCGCGGCAACCTGGTTTCTTTCCGGACGCAGTCCCTCGCGGCCGAAGAATCTGGTGACGGTAACCCCCGAACAAGCGCTAGCCAAGTTGAGCGAGGCCTTGCCCGCACCGGACGTTGGAAAAGTCAGGGTGTGGGGCGAATTGCTCGCGCGCTGGCAAGTCGGATCCAAGGACACCTCGGTCGCCAACGCGATCAATTGCGATGCGCTCATCTTCCCTGGCTTTGCCTGCGTGAGCGGACGTGGCTCACTGGACCAGTTGCGCCGTTTCGACCGCCCTATCGTGCTTGAACTCGACGATGCCCATGCCAAACAGCAGGTGCTGCTGGTGGGGGCGGGTGATCAGGCGGTCCGTCTGTACCTTGGCGGTAAATACGTTGATCTGACCCGTGATGTCTTCGAACATGTATGGAACGGGCGTTTCTATGCCGTGTTCCGTGTCGACACCAGCATGCCCGGAAAGCTGGCTCGCGGTGATACTGGCGACGGCATGCATTGGCTGCTCACTCGTCTCCCGCCGGACGCCGCCCCCGCCGGTGCTCCGGCACCGACTATCTTCGACAGGACGGTCGAGGCTCGGGTGCGCAGCCTGCAGCAGCGATTCGGTATCGCGGCCGACGGCGTGGTCGGCCCGGAAACGATGTTTGCCCTGTCGTCGCTGGAAACCGAAGGTCCGCATCTCGCTCGCGGCGTGCCTTGAGCATGTTCGTTCACGTCGATACGCGCCGACGTTCGCGGCTGTGCTGGGCCACTATCGTCATCGTCATCGTCTGCGTGGTGTGTTTCGTCGGGCTGGCTCTGAGCGGGTACGCCGAACGCAAAGAAATCATGCTGCGTTGGGGTACCGTGCCGGCACACTTGTTCAGCGCTGGCTCGCCGCTATGGGAACAGATAAGTGATCCCGCGCTCCTGCGCCTGTTCACGGCGATTTTCATCCACGGTGGTTGGTTGCACCTGCTGAGCAACCTGCTCTTCCTGGTCATTTTCAGTCTGCCGGCTGAGCGAAGCCTCGGTTCTCCTCGCTTCCTCTTGCTCTTTCTCCTCGGCGGGGTGGTAGCAAACCTGATCGGCGCCATCTCGCTGACCGGCGCGGGTGTGCCGATCATCGGTTGCAGCGGTGCTGTATCCGCCGTGGTGGGCGCTTATGTGACGTTGTTCCCACGGGCGAAGCTTGGCCTCGTGCTTCCGCTTGGCCTCTTCCTTGAATTCGTTCGCGTGCCGGCCTTCCTGCTCATCGGCATATGGGCATTGGTGCAGCTGCTTTTCAGTGTCGCGGGCGCGAGCTACGGCGCTGTCGTGTGGTGGACCCACATCGGCGGCTTTGTCTTCGGTATCGTCTTCGCGTTCTTCTCGCGTGGCGCTATCGTGCGCCGTTTACGCGGCTGACATCGCGCGCGGCGCGTGCAGGTGTTCGCGAACGAAGTGGCGCAGCAGCTTCGTTGCCACGGGCGTCGCCACCACGGAAGCGAGCATGGCGTCAGGTGCCTGGCCTTCTTCACGAAGCACGTCGTGCTTGCGCCGGATATAGGCGCGCATCACTTCGGCGGAAAATTCCGGGTGGAACTGTGTGCTGATCGCGTGCTTTCCGTAACGAACCAGATGGTGGGGATCGCGTTCCGAGCGAGCCAGCGCGACGGCACCGGGCGGCAGTTCCATGACACTCTGTTCGTGCGTGGCATGGGCGTGGAAACTGCCCGGCAACGATGAACCGAGTGTGTCGCCACCCGCGTATTCCAGCGCCGTCGTAAGGGTTACAGTCCCCATTTCGCGGCCGCCCGGGAGGTAGTCCACGCGGCCGCCGAGGGCGTGCGACATCAGCTGATGCCCGTAGCACACGCCCAGAAGCGGCAGGTCGACATCCATCGCGTTCCGGATCCAACCTGCTGTGCGCTCACTCCACGGCAAGCGTTCGGTCACCATCGAAGCGGAACCGGTAATCACCGCACCGGCGCATTCATCAGGATCGGGAAGGCGGTCACCTTGCTCGACATCGACGATGCGTAGCCGTGGCGTAGGCAGGCGAAGGCCGAGACGAAACCAGCGGGGAAAGTCGCCGTGCCGTGCGCTGATGACGTCCGGTGCACGACCAGTGCGCACAATGAGAAGAGGCTTCATGGGGAAATCGTATCGTCGATATCGGTGGGCGGAAGTACGTTGAGCACTTCGCGCGCCGTTGTCACTCCCGCGGCGACTTGCGCCGCGGCCGAAATGCGCAGGGGTTTCATGCCGTCGCGCAAGGCGGCGGCACCCAGACGCGACAGGTCAAGTTCGGCTGAGATGAGTCCGCGCAACCGTGACGATACGGGCATCATTTCATAGATGCCGGTACGGCCGAGGAAGCCGGTCTTGCGACACTCCAGGCAACCGACCGCTTCAAACACGCGCTCGGGCACAGGAATGTCCCAGCCGTGCGTCACCGCGCGCCATTCATCGGGATTCTGCGTGGTTGCCCGCTTGCAGTGTGGGCACAGCGTACGCACCAGGCGCTGGGCAACCACGCCGGTCAGCGTGGATTGAATGAGATAGTGGGGAACACCCAGGTCGAGCAGGCGGGTGATCGCGCTGGGCGAATCGTTGGTGTGCAGCGTCGACAACACCAGATGCCCCGTGAGCGACGCCTGCACTGCCATCTGCGCGGTCTCGAGATCGCGGATCTCGCCGATCATGATGATGTCCGGATCCTGGCGCAGCAGGGTGCGAACGCCCGCGGCGAAATCCAGGTCGATCGAGGCCTGCACCTGCATCTGGTTCAGTTCCGGCGAGACCATTTCAATCGGGTCTTCCACCGTACACACGTTGAGTTCGGGCTTGGCCAGATGCTTGAGCGTCGAATAAAGCGTGGTGGTTTTGCCCGAGCCGGTCGGCCCGGTAACCAGCACGATGCCATGCGGTCGTTCGACCATGCCGCGCCAAAGCAGGTCCTCCTCTTCGGAGAAGCCCAGCTGCGCGAAATCCTTCATGACCAGATCGGGATCGAAGATACGCATGACGATCTTCTCGCCGAACGCCGTAGGCATGCTCGATATACGAAGCTCGACCTCGCGACCGCCGGCGGAGCGTGTCTTGATGCGACCGTCCTGCGGCCGACGTTTTTCGGCCACGTCCATGCGGGCGAGAATCTTGATGCGTGAGGTGACGGCGGTCATCACCGGCGGTGGCAGTTCGAACACTTTCTGCATCACGCCATCGATACGGAAGCGCATCTGCCCGGCATCGCGTCGCGGTTCGAGATGAATATCCGAGGCGCGCTGTTCGAAGGCGTACTGCAGCAGCCAGTCGACGATATGCACGACGTGCCGGTCGTCCGCGCCGAGTTCACCGCCCTTGCCCAGTTCGACCAGTTGCTCGAAGTTGATGATCTTCGAGGTGTCGCCGATGCCCTTGGCATCCTGGGCGAGCTGGATCGACCGCTGTACGCCGTAGAACTCCTGCAGGTAGCGGTTGATGTCGATCGGGCTGGAGACGACGCGGCGGATGGCGGGCATCCCGCTGGAGACCTTGCGCGCCAAGGCCGAGGCGGCCGATGCGCCGCGCGGGTTCGGCCGCGTGCTGATGGAGCAGACGGCGGCGCTCGGCGCCGGCCTGATCGCCGAGATCAAGAAAGCCTCG
>CBIGPO010000095.1:0-4558 GCA_966191635.1 uncultured Luteibacter sp.
GTGATGACGATGAAGAGCGTTATGAGGATCTCGTGCACGATGGGCCGGTGCAGGAGCGCCGAGGAGACGAGCATCGAGGCAAGCAATGTGCAGCCGGCGCCGAGCGTATTGCCCATCGAAGGGCCGTGCATGCGCGCGAAGAAGGTCGGTAGGCGCAACAAGCCAAGCGAGCCAATAAAGGTCAGCAACCCACCGGCGAGCAGCAGCAGCGTTCCGGGTATCGTGACCCACAGCGGCAACGCGTTCGCGTTCAAGGCTCGATCACCTCACCGCGCAGCAGGAACTTCGCGAGCGCCACCGAGCCCACAAATCCGAACAAAGCGATCAACAACGAGATGTCGACGTACACGGTGGAGCTTGAGCGCATGCCGAGCATCAGAAGGCTCAACATGCCGTTGACGTAGACCGTATCGAGGGCCAACACGCGATCCTGTGCCTGCGGGCCGCGCAGCAGGCGCGTCGTGGCGAAAAGCGCCGCCAGCGCCAGGCATAGCTGGGCAAACCAGATCGCCCCGTCGAATACCGCGTTCATGACGCTCATTGGAAAATCGCGATCAGGGGCCGCTCATACCGCTGTTTGATCGCGCGCACCAAGCGCGTTTCATCGACCAGGTCGAGCACATGCACGGTCAGCATGCGTCTGTCCGCCGCTAGGGTGCCCCAGACCGTGCCAGGCGTGCAGGTGATGATCATCGCCAACGCCGCCAGTCCGTGAGGATCGCGGAGCTCGAGCGGCACTTCGATGAAGTGCGAACGGACTTGACGAGCGCGCCCAAGGCCCAGAATGACTCGTCCAACGGCAATATTGGAGCGCACTACATCGATCAGCACCGTGAAGATCAGCCGGATTGCGACGAACGCGCGGCGCATGCGCGGCTGCAAGGGACGTAGACGCGCCGCGGCCAGCAGCAGGGCAACCGAGAGCAATGCGCCCAGTACCGTAGAGCCGAAGGCAACCGTGTTGTTGAGCAGCAGCCAGAGTGCCAGCAGCACGACGGCCAATACCGGAGGTACGCGTCTCACGGTGCCGTTCCGACGGTGGGCGTGACGTCACGTTGCGCCGGCAATACCGCTTCAATGTAAAAGCGCGGCGTGTGCAGGGTCTGCGCGGTGGCTTCCAGGTATGTCATCACGGGACGGGCGGCGACGGTCAATCCGATGCACAGGAGTAGCAAAAACGCGACCGGCCCGGCTTCGATGACGCGCAGGCGTGGCGTGGTGCGACCCGTTACGCTCCAGAAAAGACGCATCCCGATGCGCGCCAGGGCGATGATACCGGCGAGCCCCGCGGTCAGCACGGTGGCGACGAGAGCCCAGGTTTGCGCCGATGAATCGCCGGTGGGCGCAACCTCGATCGCCGCAGAGAGCATCGCGAACTTGGCCATGAATCCGGGGAGCGGCGGCAATCCCGTGACCAGCAGCGCGCAACACACGAACGCCAGCCCCAGGAACGCCGTGGCGGCGGGAATCGCAATCCCCACTTCTTCGTTAGGCGCGCGCGCATCCGGGGGATCCTCCAGCCCGAAACCCGAATACGTGACCTCGGACAGCGGCGCCGTATCGGCGAGCAGCGACATCTGCGTGCGGGTGCGGTCGGTCATTCCCGTCAGCATGAAAAACGCTCCGCTCGCCAGCACGGAGCTCACCATGTAGTACAACGCAGGCGCGGTGAGTGCATCAGGATTCAGCGCACAGGCCGCCAGCACCGTACCGGAGGATACGATCACCGAGAAGGCCACCAGCTGCATCAGCTGCTGCGCGGCCAGGATGCCAACGATGCCGAACAGCATCGTGGCGAGCCCGCCATAAAACAAGCCATCCCCGCCGAACGGCCCGAGGGCGCCCGACTCCGGCAACAAGGAGCCTAGTCGAAGCACGGCATAGACGCCGACTTTGGTGAGGATGGAGAATACAGCCGCCACGGGCGCACCGGCGGCCGCATAAGCACCCGGCAACCAGAAGTTTAGTGGCCAGCTGCCCGCCTTGATCAGGAATGCGACGCCGAGAACGCCGAGGCCGGCATCGAACAGGCCGCGATCCTGCGCGGTGAGCCTCGCGGCGCGCACGGCGAGATCGGCCATGTTCAATGTTCCGGCCACACCATAAAGGACGGCCGCGCCGATCAGAAATAACAGGGAGGCAAGCAGATTAACCACGATGTAATGTAGGCTGGCTTTCACGCGCGCGGCACCTGAGCCGTGCAACAGCAATCCATAAGAGGCGGCCAGAAATACCTCGAAGAACACGAACAGGTTGAACAAGTCACCGGTGAGAAAGGCGCCGTTCACACCCATCAGAAGAAATTGGAACAGCGGATGATAGTGCACGCCAGCGCGGTCCCAGCGGGCGAGGGAGTACACCAGCACCGGTAAGGCGAGCATCGCCGTCAGCACCAGCATCAATGCCGACAACCGGTCGACAACCAGCACGATCCCGAAAGGTGGCGCCCATCCCCCGATCGCGTACACGCTGATGCCTTCGATGAACGACATCAACACAATCGCCACGACGAGCTGGATCGACACGGACGTCAATGCAATGGCCGCCCGGATCAGAGGGCGCGCTTCGGCAAACAACACGATGGCCGCGCCGGCAATCAGCGGCACGATCACCGCCGCTACTGAGAGATGTTGCAACCAGGAATTCACGTCTCGTCCTCGCGTCCGTCGACGTGATCCGTGCCTGTCAAACCGCGCGAAGCGAGCAAAACGACGAGAAACAGAGCCGTGGTTGCGAAGCCGATGACGATAGCCGTGAGCACGAGCGCCTGCGATACCGGATCTGCATAAAGCGTCGTATCGCCTGCGCCGTCCGCATTTACAATCGGCGCCTTGTCGATCGCCAACCGCCCCATGCCGAAGATGAACAGGTTGACGGCGTAGGACAGGAGCGAGAGTCCTAGGAGGACCTGAAAGGTCCGCGGCCGCAGCAACAGCCACACGCCCGATCCGGACAACACGCCGATGACCAGTGCGTAAACGATCTCCATCAGGCACCGGCTCCCGGTTCACCCGCGATCGGGCGGCGCTGGCTGCGCGTGGACTGGTGGGCAAGTGCCACCAAAATCAACGTCGTGGCGCCCACCACCAGTATGTACACTCCGAGGTCGAACAACAGGACGGTCGACAAATGCAGGTCGCCGATGAGTGGTAGCCGGATGTCTGCGGTCAGGCTGGTCAGGAATGGCTGTGCTGCTAGCCACGCGCCGGCTCCGACGCCTGCCGCCGTCAACAAACCGACGGCGATCCAGTAAGACGGATGAATGCGGAAGCGAGCCTCCACCCAGAGTGCGCCGCCGACCATATATTGCGCGATGAGGGCGGTCGCCAACACCAGGCCGCCGACGAAACCACCGCCCGGGGCATTGTGTCCGCGCAGCAGAAAGAACACCGAAACCATCCCCGCCATCGGCAACAGCAGTCTTACCAGCACCGCGGGCACCATCATGTAACCGCCAGGCAGCGGCCGGGTCAATTCCGGCACAGAAGCGGCATCCGGCCCTGGATCTTCGCCGTGCGCGCGTGGCACCTCGATGCTCTCCGGAGCAGGGCGGAAGCGGCGCAGCAGCGCATACACGGCCAACGCCACGATACCGAGGACGGTGATTTCTCCTAGCGTATCGAAGCCCCGGAAATCAACTAGGATGACATTGACGACGTTGCGTCCTTTTCCCTGCGGCAGTGCCTTTTCGAGAAAAAACGATGATAACGAAGACACGGGCGGACGCGTCAGGATCGCGTACGCTAGCGCGGCAAAGCCGATCCCGACAACCACAGCTACGCCAAGGTCGCGCGCACGACGGGCGCGAGCGCGCAGTGTGCGCCGATCCGGACCGTTCATCTCGATGCGCCGTGGCAGCCATCGCAAACCGAGCAGAATCAAGACGAGCGTGACCACCTCGACGGCGATTTGCGTGAGCGCCAGATCCGGCGCAGAAAACCACGCGAAGGTCACGCAGACGATCAAGCCCGTGGCGGCCACCATGATCAACGCGGCCAGACGATGATATTTTGCCTGAGTCGCAGCGCCCACCGCGCACGCAGCACCTGCGGTCCACAGCAGCGCGAATACCGGATCCACGCGCGACGCGGACACGGTGCCCCACGCGATCGTACTGGCCGAGAAACCCAGATACGCCCCGCCGAAGGCAAAGCATACGATCAGAAACAACTGCGGCTGCAGCCGCCGCGAGGAAATCACGCGCTTGGTTCGGGCGGCCGCGCGAATGATTCGGACCGTCAACACGTCGAAACTGCGTTTCCCGTCGAAGCGATCAATCAAAGGCGCGCGGCCCTGCGCGCGACGACGCTGCCAATACAGAAGATAGATGACGCAACCCCCGGCCAAGGCCAGGACGCTCATCAACAACGGCAGGGTCAACCCGTGCCACAAAGCCAGGCTGTACGCGGGCACGTTGGCGCCCAGGATCGATTGTCCCGCCATGTGCAGCAACGGACCCACGGTCTGCTGCGGGAAAATGCCGACCAGCAAACAGGCCAGTACCAGCAACGCGCTCGGTAGCAAGAGTCCGCGGCGCGGCTTGCGCGGCTTGCGCGGC
>CBIGPO010000096.1:0-4375 GCA_966191635.1 uncultured Luteibacter sp.
ATCCGCCTGATCGGCGACGGCGTGCCGGCCGGCGACGTCATGGCGGCGCAAGCCAACCTGACCCGTTGGGACGAGTGGTTTCCGTATTGGACCGGCCTCGGCAGTGCTTACGAGCGGCTCGCGCGCGAGGCGCTCGCCCGCAACCGCCGGCAGAGCGCGGGCGACCTGTTCTGGCAGGCATGTTTGTCGCACCACTACGCGCAGTTTCTTTGGTTCCATGATCCGGTGCGGCGCGACGAGGGTCAGATGCGCAAGGTCGCGCTCTATCGTGAGGCCGCGCCGCTGTTCGCGGCGCCGGCGATCCGTTTCGACCTGCCGTTCGACGGCTTCGTTATCCCAGGCTATCTGCGGCTGCCGCCCGGGACGTCCGGCCGCGCGCCGGTCGTGATCGTGCTGGGCGGATTGGAGAGCACCAAGGAGGAGAGCTACCGCTTCGAGAACCTGTGTCTCGCGCGCGGACTTGGGACCTGCACGTTCGACGGACCGGGGCAGGGCGAGACGTATTTCCAGGCCAAGCTGCGGCCGGACTTCCATCGGTTTACGTCCGCGGTGCTGGATTGGCTCGAGAAGCGGCCGGAGATCGACGCCGACCGCATCGGCATCATCGGCCGCAGCCTCGGCGGGTTCTACGCCATCCATTCCGCCGCCCACGATCCGCGCTTCAAGGCCTGCGTGTGCTGGGGCGTGTTGTTCGACCTGTCCTACTACGACCAGATGCGCGATCCGGCGCGGCGCGGATTTGCGTTCGTGGCGGGCTATGACGATGCCGAGAAGGCTGGGCCTTATCTCAAGAGCACGCTCGACCTGTCAGGCCAGGCCGAGCGCGTACGATGCCCGGTCTATGCGCTGCACGGCGCGCAGGATGTGCTGATCCCGGCCACCCAGGTTGACCGCCTGCGCAAGGCGATGGCGGCGCATCCGGATATGACGTTCGACATACCCGAGGATGGCAACCATTGCTGCCACAACCTCTACGCAGTGGTGCGCCCGCGCATGGCCGATTGGCTGGCGGAGCGGTTGGGCGCACGCACTTAAGTTCGCCGCGCTTGCACGCCGACGGCGCCGACCCTCTCCCACGAGGGCGAGGGCAACCGAGTTCGTGGCGCGCCGTGAGCTAGGACACCGCCCGCAGCTTCGTCTCCGCCGCCGGCCAGCACGCCATGATCTCGTCGCTGGTCACCACCTGTCCGAAGAACTGGTCGATGTTGAACAGCGTGGCGTCGTGCTGGGCCTGCGAGTAGGTGGCGCAGCAGTCGCTGGTGAACAGCACGTAGTAGTCCTTCATGAACGCCTGCCGCGCGGTGGTCTCGCAGCACACGTTGGTGGCCACGCCCGTGATGATGACGCTCTTGATACGGTTCGAGCGCAGCACCAGGTCGAGGTCGGTGTTCTCGAAGGCACCGTAGCGGTGCTTGGTGACGATCACCTCATCGGGCAGCGGGCGGACGTCGTAGAAGTCCTGATCCCATTTGCCTGGCTCGCACACCGGGAAGTCGGTGTAAGCGCCGTTGCGACGGCGCTTGGCCTGCTCGAGCCAGACTTCCGACAGGTAGTGGTTTGGTCCGGTGTTGTAGGCACACTGGATCCAGACCAGCTTGGTCCTGGCTGCGCGTGCGGCCTGGATCAGCTTGTGCAGTCGCGGCAGCATCGGCTTGACCAGCGACAGGTCGCGGCCCTCGCGGTGCATGGCGCCGCCTTCGGCGCAAAAGGCGTTGAGTACGTCGACCAGGATGAGCGCGGTGTGCGCCGGCTCGGCCTTCTGCGGGAGTGTGGTCAGCATGGGTGATGTCCTCTCAGGGCTTCCAGATCATGGCGTTCACGTCGAACGGCTTGGTGAGCTTCTGGCGCACCAGGATGTCGAGGTTGGCCTGCAGGGTGGAGACGTTGAACTCGGTGACATAGAGCGGCAGATTGATTTCCTTCACGACCTCGAGCTTGACGCCGGTGTACTTGGCGATCCAATCGTCGCGCTCTTCCTTGCTGGCGCTGTCGAGATATTTGGTCGCCCGTTCGAGGGCGGTGCGCAGGCGCCGTGCCACATCCGGATTGGCCTTGACCCAGCTCTCCTTCACCTGAAAGGCCGCGATATCCATGTTGGGGACGTTGCCCTGGTACGGATAGGCGATCACGCGCGCGCTTCCGCTCTTGAGCAGGAAGGTCAGGAACGGCTCCACGCTCCAGACCGCATCGAGCCGGTTTTGCAGCAGCGCGTCGGTCATCTGCGGGAACGGCAGCTCGAAATACTGCACGCTGGCCGGATCGACGCCGCCGCGGGTCAGCCATTCCTTCAGATGGACGTGGTTCGGGCCGTTGATCAGGCCGGCCGAGATGCGCTTGCCCACGAGGTCCTTCGGGCCGTTGATGGGGTCGGCGGTGCGGACCGCGATGCCCGAGTTGTCCGGCGGGGTCGGGCGGATGCGGGTGTTGTTGATGAGATACATGACGTCGAGGCCGTTGCCGCGTGCGATCAGCGGTTCGATGACCGAGTTGCCGGCGAGTTCGGCGCTGCCGCCGAACACCGCTTCGACGCCGAGCGCGCCCTGGGAAACGAAGCTCCAGGTGACATCGAGGTTCTGCTCCTTGAACATGCCCTTATCGCGCGCGACCAGCAGCACCGCGAAATTGGCGATGCCCTGGGCAACGGCGCGGATCTTGGTGACTTGCTGCGCCGGCGCGGGCAGTGGCGCCAGCGCCAGCATAGCGGCGGCAACGCTGCATCGCAGGACGGTGGAACGTATCGACATCGTCGGACTCCCGTTGTTTCAGGTCCGGCCACTGCTCTCAGTATGCCATCGGATCAGCCGGCTCTCTATCATCAAAAACAGGCGATTGAGCACGTAACCGAGCAGCGCCAGTGTGAAGATGCCGGCGTACATGTCTGGCACCTTGAAGGTGCGCTGCGCCAGCAGCACGAAATAACCGAGCCCGTCGTTCGACACGATCATCTCGCCGAGGATCGCGAGGATCAGCGAGATCGCGAGGCTGATGCGCATGCCGGTCAGGATCTGCGGACTGGCGGCGGGCAGTACCAGCTCGCGAAAGGTCTGCAGCGTGGTCAGGCCGAGCGTGCGGGCGGTGTCGAATTGCACGCGGTCGATCGAGCGAACGCCGCTGTAGGTATTGAGCAGGATCGGAAACAGCGAAGCGAGGAAGATCAGCGTGACTTTCATCTCATGTCCGATGCCGACGAACAGCACCAGGATCGGTAGATAGGCCGGACCAGGGATCGGGCGCAGGACCTCGACCAGCGGCTCGAACAGATTGTAGAGCAAGCGGTAGTAGCCCATGGCCAGCCCGAGGGTGATGCCGCTCACAACCGCGAGGCCATAGCCCAGCATCTGGCGCCATAGCGTCGCGATCAGGTGCCCGGGGATCGTGCCGTCGGCGATATTCTCGAACCACGCTTCGAAAATGCGTGCGACCGTGGGCCAGGTCGGCGATATGAACCAATGGGTCGCCGAGAGCTGCCAGATCAAAAGCAGCAGCACGAGCAGGATCACGCCCGATGCGCGCGAATCGCGGAATGCGGTCCAGGCCTTCACGGTACGTCCGCCCGGCCGGCCATCACTTGTGCGACCATGTTGCGGTAAAGATGCTCGCGCAGTCTGAGGTATTCTGGCTCGCTGCGCGTTTCGATCTGCAGCCGCGGGTAGGGCAGAGGCACCGGGACATTCTGCGCAATCGTTCCCGGCGACGCGCTCAGCAGGATCACTCGCTGGGCGACGTAGAGCGCCTCGTCGAGATCGTGCGTGACGAACAGGATCGTCAGCCCTAGGTCGGACCAGAGCTTCAGCAGCAGGTCCTGTAGCTCGACCCGCATCATCGCGTCGAGCGCGCTGAACGGCTCGTCCATCAGCAGGATCTTTGGCCGCCGCGCCAGCGCGCGCGCGATCGCGACGCGCTGCTGCATCCCTCCAGAGAGCTGATACGGATAATAGTTCGGATAGCGCCCGAGCCCGACCAGATCGAGCTGTTCCAGGCAGTGCTTCTCCATCTCCTGCCGCGAGGCACCGGAGTGGTACTTCACGCCAAGCAGCACGTTGTCCAGCACGGTTTTCCACGGAAAGATCGATTTCGTGTACTGCTGGAACACGAACATCATCTCGGAACGCGGGCCCGCGATCGGCACGCCGTTGAGGCTCACCGTTCCGGCGGTCGGCTCCGATAGCCCCGCCATGATGTGCAGCAACGTCGATTTGCCGCAGCCCGACGGGCCGATCAGTGCGATGAATTCGCCCTGGCCGACCGAAAAGCTGATGTCCCGAAAAGCCGCGCGGCCATGCGACGTAAATCGCTTTTCGAGGCCATCGATCACAAGGGTATTGTCATCGGCGATCATCGAGCCTGCGTTTTTGGAGGAGAAAGCCATCGCTTC
>CBIGPO010000097.1:0-4239 GCA_966191635.1 uncultured Luteibacter sp.
GCAAGGACAAGGCGCTAGCCGAAACGGCCGCCTTGCTTGTGCTGGCAAAAAAAATGAAGGCGGTTTTCCACGAAGGCGAGGACGTATGACCCGCCTGGAAGACCGCCAGACCCTGCTGCGTGACATCGCGCAAGCTCGCACCGACGGCGCACGGCTCGCCCCCGCCTGTGCTCTGACTGAAGTTGGACACCACCAAACCGGAAGCTATTGATCTGCAAGGCGAATCCGGAAAAATCAGCGCGACGTGGCACCACGCCGTGGTCGGCCGCGGCGACGCGGTGGCGCGACGGGGGTCGTCGGGGGCGGCGGGATAGCGTTCGGCAGTTGGCGTAGTAGAGGTGGCAGGGCGACGCCGACGGCCTTGAACACGCTGCCGGCACAACCCGGCGCCTGCGGCCGCAGCACGAAGTGTTTGGTTCCCTGATCGATGGTGATCTGCTCGACCCGATCAAGGTCGCGGACCACGTCACCCCACTCTGCCACCACGCCAGATGCTGCTAGCCGCTCGTCGAATTCCTTGCGTAACAGCAGCGCCAGAAATGAACAGAACAGGTGCCCGGCGATCGCCGCGTCGGTCTGATGGTAGATCGGCCGCGTCTCCAAGATAGATTTGGCGGTTCTGAAGATCGCCTCCACTTTCCACAGCTGCCGGTATGCGAGCGCGATGGACAGGGGTTTGAGTTTGCTGTTGGTGCGCAACACGTAGAGCCCGTCGAAGCGGGCATCTTCGGCGATCCGTGCTGCGTCGATCTCGAAATGTCCCTCACTCGGTGTGGCGAGGAACCGACGATAGCCGGCGTTGCCGACAAGCTGCTTATCGCCCTGCTGGAGTTTCGCGCGCAGACTGTCGATGATGGCTGTCCTCACCGCGGCGTCGCGCTTCGCCTCCTCGGCGTTGAAGCAAACCACATAGCGGCGCGGCTTGCTGCCCGGCCCCCAGTCGCCAACCACCACTTCCTTGACTTCCAGCAGGGTTTCGGCGCCGCGTGCCCGGGTGATGACCAACGGCACCATCGGCTCGCTGTCCGCCAGCACGATCTCGCGTACCTCAGTGTCGCTGCGTTCGCGCGCGCCGAGGATGTACTCGATGCCACGCGCTTCCAGTTCGGCAATCGTCTCGGCACTGATCATGCCTCGATCGGCGACCACGCACATCCGGGTGATGCCGAAGCGCTCGCGCAGACGGGTGACGACAGGCAGCAGAGACTTCACATCGGTGGCGTTACCTGGCCAGGTCTCGGAACAGATCGGCCGGCCGTCGTCATCGACGACCACCCCAACGATCACCTGGTGCAGTTCCGGACGATGGTCCTTCGACTTGCCATGCCGGCCGAGGCTCTCACCGCCGGCGCCGTAGAACATCAGCGAGGTGGTATCGAACAGCACGACGGAGAGATCGCTGAACAGGCTTCGCCGACATTCGAACAGAGCTTCCTCGATCAGGTCCTTGGTGCGACGCGGCGCGCGTGTTGCGCCACTCTGATCGGCCAATTCCTCGCCCAGCCAGGCCATGGCGCGATACAACTGATGCAGTTCCAGGCCGTCAGCACCATCGATATGATAGGCGCCCAGCCACTTGTCGCAGGCGCGATCGGAGCCGGAGACCACCAGCCGGTGCAGCACGCTGGCGAATACTGCGCGTTCGATCGAAAAGCCGAAGCCGCGTCCGGTAGCGAGTTGCTCGATGACCTTGCGGCAGCCGGTCTGTTCCCACAGGCGGCCGAAGATCATCGGTGCACCGATGCGCACGCTCGTGCTGGCTTCGAGCGTACCTGCCTGCAGGCTGGAGAGCAGCATCGCGGTCTCGGAGAACCGTGCGCCTGAGCGGAGCAAAGCGTCGAGTTTGCCGTTGGCTTCGAAGTCCTCAACGCGTCCAAGGGTGGCCAGCACGCGCTGGACAGTACGAGCGCCATCGCGCGAGTTCTCGACAATCTGCAAGTAGCGGCGCTCTCCGGCAGGCTTGATACGGAAGAACATGCGGCGCTCACATGTGACACCGCGTGGTTATCTCAGTTACTGTGTGCACTGCAAGCCTTTATCTATGTGAATTGCCAGTAGCGTGGCACCACAAATCAGCGAAAACTCCGCCCCAGGACCCAGCAAGATACTGAAATGACTCATATCCCATGTCGCTGCACCGCAGCGAACTGTCCAACTTGAGCCTAAGAGCATGGGCGATACCGGGTCGGTGGGCACAAAGCATGACACGTGCCGCGCGGCTACGCCCGCAGCACCGGTCTGCTCAAGGAACGTGCGGTGCGGCGTTCCTGTAGGCAGGATCATGCACGCGGCACAGCGCGACACCTCGACCAGATGCGTCACGACGACTGCGGCGGTGACGCTACAGGGTGGAACTGCTGACCGGCGTCGACAACGTCAGAGCCGCCCCGGTGCGGCGGATGTTGAAGCCTAGCAGTCGTAGACGCCGGCTGCGCATCGCCGGGTTGTGCGCCGGGCTACCCCGGCTGCGCTGACGGGCGTCAGCGGACGCCCCACTACCGCCTCGGCGCTCACGATCAGGCCGTGAAAGCCGGGGATCGACAGTTTGCCGAGTTCCAGCCCGCCAACCCCGATCATTCCCGCGAGCAGCAGCAGGCGGATCTTCTTCCACGCGGTCATCACTTGTCTCCGATCCTGAAATTGCTGGGCAGGTCGCTCATGTCCTTGAGCGTCGCCAGGTCAGCCACATCCACACGACGGGCGCCCGGCGGCGGCGTGAAGCTAAAGCCACCCGACGCGATGTCGCTGCCGGATTTCCAGTCACGGATCTGAATGCTGTACCCCGGACTGCCGGCCACGACCTTCGTCGCAATGTCGTAGCGGCACGGATAGGGACGCGACCCCTGCGCGATCCAGATCTGCCAGTCGACATCCTTTTTCCGGAACGCTAGGTGGTCGCACTCCGTACCGCCGATTACGCCGCTGCCGAGATCCTTCACGTCGACAACATCTTCCATGAGTCCGTCATAGGAATCGCTGGTCAGCAGGTCGGCGGCCGGAAGCGGCCGGTGGTACTTCTCCCTCAACTCGTCCACGAGATGATCGATTGAGCCGGGAATGGCGACCTGGGTATAGATGTTCATGTTCTTGCCCAGGATCGTCAGAGTCTTGCCATCGAATACGGTCTCGATATCGGCAAACCCGCCGGATCGGCTGGCGCGGACCTTGTCGGGTCGCGCCAACTCGACATTGCCCGACGCCGCCAGCGTGAGTTTCTGATTGTCTTTGGTGACGACTTCCAGGCTTACGTCGTAGTCGAACGAGATGGCCTTCTGCGCCGCCACGTACTCGGTCATGGCCTTGAGCATCGCCTTGGCCCCGGCCTCGACGGCGGTTTCGCCACAACGAGCCGACGCCGCATCGCTGACGACAATCGCAGCCATCCTGTTGTGCGACTCTGCCTCTTCATCAGCAGCGGATATGAATGGTAGGCGCTCACCGGTCCAGCGCAGTTGCACCCGGTTCTCTGGCACCTTGTTGGCATAAACGAGAGCCTCGAATACCGCTTCGGCGCGTCGTTGGGATAGGTGCTCATTAAAATCCGCAGAGCCAACCGAATCGGTCTTGCCAACGATCGTGGCGACGAAGGATGGGGTGCTTTGCATCATTGTGGCCACGTCGCGTATATGGTCTAGGTCTTCGGGCGTTAACGCGTGGCTGCCAGTGGCAAAATAAACAAAATTGGTCGTACAGTTCGGCTGCGTCTGTTGTGCTGTCGCAGCATGCGCTGCGCAAAAGCCTATAAGCGCAGCCGCTGCAAGGCTCTTCGTTACTGCGTCTCTCGACATTTGGACGCCTCCCTTTTCTGATTGATTCTACTTTAGACTACCACTGTGATAGAGCCTGTCCACGAGGGAGATTGGACATAAATCAGTGGTCTTCGGGACAGTCAGCCCGGATTTCTCGCACGTCAAGTGCATCAGGCGTTCGATTGAACCTAGGTTTTCTGACAAAACGACGACTGCAAACGGATTGGGCGAGCTTGCGGCCCAGCATCTTCCCCACAGCGGACGGCCGCGCGACAATGAGTGGCGGCAGTGACTGGCAGAACTGCCCCCACGCTGTCACGCAAAGGCATGGCGACGCGCACGGCGCGCTGAGTGCGCACGCTGCGCGGCTAAGTCCGCAGCGTTCCCGTGATCAGCCAAATGCACGCGGTGCACCCCGATGCTTGCATCACGATGATTAACGATCGTGCATAGCCGCCGGGTTACAAAGCTGCCAGCGCCTTCGATCGAA
>CBIGPO010000098.1:0-4185 GCA_966191635.1 uncultured Luteibacter sp.
TTCATGGTGAAAAGTTATGAGACCCTTGTCGACTCGGACACCAGGGTCGATGTGAACACCGGCATCGTCGCGGCGAGTCGGCTCCAGGCCGTGATCGGGTCCAGGGACTACAGCATCGATATCGCCGAGATGGTGGCACGGATTCCACGGCGCCGGGCCCGATGTGCATGAGCAGCGCGCCTGGCGTGTGTTCGCTGACCGCACCGGCATCGGCTGGACTGTCACCGGTCACGGTTTCCAGCAATGGGCAGTTCGGATTACGTAGATGAACGTCATTCTGTTCGTGTTCGCCGGCCGCAAGCAGAACATGGAACTCCAGCTCCCGCTAGTCAGGCGCATCATTACTGAGCATCCCAATGTCCAATATCACGTGTGGAATCTGTCGCGTAATGACGACGACAATCATTACCTCCGAGCCATCGAGGGTGAACGCATCACCGTCTTGAATGACTATTTTGGCATCGCCCCGTGGTTGGGGATCAATGCCATATATCGTCACTACGCTCACAACCCCAAGTACCGGGATCACCTATTCGTGAAGGTGGATGATGATGTCGTATTCATTGAAACGGGCCGGTTCGGGGAGTTCGTTGACGCCGTGAACGGCAATCGCGCGTCAGTGGTGACCGCGAAAGTCGTCAACAACGGGGCATGCACGCCCACCGAGCCGGGGTTGTGGAGCGGCTTCGAAGCCCTTTCCTTGCCGTTGTTGGATGTTCACCTTAGCGGTGAGTACGCCGTGATGAGCCACACCTACATGTTCAAGCACTGGCGCGAAATGGTCGGCCAACCAGTTAAACTCATCAAGACCCGCGACTGGTTGTCAATCAACACGATTGGCTATGACTGGCGTATGGTCCGCAAAATCGCGCGCCGCGTCGGGACGCCATCGCCGGGGGATATCGCGGGCCGCAGCTTCACGCCCAGCACCAAGATCGGCGATGAGGGCATGGTGAACATGCTGCCGCGCTTGATTTTTCAAGGGTTTCTGACCGCTCATCTTTCATTTGGCCCACAGCACGCCCATCTGACCGATGCCCAGTTGTCACTGTGGCGGAAGCGTTACGCCGCAATCGGACAGCAGTATCTCGACGCATGAACGTCGCCATCGTCATCCCTTTCAGAGACCGCGGTAATGACCCACTGCGCCCGGCCAATCTGAGGTGCGTCATCGAGCATTGGGACGGCTGCGATGTGCCTGTCTGGCTCAGCGACGACGGGCGGGTGGGAGACGCACAGTTCAACAGGTCGCAGGCCTACAACCGCGGCGCCTGGTTCGTAGATGCGGATGTGGTCGTGTTCGCAGAGGCCGACATGCTGGTGCCCTACAGCCAGATACGGCAGGCCGTCGCGATGGCGGCAGCGGCCCCGGGTCTGGTGGTGCCGTTCATCCAGTACCGCTACCTCACACCCGAAGACTCCGGCCTGGTCCGCGCGCACGACATCGAGCCCGGCGACTGCATCCCGGAATCCACCATGGACAACGGTGAGAGCATCGGCGCCATCAACGTCGTCAGTCGCGAGACGCTGGACGCGATCGGCCAGTGGGATGAGGTCTTCGAGGGGGCCTGGTACGACGACGTGGCGATGAAGATCGCCTTCGAGGTGTGCGCAGGCCCCACCCGGTGGGTCGATGGCCCGGCCTGGCACCTTTGGCATAAACCAGGTTTGGGTGGGTCGCATCTAACCGCAGAAGACAAGGCTGCTACTGCCCGGAATAAAGAGCGATTAGAGCTATATCGACAGGCCACCACCCCCGAGCGTATCCGCGAGCTGACTGCGGGTGGGCACTAGCTTCGCTTGGGTGTCGATGAAGGTGGCGAAGTTTGGTCATGTCCAGCGCCAGCCCGGTCGGGTCGAGCCCGAACTCGGTGACCATGCGGCGGGAAAGCCGGGTCTCGATCTCGCGCAGCTGCCCCTCGCCGAGGCGGTCCATCGCGTCACAGAACCGACGGTGATCCACCGCGGCCCCGTTCAGCCGCACCCACCGCGGGGTTGCGATCAGGACATGCGGTGAAGCTACTGCTATCCAGGAGGGACTGCGGCGGTTACCGCGGACCGGCCTGAACGCCGACCTTCGAGGCGCTGAAAGTGCTTGCCGCGCAGACTGATCAGCGGTTAGACGGGATTAGACGCGGGCGAGTTCGCCGCCTTCCACCCTGCTCAGCCGCCACTCACCGTCGCCGAGCAGTTCCAAATGCTCCTCGTGATGCTGGCCGACAGTGCTGCGGTGGGTGACACTGACCAGGACGGTGTCCGGGAGCTCGGTGCGCACCATGTCGTACAGCATGAACTCCAAGCCCTCGTCGAGCGCGGATGTCGCCTCGTCGAGGAATGCCACCTTGGGTTTGGTCAACAGGATGCGCGCGAACGCGATGCGCTGCTGCTCGCCGGGCGAGAGCACCTTGGCCCAGTCGGCCACTTCGGAGAGACGCTTTGAGCACTGCGGCAGCGCCACCTTGGTCAGCACACGGTGCAGTTCCTCGTCGGGAATCTCGCCGGGTTCCTTGGGGTAGGACACCACCGCGCGCAGGTCACCGAGCGGTACATACGGCATCTGCGACAGGAACACCGTCTCGTTGGCGCCGCCGGGGCAGCGCAAGGTGCCTGTGGTGTACGGCCACAGCTGGGCCAGGCTGCGCAGCAGCGTGGTCTTACCGGCGCCCGACTTGCCGGTGATGATCAACGTGTCGCCAAGGTTCAGGCGCAGATCCAGCGGCCGGATCAACTGCTCGCCGGCCGGCGTACGCACCTCGACGTCGTCGAGTTCGACCAGGCAGTCCCTGCTGGGCGTGACGGTCAGCGACGGCAGCGCGCGACCCTCCTCGTTGGCCGTCACCAGCCCGTGCAAGCGGATGATCGACGCGCGCCAGCCGGCGAAGCTGTCATAGGCGTTACGGAAGAACGACAGTCCGTTCTGGATGTTGCCGAACGCCGTCGCGGTCTGCGTGACGTCGCCGAACTTGATCTGCCCGGCGAACAGCCGGGGCGCCTGGATCAGCCACGGCGGCAGGACGATGATCTGGCTGATTGAAAAGTTCCAGCCGAAGAAGCGGATGATGCGGTTGATGTAGCGCTTGTAGTTCGACACCACCGGTTGGAATCGCCGATGCAGCTGCAACCGCTCCGCGGCTTCGCCGCGGTAGAAGGCCACCGATTCCGCGGCATCCCGCAACCGCACCAGGGCGTAACGGAACGCGGCGTTGTACTTCTCGTTGTTGAAGCTCAGCCAGATGATCGGGCGGCCGATCCAGAATGCGACGATGGACGCGAGGAGGACGTACGCGAAACCGATCCAGAACATCGCCCTGGGCATGGTGACGCCGAACAGCGTCAAGTTCCCGGACAGGTGCCACAGGATCGCGGTGAACGAGATCACCGAGACGACGGCGTCGATCGCGCCGAACAGCAGCGTGTTTCCGGTGGTGTTGTTCGGGGTGTTGGGCAGCGGCCCGACTCCGGCGGTGAAGATGTCGATATCGGACTGGATGCGCTGGTCAGGGTTGTCGATCCGCTCGTCGATGAAGCGCCCGCGGTAATACGCCTGGCCGGTCAACCAGTCACCGGTCAGCCGGTCGGTGAGCCAGACCCGCCAGGCCAGCATGAACCGCTGCATCATGAACAGGTCGAGCGTGACGCGGGCGACGTGCACGGTGGCCAGGATCGAGAAGATGCCCAGCGAGGTATAAAAGCCGTGCTTGCCAGACTCTTTGACCGCTTCGTCGCCTGCGCCGATGCCGGTGAACGCGGCCTGCGCCGCCGACATCATGTCGTTGTTCTGATAGCTGAACAACACGTTGAGGCGCACCCCGACGATCACCGACAGCAGCAGTGCCGCCAGCCACAGCCACACCTTCACGCTGTGCGGGCCGGTGAAGTAGGCGCCGGTGATGCGCCAGAACTGCCGGCCCCACGTCGTATAGCGCGCAATCAGCACCAGCACCACCAGGGTGCACACCGCGGCGATCGCCCACGCCCTGGCGATCCAGATCGCCGAATCGAACAGCGCGCGCCCCCAGCCGATCGAGAACGTAAACAGATCGTTCACCAGTGACTTCTCCTACCCTGGGGATCTCCCGTATTGCGCAACTCTGCGGCGAAGCTACCGCAGCGACCGCCCGCGACGACGCCTCGAAAAGATGCCGGGAAGCAGCCGTGGTGTCCGCGCCGGATCCGGCACGGCGG
>CBIGPO010000099.1:0-4041 GCA_966191635.1 uncultured Luteibacter sp.
CCCGCAGTTTGAGGAAGCAGTGATGCAGCGCAGGCTTTCGTCGGCGCTCTGGTTCTGCGCGCCTTTCGCAGTGCTGCTCGTCCTCTGGGCGGTTCTGGTCCCGTACTTCGACGTCAATCCCCGCTTGTTTCCGCATCTCGACTCGGTGGCACAGGCCGGTCTCGATGGAATCAAGGACGGCACCTTGGTTCGGCACGTCGGTGCGAGCCTCCTGCGCGTCACCGTCGGCACGGTGCTCGCCCTCGTGTTCGCCATTCCCCTGGGCATCGCCATGGGCGTCAGCCCGGCGGTCTCCGGTTTTCTCACGCCCCCGTTCAGGTTTTTCTCGGTGCTGGCGGGCATCGCGTGGATCCCGGTCGCATCGCTGTGGTTCGGCTACGGGTTCGGCGCCATCACCTTCGTGATCTTCAATGCCGTGTTCTTCATCGTGACGTACAACACGCTGCTCGGCGTCTCGACCATTCCCCTGCAGGTGCGCAACGCGGCCGCATCGCTGGGCGCGGGGCGATGGGCGATGCTGACCGAGGTCCTGCTGCCGGGCGCGCTTCCCAATATCGTCACCGGCATTCGCACCGGACTGGGCTTTGCCTGGCGCGGGCTGATCGCCGCCGAGATGATCGCCACCAACGTGGGCCTCGGCTACATGCTGTTCGTGGCGCGCGATTTCTACAAGACCGAAGTGATCGTGCTCGGCATGATCGTCATCGGCGTGCTGTGGCTGCTGCTTGATCGGTTGCTGCTGGCGCCGATCGAGCGCGCCACCAGCGAGCGCTGGGGCATGGTGCAGCGGGCATGACGCCGCTTCTCCTCAGGGCCTGGAGCCACTACCTGCGCCTGACGACGCATTGGCCGTCGATCGGCACCATCGTGCCGTTCATTCCGTTGATCGTGGCCTGGTGGATCGTCACCGAGCTGCAGGTATTCCCGCGTGCATTCCTGCCCGGACCGGCGGAGGTCGTGCGCTCGTTCGGGTCGCTCGTCTATACGGGCGTCCTGCCGGAGTACCTGCAGGACAGCATCGTGCGCCTCGCCGTCGGGTCCTTCTGGGGCATCGCGCTGGGCATCCCCCTTGGAATACTGGTGGGCCTCAGCCAGCGGGCGCACAGGGCGCTGTGGCCGGTGCTGCTGTTCTTTCAGGCCATCGGCGACATCGCCTGGTTGCCGATCCTGGTGATCTGGTTCGGCTACGGGCTGACGACCATGACGGTCGTCATCGTCTACACGGTCATCTTCCCGGTCGTCCTGAACACGGTGCTGGGCGTCCGATCGATCCCCATCACCATGCATCGCGCCGCACTGAGCCTCGGCGCCTCGCGCACCCGCATGCTCTGGGAAGTGGTGCTGCCGGGCGCGCTTCCCAACATCATGACCGGCCTGCGCAACGGGCTCGGCTATGGCTGGCGCGCGCTCATCGCGACCGAGATCATCGTCGGCACCAGCGGCATCGGCTTCCTCATGTTCGATGCGCGCCGCGCTGGCTCGGTCGTCGAGATCCTGCTTGGCATGATCATTCTCGGTATTCTTTGGTACATCGTTGACAGCTGGATCCTGGCGCCGATCGAGC
This sequence comes from uncultured Luteibacter sp., assembly GCA_966191635.1. Taxonomy (GTDB): domain Bacteria; phylum Pseudomonadota; class Gammaproteobacteria; order Xanthomonadales; family Rhodanobacteraceae; genus Luteibacter. The sequence goes on from CBIGPO010000099.1 coordinate 1,565, forward strand.
GGGCCACCGGACAGCGCTGGGGATTGGTGACGAAGTGAAAAGCCTGACCATCCGCAATCTTTCGAAGACGTACTTCGATCTCCACGCCGGCGCGAACGTGACCGCGGTGCGCGACTTATCGCTGGAGGTGCCGGCGGGCGAGTTCGTGTCCATCGTCGGCCCGTCGGGATGCGGCAAGACCACGCTGCTCAACATGATCGCGGGCTTCATCCCCCACACTGGCGGCGAGATCCTTGTCGGCGGCCATCCGGTGAAGGGACCAGGCCCCGACCGCGGCGTTGTGTTCCAGTCGTTCGCGCTCTTTCCCTGGCGCACCGTCCTCGACAACGTCGCGTTCGGTCCCAAGATGCGCGGCGTCGGCCGGGCCGAACGCGAGAAAATCGCGCACGAGTACCTGGCGCTCGTCAAGCTTTCGGAAGCCGCGGGGCGCTATCCCAACGAGCTGTCGGGCGGCATGCAGCAGCGCGTCGGCGTGGTGCGTGCGCTGGCCAACGAGCCGGACGTGCTGCTGATGGACGAACCCTTCGCCAGCGTGGATGCGCAGACGCGCATGACCTTGCAGGAGGAACTGACCCGGATATGGGAGCAGAAGCGGCCCACGGTCATCTTCATTACCCACGATGTCGCGGAAGCTGTTTTCCTGGGCAATCGGGTGGTTGCCCTGTCCAAGGGGCGGGTGCTGGAGGAGATCGCCGTCGACCTGCCGCGGCCCCGGGTGTGGGACGACCTGAACGAGGACGACCGGTTCAAGGCCCTGAGCGGGCGCGTTCTTCAACTCGTGCGGTCGGCCTGAGCCATGCTGGGTGACGTCCTCAGGTCGCGTAGGTTCCACATCCTGTTGGCGGTCGCGTGCTGCTATGTCGCGTGGCAGGTTTGGCTGACGATCGCTGCGCCGCACAAGATCGCGGGCCTCGCGGGCGAGTCGGAGAAGGTGAACATACTGGTGACGCTGCCGTTTCCGCCGGAACGTTTTCACGTTCAGCGGTTTCAGACCTACGGCAGGGTATCCGGTACGCAAGAGAATGCCGTTGAAGTTCGCGGCGTAAAACGAGCGGACCTGACGACCGTTGCCCGTCCTTACTGGGTGAGGCGTGTTGAGCCGCTACAACCAGGACCAGGAGGATGACCGAGATGAAACGCTTTGCCGCAGTGCTGTTGTTTACCCTGCTGCTGCCGTCACTGGCGCTGGCGCAGGCCGCGAATCCCGTGAAACTCAAGGTCGGCATGGTGGCCGCCGTCGACATGCTGGCGTTGCCGATCGCCGTCGAGCGCGGCTTCTTCGAGAAATACGGGCTCGACGTGACGATCGCGCGCCCCTACGCCACCGGCGTCGATGCGCTGAACGCCCTGCAGGCGGGCGAGACCGACATGGTCCAGGCCGGCGTCCCGGCCATCGGCGCCATCCTGCGCGGCATGGACCTGGTGTTCTTCGGCAACTTCAGCGGCAACGCCACCAAGCTCGGCTCCGATGCCACGCTCGCCCTCATCGCGAACGGCGGTGCCGGGATCGCCAAGGGTGACCTGAAGAGCCTCAAGGGCAAGAAGATCGCGACCTCGTTCGGCACGATCAACCACCTGTACATCCTCGGCCTGCTCGAGAAGGCCGGCCTGACGCCGGCCGACGTGACGCTGGTCAACACGCCGCCGCCGGAGATGACCGTGGCGTTGCTTGCCAAGGGCGTGGATGCGTTCGTGGCTTGGGACCCGGCTCCGGTCATCGGCATGAAGGACGTGCCGGGCGCGATCGAGGTGATCCGCGGCGGAGATGTGATTTCCTACCTCGGCTTCAACATCGCCCTGCGGCCCTGGGTGGAGAAGAACGGCGCGACGATCGAGAAATTCCTGGCGGCCGTGTCCGAGGCCGACCAGTGGATGCGCAAGAATCCCAAGCAGGCCGCCGCAATCGGCACGCGCTGGATTCCCGGGCTGAAGCTGGACGTCGCGGAAACTGCGATGCAGTACAACATCCAGCAGGTGGACCGCCGCATTTCCGCGCACAACTATCGTGCGCTATGGAAGGCGCAGGACACGCTGCAGCGGCTGGGCGTGATCAAGTCCGTGTTCGATGTGAACAAGCACATCGAGCCCAAGTACATCCTCAATGTGATGCAAACCCACCCCGAGCTGTTTGCCGACCTGCAGCCCATCCCTGCGGACGTGGCGATCAAACCGGGCTTCGTGTTCAAGCCCTGATCCGGGTTGCCGCGCGGGATCGAGCTGCTGCGCTCTCGATCCCGCCGAGCATCCGGCAATGTGGTGCGTGCTGATGCGCGTCGCTAGCCGCGGCCGAGGAACGGCATTCTCGCGGCCATGCTAATCATGAACTGCACGTTCACGTCGATGTAACCAACGCTCATTCCTATGGCCCTCATCAACTACATCACCCAGATCCAGTTCGAGTTCGGCGCTATCAGCCTGCTCAGGCAGCAGTGCGAACGGGTCGGCATCCGCCGTCCGCTGATCGTGACGGACCGGGG
>CBIGPO010000100.1:0-3453 GCA_966191635.1 uncultured Luteibacter sp.
GCTACTTGGCGATGCCCATCGCGTGCTCGAACGCCCGCCGAACCTCGGGGGGCTGGCCGTAGCAGTGCCGGAAGGCCCGCAGGCGCGCCTTCAACAGCGGGTATTTGTCGTGGTCCTCAAGCGTAATCCCTTCCACGCTTTCTTTCTTCTGGAAAAACGGCAGCTCGACGCAGCGTGCGACGTTGGAGTTGCGGATGATGGCCTTGGGTTCCTGGCCCTGGGCGATGGCATCGAGATCGTCGAACAGGCGCTTGCGGATCATGGCGATGCCCATGTCGCTGGCGCCGATATTCTCCTTGGTGCGGTCGGCGATGCGGCCCTGCCCCACCCAGGCGCTGATGTCCTGGTTGATGACGTGGCTCGAAATCCAGCGGCCGTGCTCGTCCTTGATCGGGCTGACCCAGGTCGGGACCTTGTCCTGGACATAGGGCTCGCGCCCCTTCGGCACGCGCATGAAGAACCACGCCACGCTCAGCGTGTTCTCATCATCGACCGGCACGCGCCATTCGAAATGGTTGCCGAGATAGAAGCCGTTCGGCCACAGCGCGATCCGGCCCACGGTCCAATACGGATTGCGCTCGTCGGAGTCCTCGCGCACGCGCTTGTAGATGAAGCCGTAGTCGAACTCCTCGAACTTGAGCTTGAGATGCTTGCTGGCATAGGGACCGGTCTTGCCGCTCAGCCGAAGGGTCCAGTTGTCATGCATCCATTCGAAGTGCACGGGGTCGCAGGAGTTCTCCTGGCACTGAAACCAGTTGCAGGGGACGTCGGAGAGCACGACTTCGCGAAAGCCGTTCTCCCAGGTGAATGGCTCCCAGACCGGGAGCTCGGGCACCGGCTGGGGTCCCATATAGGTCCACAGCAGGCCGGCGCATTCCTTCACCGGATAAGCCTTGGTGCCGCAGCGCTCCTTGGCGCGCGAGCGCGGGTTGACGGTGTCGTCATAGGGCTGCTCGATGCAGCGGCCGGCCTCGTCCATGAGCCAGCCGTGATAGTTGCAGCGGATGCCGGTCGGCTCGACGAAGCCATAGGCGAGGTCCGCGCGCCGGTGCGGGCAATGTCGGTCGAGCAGTCCGAATTGCCCGCCCAGGTCCTTGTAGAGCACGAGATCCTCGCCCATGAGACGAATGGGCTTGATCGGATTGGTGTCGAGTTCGCTGGCGCCACCGATCGGCATCCAGTAGCGGCGCAGCAGCTCACCCATCGGCGTTCCCGGACCCACCTGGGTGAGAAGGCGGTTTTTTTCAGGACTGAGCACGCGTCACCTCGCTGTAGTCTTGTTGCTGTTGCGTGAATCTTATTGGAAATCGGCAAGCCGGCAACGACGATTTGATGGCTCTCGCCACCGCTTTATCGCATGCTCGACCGCACCATGGAACGCAGCCACAGGACATCGAACACACGCCGCTTCTCGCACATGCGCAACGCCTTCGTCGGCCGGACCGCGTTGGCGGCCGCCGTGCTGCTTGCACCCGCCCTCCCCGCGCGCACGAAGGATGGGGCGACGCAACCGCCTTCGTGCGCGACCGCCCGATGACGAGCGCCGAATCCATTCCCCCGGTGCCCGACGCCCTCGCTGCGAAGCTGCGCGAGCTGGCCGGCATGGACACCGTTGCCGGCGCGGCGGTGACGGTGGTGCGCGACGGTCAGGCCATCGGCTTCTGGAGCGTCGGCTATGCTTCGCTGCCGTTTCGCGTTCCCGTCACTGAGCGCACGCTGTTCCACCTTGGATCCGTGGGCAAGCACATCACCGCGCTCGCGGTCATGCAGCTTGTCGATGCGGGCTCGGTCGCGCTGGATGCTCCCGTCGGCGGCTACGTGCAGGGGCTGCCGGAGTCCTGGGCGGTCATCCCGGTGCGGCGCTTGCTCACCCATACCAGCGGCTTGCCGGACTACGGCCGGGTGATCAGGGACTGGGACCGGCCGCAAGGCCGCGAACTGATCCTCGATGCCATCGGTACGATGCCGCCGTCGTTCGCGGCGGGCGAGGCCTGGGCCTACAGCAACACTAATTACGTGGTGCTGGGCTGGTTGATCGAGGCCATCAGCGGCCAGCCCTATGCCGACTACCTGCGCGACCGGCTGCTCGGGCCGGCGGCCTTGCCGGCTGCGCGCGTCGACAGCGCAGGCGACGTGATTGCGGATCGGGCCGAGCCCTACGAGTATGCGGACCGCCGCTTCGTGCATGCGGTGCAGCTGGAACGATCGGTCTCCGCCGCTGCCGACGGCGGCGCTCTGTTCTCCGGCCGCGACATCGCGCCCTGGTCGACGGCGCTCGCCGGCGAGCGCCTCGTGCGCCGCGCGCTCATGGCGCAGGCGACCACCGGAGCGCTGCTCACCACCGGGCGTCAGGTGCCCTACGGTTTCGGCTGGTTCGTGGAACGTACGGCCGGACATCACATGCAACGGCATGCCGGCAGGGTGCCGGGCTTCGCCGCCTTCCTGATGCACCTCGCCGGGCCGGGACTGTGGGTCGCGGCCACGGCGAACACGACGCCGTCGCCGCCGTTGCTGCTTATGGCCCTCACCGCCGCAGAGGCGTTCTCGCCCGGCTCGACCTTCCTCAACCTGCCGCCCGAGGGCGATGGCCGGGATGCCAGGACCTTGCGCGCGCGCGCGGTGCTCGAGCGCGGCTCCGCGCCGCTGAACCCGGAATGGTTCGCGCCGGAGATGCAGGTGCTGCTGCGCGTTGGCGGAGAGGGATTCCAGGCAAGCTTGCCCGGCAGGTTACCGCCGCTCGATCGCCTCGAGCCGATTGAATCCTACCCCGTGCCGGGCGGCGGACGCATGGTGCGCTATCGTGCGTCGCTCGGCGGCCACGTTGCGCACTATCTCTTCGGCTGGACCGAGGACGACCGTATTTTCTGGGCGTCGTAGGCACGACGCTGCGACGATTGCATCAACGAAACGTCAGACCACCAGCTTTCGGATCAGGTCGGCGGCAATCACGAACAGCAGCACGGTGTATATGCGTCGCAGCCAGGTCTCGCTGAGCATATGACCTACCCGTACGCCGACCGGAGCGGCGATCATGATCGTCGGCATCATCGCGGCGAAGATCGCGAGATCGACATAGCCCAGGGAGTACGAGGGCAGGCCGAGCGCGTACCAGCCTCCCACGATGGCGCCGATGGTGGCGACCGTGCCGCTCACCAGCCCCGTCGCCGACGAGACGGCGATCGCGGCCTGCATCTTCATGCTGAAAGCCTGCAAGATCGGCGTCGCCATCGTGCCGCCGCCGGTCCCGGTCAGAGCCGCGAGGCAACCGATGGCCGAGGCCACGCCCACCTTCTTCGCGCCCTGCGGCGGCGTGCCCGCGAACACCAAGCGATCTTTGAGGAAGCCCTCGTAGACGCCCACCGTCACCATGAAGATCGCGAAGATCACCTGCAGCAGCTCGGTGGAGGCATAGGGCAGCAGCGCGGTCCCGACCAGGACGCCGATCAATATCCC
>CBIGPO010000101.1:0-3286 GCA_966191635.1 uncultured Luteibacter sp.
GCGGAGGACTGTCTGAGCAGCGAGGGTGGGCACCGAAGGCTCTGCGCCGCTACGTTGGAGGGTACCGAAGGCTCTGCGCCGCTACGTGGGAGGGTACCGAAGGCTCTGCGCCGCTACGTACGCGCCCGTCGCGGCGTGAGTTGAGCGCTACGGCCGGGCCGGCTCTGTGTGGGAACTGGTCGATTCGGGGATCGGAGGTGGGGCAACCTGGTCTTCGCCGCTGAAGCGGCTCCCCCATTCCATGTCAAAAAAGCTTCCCTTTTTTCCGGAGATCCGATATATTCGTCGGGTTATATACGTCGAGTGCTCGTCAAGGGCGCCGACACACAGCGAAATGAGGCGCACGGAATGTGCTTCGAGTTCGCAGGCATGGATGCCGGGTAGAGTGCCAACGGGCCACGGGGCGGAAGCTCTGTTGACCCATATCGTTGTGTATTCTATACTTTTCTGTCTGGGCAGGCCGATAACTCGGTCTGCCTGACTTTTTCGGGTCATTCCGGGCGGTTCTACCGTTCCAGGGTGGCCCGTTTGCGACACCCGTAGTTAGGTAACTGGGTTGTGCGGGGTGGCGAGAAGCCATTCCGAATCACAAGAACGTTCTTTCGATAACAGGACACGGTTTTTATGGCGAACCAAAAGATTCGCATTCGGCTCAAGGCGTTCGATCATCGCCTGATCGATCGTTCGGCCAGCGAGATCGTCGAGACGGCCAAGCGCACCGGCGCTACGGTCCTCGGCCCGATCCCCCTGCCGACCAAGATTGAGCGCTACACCATTCTGGTGTCGCCGCACGTCGATAAAGATGCCCGCGACCAGTACGAGACCCGTACGCACAAGCGCGTTCTGGACATCGTCGACCCCAACGACAAAACCGTGGACGCGCTCATGAAGCTCGATCTTGCGGCTGGCGTTGACGTGCAGATCAAGCTCGGCTGAGCGGAATAAAGGATACGAAGATGAGTATCGGACTGGTTGGCCGCAAGTGCGGCATGAGCCGGCTCTTCACCGAAGACGGCCGCTCGATTCCGGTGACGCTGATTGAAGCGACCCCGAATCGTGTGACGCAGGTGAAGACCGAAGAAAATGACGGCTACAGCGCGGTGCAGGTTACGACCGGCGCCAAGCGCGCGTCGCTGCTGACGGGCCCTGCGAAGGGTCATTACGCCAAGGCCAAGGTTGAGCCGGGTCGTGGTCTGTGGGAATTCCGCGTGTCCGCGGAAGACGCAGGCAAGTACGCGATCGGCACCGAGATCAAGGCTGACGACGTGTTCACCGTCGGTCAGACGGTCGACGTCGCAGGCGTGTCGAAGGGTAAGGGTTTCCAGGGCACCATCAAGCGTCACCACTTCAAGATGGGCGACGCTACTCACGGTAACTCGCTGTCGCATCGCGCCCCTGGCTCGATCGGTCAGCGCCAGACGCCGGGTCGCGTGTTTCCTGGTAAGAAAATGTCGGGCCACATGGGCGCGGTCAATCGCACCCAGCAGGGTCTCGAAGTTGTCAAGGTCGACGCCGAGCGCCACCTGATCGCAGTCAAGGGCGCAGTCCCTGGCGCGCCGGGCGGTGACGTCGTGATTCGTCCGACGACCAAGGGCTGAGGAGAGACGCCATGGAACTCAACGTTATTGGCGCCAAGGCGCTCACCGTGTCGGACGAAGTGTTCGGCGGCGAGTACAAGAAGGCCCTCGTGCATCAGGTCGTCACCGCCTATCAGGCGGCTGGCCGTGCCGGTACGAAGGCTCAGCTGTCTCGCGGTCAGATGTCCGGTACGACCAAGAAGTTCAAGAAGCAGAAGGGCGGCGGCGCTCGTCACGGCGATTACCGCGCTCCGATCTTCGTCGGTGGTGGTGTGACGTTCGCGGCAAAGCCGCGTAGCTTCGAGCAGAAGGTCAACCGCAAGGCTTATCGTGTGGCGATCCGTTCGATCGTTGCCGAGCTGGCCCGTCAGGGTCGCCTTAAGGTCGTCTCCGAACTGTCGATGGAAGCCCCGAGCACCAAGGGCATGATCGCCAAGCTCGCCGAGCTCGAAGTCAAGGGTCGTGTGCTGCTGGTGTCGGAAGACGCCACCGAAGCGCTCTACCTGTCCGCCCGCAACATTCCGTACATCCACGTCGTCGACGTGCTGGCCTTGAATCCGGTCAGCCTGGTCGGTAGCGACTTCGTCGTCATGACGGTGGAAGCGGTCAAGAAGGTCGAGGAGTGGCTCGCATGAGCACCGAACGCACGCTCAATACGCTTCGCGCGCCGCACATCTCTGAGAAGTCGGCCCGCCTTGCTGAGAACAACCAGTACGTTTTCGTCGTGGCGCCTGAGGCGACCAAGGCCGATGTCCGTGCAGCGGTGGAACATCTCTTCGACGTCAAAGTCGTGGACGTGAACCTCGTGAACACAAAGGGCAAGGTCAAGTCGTTCCGCTTTCGCACTGGCAACCGCCAGGGCAAGCGTAAGGCCTACGTGCGCCTCGCCGACGGTCACACGATCGACGTGTCGGCCAAGGCCTGAGCCAGGAGTTGAATTGAGATGGCACTGATCACTCACAAGCCGACCTCCCCGGGACGCCGCGACGCTGTCAGCGTGCGGACCGAAGGTCTGCACAAGGGCGCCCCTTACGCGCCCCTGACCGAATCGCAGTCGAAGACGGGTGGCCGCAACCACTACGGTCGCATCACCACGCGTCATCGCGGCGGCGGTCATAAGCAGGCATACCGCATCATCGACTTCAAGCGCGACAAGGAAGGCATTGCCGCCGTTGTCGAGCGTCTTGAGTACGACCCGAATCGCACGGCGCACATCGCGCTGCTGTGCTACGCCGACGGCGAGCGCCGCTACATCATCGCGCCGAAGGGCGTGGCGGTGGGTGACCGTCTCGTGTCGGGCTCCGACTCCCCGATCAAGCCGGGCAACTGCCTGCCGCTTCGTTCGATCCCGGTCGGTTCGACGATCCACTGCATCGAGATGAAGCCGGGCAAGGGTGCGCAGATCGCGCGTTCCGCCGGTGCATCGGTCCAGCTGGTCGCTCGTGAGCAGGGTTATGCAACGCTGCGTCTTCGCTCCGGCGAAATGCGTCGCGTCCCGGTTGAATGCCGCGCCACCATTGGTGAAGTCGGCAACTCGGAGCACAGCCTGCGCAAGCTCGGCAAGGCCGGTAAGAAGCGCTGGGCGGGTATCCGTCCGACGGTTCGCGGCGTCGTCATGAACCCGGTCGACCATCCGCATGGTGGTGGTGAAGGCAAGACCTCGGGCGGCCGTCACCCGGTCAGCCCGTGGGGTACCCCGACCAAGGGTT
>CBIGPO010000102.1:0-3143 GCA_966191635.1 uncultured Luteibacter sp.
GACGTGCTCCAGGTCCCCGAAACATTTGCCAGCCCGGTCACCTGCCTGATGCACGGACAGGCCTATTTGGCCAACACCGCGGCCGGGCGCGATCCCGCCCCTAACGAAGCCGTCAAGGTGGTCTGTGTGCGCGGCACGCCCGGCGGCGTCGACCACGCCGAATCCAGGCACTGACGTTTGCAGTGACTCGAGAATAGCAATCATTGGCAGCGGATGTGTTCACGCACGTCTTGTTACAGCAGTAACGCGTTCATCCGATTTGGACATGGTGCGGTAACGGACTCCACGGTTTTCTCAAGCCCCCGAAGCGGAGAGGCTCGCCATGTCCGATTTTGTTGGACCGATCAATCACCTGTGCACGCAGGGGCTGACCGGCGCACCTGTGGCGCAGAGGAGCCTGATGGTCGCGATCGCCCTGAGCGACGAAGGGGCCAAGAGGCGGCTGCATGCCTTTCTGGAGAAGCGCGCGCCCAAGGCGTACCATCGTGCCGCGGCAGGGGCGTGAGGAACACGGGCCGTTCGCGCCGCAAACAAGTCTGCAAATCCTTTAGAAAGCCTGCCCATGGGCCCGCCGTTTGAGCTCTTGAAGGGTTCACCGATCCCGCGCCGCACCGCCGTGGATCAGCCGGTGCCACGTTTGGTCGTCGCGGTCCGCCCGCGCATCGTTTCGATCGACCTGCTGCGCGGCGCGATCATGATTCTGATGGCTCTCGACCACACGCGCGACTTTTTCGGCGTCGGCGGACTGAACGCCCGCGACGTCACCGATCCGGCGCTGTTCCTGACGCGCTGGGTGACGCACTATTGCGCCCCGCTGTTCATCCTGCTCGCCGGCGTCTCCGCGTATCTCTACGGGACATCGGGGCGCACGGTCGCCGATGTGAGCCGGTTCTTGCTCACGCGTGGTCTCTGGCTCATCGTCATCGAGTTCACCGTGGTGCGTCTGGGCTGGTTCTTCAGTCTCAACCTGCACTTGTTCTTCGCCCAGGTAATCTGGGCGCTCGGCGTCTCGATGGTGGTGCTGAGCGGCTTGGTCTACCTGCCACGGTGGGCGATTGCCGCCATCGGGCTCGCCATGATCGGCGGGCACAACCTGTTCGATGGCATCCGTCCGGAAAATCTCGGCGCTGCCGGCTGGATCTGGAATCTGCTGCACCGGCCAGGACTGTTGCAGCTTGGGCCTGCCGCCAAGCTCTATCTCAGTTATCCGCTCGTCCCCTGGATCGGTGTGATGGCGGCGGGCTATGCGCTTGGACCGGTGTTCAGGCTCGACGGCGCCACGCGCCGGCGCCAGCTCGTATGGCTCGGGGCGCTGACAAGCGTTGGCTTCATCGTGCTGCGCGCCACGAATCTCTATGGTGATCCCGCGCCTTGGACAGCGTACGACGGCTGGCTCGCCACGCTGCTGTCCTTCATCAACTGCGAAAAATATCCGCCGTCGCTCCTCTATCTGGCGATGACGCTCGGCCCGGGTCTGCTGCTGCTCGCGGCATTCGAGGGTGCGCACGGGCGATTTGCGCATGTCATCATCACGTATGGCCGGGTACCGTTCTTCTATTACGTCCTGCATCTTTTCCTGATCCACGGACTCGCGGTCGTTCTGGCATGGCTGGTGTGGGGGGATGCATCATGGCTGTTCGGAGGAACGCCGGCCGACAAGCCCGCGAATTATGGCCTGAGCCTGCCGGCGATCTACGCGGTATCGCTATTGGTCGTCGTCGCCCTTTACCTGCCCTGCCGTTGGTTTGCCGGGCTCAAGCAGCGCCGTACCGAATGGTGGTGGAGCTACCTTTGAGGAAAGGCTGCAATCTCGCATGATGCTGCCTCATCCAACGGTGCCGACATGATCACGGTGCCCGCCACAGATGCCGACATCGGCGATATCGTCGCGTTGGTCAATTCCGCGTACCGGGGCGAGGGTGCCGGCTGGACCAACGAGGTCGGGTTGCTTGCCGGACCTAGGACAGATCCGGCCACGCTTGCAGTGGGTCTCGGGGCGGGAAACAGCACCCTGCTGTTGATGCGCGACCACGAGGGTGCGCAACTCGCGGGATGCGTCTTGCTCGAGCCCGCCGGCGACACCGCGACATGGCATCTTGGAATGCTGACGGTCGACCCGCGTCGTCAGGCCGAAGGGCTTGGCCGTACGCTGCTGTCCAAAGCGGAGGACTACGTCCGCGAGCAGGGTGCGGCGTGCGTACAAATGACCGTCATCGCGCTCCGGCACGGTCTCATCGCATGGTACGAAAGGCGCGGCTATCGCCGCACCGGCAAAAGCGAGCCTTTTCCTTATGGCGACGAGCGGGTCGGCGTGCCGCTGCGCGACGACCTGCATTTCGTGGTGCTGGAGAAGTTCCTGTAGACGGCGGGCGCCGCGCCCCTTATACGCGCGGCCCGACGGACAGCGGCGGGCGGTCGAGCCCCCTCGGCGACAGCGTGAAGATTTCGACGCCGGTATCGGTCACCGCGACGGTGTGTTCGAACTGCGCAGACAGCGAGCGGTCGCGCGTTACCGCGGTCCAGCCGTCGGAAAGCACCTTCACGTGCGGGCGGCCGAGATTGATCATCGGCTCGACCGTGAAGAACATGCCGGGACGCAGCACGATGCCTTCGCCCTGCCGGCCGATATGTACGATGTTGGGCTCGTCATGGAACAACCGGCCGAGACCGTGTCCGCAGAAGTCGCGCACCACGCTCATGTTCTGCGCCTCGACATAAGCCTGGATGGCGGCGCCGATGTCGCCAGTGGTGGCGCCGGGACGGATCACGGCGATGCCGCGCATCATCGCGTCGTAGGTGACCTCGATCAGTCGTTCGGCGCGCCGCGGAATGGTGCCCACCCCGAACATCCGGCTGGAGTCGCCATGCCAGCCGTCGAGGATGAGGGTGACGTCGACATTGACGATGTCGCCTTCCTTGAGCGGCTTCTCCCCCGGAATGCCGTGGCAGACCACATGATTGACCGACGTACAGGTGGCCTTGCGGTAGCCGCGATACATCATCGTCGCCGGCGTCGCGTTGTGCGCCATCGCAAAATCGAACACCAGCCGGTCGATCTTTTCGGTCGGTACCCCGGGACGGACCTCGTCGCCGAGCATGTCGAGGCATTCCGCCACCAGCCGGCCGGCCTTGCGCATGCCTTC
>CBIGPO010000103.1:0-3068 GCA_966191635.1 uncultured Luteibacter sp.
GAACTACAACGCAGAAGCGCGCCAAGCTTGCGCATGCTGGTCGTCGTGCCGTCCAACGTCATTTGTGATTCGGGAATGACTTGGCCTTCGGTCAGCCACGTCGCGGTCGCTGCGCCAGTCCGACGCGGACGCTCCAATGAATCACTGCCGATCATGCGGAAGTCGCTTGCTGCGCGAAACGCGCCGTATTTTTCGACGACGCTGATTATCTCGCTATCGAACTCGGGGTTCACAAGCCAGCCGCCGCTATTGGGCATGGATTCTGAGGCGGCTTTCAATTCAAAGCCAGCCGTGGTCAGGAACTGACGGGATGTCAAGCGACACGTAGATTTACGAGATAAGGCGACACGTAGATTTACGAATCCGGTGCGATATTGCGACGGCCCGACTGGACATTCGCTTGTTCGGCTGAAAGAGGCCATTCCCCCGTCCCGGCCTGGATCGACAGTGGGCGCCGCGCGGAGGTGCGGTCCATGATGCCGCATAGCGGCACCGGCGAAGCCGGCGCGAAGCGTCGTGGACGGCACCGAGCACGGTGCCATGATGCAGTGGCCGAGAAGGCAGCGGCTCAGGACCGTGGCGGCTTCAGCGCATCTTCAAGATCGCGTAGGCGATAGCTGCGGCCGCGAATGTTGAGCACGTGCGAGCGGTGGAGCAGGCGATCGAGGATCGCGGTGGTGAGGACTTCGTCGCCGGCGAGCAGCTCGGTCCAGTCCCGCACGCTCTTGTTGGTGGTGATCATGATGGCGCCCCGGCCATATCGGTAAGACACCAGCCGAAAGAACAAGCTCGCCTCCTGGCGGCTCATCGGGTCGAAGCCAAGCTCGTCGATCAGCAGCAGCGCCGTCGACATGTACTTGCGGCGCTTCAATCGCATTGGGGGCAAGGCGGCGTCTGCCTTCAGCGCGGTCATCAGTTCGTCGCAGCGAAAATACTGCACCGAGAAGCCCTGTTCGACCGCGCGGATCCCAAGTCCCACCAGCAAATGCGTTTTGCCGACTCCTGGCGGCCCCTGAACCAGCACAGTTTCGCCGTTGCGCACCCAGGCACAGGTGGCGAGCGTGTCGATGCGTGAGCGCTCGATCGCCGGCTGAAATGCGAAGTCGAAGTTCTCCAGTGTCTGCCCAACCGGTAGATTGGACAGCTTGAGTGACGTCTTCACCCGACGGCCTTCACGGCCGGACAGTTCGGCCTGTAGCAGGCGATCAAGGAAGTTGTGCGCCGGGATCTCCTGGCGAACCGCCTCGGTCAGCATCTGGTCCAGCTGCTCAGCCGCATGCGTGCAGCCAAGTGCCATTAGCCGGTCACGCGTGGTGTCGATATCGAGCTTCGGCCGAGCCGCCGTCACCGGGCGACCTCCGCCAGTGCCGCATAGTATTCGATCGAGCGATGAGCGACCGGCGCGGTCGCCAGCTCCATGATCTTTGCTCCCATCCGCCCCAGCGGCGGTGGCGCCACGACCCGCGGCGTGCTCATTCCGTCATAGTGGGCAGGATCAATCACCAGCCGCGCCGGCGTATAGCGCTGGTGGACGGCGAGCACACGACAATCCTTGAGGATCTGCACCGTGCGCGCGCAGCCACGTACTTCCACCCGCTCGCCGATATGCGCGAATGGCACGCTGTACTGCCGTCCCTCGAAGGCGACGAGGCAGTCGATCCCGACCATGCGCACACCGACATCGTCAAACGGTTCAGGCAGGATCTCGGGCAAAGGTGTCAGCTTCGGGCGTTCCGCGACCCAGCTCTCCGCCACCGTCAGGCCAGTGGATGGGCATATCAGCTGGTTCGATCGAGCTGTCAGTTGCGCGTCCGTCCATTGCTGTAGGTCCTCGAGACTGCTCCATGGATATCGCCGCGGATCGATGGCGAAGCGCTGGTCGCGCACCCTCCGCTCGATCTTGCCTTTGCATTGCGGCTGGCGGGGCGGACACGCATCGACATGGAAGCGAAGTGTCGTCGCGTAACGGCGATAGCTCTTGTTGATGATGCCCCAAGCCCCGGCACCTCGGGCCATTGCGGTCTTCTCGTTGTCGACGCGTACTGTCGCCGGTACCCCGCCAAGCCGGCGGAAGGCCTCGCTGTGACAGCCGAGCCAGGACAACATGTCCTTGCTCTCAGACCAGACGATCGCGTCCTTGCGGCTGTGCGACAGAACCATCTTGAACGCGACCAGGTTCTTCACCTCGCCGCCGATCACCACCTGTGGGAAGTGCGCCCAATCCGCCTGTGCCTGGACGCCCGGTGGCGTCTCAACACGGCGCCGCGCCCGGATCGCCGGCGCCGGATAATGCTTCGCCCAGAACCGCTGCACCGACCGCAGGCTACCGTCATAGCCGTGTTCCCCCACCAACCAGGTGTGCAGTGCCGCCAGATTGAGCGCTCCGTCCAGCTGGCTCTGCCGCCAATGCTCGATCGCCTCGGCCTGCGGTGCCGCTTTGAATGGCTTCATGCCGCGACCGTCTATCGCGCCGGTCACCATCCGCGACACGTGGTAACGTACGGACCCCTCGGTCACGCCCAGCAGACGCGCCACCCCTGTGTTGGTCGTCCCACGTGACACCAGCGTCTTGATCGTCACGCGCGCCTCCCGATCCAGCCGGGTCATCCGCCTCTCCGCCCCATTCGGAACGGAGAAACAACCTACCCAACCGCGACAATCGTAAATCTAGCCGTCGCCTTAGGACCGAGTATCACTGTCGCCTACAAAGGCCGCCGAACATCATACACCGAGGCACGCCGAGGGCGGTGTTGCCGCGATCGCATCGATAGACGGGGCTGTTGGAACGTCCGGTGTAAACGACGGCCAGCCGACGGCCGCAGCGGCGGCAAACCAGAAGGCCGCCGAGCAGGGCGCGGCCGCCGCGGCCGGACTTCGCGCCATCCTTGCGACCATAGGCGTTGGCGGCGAGTTGCGTCTGATTGCGTTCAAACTCCTCCCAATCGATGTAGCCATCGTGATGACCCTTGAGCAGGATCTCGCAATCCCGGAGAGGACGAAAGTGCCCGTAGGTCTTACGGGCCCTGCCATCCACGATCTGGGTTCGATTGACGCTTTTGCCGTACGCG
>CBIGPO010000104.1:0-3045 GCA_966191635.1 uncultured Luteibacter sp.
GACAGAACGCAGCCGAGATTGACGTCGTCACGCCGCTCCCGGACAATCGGCATGTCGGCGAACGCCGGATCGAGCGTATCGATGTTGGCGCTTTCGCAGATGAAGCCGTTACTCATCATCAGCAGTGAATAGATTGCCTCTTGCGCACCGGCGGCGCCCAGCGAATGGCCGGTGAGCGACTTGGTGGCCGCGATCGGCGGACATGTATCGCCGAACACTTCGCGAATCGCCTCGATCTCCTTCAGATCGCCGATCGGGGTCGAGGTGGCGTGCGGATTGATGTAATCGACCGGCGCCTTCACGCCCTTGAGCGCCATTCGCATGCAGCGCACCGCGCCCTCGCCCGAGGGCGCCACCATGTCGAATCCATCGGAGGTCGCGCCATAGCCCGCCACCTCGGCATAGATGCGTCCTCCGCGCGCCTTGGCATGTTCGAGCTCTTCCAGCACCAGCACGCCGGCGCCGCCGGCGATGACGAAACCATCACGGTCCACGTCGTAGGCGCGCGAAGCCTTGTCCGGCGTCTGGTTGAAGCCCGACGACATCGCCCCCATGGCGTCGAACAGGACCGACAGGGTCCAGTCGAGTTCCTCGCTGCCGCCAGCGAAGATCACGTCCTGCTTGCCCATCTGAATGATTTCCGCGGCATTGCCGATGCAATGGTTGGAGGTCGCGCAAGCCGACGAGATCGAATAGTTCACGCCCTTGATCTTGAACCAGGTGGCGAGCGTCGCGGAGGCGGTGGACGACATCGCCTTGGGTACCGCGAACGGCCCGACCCGCTTCGGGCCCTTGTTACGGGCGGTGTCGGCGGCCTCGACGATGGCACGCGTCGAGGGCCCGCCGGACCCCATGATGATGCCGGTCATTTCGTGGGAGATTTCGCCGTCATCGAGCCCGGCGTCGCGAATGGCCTGCTCCATGGCGACATGGTTCCAGGCCGCCCCGCCGCCGAGAAAGCGCATGGCGCGGCGGTCGATCGCCTCTTCCGCATTGAGCGTGGGCGCACCGTGCACCTGGCATCGAAAGCCGAGCTCGGCGTACCTGTCGGCGCGCGAAATCCCGGGCTTGGCCTCACGCAAGCTCGCCAGAACTTCCTGGGTGTTGTTGCCGATCGATGAGACGATGCCCATCCCGGTGACGACGACCCGCCTCATGACTGCCTCGTCCGCATCTTGAATTCGCGCAGGAGCGCGGCTGGCGCCGTCAACCTCCGCTCGGCTGCATCACCTCGTCGCGGAACAGGCCGACCTTGAGGTCCATCGCCCGGTAGATGATCGAGCCGTCCGCCGACAGCCAGCCATCGGCGATGCCCAGCACCAGCTTGCTGCGCATGACCCGCTTGACGTCGATGCCGTAGACGACGTTCTTGACGGTCGGAAGGACCTGGCCGGAAAATTTCACCTCGCCCAGTCCCAGCGCCCGGCCTTTGCCCGGCGCGCCAACCCAGCCAAGGAAGAAGCCCAGCAACTGCCAGAGCGCATCGAGCCCGAGACAGCCCGGCATAACCGGATCGCCCTTGAAGTGACACGGAAAGAACCAGAGGTCGGGCTTGAGTTCCAACACGGCGCGAACCAGGCCCTTGCCATATTCGCCGCCGGCCTCCGCGATCTCGGAAATGCGGTCGAACATCAACATCGGGGGGAGCGGCAACTGGGCATTGCCCGCGCCGAACAATTCTCCCCGCCCGCACGCCAATAGGTCATCGTATCCGAAGCTTGTAGGCCGCTGCTCCATCTGCACCTTGTCCCTGGCCGTCTGATCGAGTTCCCCAAGCCTGGCAGTCCTAACATAGGCGCTGCGGGGGGCAAAGCCAGCGGCCGCCTGCCGAATGCGGGCAGATTAGAATTGCCCCAGTGTTGTTGCGAGGGAGTTGCATCTTCGCTGCCATATGTTACAAACGCAACAATCGTCTCTGAGTTAGAGTAGCAGAAGGTTTAGGTGTGCCCATGACCCTATCGCGCACCATCGTTTTCACCAACGCGGCCGAAAGCGCCGAGCGGCTTGCCAGCATGGCCGCCCGTTCCGCGCTCACCGGCTGCCCCTGGCATGACGTGAAGTCCATGCTCCGTGACGTGGGCTTGCGGCCGACCCGCCAGCGCATGGCACTTGGCTGGATCCTGTTCGGCAAGGGTGATCGGCACATCACTGCTGAGATGCTGTACGAGGAGGCGACCAAGGCGAAGGTGCCGGTGTCGCTCGCCACCGTCTACAACACGCTGCATCAGTTCACCGATGTGGGGCTGCTGCGTCAGGTGGCCGTTGACGGGTCGAAGACCTATTTCGACACCAACGTCTCCCAGCATCACCACTTCTTCGTCGAGGGCGAAAACGATCTCCTCGACATCCCCAACGCCGACGTGGTGGTCGGCAAGACGCCGGTACCGCCCGAGGGCTACGAAGTCGCTCGCATCGACGTGGTGGTCAGGCTGCGCCGCAAGGGACGCTGAGCGGCTCTCTCCAACTCGGACGCCCTGGGGCAGAATTCGGCCGACCGGTCGAGCACGTTCGCTGCCGGCGCTTCCGTCATTTCCGCTCGAAGCGGGACCGCATCGGGTGCGCTCCCTGATCGACGGAGTTGTCGTACGAACCGGGCAAGGGCGTATTGGCGCGAGCTTTCCGGCCGCGACGGGCGGGCTATTCCACCTTCTCGTTCGGATAGACGCCCCACAGCTGTTCCTGCACCACCCAGCCATCGAAGCCGGGTCCAACCAGGCGGCACCAGTTCCCGGTGCACCGCTTCACCGTCGCCAGCACGCCGGCCTGTAGTCGCGCGATGACCGCGGCATTGCTGTCACCCGAGTCGTAAAGCGGCACCAGTTGATTCTTGTCCTTGGGTGTCGCCACCGCCGTGCGCCGTCCTGACAGCAGCGAGTGGTAGACCCACCCCTCCGATCCTTCCCAATCGCGGATGCGCCGCCAGTTGTCCGACTCCGCCGTGATCTCTACCGGCAAGCCGGAGCGGGTATAGACGAAGGTCACCTCGTGGTCGCGCGTCGGGCCGCCACGCACATTGACCCGATCGGGCTTGAGGCTGACGAAGCG
>CBIGPO010000105.1:0-2555 GCA_966191635.1 uncultured Luteibacter sp.
GCGGTCGTCGCAACACTCTCGATTTGAGAGGTTGCGGCGACCGTGTCATTTTCGGAGGACTGTGTTCGGTGTGGGGATCAGCTAGCAAAACTCGTTGACGGGGGTGTGTCGGGGAAGGAGGCCGCCTCGTGGCTGGGCATCTCGCGGCAGCGCGGGTATGCGATCCTGCGGGCGACGGGGCGGCCGATTGGCTCGCCGCGACCGGACAAACGCGGCGTTGATATGGGCCGGATCGTGGCGGTGTTCGACGCGACGGGCTCGATCAATCAGGCCGCAAAGGCGGTCGGAGTTTCGCACGGAACGGCCCGGCGGGTGCTGGTCGAGCGGGGTTTGGTCAGCCGGGATCGCCAGCTCTACGGCAAGGCGGCAGCCCGGGAGCGTTTCCTGGAACTCGTGGCGTCAGGCTGGTCGACGGCTCGGGCGGCCCGCGAGGTCGGGGTTCATGTGCGCACGGCCCGGGATTGGCGTGACGGCATCCGCAAGATCGGCGACACGCGGGTACGTCCAGATGGCACGGTCATCGAATACGGCGATTCAGGGCGCTACACACAATCGGTGAACACGACCGTTGGGGGGGCGGCTGCGGTAATCAACGATCGATACTTGACGTTGCCCGACCGGCTGGTCATCGCCGACGGGCTGCTCAATGGATTGACGTTGACCGCGATCGCGGCGCTGATCGGCAAGCACAAATCCACGGTGTCGCGCGAAATCGGCACCCGAAGCGTCGGCGGGCTGTATCTGCCGTATCAGGCCGATCGGGTCGCTAAGGCTGATCGTGCCCGGCCGAAGAAGTCCAAACTGGTGACCAACCAGAAGTTGCGCGATGCGGTGGAAGATGGACTGTCGCGACGGTTGTCACCTGAGCAGATCTCGCATCGTCTGGTCAAAGATTTCCCGGACGACGAGAGCATGCGGGTGAGCCACGAGACGATCTACCAAGCGCTGTACTTCCAAGCGCGCGGCGGCTTGAAACGCGAACTAGCCCAGGCGCTTCGGACGGGACGCACACGCCGCAAACCGCATCGCGCCCTGGACCAGCGCACACAGCGGTTCGTCGATCCGATGATCATGATCAGCGACCGGCCTGCTGAGATCGCCGACCGCGCGGTACCGGGTCACTGGGAATCTCAATGGTGTTGTCAAGCCGCTTGAGCGAGTGCCGGCGGTGCCGCGGTCCACGTCCGGTTCTCGCGCAGCAGTGCCCACAGGACGTCGATGCGGCGGCGTGCCAGGGCGATGACGGCCTGGCTGTGGGTGGCGCCTTGGGCACGCTTTTTGAGGTAGTAGTCGCGGTTGGGTCCGGCGCGCATCATGCTCGTCTGCGCTGACAGATAGAACACGTGTCGCAGCCGCCGGCTATAGCGCAGCGGACGGTGCAGATTGCCGGTGCGTCGGCCGGAGTCGTTGGGGACGGGGACGAGCCCGGCTGCGGCGGCGAGGTGTCCGGCGCTGGGGAATGCGCGTAAGTCATTGGCGCCGACCAACAGTGAGGCACCGAGGAAGGGACCGAAGCCGGGCATCGACTGAATGATCCGCGCGTGCGGGTGCTCATCGAAGGTCATCTGGATCTGGGCATCGAGGACTTTCAGTCGGTCGTCGAGGGCAAGGATGCCGGTGGCCAGCTCGGTGACGATGCTCGCGGTCATGTCTTGCCCGGGAAGCACGACCGTTTGGGCCTTGGCTGCGGCGGTGGCGCGGGCGGCTACGTCGGCCGCACCGCGCACGTTGCGGTTGCGCAACCAGCCCGTCAGGCGAGTCTGTCCGACGCGGCGGATCCGGTCAGGGGTGGCATAGCTGGTGAGCAGTACCAACGCTCCTTTGTGCGAGGAGTAGTCGAAGGCCCGCTCCAGGCTGGGAAACACACTGGTCATCAGGTCGCGCAGCCGGTTGATCATGCGCACCCGGTCGGCGATCAGATCTTCTCGATGTCCGGTCAGCACCGCGAGTTTGCGCACGAGGTCGGTACCGGTATCGATGACCGATAGGTCCCGGCGCAGGCGGGCGGTCTCGGCAATGACGTAGGCGTCTTTGGCGTCGGTCTTGCCTTCCCCGGCATAGGCAGCGCTCATCGCTGCGACCACCCGCCCCGAGGCGTAACGCACCGACTGGCCGGCCCGAGCCAGAAGTGCCAGCAGCAACGCCGACGGCGCGCCGATGATGTCGACGGCCCAGATCAACTGCATCGCCAGCGAGCCCGTCTTGGCGAGCAGTGCCTCTATCTCAGCCTCGTCGTTGGCGACCTTGACCGACAACAATGCCTTTCCCTCAGCATCCACCACGCACGCCCAATGATGGGTTTTGCCGATATCGATGCCGACCCAGGCTGTGTCTCGTTGTGCGGCCACGCTTCTCCGTCCGTTGGTCTAGGTGCTGACTACGGCCCGTGGAACACCCCGCCGACGCATCCGTAACCAGCGACCGAGCGCAGATCTCAATTAGCAGCCAGGGCACCCCGGAGAGCCGGGCGAACATTCCCAATAAGCGACCACAGCGCAAGGCGACCTCAGCCACACCCGGCTCTCCTGGGCCGGCTTCAGTCTTACGGAAGGCGA
>CBIGPO010000106.1:0-2431 GCA_966191635.1 uncultured Luteibacter sp.
TCCCGGTTCGCGATCCGACCACCGCCAAGTGCCGACCGGCGCTAGTGGCCGGCAGCGTGCGCGGCGCCTTCGCCGCCGGAACCCCACACGTAGATGCAGGCGAACAGGAATATCCAGACCACGTCCACGAAGTGCCAGTACCAAGCGGCGAATTCGAAGCCGAGATGCTGCGTCGGCGTGAAGTGACCGAGGTAGGCGCGGATCAGGCACACGATCAGAAACGTCGTACCGATGATGACATGGAAGCCGTGAAAGCCGGTCGCCATGAAGAAGGTGGCGCCATAGACGTTGCCGCTGAAAGTGAACGCCGCGTGGCTATATTCGAAGGCCTGCACGCAGGTGAACGTCAAGCCAAGCACAATGGTCAGTATCAGGCCCCACTTGAGCCCCTGACGGTCGTTCTCCAGCAGCGCATGATGCGCCCAGGTCACGGTTGTTCCGGAGGTGAGCAGGATGAGCGTGTTCAACAGCGGAAGGTGCCAGGGATCGAAGGTCTCGATGCCGTGCGGCGGCCACACTCCGCCGAACAACTGCTCACGAGTGACCTGATGCATGTCGGCCGGGAACAGTGCGCTGTTAAAGTAGGCCCAAAACCACGCGACGAAGAACATGACTTCGGACGCGATGAATAGGATCATCCCATAGCGATGAGAGATCTGGACGACCTGGGTGTGGTAGCCTTCATGGGTCGCCTCACGAGCAACATCGGTCCACCATCCGAGCATCGTGTAGAGAATGCCGATCACGCCGACACCGAAAATATATGGTGCCGCCGGGAACATGTGGTGCATCCAGGTGATGCCCCCGACTGCCGCCACGAACGCGGAAACCGAACCGAGCGCCGGCCACGGGCTGGGCTCGACCAGGTGATAATCGTGTTGCGGCTTGGCGTGAGCGTCGGCCATCTTGGATCTCTCCGTCTCTCCGTGGGCCACGAGGGTCCCTGGCGGTCATTCCCTTATTACGTCAGCTTCGTCCGGGCGCAAGCGCCGCCCCGCTGCCGACCCGTGGCGCCTCGGGCTGACGCGTCGGATACATGGTGTAGGACAGCGTGATGGTATCGAGACCGTCCTGCTCCCAATCCTTCACCAGCTCGGGATCCACGAAGAACACGACCGTCATGTCGCGCTTCTCGCCACCCTTGAGCCGCTGATCGGTGAAGCAAAAGCAGTTGATCTTCGAGAAATAGATGCCCGCCGTCGGCGGCGAGACGTTGTAGGAGGCAACGCCAACCGTCTCGCGCGCCGATTCGTTGACGACGCTGTAGCTCACAGTCACGACCTCGCCGATCCTGACCTCGATTGAATTCTGCTCGGGCTCGAAACGCCAAGGCAGCCCGCCGGCGACGTTGGCATCGAAACGGATCTTGAGCTTGCGATCGAGAATGTGAGAGGGCGCGGCGGTAGCGACCTGCGTAGTTCCGCCGAAGCCAGTCGTGCGGCAGAACCAGTTATACAGTGGCACGGCCGCATATGCCGCTCCCACCATGGCTGCGACGAACACACCGCAAGCCGTCGCGACGATGATGTGGTTGCGCCGCTGGGAGGACGTGTTCGGGGTTTCCATCGCGATCACAACGGACGGTTCAGCACGCCCGGTCCCTTCACCAGCGTGACGACATAGAACAGGATGACAAGGGCTCCGAGCGCCAGCGCAATCGCGATCGACCGCGCGCGGCGACTGCGTTTCTGCTGCTCGCTAAGGACGATTGTCGGTGGCTTTTCGTCCATATCATCACCAGGCCTCAACCGCCGAAGCCGCCGAGCCCGCCCTCGACCAGCAGCACCGCGAACAGCACGAACAGATAAAGGATCGAAAAAGCGAAAAGATGGTGCGCCGCGCGGTCGGCGCGTGCACCTTCACGCTCGTTGCGCACGCGCCAAGCGAACGCGACCATGAAAAGCCCGGCCACCAGCGCGGTGATTCCATAGACCGCGTCGGCATAGCCGAACAGCCACGGCGCGAGGCCGACCGGCACCAGCGTGATGGAGTAAAGCAGGATCTGCCGCCGCGTCTCCGTTCCTCCGGCAACGACCGGGAGCATCGGGATACGGGCGCGGGCATAGTCTTCGGTGCGCGTAAGCGACAGCGCCCAGAAATGGGGCGGCGTCCAGAAGAAGATGATGAGAAACAGCAGCCACGGCTCGAGCGAAATGCCGCCGGTGGCCGCGGCCCAGCCGATCATGGGGGGGAACGCGCCCGCCGCCCCGCCGATAACGATGTTCTGCGGCGTGGAGCGCTTGAGCCATGCCGTATACACGACGATGTAAAAGAAAACGGTGAATGCAAGCAGACCGGCCGCCAGCCAACTCACCAGCAGGCCGAGCGTGCCGACCGAGAATGCAGCGAGCACGATGCCGAAGGCCAGTGCTTCCCCGGGCGCGATGCGGCGCTGTGGGATGGGACGGTTCGACGTGCGCGTCATCACCGC
>CBIGPO010000107.1:0-2365 GCA_966191635.1 uncultured Luteibacter sp.
TGGTCCGAGAGACCACAGCCCGTCGTGGTGACTGGAAACGTGAGGGCATATCCTCTTCGCCGCGCCGTGTGATAGGACGCTGCGTATATGACCAGCATCACCCTCCCCACGAATTCGCCCGCAGACGACGTTCCGAGCAACGGGGGAGACAGGCGCGTGGCGTGCTAATCCGCTAATCCCGTCGTGCAGCCTCAATCAACGGATGTATCGTTCCCAACTTGTCGAGCTCCCACCCATCTTCGACAGTTGGGTGTTCCTGGCGCATGCTAAGTTACTGAATTCATTGGTTGTGGCTAGCGTTCTCGCTAAACTTGTAGTGCCACGCCTAGATGCTGTTCGTCATTGACGGCATGGATATCTTTGGCAATCTGTGCGCACCCAAACACCGATTCGCGCATGTACTTCCGCCGCAAGCAGTCGCAGGGACGCATCTACCTGCAGATCGTCGAAAGTCACCGTACCGGCGATCGGGTGCGTCAGCGCGTGATCGCTACACTCGGACGGCTGGATGAACTCGAGGCCAGCGGGCAACTCGATCGACTGCTGCGCTCGGGCGCGCGCTTCGTGCAGCAAGCGATGGTGCTGAATGCGGCGAGGACCGGAGAGGTACCCGCGATCACGGTGCGCCGTATCGGTCCGGCACTGCTATTCGAGCGACTTTGGGCAGAGACCGGCTGTCAGAGCGTGATCACCGCCTTGGCGCGCCGCCGCGGTCATCGCTTCGGATTGGAACGTGCGGTGTTCCTCACCGTGCTGCACCGGCTGATGCGTGGCGGCTCAGATCTGGCGGCCGACCGCTGGCGCGAGGAGTATCGCATCGCCGGCAGCGAAGATCTCGGCCTCCATCATCTTTATCGTGCCATGGCCTGGCTCGGCGAAGAACTGCCTGCCGATCAGCAGGACGGTGCGACGCGGTTCGCACCACGCTGCAGCAAAGATCTGATCGAGGAGCACCTGTTCGCGCATCGGCGCGACCTGTTCAGCCGGCTCGACCTGGTGTTCATGGACACCACTAGTTTGTACTTCGAGGGCTTGGGCGGCCAATCAATCGGACAATACGGCTACAGCAAGGACCATCGGCCTGACCTGCGTCAGATGATCCTCGCCATTCTGATCGACGGCGACGGACGCCCTGTGTGCTCTGAGATGTGGCCCGGCAACACTGCCGACGTCACCAGCCTGGTTCCGGTGATCGACCGTCTGCGCCGGCGCTTCGCCATCGGCCGAGTCTGCGTTGTCGCCGACCGCGGCATGATCAGTGCCGAGACCATCGCCGCACTCGAGGAGCGCGGCCTACTCTACATTCTCGGCGTGCGCGAGCGCACCGATAAACTGGTGCGCCATGTGGTGCTGAACGATGCCGCGCCCTTCGTACCTCTTATTGTCGAGAAGCGCGGCAGAGACACCGACTACAGTGCCAAGGCGGTAACGCTCGGCGGGGCGCGCTACATCGTCTGCATCAACCATCAAGAGGCAGCGAAGGACGCTGCCGACCGCACCGCCATTCTGGCCGCGCTGGAACGGCAGTTGCGCCGCGGCGACAAGGCGCTGGTCGGCAACACCGGCTTCCGTCGTTTCCTCAAGACCGTCGGCGATGGTCACTTCGCGGTCGATCGCAGCAAGGCTGACGAAGACGCCAGGTTCGACGGCGTGTTCGTGCTGCGTACCAACACCGATCTCAACCCGCTGGCTGCCATGCTGTGCTACAAGCAACTCTGGGCCGTCGAGCAGACCTTCCGCACGGCAAAACATCTGCTCTCAACTCGACCGATCTTCCACAAGCTCGACGAGACAATTCGCGGCCACGTGTTTTGTAGTTTTCTTGCCCTCGTGCTGAAGGCCGAACTCGAGGCCCGCATCGCCGCGCTCGGCCGAAACGGATCCTGGCCCGCCGTCATCGCCGACATTGATGCACTGACCGAGACCGAGGTGGACCAGGACGGCAAGCGATTCATGCTCCGATCAACGCCCAGGATCGCTGCCGGCCTCGCACTGCGTGCCGCCGGCGTGGCGTTGCCACCAACAGTGCAGGCGATCACCGCAGACTGATTGCCGCTCCAGAACGTGTAGTGCCACGCTGCCGTCGCGGCGCGAATTGTCGGGCGCTTTCAATAACTTGCAGAACGGCGCTGTCGAAGATGGGTCAAAGCGCGCTGCACTGCAGAGCGCGATCGATCAGATGCGTGATCTCATCTCCGACCGAGATGCCACGTGAGAGGCAACAACGCGTCCGCAGCAACCTGCTTGTTGTGGTGCGTCCTTCCAGGCAAGTGCCGCTTTACCTCAATGCGCCATCTGTGCAATCGAATGGCACCGGCGTTTTCAGGCTGGCTGACGTTCTGCCGATCGCATAAGAATATCGGAG
>CBIGPO010000108.1:0-2180 GCA_966191635.1 uncultured Luteibacter sp.
CGGGCAGGTGATCCCGGTGCGCTTTGAGGGCGAAGAGGGCGTCTACGTGCACTCGATGTATCTGGATGACGAGGGGCCGATCGCCGGCGGCCGCGAGCTCTGGGGCTTTCCGAAGAAACTGGCGTCGCCGAAAATCGCCGTCGAGAGCGACGTGCTGGTCGGCACGTTGCATTACGGCTCGGTGCTGTGCGCCTCCGCCACCATGGGCTACAAGCACCGCCCGGTCGACCCCGACGCGGTACTGAAGGGAATGAAGGCGCCGAACTTCATGCTCAAGATCATCCCGCATGTCGACGGCACCCCACGGATCTGCGAACTGGTGCGCTATTATCTGGAAGACATCACGCTGAAGGAAGCATGGACCGGCCCCGCGGCCCTCGGCCTGTTTCCGCACGCGCTCGCCGACGTGGCGCGGCTGCCGGTGCGCGAGGTGGTCTCCGCGCTGCATTGCAAGGCGGATTTGACGCTAGGACTCGGGACGGTGGCGTTCGATTATATGGCGAAGTGACGCGCGGGCTTTTGGCCGGCGATCAAATCGCGCCTCTTAGCGTGCAGGCGGTCGAGCAGGTCGTGATCACGCCGCGCTCGCAGGCGATGCACACCGCGACGCACTGTTTCTTGTCCTTGGGATTGTACTGGCTGTAGAGCTTTCGGGCGCAGTTGTCGATCGAGCCCGTGACGTCGTTGCTGCTCTCAGGCGTGCACGCGACGAGCGCCGCAGCCGACAGGACGATGGCAAGAATGACGCGCATATTGGCCGCTCCAACCGGGAGCCCTCGCTCAAAAACCGCGGCGACGCCCCTGCGCCGTCGCAAATTTCCCTCAGGTTCGCGCGATTGAATTAATCGAGTGTTACAAGACACCGGGTTCCCTTGCGTAGTTCTACGCCGGGAATCGCGCCGCCTGCGTGCACTGCAGCGGAACCCGCTCAGAAGGCGAGCGGCGCTACGTCGATTTCGGCAATGGCCGCGCGGCCCCCCGGCTGTACCGTGCCGTCGCGGCTACCGCACCAGCACGTTGCGGAACTGCCAGGGGTCCGAGGTGTCGATGTCTTCCGGGAACAGGCCCGGCCGGTCGGTGAGCGGCGTCCAGTCGGTGTAAAAGCCTTTCACCGGGCCGAGATACGGCATCTGGATTTCCAGCAGACGATCGAAATCCATCTCGTCGGCTTCGACGATGCCTTCGTTCGGGTTTTCCAGCGCCCACACCATGCCGCCGAGCACGGCGGAGGTCACCTGCAGGCCGGTGGCGTTCTGATAGGGCGCGAGTTTGCGGGTCTCTTCGATGGAGAGCTGCGAGCCGTACCAGTAGGCATTGTTGTCATGGCCGAACAGCAGCACGCCGAGTTCGTCGATGCCATCGACGATTTCGTTCTCATCGAGGATGTGGTGCTTTTCCTGCATC
The DNA here is from genome assembly GCA_966191635.1 of uncultured Luteibacter sp. Taxonomy (GTDB): domain Bacteria; phylum Pseudomonadota; class Gammaproteobacteria; order Xanthomonadales; family Rhodanobacteraceae; genus Luteibacter. The sequence continues at coordinate 1,405 of CBIGPO010000108.1, forward strand.
TTCGCTGCGCGGCCGAACATTTCATGCAGCGACAGCACGGCATCGTCAGCCGGATGATAGGCATAGTGGCAGGTCGGCCGATAGATTGCCGTGCCCGATGCGTCACGCACCGTGAAGTAATCGGCGATCGAGATCGACTCGTTGTGGGTGACGAGGAAGCCATACTGCGCGCCGCGGGTCGGGCACCAGGTGCGCACGCGCGTGTTGGCGCCGGGCTGCATCAGATAGATGGCGGCGCCGCAGCCGGCTTCGTGGGTACGCGCATTCTCGGGCATCCATTTTTCATGGGTGCCCCAACCGAGTTCGGACGGCTGCACGCCTTCCGACAGGAAACCTTCCACCGACCAGGTGTTGACGAAGACATCAGGCTCTTTCGGCGACTTGGAGCGCTGGGTGTCGCGTTCGGCGATGTGGATGCCCTTGACACCAGCCTGCCGCATCAAGTCCGCCCATTCTGCTTTGGTCTTCGGCTTGGGGGCATTGAGCTTCAGATCAGCGGCGACATTGAGTAGCGCCTGCTTGACGAAAAAGGAGACCATGCCGGGATTGGCGCCACAGCAGGAGACGGCCGTCGTCGAGCCCGCGGGACGCGCCTTCTTGGCAGCCAGCGTCGCTTCGCGAAGGGCGTAGTTGGAGCGCGCTTCCGGGCCCTTCGAAGAATCGAAATAGAAGCCGAGCCAGGGCTCGTTGACGGTGTCGATATAAAGAGCGCCAAGCTCGTTGCAGAGCTCCATGATGTCGGTAGAGCCGGTATCGACCGAGAGATTGACGCAAAA
>CBIGPO010000109.1:0-2090 GCA_966191635.1 uncultured Luteibacter sp.
GAGCAGCATTCCGACCATGACGTGAGAGTGGTGCTGGTGCATTGCACGATGGCAAGCCGGCTTCGGGTAGCGGCTGCGATGGATCACGTCGTCACGGGCCCGTCTGGGACAGAGACGGCTACCGAGAGCAGCGAAGATCTCGGGCGCGTAACGATCACCGCCGATGTTGAACCCGGCCAGCGATTGCGGGTGGTCAAGCTGCTGGCGTATGGCTGGTCGAGCCAGCGCTCGAAGGCGGCCTTACGAGACCAGGTTGCCGCAGCGTTGGCCGAGGCGCGCCACACCGGTTGGGACGGCCTACTCGCCGGCCAGCGCCGCTACCTCGATGACTTCTGGGAGCGCGCGGACGTCGAGTTGGAAGGAGATGCTGGGCTCCAGCAGGCGGTGCGTTTCGCGCTCTTTCACACGCTGCAGGCCAGCGCCAGAGGCGAGCGACGCGCGATCGCTGCGAAGGGGCTCACCGGCCCAGGGTATGACGGCCATTCCTTCTGGGACACGGAGACGTTCGTGCTGCCCGTGCTGACCTACACGGCGCCGCAGGCTGCTCGCGACGCCTTGCGCTGGCGTCACGCGACGCTGGAGATGGCCCGCGTTCGTGCTGAGCTCTTAGGCTTCGACGGCGCGGCTTTTCCTTGGCGGACAATCGACGGACGCGAGTGCTCCGGATACTGGCCGGCAGGGACAGCCGCGTTTCACATCGGTGCGGACATCGCCGACGCCGTGGGTCGCTACCAGGCCGCAACCAACGACACCGCCTTTGAGCGCGAAGCGGGACTCGAACTGCTCGTCGAAACGGCTCGTTTCTGGCGCTCACTCGGCCACCATGATGTCCATGGACGTTTTCGTATCGACGGAGTCACCGGTCCGGATGAGTACAGCGCCGTCGCCGACAACAACGTCTACACGAACCTGATGGCGCAGCGAAACCTGCGCCTTGCCGCTGACGCCGCTGAACGCCACCCGGAGTGGGCCGTCGAGTTCGGCGTCGACCCTGAGGAGGCTGCGGCTTGGCGTGACGCCGCGCACGCGATGTTCATCCCGTTCGACACCGAACTACAAATCCACCCCCAGGCAGCCGGCTTCACCGACCATCAGGTGTGGGACTTCGAGAACACTGCTCCTGATCAATACCCGCTGCTGCTGCACTTCCCCTACGTCGATCTATACCGCAAACAGGTGGTCAAGCAGCCCGATCTCGTGTTAGCCCTGCATCTGCGGGGAGATGCGTTCAGCGCCGATGCCAAGGCCCGAGACTTCGCCTACTACGAGGCGCTAACCGTGCGCGACTCATCTCTCTCTGCCTGCACCCAGGCGGTCATCGCAGCGGAAGTGGGACACCTCGATCTCGCCTACGACTACTTCGCCGAAGCCACCCTCATCGATCTCGACAACGTGGCGCACAATACCCGCGACGGGTTACACATCGCTTCGTTGGCAGGTGCCTGGATCGCCGCCGTCGCGGGCTTCGGCGGGATGCGAGACCATGATGGCGTCCTGAGCTTCGCACCGCGGCTACCAGGACGACTGACGCGGCTGGCGTTTGGGATGTGCATTCGCGACAGTCGGCTAAGGGTCGAGGTCACCCACGACCATGCTCGATACTCGCTACCACAAGGGGCCCCGCTCCCGATCACCCATCACGGCCAGGCGATCACGGTCACCGCAGACAAACCGGTGACCCGGCGGATCCCGGAGATCGCTGCGGGTGCAGCGCCAAAGCAGCCCTCAGGACGCGCCCCCGCACAGCGCCAGGCACCAAACTGAGGCGACGCCGGCAGCTTCTACCGCACGTGCCGAGTATTGATCGAGTCAGTTTGGCGATCCGCGTCAACTGTGTGAGGTCCAAGCTGGTCGATCACATCCCTTGCCGTGGCATCGGTGAAAGGCCGACGGCTTTGCTTTCGCTGCAGTTCAGAAGCTCTTCGTAGGAGCCCCGGAAGGACTGGACGCCCTCATGGAGGGCGCAAGGGCTCGTCTACCAAAAGGCAACTGGCGTTTAATCGACGAGGCTACGTGCCCCAACCGGTGGGCATGTTCGTTGCGCCTACCGGGCGCGGCAGGCTCGGGCGCGAGTGAACCTTCTGCGTCGG
>CBIGPO010000110.1:0-2047 GCA_966191635.1 uncultured Luteibacter sp.
AAACGAATGTCGGGCCAGCGTTTGCGGAACTGGGCCAACGTCGCGGGGATCTTGACGCCGGCAAAATCGCCGGGGATGGCAACTCGCACGGTTTGCGCGGTCGACTGCCGGCCGCTCAGTTGCGCGATCTGATCGTTGACCGACAACATGCGACGCGCATGGGCGACGACCATGTCGCCTCGTGACGTGAGGCTCACGCCCGGCGCGCTCTTGTCGAGGATCTCGTAGCCGAGGAGAAACTGCAGCCGCTTGATCTGGGCGCTCACCGCCGGCTGAGTGACACCGAGCGAGTGCGCTGCCTTGGTAAAGCTGCGTTGATCGACCACGGACACGAGCGTCCGCAGCAATTCAGTCGGAATGTTCAACATGCCCCCTCGCCGTTCCTGCGCCGTCGCATCCTTGCCTCAATCCGCCGCGAACCAAGTCCGGGCAAGCGATTGCCCGCTGCGACCATGCCAATTATGGGCAATGTGTGCTCAATTCCACCCGAGTCAAGCGCAGCAATAAACGTTGCCGGAACCTTAGAAATCGGCAAATATTGTGCTGTTCGCGCTTTTGTGCCTTTAAACCTTGCACAATCGCTGCGTGCGCGCGAAGACGGTCTGTTCCGGATACCATGTGGCGACGTTGCGGGCGTGGGACATTGGGTTAGAGTGCATGGGCAACCCGGAGCGTAGCGCCACAACCGTGCCGATATCGGCGACATGAAATTCCTCCGTCTCTACCTCCGCGTGCTGGAACTGCTCGGGCGGGAGGCCCGTCTGGGCTGGATACTGGCGCTGGCCAATCTGGCGCTCGCCTCCGCCATGTTCGTGGAACCGCTCCTGTTCGGGCGGATCATCGACACCCTGGCCAATGCCCAGGCCCGTGTCTCGGACCTCCAGCTGCGGGACCTGATGCTGCTGCTCGCTGCCTGGGTCGGCTTCGCCCTGTTCGCCATCGTTTGCAGCACGCTCGTCGCGCTCCACGCCGATCGGCTCGCACATCGCCAGTACCAGGTGGTGCGAACGATGTTCTTCGAGCACGTGCTCCAGCTTCCGCTGAGCTACTACACCGGCTCGCATTCCGGGCGGCTGGTGAAGGTGATGATGACCGGGACGAATACGCTGTGGGCATTGTGGCTCGCCTTTTTCCGCGAGCACTTCGCCAGTTTCGTTTCGCTCATCGTGCTGATGCCGCTGACGCTTTTCATCAACTGGCGATACGGGCTGCTGCTGATCGTGCTGTGCTGCATCTTCGCCATGCTGATCGCGCTGGTGGTCAGCAAGAGCGAACAGCTGCAAAGCACGGTCGAGCGCTATTACTCGGACGTCGCCGAGCGCACCACCGACACGCTCGGAAATATCGCGCTGGTGCAGAGCTTCGCCCGCATCGAGAGCGAAGTCTCGGGCATGAAGAAGATGGGCGACGAGGTGCTCAGCGCCCAGATCCCGGTGCTGTCGTGGTGGGCGGTGACGACGGTGATCACGCGCACATCGACCACGCTGACGATGTTGTCGATCCTGGTGCTCGGCGTCTGGTTCTATCTCCACGGTCTCACCACGGTCGGCGAAATCGTGATGTTCATGAGCTACGCCACGCTGCTGATCGGCCGGCTCGAACACGTCGTGCAGTTCGCCAACCGGATGGTGATGGACGCGCCGCGGATCAAGGAGTTCTTCGAGGTGCTCGACACCGAGCCGGCGGTGCGCGACCGCCCCGACGCGTTGGATCCCGGCCGGCTGCATGGCCTGGTGGAATTCAAGGACGTTTCGTTTTCCTACGACGGCAAGCGCGCCGCGGTCGCGGATCTCACCTTCACGGCCCTGCCGGGAGAAACCGTCGCCCTCGTCGGTGCGACCGGCGCCGGCAAGTCCACGGCGCTCGCCTTGCTTCATCGCGTGTTCGACCCGCAATCCGGCACGGTGAAAATCGACGGCATGGACATTCGCGCCCTCACGCTCACGGGGCTGCGGCGCAACATCGGCGTCGTGTTCCAGGAGGTTCTGCTGTTCAATCGCTCGATCGCCGAGAACCTGCGCGTCGGCAGGCCGGACGCGACCGAGGA
>CBIGPO010000111.1:0-1979 GCA_966191635.1 uncultured Luteibacter sp.
GACGCCGGCACAACGCCCAAGCCGGTCCGGGTCCTGGGCGAAGACCTCATCCTGTTCCGTGACGGGGCCGGTCGGGCGGGGCTGGTGGAAGCACGCTGCTGTCATCGCGGCACCACGCTCTATTATGGCCGCGTCGAGGAGCGCGGGATTCGCTGCTGCTATCACGGCTGGTTGTTCGACACGCAAGGCCGTTGCCTCGAACAGCCGTGCGAGCCGGAAGGAGGGCTCAAACGCGATCGCGTGCGCCAGCCCTGGTATCCCGTGCAGGAACTCTACGGGCTGATCTTCGCCTATATGGGCCCGCCGGAGAAGAAGCCGGTGCTGCCGCGCTACGACTGCCTGGAAACGCTCGAGCCAGGCGAGTTGATCGAAGCCGACGACAGCAGCATCGGTTCAGGCGGCGGTACGATCGTGCCCTGCAACTGGCTTCAACATTATGAAAACGTGCCGGATGCGTTCCACGTCCCCATTCTGCATGGCGCGTTCAGCGGCGTGCAGTTCGTGGCGCAGATGGGCATCATGCCCAAGGTAAGGTGGGAATATTCGCCGACCGGCGTCAAGACGATCTCCGCGCGCGTGCTCGAAGACGGACGCGTCCACTACCGCATCACCGAGGCGGCGCTGCCCACGCTCCGGGTCGTGCCCAATCCCCGGGTCGAGCGCTATGTCGGCGTCGAATCGCTCGGTTGGACCTTGCCGATCGATGACACCCATTTCCGCATCTACGTGGCCGGCAAGGTCAGGAGCAAGGGCGAACTGGGTGCCAAGCGCTCGCGCATGAACGGCAAGCTCTGGGCGGACCTCACGCCGGAAGAACATCAGCAGTTCCCGGGCGACTGGGAGGCGCAGGTCGGGCAAGGCCCGATCACCTTGCATTCCGACGAGCATCTGGCGACCAGCGACCAGGGGGTCGTGATGCTGCGCCGCCTGCTGCAACGCCAGCTCGATGCGGTCGCATCGGGCGGTGATCCCGCCGGCGTGAGCTTCGATCCCGCGGCGCCGCCCGTGGTGTTCGAAGCCGGCAATTACATCCTCGACCGAAGCGACGAGAGGGCCGCCCAACTGCTGAGCGCATGACGCGAGCGACGACGGAGCGAACCGTCGCGCATCGACCAAGGGGAGGAACGACCAATGGCACCCTGGCCTTGCCGCGCGCCGGTCATCGGCGCGGCCGCGCTTGCAATGGCGCTGATGGCTTGCGCGGCTGGCGCGCAATCGCTCGATCAGGACAAGGTCAAGGCGCTCCACGCCGCCGCGAAGAAAGAAGGTCAGGTCATCATTTGGGGGACGCAGCGGCGCGAGGTGGAATGGATTCCAGCGGCCTTTGGCAAATTGTTTTCCGGTATCGACGTGCAGTTCCTCGGCGACAACGACATCGCCGTGAAAGCGATCGCCGAAGCCCGGGCCGGACGCCACCAGGTCGATGTCTATCAGAACTCGCTGACTGGGACGCTGCCGCTGGTGCAGCGCGATTTGCTGGCGAACATCGATTGGTCGCTGTTCGGCATCGACAGCCGCAATATCGCCTTCGACGGCAAGATGGCCTACACCAGCAACATCGTCTACACCGTCGCCTACAACAACAAGCTGGCAAAGGATGCCGACGCCCCCAAGGACTGGATCGGAATTCTCGACGAGCGTTACAAGGGAAAGGGTGCGTCCAGCACGTTTCTGCTGCCGCGGCTGATCGGCGCCCTGGGCCTCGCCTGGGGAGACGACAAAGCACTGCAATTCGCCCGCGACATTGTCGCCAAAACGAATCTTCTGCTCACGCGGGCCCCGCGCGAATCACTGCTGCAATCGGGTGAGCGCGTTTACGCATTCGGCGAGATCGATTCTCTCATTCGTGCCGTGGCCGCCGAGGGTCTTCCGGTGAGCCAGGTGGTGCCGCAACCGGTCGTGGTGGGCCAGTTCGGTGCGACCATCATGAAGAATGCGCCGCACCCGAATGCCGCCCGCTTGCTCGCCGGCTTCCTCGC
>CBIGPO010000112.1:0-1968 GCA_966191635.1 uncultured Luteibacter sp.
TCGCGGCAAACGCCATGGCGCTCGGTGTAGGCTTCCCACGCCGTTCGCGTGGGGCGAGAGTGCTCGTAACCGAAGGTCATGTGGGTGTGTACGAAGTCGCAGATCGCTTGCACCCGCGGCCAGCCAAGCGGCGTAGGTCCGAACAGGCGCCACGCCTCGTCGGAAAGCCGATCCGTCTCACAGTAGCGGCTTCCAAGCAGGAACAGCAGGGTGTCCGCCGGCAGGTGCTGGACTTGGTGCTGCAAGGCGCCCAGCTCGGCCGGCTCCGGCGCGCCCGCATCACGAACCACCGCATCCGTGCCGAGACTGAAGCGGCCCGCGGGTGCAACGAGGCGGCTGCACCAGTTTCCGAAGCTATCGCGATAGCCCTCGACCGGAACCGAGGGCGTCGTCATCAAGTAGTCCGGACGCTCCAGGTCGGAGAAGCGCGAAAAATGCACGTTCAGTGTCACGATCATAGGTGTGATCTGTGGAAACTCGAAGCTGAGCTCACAGCCGACATGGATACGCATGCGGGCTCCCTTTCGCCAGATTCAGGCCGACGCGTCGATGCAACGGGCGAGCTGCGTGCGGCAGCCGTTCGGTTCATCAAGCACCGCGAGGACTTATTTGTTCGTTCGGTGGTCAATTTTATACAGATTTAATTGCGAAAGGGGCGCATGTTTGTTTCGACCGAAACGCCTGCTCAAAGCGGCCGGCACTTTAAGACAGCTTTTTGACCGGAATCCCGTTCGGGTCTCCGTTGCTCATTGCTGCAAAATTTGTCGAAGGAAATCACCATGGAAATGCCTTCAATCCTGCAAGGGGATTCGCTCACGCGTTTGTTGCAGGGCGCGTTCGCCGGCTTCGTCGCGACAGTGGTCATCGGCTTCGGCTGGGGCGGATGGACATTGGGCAGTACTGCGAAACAGTTGGCGGACAAGAATGCCGGCGCCGCCGTGGTGGCGGTGCTTGCCCCGATGTGCGCTGACAAGTTCAGGCACGGCGCCGATGCCACGGCGAACATGGCCGAACTGAAAAAGGTCAGTTCATGGATGCAGGACTCCTACATCGAGAAGGGCGGCTGGGCGACATTTCCCGGAAACGCCTCGCCCGACCGTAGCGTCGCCCAGGCCTGCGCCAACCTGCTCACCGCCATGCAGTAGGCAGCGATCGAACCCTGGCGTTCAGAAGCACGCCGCGCGGCAATGACGCCGAGCGGCAGGGTTGCGCCATCGGCCAGCCGACACATTGACGCCCGACACCAGGTTCACTGGAACGAGGAAACATCCGCTTGACCTCTGCTGCGCTCGATGCCCGCCGCTTGACCCAGACCCTGGCGCGCTATCGCGCTCCGAACCCCACACGCAGCATTGTCGAACTCGTCATCACAGCCGGGCCGCTGGTCGCGCTCTGGTTTCTGATGTGGGTAACCCTCGATCTTGGCTATTGGCCCGGCCTGTTGCTCGCGGTGCCTGCCGCGGGCTTTCTCGTACGCCTGTTCATGATCCAGCACGACTGCGGTCACGGTGCCTTCTTCCATCGCCGCGGCACCAACGACTGGGTGGGTCGCGTGATCGGGGTGCTGACGCTGACGCCGTACGATTTTTGGCGACGCACCCACGCCGTTCACCATTCGACATCCGGAAATCTTGATCGTCGCGGGATCGGCGACATCGACACGCTGACCGTACAGGAGTATCTCGCCCGTTCGCCGCTGGGTCGGCTGCGTTACCGTATCTACCGGCATCCCGCCGTCATGTTTGGCGTAGGGCCGGCCTATTTGTTCATTGTGCAGCACCGGCTGCCGGTCGGTCTCATGCGGCACGGCTGGCAGCCCTGGCTCAGCACGATGGCGACCAATCTCGCAATCGCCGCCATCGTCGCCACCCTGATGTGGCTGATCGGCGTTGGTCCTTTCCTGCTGGTGCATCTACCGATCATGCTGCTGGCAGCCTCGGTCGGCGTCTGGCTGTTCTATGTCCAGCA
>CBIGPO010000113.1:0-1963 GCA_966191635.1 uncultured Luteibacter sp.
CATACCGAAGGCGGATGGGAAGCAGCGGCCGCTGGCGATCGCCGCCCTGGAAGACAAGATCGTCCAGGGCGCGACGGCGATGGTACTGAACGCGATCTACCGAGGCAGGATCGAGTTGTCGCAAGATGCCACGGATCGTCGTGTATGCCGGAGCTTTCCGCCACTTCACGCCGAACGCATCGCGCAACCGGGCGAGGTGAACATCGATGAAGCTGTGGATCGTCCGATAGGAGTTGGCGCCGGCGACGATCGCCAAGATCGCAAACAGCACGACGTGCGGCAGGCGATACAGCTTCCCCTCCGCCCGCCTCGGGTCTTCAATCTCAGTCAACAGGTCAACAAATGAACTGAACGGTGCCATGGCAACCCCGTGCGCGGCTGTGTAGGTTGCCAGCGAAGGAGTCACATGGAACCGCGTCGCAGGAATCCCCTACGCCGCTACCCCACGGCGGTTCGCATGAGCTGTACAAGTCGGCATGCGATCTGTCAGACATGTCAGATGTTATGGACGACCGAAGGGCCGGATCGATGGGTCCTCGGTGTGTGGTCGACCTCAAGCCCGGAGTCTGCGACGCCCGCTTCACGGCTTCGGGGCTTGACCTCGCCCTCACACCGAGAGCTGGGCAATGATGCCGTCGACGGAAAGTCTCGTCCTCCAGCTCCGGCATCAGGTCTAAACTTGGCCGACGCTGTCCGGATGATTTATACCAAGTCCTGTTACCTGAGACTCAATGAGTGCTTCCCGACGCGGCGAAGATTTGATTCAAGGCTGGCGAACGGGGAGGTTCGCCATGCTGAAGCCGATCCCATTACGTCCGGACCATGATGCGGCGTTGCTGCGCCGGATTGCGCGCGGTGCCGCGGATGCTGTCCAGGTGCGGCGGCTTCTGGCGCTGGCAGCGATCTATGACGGAGGCAGCCGGACGCAGGCAGCGGCAGTTGGCGGCGTGACGCTGCAGGTGGTGCGCGACTGGGTGCTGCGGTTCAACGCGGACGGTCCCGACGGCCTGATCGACCGCAAGGCTCCTGGCAAACCGTCGCTGCTGAGCGATGCGCACCGGGCCGCGCTGGCGGCAATGGTCGAGCACGGCCCGATCCCGGCAGTGCATGGCGTGGTCCGCTGGCGGATCATCGATCTTTGCCAATGGATCCGGGAAGAATACGAGATCAGCATCTCGAAGCAGACGCTCAGCCGTGAGCTGCGAGGAATGGGCTTTCGTAAGCTGACGGCCCGCCCGCGCCATCACGCTCAGGCGGCGGGTGCTGTCGAGGCTTTTAAAAAAACTGGCCGGCGATACTGGCGACGGTCGCGCGTCGGCATGGCGCCGATCCCGGCGACATAGAGCTTTGGTTCGGCGACGAAGCCCGGATCGGACAGAAGAACAAGATCACCCGCCGCTGGGCGAGGCGAGGCAGCCGGCCCTCGGCGCCATCAGACCAACGCACCACGTCGACCTACATCTTCGGCGCTATTTGCCCCAAGCACGGCAAGGCCGTCGGCCTGATCCTGCCCTGGTGCAACACCGCGATGATGAACCTGCATCTCGCGGCGATCTCTGCCGACGTTGCCCCCGGTCGTCATGCGGTGCTCTTGCTCGACCAGGCCGGCTGGCATCTCTCAGACAAACTCCAGGTGCCCGACAACATCACCATCGTGCCGTTGCCGCCGAAGTGTCCCGAGCTGAACCCGCAGGAGAACGTCTGGCAGTACATACGCGACAACTGGCTCTCCAACCGGATCTTCGACGACGCTGACGCGCTGCTCGATCACTGCTGCGATGCTTGGAACAAGCTCGAGGCCCAGCCGTGGACCATCATGTCCATCGGACTCCGCGATTGGGCACATCGGTTCTGATCAGCGAGTCCTGGTATAATGCCAATCTTAACAGTGGATTAGATGGCATGACAGTAATCGGGGCATAACCCCGGGGTAGCCTTGATTTTCCCGCTTGCCCCGACGCGG
>CBIGPO010000114.1:0-1922 GCA_966191635.1 uncultured Luteibacter sp.
CCGACGGGCTCGCCCGGCTTGATGCATCTCAGGCGAATCGCGCCCGGGCGTTAGGCGGCAGGCAGGGGAGTGGTACCAGGACCGCCGTGGGCTGTCGGGTCCTCCATTACGGGACGTGCCGGCTCGATAACCGCTTTATGGTGACTCAGTCGCCACACGTTCTGGCATGCATCATGGCCGGTGCGAGTGAACGCTTGCGTTCGGTATGCCGGCGTGATTCGGTTCTGCCACCAACAAAGCGAGGCGAGTCGCGAATGGCTGGAAACGGGATCTCGACTGTGATGATGAAGGGTATCTTCGAGGATCTGGCGGAGGGGCATCAGTTGCCCAAGAGGCTGGGGCAGGAGTTGCTCTCATCGATGGTCGAGAGGGTCACGCTGCATCTGCGGCAGGGAGACCGAATCCGTATCGGTGGCCTTGGCACACTGGAAGTCCGCAAGCGTGAGGCACGCACGGGTCGCAATCCGGCAACCGGCGAGACCATGCAGATCGCGGCCAGCAAGAAGGTGGCCTTCCGGCCGGCAAAGGAGCTCAAGGAAGCCGTCTGATACCAGTCGCCTTATCCGGTCACCGTTTGGGCCCAGTTGCGTCTGGTGAGCGAGGCGATCCGGTCGGGCATTCGCATGAGCTTGTTCCAGCCGTCACAACATGCGTCGATGATCGCCTCGTAGCCGTCCCAGACGCGGTGGCTGAGATCATTGCCGCGCATGAATTCCCAGACGTTTTCCATCGGATTTAATTCGGGCGCATAGGGCGGCAGCGGCAACAATACGATGTTCTTCGGTACGTTCAGCCGCGGCGAGCTGTGCCAGCCCGCACCATCCAACACCAGTAGGGCGATGGCGCCGACCGAGACGTTGCGGCTGATCTCGGCCAGGTGCTGGTCCATGGCTTCGACGTTGACCTCCGGCATGACGATCGCGGCGCCGATGCAACGCTCCGGGCAGATCGCGCCGAACAGATAGGCCCATTCAAAGCGGCGATCACGTAGGGCGCGGGGACGCGAACCACGCTTCGCCCAGACACGGGTCAGTGTTCCCTGCTGACCGACCCGGGCCTCGTCGGTGAACCAGATCTCCACCGGTCTGCCGAGCGCTTCCGCCGGCAGGGCGGCGGTCACGAGATCGGCGAAGCGGCGTCGAAAACCGCTTGTTCCTCGGGCTTGCTCAAAGGGTGCTGTGGACGCACCGACAACCGTCGGAATAACAGCCTGCGCAGCAGCTTGCCCACCGTGCGCTCGTGCAGCTGGACGCCAAATACCCGCGCGATCCGCAGTTGCAGATCAACACAGCGCCAGCGCACGACACCGTCCCGTGCGAAGTCTGGCCCCTGCGCAATCCAGTCCGCCACCTGCGCCTGCTGCTCGTCCGACAGCCGCGGTCGCGGGCCGTTGCGGCGCGGCCGGTCGGACAGACCCTCCAGCCCCAAGGCATTGTAACGGTGCACCCAATCGCACAGCGTCTGGCGATCCATCCCGCACGCCTCGGACGCCGCCTCCCGCGACCAGTCGTCCAGCACCAAGCCGATCGCCAGCATCCGGCGCGCCGCTTTCGCCTCCTTGGTTCGCGCCGACGCCTCGCGCAGTTCACTCGCCGACAGCTCCAAACGCGTGATCGCTACCGTCATCGCAGTCCCCTATCTCCGCTGAGGATTACGAATCACACGTCGCCGCGTCGCGCCGATTCACCATCGAGTCAACGGTCCGGCCGGTTGGTATGAGACGTCCCCCCGACCGATTCTCATGATTGAGGCTAGCGGCTCGGGCCACGCGCCTGGTGTCGCCGCTGGATTGCCCGGCCGCTGCGAGCGGCATTCCAGCGGAGCCCGCAACTACCGGGCTCCTAGGCAAATACGGCCTTCTCGACGACGCCGATCTCGTTCTCGCAGTTGATCACGGCCGGCGCCTTTCCGAGCGCCGTGTC
>CBIGPO010000115.1:0-1893 GCA_966191635.1 uncultured Luteibacter sp.
GGGCCGATGTGCAACCCAACGATCTCGCGTTTGCCGTCGGTGTTCACCGCCACAGAAGCTATGGGGCAGGCGGTCGGAGAAGGGCATGATCGCTGCAGTTATCAACGCCGATGGAGTTATCCGGATGCCCCAGCCCAACGACCTGAGCAGATCGCGTGCTTCTTTCGAGCAGGACGCAACGATAGTCGCAGTCATCGAGATGAGCCAATCAAGTTGGCTCATTGCCGGGACGGTGCCGGGAATCGAACGACAGCCCCTGAAGAAGATTGTGCCGGACGCTGTGGCCCTGCTGCGCCTGCTGCAGCGCTGGCGTGATGAGGCAACGCGAGGCGGTCGCTGCGTCGCACGTATTGCCGTTGCCTTCGAGGCCGGCCGGGACGGGTTCTGGCTGGCGCGATGGCTGATGCGACACGAGATCGAGACCCATGTCATTCATCCGACCAGCGTCGCCGTTTCGCGTGAACACAGGCGGGCAAAGACAGATCGGCTCGATACCGCCATGCTGATGCGCGTGTTCCTGGGCTGGCTGCGCGGCGAACGCGGACATTGCGGGATGGTCGCGGTGCCGAGCCTCGAGGAAGAGGACGCCAGGCGCCCAAGCCGCGAGCGGGAGAATCTGGTCGGCGAACGTACGCGGATCGTCAATCGCATGAAGGCGGCGTTGGCCCGGCTTGGCATCCGCGGCTTCAAGCCGGAGCTGCGCAAGGCAGCGCAGCAACTGGAGTCGCTGCACACGCCGGAGGAGTCGCCGATTCCGCCTAACACGCTGGATGAATTGCGGCGAGACCTCGCCCGCCTGGCCATCCTGCGCGGGCAGATCATCGCGATCGAACAGACGCGCTTAGAACGTCTGGAGCAAGCACCGCACACCGGAGCGAACGCAATGATCCGGCTGCTGGCCAGCGTGATCGGCGTCGGCATTGAGACCGCGGACATGCTCGTGCGGGAGGCGCTCTCGCGCGGCCTGCGCGACCGAAGAGCTGTGGCGCGCTACGCCGGCCTCACCGGGTCGCCCGATGAGAGCGGTACCAGGCGACATGAGAAGGGTCTCGCAAAATCAGGCAATGCCCGGGTACGCCGCGGCATGATCCAGCTGGCCTGGCGCTTCCTGATGTTTCAGAGGGACAGCGTGCTGGCGCAATGGTTCCGAGCCAGGACGGAGGGTGTCAAGGGCGCGCGCAAGACGACGATGATCGTTGCCCTGGCACGCAAACTGCTCATCGCGCTCTGGCGCATGGTCACCACCGGCGAAGTGCCGCAGGGTGTCGTGCTCCGACAGCCAACCTGATCGGCGCTGCAAGAAAACAGCACAACCGGAGATTCGACGCCCGCGATTTGGGCCGTCGATGACGACCCGAGGTGTCGGTGACCCGAATAATCGCATGGCCTCCATGCCGTCCACAGAATGGGCCCGCCGCCTCGGAGCCTCGCCGCTGAAGCGGATGGCTGCTTCATGGTCTGGTCCGACGTGGGGCCAACCGAATACAAGGTCGCGGCGCGATCCTTTGCGCCTATGGCGGGCTCCCCTCGGTTCGTCCGCACATCGCTTCTATCGACCACGTAGCTGTGGATTTGATGGACAACGCTGCGCGTTGACCACAGCCTCCACAGCTACAGCTACCTATCCAGTAGGCCAGACTGATTCTTCTCCGCGAATAGTGGCAGAGAGGCATGTATGGACCTCTCGAAAGACCCTCTGTCACCGTAACGGACGTTGAAAGAATGTCTTTGGACCGCACAACTCACGCCATAGAAGGAGTTCCACGCCCTGCGCAACCACCCCAAGCCCCCGTCGAATATCGGAACAAAATTCTCTTGACAGCGATAGGCCCCATACAAGCGATTATCGCCGCAACCGAGACGATCCGGCCGCCCTCGCGCTGCTTCAGGTAG
>CBIGPO010000116.1:0-1841 GCA_966191635.1 uncultured Luteibacter sp.
GCCAGGTACCAGTCGGCGAAGCGGGGAGCGAGTTTGTTGCCGACGATCGCCTTGACTGCGCTTCCGCCCACCGTGATTTCGCGTCGGCGGTGGTGCGCCGCCCAGTACACCGCTTCGGCGGGCACCTCCGGCTGGTAGATCGGCGGCACCGGTTGCGGGTGGTTGGGCAGCTTGCTGCGACACCAGTTGAACTGGGGCGTGTTGAGCGCCGGAAGCTGCACCATCGATATCCAGACGCGGCTCTTGTCGTGGAGCAGCTCGGTACGCACCGAGTCGGTGAAACCCCGGATCGCGAACTTCCCGCCGCAGTAGGCCGACTGAAGGGGGATGGCGCGATAGGCGAGTGCGGAGCCGACCTGGACGACCGCGCCATGATTTCGTGGCACCATCCGCTTGAGCGCGGCCATTGTGCCGTACACCGTGCCCAGGTAGGTGACCTGAGTTGCGCGGGTGAACTCCTCGGCGGTGATCTCGGCAAAGGGCGCAAAGATGGTCGCCATCGCATCGTTCACCCACACGTCGATCGGGCCGAAACGTTCCTCGACGGCCTTGGCAGCAGCCTCGACCTGGTCGGAGTCAGCAACGTCGGTCGGGACCGCGAATCCCGAGCCGCCGAATGACTCGACCTCCGCCGCGGCCGCATCGAGTCCCTCCGCACCGCGAGCGAGCAGGCCGACGCTGGCGCCTCGTTTGGCGAAGGCATGGGCGGTCGCTCGGCCCACTCCACCGGATGCTCCGGTGACCACGACGACCTGTTTCGCTGTTCCGTTGTTCATGGTGCTCGCTTCGTGTTGGGGTCAGATTCCTGCAGCGTTCGCGTAGTACTGCTGGTCTTCTCGCCAGCCGCCCTGGCCTTGGCCGATGTGGCGGTAGTCGGCGACGAACTCGATCGCGCGCACCCACTTGACCATCTTGAAGCCAAGCTGGGTTTCGACCCGCAGGCGTGCCGGCGCGCCGTGTTCGACGGGTAGCGGCTGTCCGTTCATGTCCAACGCGAGGATCGTCTGAGGACGCAGAGCCAGGTCAAGCGGGATCGTGCCGTAGAAGTAGCCGTGTCGGCCCTCATTCTCGGTGATCGTCTTGTCGTCGAAGGCGTAGAACACGAGATACCGCACGCCCGCGGTGGGTCTGCAGCGCTCGATGATCGCCGCGAGGGGGACGCCGCCCCACTCGGCGATGTTCGTCCAGCCCTGGATACAGTTGTGCTTGGTGACCTGGCTGGTGTGCGGCATCGCGCGAAGCTCGGCCAGGGTCAGCGACATCGGCTCTTCCACCAGTCCGCCTACGTCCAGGCGATAGTGGACGAATGCGCCGGCAGTGAGCTCTTCGTACTCCGCGTCGGGGGGCGGGTAGCCATTCACGCGGAAGTACGGCGAGATGTCGCGCTTGGAGTAGTGCTGTCGCGACGTGAAGCTGCGCGAGATGAGGCGCTCAAACGGATCGACGACGCGGCCGAGCGCTCGTTGCACGCGTCGCGGATGATTGAGAGAGGCCTTCGTGGCAGCGACATTCACTGCCAGGATGAACAGGAGACCCCCGGCGCCGACGCCGACCGCGAGCGCGTGGTTGGCCTCGTATGACCCAAGAACGATACCGGCCATCTCGTGGGGTATGCCGTGGATGATGACCATGGCCGTGTGGACGATCACGAACCCGATCAGGGCGCACAGGACGAGGAAGTGGATGGTGCGCGCGCCCTGCTTGCCGCCGAACAGTCGCGTGTACCAGGGGAAGCGCGCGATCACTGATGGCGACATCGCAGCGCCGGTCAGGATCTGCAGCGGCGCCAGGATGAACACGACGCCGAAGTAGGCCAGCTGTTGCGCGGCGTTATACGGGAG
>CBIGPO010000117.1:0-1802 GCA_966191635.1 uncultured Luteibacter sp.
GTAAGCAGCACTTCGACGCCGCCTACCGTGAAGGCGAGTACGCCGCTTCCCGCGCCCTTCATAAAGGCGCGTCGCTCTATCTGATCCATGCAGTCCTCCCTATCGGCGCTCCCAAACGCTTCGCCGGTCGTTGCGTCCGGCTTGTTCTGAATTATTCCAAAGTGATCGTGACCCTCCTTTTCATCCCCGTCAACGCTGCTCGCGCATGCTTCAGCGAGATCAGGTCGCGATGCTGTTCCAGTTCGTGACTAGCTGTTCGGCGCCACGGAGCGACAGCGCGTTGAGGGTGAAGGTTGGATTGGCCGAGCTTTCGGTCGGGAAAATTCCGCATCCGGCCACATAGAGATTCGCAACCTCATGAGTCTGGCCATAGCTGTTGACAACCGAGTTACCCGCGGTCGTGCCCATGATCGTGCCGCCGAGCAGGTGCTGGGGCGCGATACCCCCGCGCCCCGGCCAGATTTCCTTCGCGCCGGCGCCTTTCGCGATCTCCACGCCTTCGTCGAGCGCAGCGTTCCAAAGCCCCACCGCATCCTGATCGAAGGTGTGATTGATGCGCACGAGCGGGAAGCCGAACTCGTCCTTCTCGGGCGCGAGGTCGATCCTGTTCTCGAGTTTCGGCAAAGCCTCGCAGATCGCCGTGATCCGGCTGAGGCCGCGTGATTTGCCTTTGAGGAATTCATCGAGCTCTTTGCCGATCAGATCGGGACGCACATTGGCGATGCCACGAAGGTCGGTGGGCTTTTGCGCCGCGCCAGTATTCCAGAAGGTGCTTCCGAACGCGGTCTTGCGGCTGGTCTTGGGGTGTCGGTCGTAAGACACGAACTGGTAGCCGAACGAGCCCAGGTAATTCTGCAGGTCTTCGTCGAAGATGGCCGACACGCCCGCACCTGCATGGGCCATGACGTACTTGCCGAGAAGGCCGCTCGCATTGGCGAGACCGTTCGGGTGCTTGTCGGTCGCGGAGTTGAACATCAGGCGCGGATTCTGCGAAGCGAAGGCGGCGAGCACGACCAAGCTCGCTTCTTGCACCTGACGCTCTTTCTTGCCGTCGAAATACTCGACGGCAGTCACGCGCGTGCCTTGTGCATTGGTGAGGATCCGCGTCACGTAGCTCATGGCCCGCACTTCCGCGCCCTTGGCACGCGCCTCGCCAAGATAAGTGGCTTGCGGATTGGCGAGTGCGCCGGTGGGACAACCCGCGCCGCACCAGCCGTCGTGGATACAGGCGGCCCTGCCCTGGTATTCCGTGCTGTTGACGCCGACCGCACCCGGCGCAACCGTGATGCCGACCGACTCGAAGCCCGGCACCCAGACTTCGCCATGGCGAAACGTCTTGAGCGGCGGCATCGGATAAGGGGCTCCAGGCGGCCGCCAGCGCTCCTCAGCCTTGGCGTCGCCGGAAACACCGATCTCGCGCGCGACGCGATCGTAATAGGGGGCAATGTCGGTGTAGGAGATCGGCCAATCCAGCCCGCGGCCGTGCTCGCTCTTCATGTTGAAGTCGGACGGCAGCAGGCGGGGAAAATTGGCGGAGTAGTGCAGCGCCGCGCCGCCCGTGCCCCAGCCATGATCGGCGGTGCGACCGACGGGGTGACGGCCCTCATAGACGATGGCTGGACCACTGCCGCGCAGGCGTCGAGCCCAGATGTCGGAGCTGATGAGGTCGGAGAGCTGCCAGTCCGGCCCCTGTTCGAGCACCACCACGTGCTTGCCGGCGCGGGAGAGCACCGCTGCGAACACCGCTCCCGCCGCCCCCGCTCCGACAATGACGGCGTCCGCCTTCTCGCGTGTCGCCATGT
>CBIGPO010000118.1:0-1713 GCA_966191635.1 uncultured Luteibacter sp.
ACCAGCCCGGCTTGTGTTCTTGCAGTTGGCCCATCGACCCAAGGTGGCGCTCTGGGCTAGTACATCGATTCCATGAAACCAACCGGTTGCGGGGGATTCCATTTGAGGGCACGGATTCCCAGATGCGGTCGCTTCTCACCCTATCAGCGCGACAGGTGGATGCGATGGCGGCAGCTCGGAAGGTGGTCGAACTATCCATTGGGGAGAGTGAGCTGGCCGAGCTTCGGTCAATCGCCCGTTCGCGGACGGAGCCGTCGGGCCGCGTGGAACGCGCCCGGATCCTGCTGCACTATCGGGATGACCCGTCGTGCTATGCGGTCGGCCGCGCCGTTGGTGTGACGCACCAGACAGTACAACGTTGCCTGGCACGGGCAAGCAGGTTCGGGGTTATGGCGGCTCTCGAGGACAGTCCACGGCCTGGCAGGGAGCCGGAGATCACGGTGCCGGCGCGGGCTTGGCTGGTGTCCCTGGCATGCCAGAAGGCCAAGGAGGTGGGATACCCGCATGAACTCTGGACGACCCGGTTGTTGGCCCGTCATAGCCGCGAGCATGGCCCGGCAGCGGGGCACACCAGCTTGGCGCGGATCGCGCAGGGCACGGTTTGCAAGCTGCTCGCCGAGCCGGAGGTGAAGCCGCACAAGGTGCGGTACTACCTGGAGCGGCGGGATCCGGAGTTCGAGGCCAAGATGGCGGAAGTCCTGTGTGTTTATCAGGAGGTTGCCATCTTGCGAGCGGCGGAAACTGACGCGGCCAAAGCCTGCCCTGGACTTGATCCGGGGGCCTGCCCCGAGCCTGCTTCGGGGACGATGGACAAGGCCGAACCGAGGGTCGCGTTCGTCTCTTATGATGAGAAGCCCGGCATCCAGGCGATCTCCAACACCGCCCCGGACCTGCCGCCGGTAGCGGGCGAGCATGCGTGCATTGCACGCGACCATGAATACAAGCGCCTTGGGACATTGAGCCTGCTGGCGGGGATCGACCTGCTCACCGGACAGGTTCATGCCTGCGTCGAAGACCGCCACCGCTCGCGCGAGTTCATCGGCTTCCTCAAGAAGCTCGATGCAACCTACCCTTCCGACACGGCGATCAAGGTCATTCTCGATAATCACTCGGCGCATGTGTCGAAGGAAACCAACAAATGGCTCGCCGCTCAGCGTGATGGCCGCTTCAGCTTCGTCTTCACTCCAAAGCATGGTTCCTGGCTCAACCTGGTCGAAGGCTTCTTCTCGAAGATGGCGCGCTCAGTCCTGCGTCGCATCCGCGTCGCCTCAAAAGCCGAACTGAAGCAGAGAATCCTGGCCTACCTCGACGACCTCAATCGTGAGCCCATTGTCCACACTTGGTCCTACAGCATCGCCATGCCGGCGTGATAGGAGTCGTTTCATGGAAACGCTATACTAGTACCCTGCGTCCTTGAAACTGCGGGCAGTCAGCTACGGCTCGCCATCGCAAAATTCGGCGCAACGGGCGCAACAGCACCACCGCAGTTTGAGCGACTAGGGGCACTAGGCGTCCGCGAACACCGCGACCGGTGCGCCGAGGATCGGTGCATCGACGCGGAACAAGCCGCCCAAGGTGGGATGCTGCTGCAACGCTTCGGCCGAACGCCCTTCGCGCAACGTCGTCACGTAGAGGTGGCGTTCGGCGAAGCACGGCATCGTCGGGCCAGGGACCGGGAACGCCAGCTTGCTGAGCAGCGCACCAGACGGTGAG
>CBIGPO010000119.1:0-1712 GCA_966191635.1 uncultured Luteibacter sp.
CACAAGCGCACGGGCTACCGTGGCGCGAATCATGGCCATACCCCCCGACCTGGACCCGTCCCTGTCTGAATGCTTGTCGTCGGTGGCTTTCGTAGGGCAAACCCAGACCGGGGTGCCCCAAAATGATGGCCGGAGAGGCTCGCAAACGGGGAGCGGAACGATGCCCCGCAGTTTCTGGCACTTAGCGGACGATGCGCGACGTCTACCCTCGCCCGCACCGACGAGGTCATCGAATAACGAAAAGCAGCTTCCGCTATTGATGCTGTGGACGGCTCCTCCACCGGCACGCGAGTGCCACGGAGGTGGGCGCTGTTAAGGCCCCCACGATTCGGAGGAGCTAGTCATGCAAACGGTCACGACAATCGGTCTCGACATCGCGAAGTCGGTTTTTCAGGTGCACGGCATGGACGCGGAAGGTGGGGCGGTCATCCGCCGTCAACTGAAGCGCCGGCACGTCGTAGCGTTCTTTCAGAAGCTGCCGCCATGCCTGGTTGGCATTGAGGCCTGCGCTTCATCGCATCATTGGTCGCGCGAACTCCGGGCGCTAGGGCACACGGTGCGCCTGATGCCCGCGGCCTACGTGAAGCCCTACGTCAAGCGACAGAAGAACGATGCCGCTGACGCCGAGGCCATCTGCGAAGCGGTCACCAGGGCGAACATGCGCTTCGTCGCGACCAAGACACCCGAGCAGCAGAGTTGCCTAATGCTCCATCGCACACGCCATCTGTTCATTCGCCAGCAGACCGCGGTAATCAATGCGATTCGTGCCCATCTCGCAGAGTTCGGGATCGTGGCGCCGGTCGGGCGCCATGGTGTCGAGGAGCTGCTGAGGGTCGTCGCCGATCCAAGTGACAAACGGGTGCCCGAGGTTGCGCGCGCGTGTCTCGCCGCGCTCGGCGCCCAACTGCGGGTGCTCAAGGCGCAGATCCTGGAGTTCGACCGTATGATCAACGCCTGGCACCGATCCAACGAGACGAGCAAGCGGCTCGATGAGATTCCTGGTGTCGGTCCGGCGCTGGCCACGGCTCTGGTCGCCAGCGTTGCTGATCCGAGGGCGTTCCGATCAGGACGAGACTTCTCGGCCTGGATCGGGCTCGTGCCGAAGCAACACTCGAGCGGCGGCAAGGACAAGCTCGGCGGTATCAGCAAGCAAGGCGATCGCTACCTGCGTAGTCTGTTCACCGCCGGCGCGCTGGCCGTGATCCGTTACGCCAAAATCCATGGCGCCAAGCACCGGCCCTGGCTCACGGCATTGTTAGCGCGGCGGCCGACGAAGGTCGCTGCCGTCGCGCTTGCCAACAAGATCGCCAGAATGGCTTGGGCCATGATGGCCAGGGGCGAGCGATACAAGGAACCCGTCGCACTCGCGGCGTAATAGAGATCGCGCTGGGAATCATCCGGCGTGATGTGAAGGTTGGGAGGGCGAACAGCACGTAATGCAGAGCCGGTCGATCCGGCGATCAGGACAACCCACATGTGCCAGTGCATTGTCGAATGCGGGCTTTTGACCGGGACCTGATCCGCGGAGGGCATTATGGCCAGCGGTCATGTGAACCGCACTAACAGGCCGAACACATGGCTGCACCGACCAGCGACGCGCCGTGAAGATTCTCCTTGCCAACTCGGAGCCGTCCACACATGGCACAAAGCCGCGCCTATCGATGTCCGCTCGCATGTCGGCAATTGAGGGATAACCGGACTCGTTGTGCTCA
>CBIGPO010000120.1:0-1684 GCA_966191635.1 uncultured Luteibacter sp.
CAGCGCATTCGCCGTCCTCCAGGCCCAGGAGGGAAAATCGACGGCGGCCAAGCCGGCGCGCTGGTCTGATCCGGCCACCTGGCCGGACAGACAAGTGCCGCGTGCGGGCGACAAGGTCACCATCGCCGCGGGCAAGGATGTCCTCCTCGACGTCAGCCCGCCGGCACTGAACGGCCTGACGATTGACGGCAAGCTCAGCTTCGCAAACACGGCCGACCTCGAGCTGACCACCGAGTGGGTCATGGTGCACGGTGAACTGGAAATCGGCACCGAAGCTAGGCCCCACACGCGCAAGGCGACCATCACGCTCACCGACAACGTCAAAGGCGAAGACATCGGTGTTCCCGCAGCGACTGTCGCGAGTGAGCGCGTTGACCGCGGGATCATGCTCATGGGCGGCACCCTGAACCTGCATGGGGACCGCAAGCACACGTGGACCAAGCTGGCCAACACCGCCAACGCAGGCAGCACCTCGATCCAGGTCCTGGACGCGTCTGGCTGGCGGGTCGGCGACGAGATTGTTCTCGCGTCCACGGACTTCGATCCCCGGCAGGCCGAGCGGCGCACCATTTCCGCCATCAAGGGCAATGCGATCACGCTCAACGCGAAACTGGACTACATGCATTTCGGCAAAATCACCTTCGACGTGGATGAACGCGGCGAAGTGGGCTTGCTGACGCGCAATGTCGTTCTCCAGGCATCAGCCGACGCGGCGGAACCGCCCTTCTACGGCGGGCACGTGATGGCGATGGGCGCGAGCAAGATGTTTGTCGAGGGCGTCGAGTTCAATCGCATGGGCCAGAACCTGACCCTCGCCCGGTATCCGATCCACTGGCATCTGATCGGCGATGCCAAAGGGCAGTACATCAGGAACGCCGCGATCCACGACACCTACAACCGCTGTGTGACCGTGCATGGCACGAATTTCCTGCGCGTTGAGAACAACGTGACCTACAACACCGTCGGTCACTGCTTCTTCCTCGAAGACGGCGCGGAGCACGGTAACCAGTTCGTGCACAACCTGGCGATCCAGATCAAGTGCCATACCTCCAAGGCCTGCGCGCCGACCAATCTCGGCGCAAACGGAGAGAACATGGGAAGTAATCCGCTGAATCGCGCGACCTACAGGGCGGCCAGCATGTCCGGCAAGGACACCCTGCTGCCTTCGGACAACACGGTGACGGCTTACTGGATCACCAATCCGGACAATGTCTTCATCGACAACGTGGCAGCGGGTTCCGATGAGAATGGCTTCTGGTGGTCGTTGCCGGAACACCCGCAAGGGAAGTTCGAAGGTACGGAGATCAGCAAGGCCACCTGGCCGCGTCGAACCAGGATGGCGGAATTCAGGGGCAACGTTGCCCACTCCAACTTCGACGGGTTCATGCTGGACCGGAACATCAATCTGGAAGGCGTCTTCGGGTTGGCCGGGCCCTCGCACATTGCCAAGGAAAATCCCGCTGACGAAAACAGCAAGAGCGTGGAATCGCTCCTCGCGGATCTCACCGCTTACAAGAACCGCAATGGCGGCGTCTGGGGCCGCGGCGAGCTGCACGTCTTCCGGAATCTGAAGGCGGCGGACAATGCCATCGGGTTCACGAATTCAATGGGTTCCTTCGGCGCTGACACATTTACCTCACTGGTGGTTGATTCGCTGTTCGTGGGCGAAACCGACAACATCGGC
>CBIGPO010000121.1:0-1667 GCA_966191635.1 uncultured Luteibacter sp.
GCGCCGAGGGTGGCAAGGTTCCCAGCATGCCGACGAATAGAAGCACGCACAGGCCCAGGCAGATTTCGGCGATGCTATTGCGCTGGAGTGTGCGCAGTGCGGGGACGGTGGGAAGCCGAGGTGTCAGGTAGAGGCGGTTCACGGTGGCGATGGCAATCATCGCGGCGAACAGGCCGATCTTGAGCGCGACCAACCGCCCGTAGCCGGTCGTCACAAGGTCGCGGGGGCTACCTAGCAGATACCAACTGTTAACGAGGCCGCTCGCCAGCAAGGCGCCGACGCTCAGGATACCGATCGCCGAGAAGCGGCGGGTCGACCGGATTGCGAAGTCGAGCCAGGCCGGCTTTGCCATGCGGCGCGCTCGCCAAAGGGACCAGACGAAGGCCGGCAAACCGCCCAGCCATGCCCCGGCCGCAAGCAAATGCACCAGGTCGGAGAGAAGGTGAAAGTCACCCGCCAGTCCTGGCGTCGCCCCGGCATGGCCGACCAGCGCAGGTAAGGCAGTTAGTGTGGCCGCTGCCGCAACCTGCAAACCGCGTGTCAGCGGCCAAAGGACCAGGACAGCGAGCAGCAAGGCGAGCAACAGCCGCGTGCACCAAACCAGGCCGAAGCGGGTGTCGACCAACACCGGCCAGGCCCCGCCGTGCAGGCAGACATCGGCAAGGGATGCGTCAAGGATGTTGGACGCCAGCAGCACCAGCCACGCCGCGCCCGACACAACCGCTGCGGCAAGTGCAAGCCAGATCAGGATAACGAGCTGGTAGCGGAGCGCCGCAAAGTCAGCCCGGAGCTTGGTGCCAGCCGGTTCGGCCACGAACACCAGGAAGGCGGCCGTTCCGGATGCCAACAACGTCGCAGCTATATGAAGGCTGCGTACATAAATCAGCGGATCGGCAATCACGAAGCGTCCTCGGCGCGCCGGCGGTTATTGGCCGACGCGGAAAGTAAAGTCGCCCTGGGTACGATGAGTGTCCACTGACAAGACACGCCAGATCACCTTATAGGTTCCCGGCGGCAGGGTTTTAAGCGGCACGCGCAGCTGTGTGCGGTCACCAATAAGCGTTGTCTTCCCGGAATTCACGGCTGCGCCCTGCTCGTTACGGACGTCGATCGAGCTGAAGGCTGGCTCGAGCTTCTCCGTGAACCACAGCACGACTTCCTTAGGTGATTGCGCGACCGTGCTGCCGACTTTCGGTGCGGCATGGTCAAGATGGGCGTGTGCGAAGACTGAGCCTGCCGTCGCGAACATAACAGCGATGGTTGTGACGATGATGCGCATGTCTAGCGGCCGAAAGCCGGCCTCCCTGTACTGATGTTGTTTGCGAAGATGGGCCGTCCCAATGTGTTCGGGAATATGTCGTCGAGGAAGAAGTGCAACTGGGCGATGACACCAACGCTTGTGCCGCTTTGCCGGTTCACCGGGATCATGGCCTCGATTGCTACCTGGTACGTGTTTCCGGCGTAGATGATCCCCGGATTGATTGTCCCGGTCGTCACCGTGCCGGACGTCGCCGTGTTTGAGACCGGTGTCTGAAACGAAGCCTCCACGATGGGAATCAGCCGGTTGACGAAATCGGGCAGACCGAGATCGGCAACGGCGGATTTCAGATAGGGCATGCTGTACTGGAGCGTGGCGCCCCAGTTGAGCACGCGCGGGTTAAACTCCG
>CBIGPO010000122.1:0-1619 GCA_966191635.1 uncultured Luteibacter sp.
GCAGCTTGTCGTCCTTGATGTGGTAGGTGAGCTGGCAGCCGACGCCGCAATAGGGGCACACGCTATTGACCTCGCGATCCGGATATTGCGTGCGCACGTTGGCTTCATCGACCAGCGTGGCCGGCATCAGCGCACCGGTCGGGCAGGCTTGCACGCATTCGCCGCAGGCGACGCAGGTCGACGCACCCATCGGATCGTCGAAGTCGAATACGATCTTCTCGCCATGGCCGCGCCCGGCCATGCCGATGACGTCGTTGACCTGCACTTCGCGGCAGGCGCGGACGCAGAGATTGCACTGGATGCAGGCGTCGAGATTGACCGCCATCGCAGGATGGCTGCGGTCGGCCACCGGCGGGGCGTGGCGTGCGAATCGGCTCGCAGTCACGTTCTGTCGTTCTGCCGTCGCCCAGAATTGCGAAGTCGGATCGTGCGCGACATCTTTCGGCGGCTGGTCGGTCAGGAGAAGCTCTATCACCATCCGGCGTGCCGTCTTGGCGCGGTCGGTCTGGGTCTTGACCTTCATGCCCGGCGTCGGCGTGCGGATGCAACTCGCGGCCAGCACGCGTTCGCCCTCGACCTCCACCATGCAGGCACGGCAATTGCCGTCAGGGCGGTAGCCCGGTTTGGGCGAATAGCACAGGTGCGGAATCTCGGTGCCGTGGCGCTGCGCCACCTGCCAGATCGTTTCGCCTTCACGCGCGTCAACCTCGACGCCGTCGAGCGTGAAGGCGACGGTCGCGCCGCCGCTTTCTTCGTTCCGATGCGTGACGTGTACCTTGCCGTCGTTCTTGGCGGCGCCAACGGCAGTGCCCTTCTTGTCATGGCCATAGCCCATCGGCGTGGCCGGAGCGGGAGCGCCGGAACTGTCGTGTCCGTTCGTGCTGCTCATGACGTCACCAGCTGCCGAGCGGCTTGCTCAGCTCCTCAGGAAAATATTTCAGCACGCTCAGCAGCGGATTGGGCGCCGCCTGGCCCAGCCCGCAGATCGAGGCGTCGCGCATCGCGTCCGACAGCTCGGTCAACAACGCTTTGTCCCACGGACCGGTTGCCATCAGCTTGACGGCCTTCTCGGTTCCCACCCGGCAGGGCGTGCACTGGCCGCAGCTCTCGTCCTCGAAGAAACGCAGCAGGTTGAGCGCCACCGCTTTCATATCGTCCTTGTCCGAGAGGATCACAACCGCGTGCGACCCCACGAAGCAGCCGTATTTCTCCAGCGTGCCGAAGTCGAGCGGCAGGTCGGCCATGGATGCCGGCAGGATGCCGCCGGAGGCGCCGCCCGGCAGATAGCCCTTGAACTCGTGGCCTTCGGTCATCCCGCCGCAATATTCCTCGATCAGCTCGCGGACGGTGACGCCGGCGGGCGCCAGCACCACGCCCGGCTTGCGCACGCGGCCCGACACCGAGAAGCTGCGGAAGCCTTTGCGTTCGCGCCGGCCATATGAGGTGAACCAGGCCGCGCCCTTCTCCACGATGTCCCGCACCCAGTAGAGCGTCTCGACGTTCTGCTCGAGGGTCGGTCGGCCGAACAAGCCGACCTGGGCCACGTAAGGCGGGCGATGCCGCGGCAGCCCGCGCTTGCCTTCGATCGATTCGATCATCGCGGATTCTTCGCCGCAGAT
>CBIGPO010000123.1:0-1600 GCA_966191635.1 uncultured Luteibacter sp.
TGGCTGCTCTACCCCTGCCTGATCGTGTTTTCGATCGTGGCAACCGGCAACCACTTCTGGCTTGACGCGATCCTGGGCGCCTGCCTGGCCGGCGTCGCCCTCGGCGTCGCCTGGACGATCGAGCGCTTCCACCCCACGCTGCCGGCCTCGGCTCGCCACCGGTTGCGGCTTGATCCGGCCTCCTGACCGGGATTCGCGGCACCACATGCACTTGATAGCGCGCGTGGTATAGTACGCGCGATGACCACCTCGCTCGCGCGTCTCAAGGACGGGTATACCAACGGCGGGCGCAGCGTCGCGCTGCGCTTCATGCAGAGCTTCCGCAGCATCCCGCTCACCCCAAACCAGCTCACCACCGGCGGGTTCCTGCTGAACGTGGTGGCCGGTGTGCTGATCTACGAACAGCACTGGGTGTGGGCGACCGTGGTGTTCGTGGCCGGCTCCGTGATCGACGCCCTGGACGGCGCGCTGGCGCGGGCGCACGACAAGATGACACCGTTCGGCGGCTTCCTCGATTCGACCCTCGACCGCATGAGCGAAGGAGTGATCCTGGGTGCCATCGCCCTGGTGCTGGCCGACCGGGGCGACACCCTTGCCCTGGCCTGCGTGTTCGTGGCGCTGGTCGGGTCGTTCCTGGTCAGCTACACCCGCGCCAAGGCCGAGGCACTGGGCCTGAAGGGCGACGTCGGCCTGATGGCTCGCGCCGAGCGGATCGTGCTGCTCGCTGTGGTGCTGCCGTTCGCCGGTGTCGGCAGCGTGCTGCCCTACGCGATCTACATCCTGGCCGCCCTGACGGCGATCACCGTCGTCCAGCGCATCGCCAACGTACGCACACAACTGAACGCGAAATCGGAGGGATAGGTATGGCCGAAACGGCCTCGCAAAACGGACATCGCGCCTCGAACGGAAAGGTGCGCGTCGCCATCGTCGGCGTCGGCAACTGCGCCTCGTCGTTCGTGCAGGGCGTCGAGTACTACCAGAACGCCAAGGCCGGGGAAACCGTGCCCGGCCTGATGCACGTCGACCTGGGTGGCTACCACATCTCGGATATCGAGTTCAGCGCCGCGTTCGACATCGATGCCGACAAGGTCGGCAAGGACCTGTCGCAGGCGATCTTCAGCGGCCAGAACAACACCGTCAAGTTCTCCGACGTGCCCAAGCTGGACGTGCCCGTGTATCGCGGCATGACCCACGACGGCATCGGCAAGTACCTGTCGCAGGTGATCACGAAGGCCTCCGGCGAGACCGCCGACGTCGTCAAGATCCTGCAGGACACCAAGACCGACGTGGTCGTCAGCTACCTGCCGGTCGGCTCCGAGGAGGCGACCAAGTGGTACGTCGAGCAGGTGCTCGCGGCCGGCTGCGGTTTCGTCAACTGCATCCCCGTGTTCATCGCCCGTGAGCCCTACTGGCGGCGCCGCTTCGAGGAGAAGGGCCTGCCGATCGTCGGCGACGACATCAAGTCGCAGGTCGGCGCCACGATCGTCCACCGTAAGCTGGCGCGCCTGTTCCAGGAGCGGGGCGTGCTGCTGGAGCGCACCCACCAGCTGAACGTGGGCGGCAACACCGACTTCCTGAACATGCTCGAGCGTGAGCGCCT
>CBIGPO010000124.1:0-1591 GCA_966191635.1 uncultured Luteibacter sp.
CCAAGCCATTGAAGGAACTGTGATCACGGCCGCTGCTGCGCCCGGTTGGATCAGTTGGGCCGATCTCGGGTACGGCACCCATGCGGCGCGGGCGCTGGTCCCGTCGACGGGGTGGTAGGAATTGAGGGTGGCGTAGTCTCCGGGGTGATCAACCTCGAATCGTCCGGCGTTGGTGCGTCGGACTGGAGACCACGCCATGGAAAACATTACCAGGAAGTCTGATTCCTCGCAGCCTGCCGCTGAGACGGCGGGTTATTTGTTCGACGACTGGTTCGATCCCATCGAAGCTGGAGTGCGCGATCGGGTGCGCGGATTCATCCAGGCAATGGTCGAGGGCGAGCTGGATGCGGCACTGATGCGCCCGCGATACGGCCGGCGTTCGCAGTCGTCGAGCGGTGACGCTGACGGGCCGGTTGGTGTCACCGGCCACCGGCATGGCCATCGTTCCCGTTCGCTGATGGGCACCTTCGGGCGGACCGAAATCGCGGTTCCGCGCGCCCGGCTCGACGGCCCCGATGGCCAGACGACGGAGTGGAAGAGCAAGATGCTGCGGGCCTATCAGCGCCGCACGCTGGCCGCCGATGCGCTGATTGCAAGTACATACCTCGCTGGCACCAACACGCGCCGGGTCCGCCGAGCACTTGCGGCGCTGTTCGGCGGTGCAGTCGGCAAGGACACGGTGAGCCGGGTGTGGCGGAAGGTGAAGGCCGACTGGGAGGCCTGGAACGCCCGCTCGCTCGCGGAGGAGCCAATTGTGCGGCTGATCCTCGACGGCACCGTGGTGCGGGTCCGGCTCGACCGCAAGGCCACCTCGATATCATTGCTTGTCGTCATCGGCGTGCGCGAGGACGGCCAGAAAGTGCTGCTGGCGCTCAAGAGCATGGGTGGAGAGAGCACTGAGGCCTGGCGTGCCGTTCTCGACGATCTGATCGATCGCGGTCTACGTCGTCCTGCCTTCCTCATCGTGGACGGCGCGTCGGGGCTGGAAAAGGCAATCGCCGCGGTCTGGTACGGCGTGCCGGTTCAGAGGTGCACGGTCCATAAGCACAGGAACCTACTCGCCCACGCGACCGAGCGCCTGCACGACGAGATCACCACCGATTACACCGACATGATCTACGCCGCCACGCCCGAGGAAATCGAGACCCGCCGTAAGGCCTTCATCCGAAAGTGGCGGCTCCGTCATCGCCCCGTCGCCGACTGCCTGGAGGAAGCCGGCGAGCGCCTCTTCACCTTCACCCGCCTGCCGCCGAGCCAATGGCGAAGCGCGAGAACAACGAACGCGATCGAGCGTCTGCATGAGGAGTTCAAGCGACGGATCAAAACCCAGACCGTGCTGCCGTCGGCCGATACTGCTGCGATGTTGTTCTGGGCGCTGCTCGCCTCGGGGCAGATCAACATGCGGAAAGTCGATGGTTGGCAGACGCTCGCCACAAACCCCATCGATCAACAGATTGACCTCGCTGCCTGACTCGGTACTCTCAAAACGCCGGAGATCACGTCACGCCAAATTCCAACACATCAGGCGACGGCACCGAGCGCAGTCGGCCAAACTCCAGAGTTCGCACGCTTGGCTTGGCATGAATCCTAT
>CBIGPO010000125.1:0-1575 GCA_966191635.1 uncultured Luteibacter sp.
GGTCTCGTGTCCCGGCCGAGTGCAGAGAGGCGAAGCCGAACGGAACGAGAGCCGGCAACTGTTATGTTTGTTGAGCCGGCATGTAGGCTTTCCTGTCGCGCATGATGGCGTTGAGGATGGTCAAGAGCTTTCTGGCGACGGCAATGAGGGCGAGCTTTGCCGGTTTGCCGGCCTTTCGCAGCTTTGCGTAGAAGACCTTGAAGCGATCGGCGCGGCGGACCGCGTTGAGGGCGGCCATGTAGAGGGCATTACGGACACGCTTGCGCCCGCCGCGGATCTTACGCTTGCCGCGATAGGCGCCGCTGTCGACGTTGAAGGGAGCCAGGCCCGCAAGCGCCGCTGCCTGCTTCGGCCCGACGTGTCCGAGTTCCGGCATCTGCGCGATGAGTTGCATGCAGGCCACGGGGCCCACACCGGGCAGCGAGCGCATGAGTTGTGCATCGTCGGAGATTTCCGGTTCGGCTTTGATGAGCGCGCTGATGTCAGCCTCGATCTCGGCGATCTCGTGATCGAGGACTTCGATGAGGCGGCAGATGCGTTCGACCATGGCGCGGTCCCCGGCTTCACTGCGACGGTTCTTCTCCTGGGCTCGCATGAGGACCAGTTGATCCCGCCGTTTTGCCAGTCGCGCCAAGGCGTTGCGGGCAGGCGTAGAGACCTGCTCGGTGGCGGGCCGCATGGCGCGCGCGAAGGCGGCGAGCATCCGTGCGTCGATCGGGTCGGTCTTGGCGAGTTGGCCGCTGGCACGGGCAAAGTCGCGAGCCCGGGCAGGATTGATCCGGGCGAAGCGGATGTCGGCCGCACACAGCGCCTCGCGAAGCTCGAGGTCGTAGACGCCGGTGGCCTCAAAGACGACCAGCGCATCGCATCGCCAACGCGCCACCAGCTCTGTAATGGCATGTGGCGCGTTGGCGACGCGTTCCGACACGCCGATGCCTTCATCGAAGATATCGAGATGATGTTTGGAGACGTCGATTCCGACACAACGAAGGGTTATGATCACGGTGCCTGTCCCTGTGATGCGAGGTCTGTTGGTGCAGCCTCGTGCAACTGTTCAGGTTGATAGATGGAACGGGCGGGAGACCGAGCCGGCTCACGGCGTCAAGCGCCAAGGACCCAACGGCTTCCCGCCCACCCCATCATGACAGACCTCCCAGACACAGGGACCCATGGACTCCATGATCTGCCAGATGAGCCAGACCGCCAGGCAGAGCAGACCGACAGACACGCCGAAGCAGCCGAACACCCCAAACGACGCGCGCTGCCAATCGTTGAGCACGTCAGTGGCCTCTCTGTGCGCTCCCGGATGTCATGCGACCCACCACGTGGCAATCCCGATGAGCACGAGAATGACGATGCATACGACGATGAGAGCGATCATCCACTCGCGTGCCAAGCCGACCGTCAGCTTCTTCACGTCGGTATCTCCCCGCATGGTGCTCGCAGCATTGTAGCTCAAATCCAGCACGGTGTTGCAGGCGGACATCATCCACCGCATCGGGGGGCGCCATGAAAGCCCCACAGCGAACAGGCAGGGTCAGCGCGTCTACGCCCATCTTTGACGGGAGCGTGCTT
>CBIGPO010000126.1:0-1568 GCA_966191635.1 uncultured Luteibacter sp.
TGGCGCACGTGTTCGCGCAGCAGTTGCCCGGTCTTGGGATCGAGCAGACGAACGTACAGCTCATCCCATTGCACTCGAAGCACACGCCCGATCCAGCCCGGCGGCGCTCCGTAGTAGGCGGCTTCGACTTCGACGCAGCCGTCCAGATGCACGATGCGCTCGCCGTACTGGTAATAGCGAAACGGTTCCAGTGGCAGTGGCAGCAACGTGGGTTTCTCTTCGGCAAACATGGCGGCGACCTGCCGCTTGGTGGTGCCATGGATGCGCGTGTCGGCCCAGCGTGCTTCCCAATGATCCAGGTAGGCCTGTGCCTCTTGAGGGCTTTCGAAACGCATGCCCTTCAACGGTGTCTTCTGCGCATGGCCCACGCCGCTCTCGACCTTCCCCTTGCGATCGGGATCCGCCACGCGGCAAGGCATCGCGACCACGCCGTAGTGCCGCAGCATGTCCGCGTACACAGGGTTGAGCGTGGGATCGTAGATATCGGGCTTGAGTACACCCTCGCCAAGGTTGTCGAGCACGACCACTCGCGTGCAGCCACCCAGCCGGCGGAAGGCCTGCTCATGCAACTCGGCCCAGGTTTGCGTGCTGGATTGGAACACCAGGAGGCGGACCGACTTGCGGCTGTAACCGAGAGTCAGCACGAACAGGCGCATGCGGCGATACTTGCCGCTGTGCGGGTCGCGGACCATGGGGCCGGTGCCGTAATCAACCTGGGCCTCCTCACCGACCGCAGTCTCGATCACCGCACAGGCTTCCTTGGACGAGCCGCCGAGCAGTTTGCGTACGAAGCGCTTGACGCTCTGATAGCCGCCGGCGAAGCCCCGGGTGTCGACCAGATCCTGCCAGATGGCCATGGCGTTGCGGCCGCGGGAGAGCCCCAGTTCGATAGCGTCGCGATGCACCGCACACGCACTGGCCGACGCTGACGGCGGCGGCACCGCTTCGGCCGCCGGCGCTACGCCAAAGTCGGTGGTCACCTCTATGGCCGGTTTTGCGTGGGCCAGGTCGGCGCCGTCGCCGGTGGCAAGTGCCGCGCCGGTGGTCACCTCGACATCCGGAGGGGCTTCGCCGGAATCCGGCAGGGTGGCCAACTCCGCGCCAAAGTCGGTGGTCACCCCTATGGCCGGCTTTGCGGGAGGTGGTCCGGCAGCGACGCCGGTCGCCGGTCCAGGTGCGTAGTCGGCAACTGCGGACCGATGTCCCCACAAACCTGGTGGCCTTACAGCAACCCCAGCCTCTCTCAGATAGGCTGCCGCCGTTTCGCGGCGGACGCCCGTGGTCTTCTGAATGCGCCGCAGCGACCATCCCAGCCGCCCCAGCGCGATGACTTGTTGTTTCGTTTGCTCGTTCAAGACGTTGCTCACATCGACGCAGGGTAATCGCCCTCACGTCTGAGTTAACGTCCTGGTTTAGCGGTTTATCTATGGCCGGTTTTGAAGTGACCCTCTATGGCCGGATTTGGGTGACCCCCGAGGCCGACGTTTCGAATTGTCCTCTGCCACTTCACTACAACCTCAACATATCATAACGAGACGCCAGCCACCACGGAGGTGCTGAAGTGGCGG
>CBIGPO010000127.1:0-1538 GCA_966191635.1 uncultured Luteibacter sp.
GTTCGTGCAGCATTGGTCGGGTGCGGTCACGTGTCCGGCCTGTTGATGCGGCAGGAGCGGCCGCTGGCCCTAATGCTCTGCGCGGATCGGGTCCCAATCGAACTCCCGCACTTTGAAGTGCGCTGACCCAAACGGGCTCTCCCGATCCCCGGAACGACCGTATCTGCATTACGTCGTCATGCCCTCGCCAATAGGTATTGCCGGTCTTCTGCAGGCCACTCTCACGCCGCCAGCAATGGCTTCGGCTCCCTGTATCGATCGCCGTGGACGATGATGGCCCAGGCCATCCGCGCAATCTTGTTTGCCAGTGCGACGGCCGCCAGCTTGGTCGGGCGGCGCTCCATCAACCGTCCAAGCCATGGCCGCTTCAGCGTGCCGTGCTTCTGTGCGTAGCGGATGACGGCCATCGCCCCGGCGACAAGCAGCCACCGCAGGTATCGGTTGCCTTGCTTGGTGATACGGCCAAGCTTGTCCTTGCCGCCGCTCGACTGCTGCTTGGGCACCAGCCCAATCCACGCCGCCAGGTTGCGACCCGACCCGAACGCCTTCCAGTCGCCGATCTCGGCAACGAGGGCAGTGGCGACGATCGGACCAATACCTGGAATCTCTTCCAGTCGCCGACTCGCCTCGCACGACCGGTGCCAGGCCACGATACTCCGGTCGATCGATCCGATCTCGGCTCCGAGGGCGCTGTACTGCCTCGCCAGCACATCGAGTATCCCGCGGGCCGCTGGGGGAACCCGGCCATCCTCGGCATCGGCAATGATCTCGAGCAAAGCGCCGGTTCCTTTGCGGCCTTTCGCCGACACGATGCCGAGTTCGGCCAGATGCCCACGTATGGCGTTGCTCAACATCGTGCGCTGACGCACCAGCAACTGTCGGGCCCGGTGCAGCATCAAGGCGGCCTGTTGCTCCTTGGTCTTGATCGGAACAAACCGCATCGATGGCCGCGTCACTGCCTCGCAGATCGCCGCCGCATCGTTCGCGTCGTTCTTGCTACGCTTGAGATAGGCCTTCACGTAGCTCGGCGGCATCAGCTTCACCGTGTGGCCAAGGGCCTGCAGCTCGCGACCCCAGTGATGGGCCGCGGGACAGGCCTCGATGCCGACCAGGCACGGCTGCAGGCTGGCAAAGAACTCCAGCAGCTTCGCCCGACTGACGCGCTTGCGAATAACTACCGCCCCGGCCCCGTCGACGCCGTGAGCCTGGAATACCGACTTCGCAATATCGAGACCGATTGTGATAACCTCGCCCATGGACGGCTCCCCTCAAAGTGGTGCACTTCAACGCAACCACCCTATGGCACTCCGATGCCTCAGAGTGGGCGCCGTCCACAGCATCAGACTCGGAAGTGACAGCCAGTCCGCGGCATGTCCGCTTTCCCCCTGGAAGCGGACGCCTCTCCTCGCCCAGTTGATGTCGGCTTGGTGCCAGGAGCGGACATCCCGCGACGACCGTTTTGTGCCAGGGGCCGACGTGAGTCAGCAGCCGTTAGAGACAACGTCTTGAACTGAGGTTGCGCGTTGGTGGTATCGTCG